>NVXJ01000005.1 GCA_002733885.1 Arcobacter sp. | reverse complement strand
GAACGTGAGGCTAAAATTAGGACAGAAGAACTCGAAGCAGTACATCGTCGCATAAATAAGTTTAATGCCCTTCATCCTAAAAACATGATAGATGAGGATAATCTTGAAGAAGCAATTGAAGCCTTTGATATGGGTCAGGAATATAACAAATGGGTTTCTATGCTTACGGCAAATATGCATTTAGGCCCTGATTATGAACCCTTAGTTAGTGAAGGGGTACAGCATCTTAATAAGATACCAATAATTTGGTTGGAATTGGCGGACTGTACCGGGAACTCTGAAGGCTTTATCAAGTCGGCTCATCCGAAGATTGATGATCTTATTTTGCAATATATATCTTTAGATTATCATGAACTTTTGATGGCTGCTTCGGGTGACCAATCTGAATCAGTACTGGATAGTATTATTAAAAATGATGCTGGAAAGTATATATTGATAGTTGAAGGTGCAATTCCTTTAGGCATGGAGGGTAAATTCTTGCGTATAGGAGCAAAAGGGGAAACAGGACATGCCTTACTTAAACGAGTTGCAAAAAATTCCGCGGCCATTCTTGCTGTAGGTTCGTGTGCTTTTGATGGAGGAGTCGTTGCCGCTAAGCCCAATCCTACGGGGGCAGTTGGAGTAAGTGAGGCATTGGGCAGAGATGATATTATTAATCTTCCTGGATGTCCTGTAAATCCGATCAATATTGTTGGGACTCTTTTACACTTTATTATGTTTGATGAAATGCCAAAACTTGATGAAAAGAACCGCCCTCTATGGGCTTACGGTTTTCGCATACATGATAACTGTGAGCGCCGCGGTCATTATGATCTTGATGAATTTGTTTTGGAGTGGGGAGATGAAGGAGCTAAAAAAGGGTGGTGCCTGTTTAAGATGGGATGCAAGGGTCCTTATGCTAATCTCAACTGTCCATTAGTGAAGTTTAATGAGGGAACAAGTTGGCCCGTACAGGCCGGACATGGATGCTTTGCCTGTGGTGCAGGTAAGATAGCCTTTGATAAATATGCAAATCACAGACCCCTAGAAGAGGAAGAAGATGAGTAAAAAGATTATTATAGATCCGATCACACGGATAGAGGGCCACCTGCGTATTGAAGTTGAGGTAGATGAAAATAATATAGTTACGGAAGCTTGGGCTTCAGGACAGCTTTTTCGTGGGATTGAGATAATACTCAAGGGACGTGATCCTCGTGATGTTGGTCTGATAGCACAGCGTATTTGTGGGGTGTGTACGAATGTACATTATCGCGCATCTATTAGTGCGGTAGAAGATGCTTACGGTATCGTTCCGCCTAAAAATGCAGAGATTATTCGAAACCTTGTGACACTTGCTTTTTTTGTTCAAGATCATATTATTCATTATTATCATCTGCATTCGCTTGATTATGTAGACGTTCTGAGTGCCCTTGACGCAGACATTGACAAGGCTGTTGAAACAGCGAATAAGTATCATGAACATCCCTATAGAAATTCTCAAGGACACCTAAATGAGGTCAAGAAAAAGTTAAGTTCCTTTGTCAAAGCAGGACGATTAGGACTTTTTGCCAATGGGTATTGGGGACACAGTGCCTATAAGTTTACGCCAGAAGAGAATCTTATTCATATGAACCATTATCTTGAAGCCCTGCGTATTCAGCGTGAGATGAGCAAGGCAATTTCTATCTTTGCGGGTAAGACACCGCATCCTCAAAACCTTGTTGTCGGCGGAGTGACGAGTGTAGCGGATATGCTTAACCCCCAACGACTTAATGACTTTATGGATATCATAAAGGACGCGCAAGAGTTTATACAACGTGCTTATATCCCTGATATGAAGATGGCAGTCAAGGCCTATAAAGATGAAATAAAATCGGGGCATGGACGAGGTAGTGGTAATTTTATGGCCGTTGGTGGTTATAGATTTGGTAAATCAGCTCAACTTTTTGAAGGAGGTGTCATCACTTCACATGATTTTGAAAATATTGAGCCCTTTGATGATGCTTATATTACCGAGGAAGCCTCACGCTCTTGGTACAGTGATGATGAACCTGCCTCTCCTTATGATGAAACAACCGAGCCCTTTTATACGGATTTAAATGATGATGGTAGTTTAAAGACAGAAGGTAAATATTCTTGGATTAAAGCACCTCGTTATAAGGGAAAACCAATGGAGGTTGGACCCGTTTCACGGATGATAATAGCTTATTTAAAAGGATCAAAAGTCGTTAGGCCTTATATGCAGAGTTTTATGGATGCAACAGGACTTGAGTTGATAGACTTTTCTACGACCCTTGGGCGTAACGCTGCACGTGCAGTAGAAGCACAGATCTGTTGTGACTATATTTTTGATTTTTGCAGTGACTTAATAGAAAATATAAAATATTATGATGAACAGACATGGACAAAGTATGTTTTTGAAGATCTCCCCCAAGAAGCAAAAGGACGTGGCATCTTTGAAGTTCCCCGTGGTGTATTGGCACATTTTGTTCGTATTGAAGGGGCTAAGGTCTTGAATTATCAGGCGGTGGTACCAACAACCTGGAACGCTTCACCTAAAGATGCTTCGGGTATACGTGGACCTTATGAAGAGTCTCTTATTGGTATTCACCTTGCTGACACCTCTTCTCCCTTGGAAATTTTACGTGTGGTGCACTCTTTTGATCCTTGTTTGGCCTGTGCCGTACATGTTATGGATATAAAGGGCACCGAGATTAGTGAGTTTAAAGTAAACCCATTAAGTAGTAGAGCTACGTATTAAGACTGGGTTCAATATATTTACAAAAGTCTAAGAATAAAGAAGGAGGAGTCTTTTATATATAACTCAGAGCAAGAGGGTATTGAAGATATATCCTTTCTTTCACTGGGAAAATCAAGTGATAATCTTGTTTATGCGCAGTAGATTTCTTTGCATATTAAATTTGGATTTATTCTTATTGCAGCGAAATTATTAGGTTACTTAGAAGATGGGCTTAGTTTAAAGTTGTGGGGAACTTTAATTTTTGTCCCTATTTATGTGTATATGCTTATTTGGTCGGCTATTCGATTTAAACATAGGGCCTTGGATGTTATGTTTACAGGATATGATTATTATCTTAATAAAAAATAAAATGGAGATACATGAAAGTTCTACTCTTAGGCATAGGTAATTTGTTGTTTGGAGATGAGGGGATAGGTGTCCACTTTATCAATTATATCGGTAAAAAGTATAGCTTCGAAGGAGACACTAAACTTGATATTATTGATGGTGGAACCTTGGCTCAAAGGCTTATTCCCATGATGGTTGAGTATGATGAAATTATCATAATTGACACCATAAATGCAGCAAATGTTAAGGCTGGCGAACTCTATTTTTTTAATTTTGAGGATGTTCCTGACGCGGTTGATTGGCAGGGAAGTGCTCATGAAGTAGAAATGCTTCAAACCCTTATTATGATGGACTTAGTTGGAGACCGTCCTAAGACAATGATTATGGGTGTTGTACCAACTGTTGTAGAAGCAACGGAGTTCTCACTTTCACAAGCCGTAGTAGCTGCGGTTCCTTTGATGGAAGAAGTCCTCTTAAACTATCTCAAGACACTGGACATATATACCCTTAATCATATAGAAAATATTACAATTGACTCTATTGTACCTTACTCATTTAAGTCTGCTAATATATATAGAATTTAAATTTAAGTATGTACATAATCATGGTCTTTTTGTACGTTTACTCAAGTGAATAGCGATGAGTCTTAGACCTTCGTGGAAGAAAATAGTATATATAAGGTAAAGTGTGAGAGCTTAGAAGTAGAGGTGGTTGATGGTGAGGATATGTATTTGATGAGCTTAGAGATGGATACGGCGGGCTAAGAAAGGTTTATCTCTTTTTAGACTTTTTAATAATGATTAAAAACTCCCGCTCAACCTCTTCAAGGGAAGCAGTTGTCTCTTTTATAGCCTTGTCATATTCTGGAACATAATATTTTTGAAGGGCATTTACCCTGACTACAGTTTTTTTGAGTTCTTCTGCGAGTTTCCATGCTTTTAATTCAATCTCACTTAGTGCTAATATTTTAGAAGTTGTTTCAATAAAAGATTTTCTGGCGACTTCTAAGAACAGTGTTTCAGAACTAATACTTAAAGGAAAGCGAACCTGTTGCAACTCATAATTGATTTTTGGGGTGAGAATACCAATAAAGCTTTTTTCATATACATGCAATTTACCACGAAAGATGGGCAAGGCAGCTTCTTTTTTCAAATGCTCTTTACCGTTCTCCATAAAGGCCTTTTTGAGCAAGCTATAACTCTTTAGTACCGCTTCATTCAAGTCTGAACGCTCTTCTTCGACCTTGTCCAAAAGAGAGATAATCTCTTTAAGTAAAATATTTCGTTTTTCTTCAAGGACTTCAGCTCCATTATGCACGAGTTCAAGGTCTTTTTTTAACTCTAGCAGAGCGGTTTTATTGTGTGCATGTATCATTGAAGGTGCTCAGAAATATCTTTTGGTTTAAGTCGTGTGAGTGACTCTAGGGGTAAAAGTTTAAGTAATTCCCAACCAATACAGAGTGTTTCTTCAAGGGTGCGTTCTTCATTTTTGTCTTGGTTTAAAAAACGACTTTCAAAGGCTTTTCCAAAGGCTAGATGACCCTTTTCAGCCTCTCCCATCTCACCTTCACCAATAATAGAGGCAAGCATTTGTGCTTTTTTAGCCTTCGCGTAAGCAGAATAAATCTCTGCTGAGAGTCTACGGTGTTGGTCAGATGTTCCATGATTCATTAAGCGAGACAAAGAAGGAAGTATATTAATAGGAGGATAGATTCCTTTTTGTTGAAGTTCTCTCTCAAGTACGATTTGTCCCTCTGTAATATATCCGGTTAAATCAGGAATTGGGTGGGTAATATCACCATCTGGCATCGTTAAAATTGGTATCTGGGTGAGTGAACCTTCTTTGTTTTTTAAGATACCTGCGCGTTCATAAATAGAAGCGAGATCACTGTACATATACCCAGGATAGCCTTTTCGACTAGGAATTTCTTCTCTGCGTGAAGACACTTCTCTTAATGCGTCACAGTAATTAGTCATATCGTATAAGACCGTTACAACATCATATCCCTTTTCAAAGGCCAGATATTCAGCAAAGGTCAATGCAGTACGCGCCAAAAGCAGGGTGTTAATACTTGGCTCATCTGCCAGATTTAAAAAAATAGCAGTGGAGTTAAAATTTCCACCGGCGCTGATACTTTGCATAAGATACCGGGCATCTTCGTACTTAATTCCCATTGCCGCAAAGACAACAGCCGATTTTTTATTTGATGGTCGAATTTGCCGTACTAATTGGGCAGTTAACTCATTTGTAGCTGCTCCTGCAACAGAAAATATAGGGAGTTTTTGTCCTTTTATTAAGCTGTTTAAGCCATCAATAGCAGATATTCCTGTTTGGATAAAATCCTTTGGATAATGCCTTTGAGCAGGATTATAGGCTGAACCTCCAATAGGGAGATGCTTTTCATAAACTATCTCACCTTTTTTATCGGTGGGCTCACCAAAGGCATTAAGTGTACGACCGAGCATTTTTTCACTTACCCCAAGTTCAAATGTACTCCCCGTCAAATGAATCTTTAGATTTTCGATATCTAAACCCGAAGAGTCACCTAGAATTTCAATGAGCATCACTTTTTCTGAAAGTTCGGAGACTTTTCCATTTAATGTTTTTGTATCTGAACGAATGATAATTTTTTCACCATACTGAACACCCTCAATGGGGTCAAAAAACAGGAGGGACCCTTTTAGTCTTTGTGCACCTGTATATTCTATAATCATGTGATTTCTCCAAAATTTYGAAGTAAATCTTTATATTGCTCTGTCATCTGTATCTGCCAATCATCGAACCAATCTGTATGTGTATTCTCAATTCCTTCTCGTGCTGAGAGAAGTTCTCGTATACAGGACTGATCTGCGAGTTGTGAAATGGGGATGCCTTTTTGAGTATAACATCGTTCCCACCAGTCGTTAATGTCTTTTAGTGCCCGTGCCATGCGCATCTGTTTTTTAGGGGCACAAAACATATCAATTTTATCAAAGGCATTTTGCTGCAAAAAGAACTCTTTGATTAAGTTTCCCATAAAGAGTGTTAGCTTCTGATCTTCGGGTAGAGCCTCGCTTCCTAAAAGTTTCACAATGCGTTGTAGTTTATCATCACGATGAAGTAAATCTATAAGCCAAGACCGAAGTTCAAACCAACCTGGATGAGCGTCTTCCCACCATGCTTTTACCGTATCTGCATAGGCACTGTGACTAAGTACATGGTTGATAGAAGGGTAATACCTAGCATTCGCCAATTCCTTGTCTAAGGCCCAAAATACAGAAGTAAAACGTTGGGTATGACGTGTGACAGGCTCAGAAAAATCACCGCCTGGAGGAGAAACAGCACCAATCATTGTAATGGCACCTGTATCACCTGCAAGTGTTTCAACAGCGCCTGCACGTTCGTAAATTGAGGCAATACGTGAAGCAAGATAAGAAGGAAAACCTTCTTCAGCTGGAAGCTCGTTCATGCGTCCAGAAAGTTCGCGCATAGCTTCAGCCCAACGAGAAGTGGAGTCTGCCATTAAGGCAACGGTATATCCCATATCACGAAAATATTCAGCAATTGTGAGGCCCATATATATGGAAGCTTCACGGGCAGAAACAGGCATGTCTGATGTATTTGCGATGAGAACCGTTCTCTCAATTAGCTTACGTTTACTTTTAGGATCTTCAAGTTCGGGAAAGACCTGAAGCACTTCGGTCATCTCATTTCCACGTTCACCACAACCTACATAAACAATGATATCTGCGTCACTCCACTTGGCTAAGGTTTGTTGTAAAATAGTTTTACCTGTACCAAATCCTCCTGGGATAGAGGCACTTCCTCCTTCTCCGATTGGGAAAAGAAAGTCGATGACTCTTTGTCCCGTTATCATAGGTTTTGGAGATAAAATACGCTCTTTAAAGGGACGAGCTGTACGTAAAGGCCATCTTTGTACCATAGAAAGTTTTTCACCCTCATCAAATTCCAAGATGGTTTCTTCAATAGTATATTTGCCTTTTTCTAAAATGAAATCTACGGTACCACTTGTATTAGGCGGAACTAAAATCTTATAGGTAAAGCCATTGTCTTTGCTAGCATGTCCAATCACTGCGCCTGCTTCAAGTTTTTGCCCAAGGCTGACAGCCGGGATAAAGTCCCAGCCTTTCTTTTTATCAAGGGCATCGAGCTTAAGTCCCTTGTGCATTTTAGACCCGATCTGTTTAAGAGGACGTTGTATTCCATCATAAATCGATCCAAGTAGCCCTGGACCAAGCTCTGCACTGAGCATCTGGGAAGTAAATAGGACTTCTTCACCCAGTGTAAGACCATCAGTTTCTTCATAAACCTGAACAATAGCAAGCTCTCTCTCTCTTTCAATTACTTCGCCTACAAGACCCATTTTACCAACATAAACCACATCTTGCATACGAACATTTTCTCCTTGAAGACGTACTTTGACAATGGGCCCTGAGATGTAGCTTATACTTGCCATTCATTCCCCTTAAAATTTATTGCTGAAGAAATTTCTTCATTAAGTTCATCCATAATTCGTTCAATAGAATATTCAATATAAAGGTTCTTATCTTTGAAGATGATGCCGTCTTGATTATTTTCACTTAGGTGAAACTGATCTGTATTAATAAGTGAGATATATGCCTTTGGTAGATGAAAGGTACCTTGGGTGTAATTTTTGCAGACCCAGGAAATAAATGATTCAGCTAAGCTTGGAAAGATCTCTTCAATCTTCTCTTGTATCTGTACTCTTAGTACTTTTTCACGCTCTTTTTTAAAGTCACTCCACTGCTTACTCATATCATTTTTAATCTGTCTATAGGCTTGCTTTTCTTGTTCTTGATACTCTTTTTCCCAAGCATGCTGTTCATTTTGCAAGTAAAGGTCTACTTCTTGGGAGGTCTTGTGCTTTTTTTCAAGAGCATAAGCCAAGGCTTCATCTGTCTTTTTTTTGATGTCAATATTTATATGTGACTTGATCTTTTGTGAAAAACGGTCAAAGTCTGATGCCAAGGATATTTGCAAGGTACTCCTTTAAACTCGTTTTATGGTGTGTTCCATCTATAGAAGGAAGGAAGACAACAGCAGGAATCGCATGTTTTTTTCGTGATTCACTGAAGTGTTCTGCAAAGACAGAAAAGTAACGGTCCACAACGGCAATAACACCAATGTCAGGGTCTTTCAATAAATGGTGCATTTCTTCAATAAAAAGAAGTTCATCACTTACAATAATACCTTTAATACCCGCAAGTGAAAAACCAAGGCATTCATCTTCGTTTCCCACAATAACGAGTTTCATCCCGTTTTACCCAAAATCATAATGGCAATAATTAGACCATATATAGCAATACCTTCAGCCAAGCCTAAAAATATAAGGGCCTTTCCTGAGAGTTCAGGTTTCTCACCTATAGCGCCCATGGCTGCTGCCCCAACTAGTCCAACAGCAATACCACCTGCAATCGTTGATAGGCCTACAGCAAGGGCTGCCGCAATATAAGCAACACCATCATCTGAGATGACAGATTCCGTTGCAGATAAAATAAGGGGTAAAAACAATAATGAAAATACAAACAATCTTTTAGTCTTCATTCTTTCCTCCAAATGTGTAAGGTGTATAGGGCAGACCGCCTCCCTTGAAAAATCGTTTAAAAAACTCATAATATTCCAACCTTAAGGTTTGAATGGTCACAACAACACCTTCTAATACAATAATAACAATATTACCTAAAATAATAGACATCCAATATAAAAAAGATTCCCCATGACTTTCACTCACCATTTGCGCAATACTAAAAACAGCAATAAAAAGAGCTCCGTGAGCAAGCGCAAAGGCCCCGATACGAAGGAAAGAAAGGGTGTTTGTTATGGTATCCATGAACTCACGCAAGAGGTCAATAACAGACTGTGTAGTTTGATGTGTTTTACGTATCATTTGAATAAAAATAGTTACTAAAAGTAGAACTAAAATGATAGATTCATAGGTGATATTGAGTTTTTGAACCAGTGACTTGACAAGAATTCCGATAGTAAACCAGTAGACCAATAACCATAATACACTTCCTTCACCTGCAAATAAAAGACGAAGCTCTTTTCGTTTTATAGCAGTAATCATATGCAATAAAAAGCTCAGGGTTATAATTGCTATACCAATAGCAATACTCAAGGTAATCGTCATTTGGACATTTTCAATAGGTGCAAAAAGAATAGGAGGAAGTATATGATGCAAACCAAAAATAGAACCATAAAGAAAACCAACAAAGGTAGAAGAAATGCCACTAAGAAAAAAGATTTGGCCTAGATCAGTATACTCTTCACTTTTCTTTTTTACGAGCCAGCCAGCCAGTGCTAAAATAAAACCATGTCCAACATCTCCAAACATTATTCCAAAAAGGAATAAAAAAGAGAAGGTAAAGGGTATTACGGGATTGACCTCACCGTATTTTGGATATGAAAAACCACTGATAAGTTTTTCAAAGGCCTTAAACATAAGAGGTGTTTCAAGAAGTACAGGAGCCTCGCCTTCTTCATCAAAGACGGTTATTTTAGTATGCTCAATTTTAGTAAAAAAGTCTTTTTTATATTTTTTAGGAATCCAACCCTCAAGTTCAAGACCTTCTTCTCCTTCTACTAAAGATGACTTTGCTGTTTCGAGTTCAGACATAGCATTTAAAAAGTTTTCAATGTCTTGCAGTTGTTTAGTATAAGTATTAGCCAAGTCCTGTTGCTTTTGATGCAGTTTTTCTTGTATCTGTTTTTGTTCTTCCCATCTTGAAGTGGAAAAATAGTCTAAAGAAATTTCAATGGCTTTAAAGGTATTAAAAACTCGACTAATCTCAGCATCATCATATTCTTCATAAAAAATGGCAAGGGCATTAGTCTGTTCAAATAATGGCTGATCAATAAGAAGAAGCTCTTTATGTCTTAGCGTAAGTCTTAATAACTCTGTTGCGTCCATTGTCATGATAGCAACACGTACCTTAAGCTGTTTTAACTGCTTAGATATTATTTGTGTATCTATTGCAGCGGAGAGGGCTTTATTTACAGATGAGGCTTTTTTGTAATGTTCTAACTCTTGTTCGCAATTTTTTGTTTGAAAGGAGAGCTCGTCAACCTCTTTTGTAACAAGCACCAGCTTCTCTTCTATCTCATTAAAGAGGTCTTTATTATCAGGAATAAAATTGACTATCTGTTTAGATGGAACTATCTGAAGTATCTTCATGGACTTTTGCACGAGGGTCAATAAAGTTTTGACTCGGCTTGCTTCTGACTCATTAATAAGTTGATGTTGTTTCTTGTCAATGTGTAAAAGAGCTGTTTTACCAATATCTTGAAGGACAAGGTTGATAAATTTAGCTTCAATTTTGATATTGATACGAAGCATTTTTTCAGGAAAAAGAATATTACCCTCCCACAATCATCTGTATGATTTCGTTTTTATTTATATCAAAACTTACACCAGCTGTGATGGATCGAAGATCAGAAATCTCAATTTCGATTAATCGCAAGAGAGAAAAGGGTATTGATATGGAAAAGGGATAAGAACTCCATACGGCTAAAAGTTGTTTTTTATGATAAGCATACAAAACGCTACGAAAACTTTCATAACTGTCAAATCTTTTTCCTAAAATAGGTTCCATTTTGATGGAAAGTTGTTTTAAACTTTTAAGGTGACATAGAAGTGAAAGTTCATCTATATTGAAGTTGTGGGTATAGGGAAACATATAGCTTAGTGTTTCTTCAATGGAGTGATTATAAAGTAAACGAAATTTGACGAGATTATAAAGATTAAGTAGATCAAAATAACTTCCCATTATTTTTTTGAGCTGACCTTGTTCTTTAGGTGGTAGTTGAAGAAGGCTTTTTTTGAGTAGGATAATATACTCTTTGTCAATATTACAAAAAGTGTCTTCAGGCCTACTCTCTCGTATATGCTTAGTTTTCTCATCTAATAAGGCATACTTCTTTTCAAAAAATAGTTTAAATATTTCCTGGTTTGACTTTTTAAGACCGCGGATTATTTTATTACGTTCAAAGGCAAAGGCCTTTGATAAACCCTGATGTATCCCCTGAGCAGAAACGCTTGAGATGAAAGGGGCGTAAGGCGTCTCTTCTAAAGAAGAATAAAGTTCTCCTATGCTTTGAGAAGAGGCTAACTCAGTTAATCTTTCATAGCTAATGAGTTTCGAACGCATGCTGTGACAGCGGGCATTAATAAAACCATACTCTGCAGCTCTTGCTAAGGGCATAGGTTCTTCTTTACAATAGATATGAGATCTTCGATCAAGGTGTCAAATTTAATTTCTTCATCAAAATCTTTCATCTGTTTACGCAGTACTTTCTCCTGAATCTTTTTTTGTTCTTTGACTTTTTTAAAAAGAGCATCAATCTCATTCTTTTTTTGCTTCTTCATACGCTGTTTTACTTCATCTAGAATCTCTTTTGCAAGGATATCAGCTTCGAGCATCACTTTTTGAGCAGCCTTATGAGCCTTTGTGAGTTCGGTGTCTAGTTGGGTATCAAGAAGCAGTAACTTTTGCGTAAGTTCAGTCATGGTTGATATTACTTTAGTTGAGAATTTTAATTATTGTAACCTTATTTTTATAGGTTTATACTTATGCATTGTTTTACGCTCTCATCTTCTACAGAGTTTTGAGAAAACTGTCTGAAGTTAAAGTAGTTTGACTAATGAAACTAAAAGTTCAAATTAGCTAAAATTCCGTTAATATAAATATCTCCAAAAGGCCCAAAATGAAACGAGCTTTAATCAGTGTAAGCGACAAGACAAATATTGTTGAATTTGCTAAATCTTTAGTTACAAAAGACTTTGAAATCATCTCTACAGGTGGAACATTTAAAATGTTAAAAGAAGCAGGGGTTCCTGCTATTGAGATTGATGAGGTGACAAAGTTTCCTGAGTGTTTTGAAGGACGTGTTAAAACACTTAACCCTTATGTTCATGGGGGAATATTATACAGACGTGATAAACAGTCTCATATTGACCAAGCCAAAGAACTTGGTGTTGAAGCTATTGACCTTGTTTGTGTTAATCTTTATCCTTTTAAAGAAACGATTGAAAAAACAGATAACTTTGATGATATTATCGAAAACATTGATATTGGTGGACCTGCTATGGTTCGTTCTGCTGCTAAGAACTTTGATTCTGTTTATATAGTAACGGATATCTCAGATTATTCTACGGTTTTGAGAGCTCTTGATAATGAAGAGGGTGCTCTTGAATTTAGACGCTCTTTAATGATTAAGGCGTATGAGCATACTGCGGCGTATGATTCTATGATTGCAAATTACATGAACAAACGTTTTAATGATGGCTTTGGTGCTAAACAGTTCATTGTTGGATCTAAGGTTATGGATACACGTTATGGTGAAAATCCTCACCAAAAAGGTGCGCTTTACGAATTTGATAAGTATTTCTCAAACAATTTTAAAACACTTAAGGGTGAAGCCTCTTTTAACAACTTAAATGACCTTAATGGTGGTGTTAAGATCGCTGCTGCCTTTGGAGATGAAAATGCAGTAGCTATTGTTAAGCATGGTAACCCTTGTGGTTTCGCCATTGGAGATACGCTTTTACAAGCCTATGAAGAAGCACTTAAATGTGATCCAATTTCTGCCTTTGGTGGGGTTGTTTGTGTGAATGGTGTTGTAGATGCAGAAATGGCTGAAAAGATGAATGAAATCTTTTTAGAAGTTGTTATTGCGGGACGCATTACTACTGAAGCTCAGGCTGTTTTTGAAAAGAAAAAACGTCTTAAACTTTTTGAATATGGTGCGGATAGAATTATACTTTCAAATGATATCTTAGACTTCAAACACGTAGATGGTGGATTTGTATTCCAAGAAGCGGATAAGGTTAAAGATAATGAGGTTGAAAACTCTAAGTTAGTGACTGAAAAATCAGCAAGTGCTCAAGAGATGAAAGATATTCAAATCGCTTGGAAGCTAGCGTCTTTAGTGAAGTCTAACTGTGTTGTTTATGTTAAAAACTCTGCAATGGTAGCCGTTGGAATGGGAATGACTTCTCGTGTAGATGCAAGCCAATGTGCTCTTAAAAAGGCAAAGGCTATGAACTTAGATGTAACCGGCGCAGCCCTTGCATCTGAAGCGTTTTTTCCTTTTAGAGATTCTATAGACGCGGCAGCTGAGGCGGGTGTAAAAGCCGTTATTCAACCTGGTGGCTCTATTCGTGATGAAGAAGTTATAGACGCGGCCAATGAACATGGCATGGCCTTATACCTAACAGGTATTAGACACTTCTTACATTAGACCTTAAGCTCTTTCTCTCCTTTTTTATACTATCTCTAACCTAGTGTTGGGGATGGTATCTCCTTACAATTTATATCTATATAAGTGAAAACAATCTTAAATTATTAGATTTAGCAACATAATAAAAAATAACCAATACTATAGGATTGTTAATTGGTTAATAAAAGTACTGTACACTTAGGGTAACAAAAAAGGAAAATGATGCTAAAAAGAATTATAATAAGCTTATTTATTTTAACTATTTCTTCTTACGCAGGAGATGATTTACAGTATCATAATGATACAAAAACTTCTCTTACCCAACTTCTTTCTTACAAAAAAATACAAGTTCAAGATAACCTTACTCTAAGTCTAGACCTTTCAAGTGTTCTTTTTCTAGTTGATGATAGTTTCCAATCAGAGGAAAGCAAATATCTAGAAAAAACACAGGCCCCCGATAAGGTCTTTGTAACACTTTCTTATAAATTTTAAATTTAACACTCTTTACAACTTGATTGACTTTGACTCAACCCTTGTGATATAATATCTATCATAGATAATATATTTTAAGGTAGATAATGAGTAAAAGTTTATATGAGACACTTGAAGTTTCATCTTCTGCTAGTGAAGCAGAAATTAAAAAAGCATACAGAAAGTTAGCCCGTCAGTATCATCCTGATGTTAATAAAGATTCTGATGCAGAAGAAAAATTCAAAGAAATTAATGCTGCTTATGAAATTTTAAGTGATAAAGAAAAACGTTCTCAATATGATATGCATGGGGACTCAATGTTTGGTGGACAAAACTTTCATGACTTCGCTCGTGGACAAGGTGGTGGCGCTGACCTTGATGATATCTTACGTTCTATGTTCTCTCAAGGCGGTGGCGGCGGATTCGGTGGAGCAGGTGGCTTTGGCGGTGGTGGCTTCGGACAACAGGCTATGAACTTAGATATTGAAACAAAAATAACTGTAGCTTTTTCTACCTCAGTTCTTGGTGGAAAACATTCTGTTTCTATGCATGGAGACAGCTTTGATATTAAAATTCCTGCAGGCATAAAAAATGGTGAGAAGCTGAGAGTTAAGGGTAAGGGTAAAGACATGGGAAGCCAAAAAGGCGACCTATACCTTATCATTACAGTGGCGGGGAACCCTGATTACGAAAGAGAAGGCGATGACTTAGTTAAGGTTTTTGATGTGCCTTTAAAATCTGCCTTATTTGGTGGTAAGGTAAGTGTTGAGACCCTAGAAAAAGAGATTACACTGAAGGTGCCTAAAAATACAAAAAATGGCCAAAGATTTAGAGTAAAAGAGATGGGTGTGACGAATCGTAAAACAAAGGTACGTGGAAACTTATATCTTAAGGCCAATATCGTTTTACCAAGCGTAGATTCTTTGGATGAGGAACTTTCTCAAGTTCTTCAAGATAAACTACCTGAAACAGTATAATAACGAAAGAGAGTAAATAATATGCACCATTATGATGAACCTGTTTACCTAATTAGTATTGTTGCAAAAATCTTAGATATTCATCCTCAAACTCTGCGTCAGTATGAAAGAGAAAATCTTGTATGCCCCTCACGTTCGGGTGGAAGAATCCGTTTATATTCTCAAAAAGATATAGATAGAATTAAAATGATTTTACGTTTAACACGTGACTTGGGTGTAAACTTAGCGGGTGTTGATATTATTTTGCGTTTAAAAGAACATGTTGAAGGCTTAGAACAAGAGGTTAATGATTTAACCTTAGATATTTCTAGGATGAGACAAAATGGTGCAGTTGCACCCAATAAAACCTTAGTAACTAAAAAGAGTATTTACGAATTAGTTATTTTTGAAAATAAATAAGCTGGTAGAGGGTTTCGGCTTTGTTTTAGAGGATCGCTTCGCTGATGGTGAAGGGTGAATAGAAAGAACTAAGTGTTACTTAAGCTTTAACTTGGGAAGCTCCGTTTCCCGTGTAAAAAGCTACTCTTTTAATCTCTTAATATTTGCTCCAAGTTTTTGTAGCTTCTTTTCTAGTTCAACATATCCTCTGTCTAAATGATAAATTCTATGAACATTTGTTGTTCCTTTGGCTACCATGGCTGCTAGTACAAGGGCTGAAGAAGCACGTAAATCTGTTGCCATAACATCAGCACCTACTAGTTTTACTTTTCCAATAACAGTTGCTGAATTACCCTTAAGCTTAATGTCTGCACCTAAACGTTGGAGCTCACTCACATGCATAAAACGGTTTTCAAAAAGACGTTCTTCAATAAGACTAACCCCATCTGCCTGTGTACAAAGGGTTAGAAATTGTGCTTGCATGTCGGTTGGAAAGGCAGGAAATTCTTGAGTAATTATATCGACTGCCTTAATACTTTTTGTAGGTTTAACCGTAATACTACTTGGCTTCACATCAAGTGTAAATCCCATTTGTTCTAACTTAGAACTAACCGCTTCTAAGTGCTCAGGACGAATTTTATTAATGGTAACTTCAGAATTTGTAATAGCTGCGGCGCACATATAGGTACCCGCTTCAATTCTATCAGGAATAATCTCAAAGGGTTCAATCTCAACTAAGCGTCTATCGGTTCCATAAATTGTTAGTTCAGAACTTCCAATACCATCAATACTAATACCCGCACCCTTTAAAACCTCACAAAGCTGAACAACCTCAGGTTCTAAGGCTGCATTTGTGATGATAGTCTTACCCTTTGCCAAGGCAGCTGCCATAACGATGTTTGCTGTCCCTGTTACAGTAATCTTATCAAAAACAATATGTGCACCCTTGAGTCCATCTGGCGCCTTTGCTAAAACATATCCTGCTTCTATGGAAATTTCAGCTCCCATTTGTTCTAAGGCCTTAAGGTGAAGGTCAATAGGACGTTGACCAATGGCACATCCTCCTGGAAGAGAAACCTCACAATGTCCAAAGCGTGAAAGTAGAGGACCTAAAACTAAGATAGAAGCGCGCATTGTTTTTACAATGTCGTAGGTTGCTTTGGTGTTGGTTAGGCAACAGGTGTCAATCTTAACAGTCTCTTTTTTTAAGTCAACCGTAGCACCGAGGTTAGAGAGAAGCTTTACAAGGGTTTTAATATCAACCACATTTGGAAGATTATTTATAGTGACCTCATTTTTAGCCAGTAGTGTCATCGCAATAAGAGGTAAGGCTGCATTTTTTGCACCTGAAATATCAACACTTCCGCTAAGTTTTGTGGGGCCAACAATTTGTAAATAATCCATAAATATCCTAAGGTGAAAATAGAAAGAAGCTTGAAGTCTTAAGCCTAAGTCTTTTAATAATGATATTATAGTCAGTAAAGGTTAAAATAAAGTTCATTAGCATTATTCGAGGCTCATTGTATAAAAAAATATTATGTGCTATGATTAGTCAAAGACCTAAAAAAGAGAGTAGGTAGCTTATGTTTTCAATGTTTTATTCTATAAAGTCAAAGTTTATATTAAATCTTTTTGTAGCCCTTACTAGCCTTCTTATATTTGCCTTTCTTGCTTATTTTATTGCTGTAAATAAGATTCATGATATTATGGAAAATGATATTGCTTCTGTTGCCACCTCTTTAGAAAAAACACTATTATATATTTCTCATAAGGATAAATTTGCCTATAAAGACAAGGCCCTTCAAGACGATATCCACAAAATTACTGTTGGAAAGTCTGGATATGTGTATCTTATTGCTTCAGATGGGACCCTTCTTATACATCCTAAGAAAAAGGGCAAAAATCTTAGTCATACAGATTATGGTACTTATATAACTTCACATAAAGAAGGTGGTGTTTATGAATACACCTCGGCAACAACAGGACAACATAAGATAGCTGCCTTTAAATATATTCCTGCCTGGGACGCTTGGATAGTACCGGGTGTAAATAAGGCAGATTATTTTGATGAATTAAGAAATGAATTTTTACTTTTTTTCAGCTTCTTGTTTGTCGTTTTTGCAGGTGTATTAGTAGGACTGAATTATTTTACAGGATCTCGTATCTTAAATCATCTTTCAATGGTAACAAATATTGCCCGTGATCTTTCTACGGGGGATGGTGATTTGACTATTCGTATTCCTATGAAGGTTAATAAGGGTGAACTTTGCAAGTTAAGTACGCATTTTAATGAGTTCGTACAAAAGGTAGATGATACAATATTAGAAGTAAAACAGGGAAGTAGCTATCAAACTTCTTTAGCCAGTGCCTTAACTGACTTAACCCATTCATTACGTGTTAAAAGGGATGAAAGTGATAATATGTCTGAAAAAACAATGCAGCATTTGAATGAAATTCGGGCTTCTTTGGATGAAACGGTACAAGGTTCCACAGAAATATTTGAGATATCAAAAGAAAGCGAGCAATCCTTAGCCAGTACTAATAAAAGTCTTAACACCATTAGCTCAAAAATATCTCATACAGCAGAAAGTACACATGAATTAAATGATGAATTTTCACATCTTATATCGGATGTAGATAATCTAAAACAAATCACAGCAGTTATTCGTGATATTGCTGATCAAACCAATTTACTTGCACTAAATGCAGCTATTGAAGCCGCCAGAGCAGGAGAACATGGTCGAAGTTTTGCTGTGGTAGCTCAAGAAGTTCGTAGCCTTTCAGATAGAACAAACAAGGCGATTAATGAGGTTGATGCGGCCTTATCTGTTTTTGTTCAATCCATGAGTGCAGCGACTGAAAAGATTGAAGCCAACAGTGATATTGTTGAAGAACTTGTGTCTGAGGGTGAAGAAGTTAAAGAGAAATTTGTATTTATTGACCAAGCTATTCATAGGAATGTACAAATATCAAAACAAGGTCTAGATTCAATAACTAAAATGAATGAAAATATTGTATCAATAATAGAACAGATTCAGTATATGTCCGCCCTGTCTTTTGAAAATGGTGGCTTTATTAATGAGGTGGATGAGATTGCCTTAGAAATAAAAGAAACGGATATATTAATAGATAAGTTTTTAAGCTTTTTTCAACTTTCTAACCCTCCTAAAGAAAGAGTATATCAAAAGAAAAAATCAAGCTCGAAAGAGATTGAAGAGGATATCTTTTTTTAAGTAATTATAGATGGTATAGATTATGCTTTATATAAAAAAATATGAAAAGCAAGGTGTTTGAATGAGTTCAGCATTAGATAGATTAAAAGCATTAACCAATAAAATTACAAGTTTTGAAGGTTCTAGAAAAGAAAATATAGCCAAACTAAAAGACTTGTATAAACGCCTGAAAATTGATGAAAAAATCCCTAAGTTTGAAGACCTTTTTACATATAAGGCCATGAATGTCACCGGTCTTTCACTACAGGCCCAAGACCTTGGGGCCATAAAAGAAAACAGATATGTTCAAATTATTTGTATCTCTTATGATAAAGAGGCAAAGGGACCAAAGTCTAAAAATTCTTCCTTAGGTTATTTTGGCCGTTCTGATAGTATATCTGAGGCTGTAAAAAAAGATGTGGTTAAGTTTATCTTATGTTGGCGTTTTGAAAAAAGCTTTATGACACTAGAGCATTATAATGATATGATTGCTACCGTTGATGCCGCTAGTTAATTCTTTTTATTTTCGTCTTTATCTTTTTTGGTTGGGTTTTGTTGGGTTAAGAAGCCTTCTCTTGTCTCTTGTTTTCTCATCTTTGTTTTCCCTCGCCATTTATATTTCAAAGGGAGCTAATGCCTTAAACAAAGAAAGTTTAATGGCCTTAAAAGAAGTGTTTTATTTTTCCTTTCCTATATCCTTTAGTTTAAGTTTAATACTAATGTTCTTGCTTGTTTTTAAAGAAGTTTTTTTTCATAATATTGGAAGGTATAGGTTATATCTTTATGACTGTAAGGATGAATGCATAGAAAAGCCCTTACTCTCTGATGTTACGATGCTTTGGCGAAAATGGCTTTTTGTTACCTTATGGATTATTCTTATTATTTTAGTAATATTTTTAGGTTTATATAAACTTTTTACGGGGGGCTTTCCTATAGAATGGATTAATGGATGGAGTCTAACATTTCTTATTTTTATCTTTGGTGGACTTGTCTTTAGTTTTGGCCTGAGTAGATGTAAAAAAGTTAGGATCAAAGATGCCTAAGTTGCTTTTTTTAGACTTAGAAACAAGTGGTTTAGAAGAAAAAGACCGTTTATGCGAACTAGGTCTTATTTGCGAAGAAGAAAATAAACTTGAAGCTTATAATTCTTTATGTAAGAGTAAAAAAAAGATCAGTAGTGAAGCTATGGCCTTACATCATATTACGAATGAAAGCTTAGAAGGTGCCCCCTCTTGTGAAGAAAGTAAGGTTTACAAGGTACTTCAAGAATATAATAATGAAAACAATATACTCATTTGTCATAACATGAAGTTTAGCCTTGATATGCTTGCTAAAGAAGGTTTTTCATCTAAGATGAGGCATATAGATACACATCGTTGCACAAAGGCCTTAATTCAAGAATGCGGTGTTTTTAATTTACAGTTTTTGAGATATGAGCTTTTACTGTATAAACAAGAAGAAGCCTTAGCAAAAGAAATTGGGACTCATATACAAGCGCACAGAGCAGGTAGTGATGCCCTGCATATCAAACTTTTATATGCCTCATTGCTTGAATATGCTACCCTTTCACAACTTATAGAGATAAGCTCAAATCCTATACTACTTGAAAAGTTTCCTTTTGGAAAATACAGTGGACGCTATATAGAAGAGATAGTTCAACTTGAGCGAGGCTATTTAACCTGGATGCGTGAAAGCATTAAAGATATGGATGAAGACTTAGCCTACAGCTTGCACTATTATTTAGAAGACAATTCATAAAGAGATAAAGATAACCTTTAAGGTTATGTAAGAAGAGGAAAGCATAATGAAAGTAGCCGTGCAGTGTGAGTCACCCTTACTCCAACGCTCAATAGAGCTTTTTTTGCAAAACCATTTAAGCTCTTTAAAACAGTGTGATGTGGTGATTCGTGATAAAAAAATATTAGATTCTTATCATAGTCTTTTTGTTTCAAGCCAAGAAGACGCAGATATCAAAAAACCTTTTTCTTCTTCTGGCTTGCATCTTGCCTTAGATAAGTTTTATAATAAAATTATTAATATCGAGAGTATAAAAGCCTATGATGAAGAGGTTTTGAGCTCTGCACAAGACCCTTATCTTGCCTTAGAAGAAAAGATTGAGACCTTAACTCAAGACTATAAAAATAATCTCTTAAAAGTGGTTAAGGAATTTTATGAGTAAGCTTCAAGCTAGTATTGTTGCGGGGAAGTATAAGGGAAAGAAAATTGACCTTCCTTCCTTAGAAACAACACGCAGCTCTAAGGTGATTGTTAAAGAGTCTTATTTTAATACTATTCAGTTTGATGTGATTGATTGTACCTTAGTTGAGGTCTTCTCAGGGTCTGGTTCTGTTGGGCTTGAAGCCTTAAGTCGTGGGGCCGAATTTGTTTATTTTATGGAAAAAGACAAGGCTGCTTTTAAGACCTTAACTAAGAACATACAAAGCCTAGGTGCAAGTAATTGTATTTCTATATATGGTGATAGCTTTGTAAATATAGAACAGGTCAAAAAAGAGCTTACTCAAAAGTCGTCAAAGGCCTTCTTTTATGTAGATCCTCCTTTTTCTTTTAGAGAAGGGATGGAAGAAATCTATACTAAGATGTTAGAAATGCTTTCCTCTCTCCCTCCTGAAATAGTAGAGCTTGTGACAATAGAACATATGACAGGTTTAGAACTTCCCAAAACCCTAGGCTCTTTAAAACTTAAAAAAACAAAGAAATTTGGAAAGACTTCTCTTTCTCACTACATTACATAATTCACTGACCTTGAATCAAAAGAAATGAGTTTTTCCCAAAGAAACTTTTAAATTAAGTACCAATGGTACGGGAGCCTTCTGCTGAAGAAAACCAAGTGTTAACGTAGAAAATGGGCTTTTCTAAAGAAACTTTTCACAAAGTGAAACCGCTTTTGCTAGTTTTGCCCATTTTTGTATCATTAATGGAACGTCTCTTGCTACTAGTTATATAACTACACAAGGCAAGGACGTCTATGAAATCTATCTTTATCTTTTTACTACTGTTTGTAAGTCTTCAAGCAACTAAGATATCTGAAATCACCAAGGTGGTTGGGGTGCGTGAAAATCAACTTATTGGTTATTCATTAGTGGTTGGTTTAAACAAAACAGGGGATGGAACAACTTCTATCTTCACCCTTCAATCTATTGCAAACATGTTAAAAGCTATGAATATTGATATGAATCCAAATGATATTAAGTCTAAAAATGTTGCTGCAGTTGTAGTAACGGCAAGATTAAGTTCATTCTCGCATCAAGGCGATGCGATGGATGTTACGGTATCTGCCATTGGTGATGCGAAGTCTATAGAAGGTGGAACCCTTCTTATGACGCCACTTAAAGGGGTTGATGGTAAGATTTACGCTCTTGCTCAAGGCTCAGTGAGTATTGGTGGTAAAAATGAAAGAGGTGGTGGGTCTTTAAATCACGCTACTGCGGGTATCGTATATGGTGGTGGTATTGTTGAAAGAGAAATTCCCTTAGACTTATACCATCAAGAATATGTGACCTTAAGTCTTAAAAATTCTAGCTTTGCAAATGCAGTAAATCTTCAAAATGCAATAAATGGAATTTATCATATGCAAGTAGCTGTTGCCCTTGATCCAAAATCTATTAAGTTAAAGCGTCCTGAAAATAAAAGTATGGTGGAATTTCTTGCAGAGGTTCAAGAACTAGATGTTGCTTATATCCCAATAGAAAAAATTGTAATCAATGAAAGAACTGGAACCATAGTTGCTGGAGTTAATATAGCTGTATCACCCATTATAATTACACATGGTGATATAACCATTAAGATAGAAGAAGATGGCGTAGCAGGCCCAGGCGATAACATTGTTTTAGATGATGAAATCACCATTGGCTTAGAAGATAACCGTTTAGTTACTAAAAAAGGTAGCTCAACGGTAGCAAATATAGCGCGTTCTTTACAAAAACTTGGAGCCACACCTAAAGACATTATCTCTATTTTAGAGACAATGAAAAAAGCAGGTGCCATTCAAGCTGACTTGGAGATAATCTAATGAATATAGATACAACAGCAGCCCTTTTTTCAGCCAAACAGAGTATTCCCAAAATTGAGAATGGACTTGACAAGGTGGCATTAAAAGAGCAAACCGATCAATTTGAAGCTATTATCTTAAAGCAACTTTTAGATGTTTCAATGAAGGATGAAAATACCTTATTTGGAAAAGATCCTGGAGACAAGATTTATAACTCTATGTATAGAGATGAAATTTCTAAGGTGGGTGCTGGAAATATGGGTATCTCACAAATGTTATTTGATTTTCTAAGTGATGGAAGGTAAAACATCAAATATGAGTTAAAGTTTTTTTTCGTATTGTCGATATTAGGAATATATACTAATATAGGGCAATAAGGATTAAAAATGATTTCTAATGTAGGCTCACAGGTCATAAGGAATACACACCAAGAGAATGAAGCTAAAACAGCTTCTAAAGCTTCCCTAGCGGTAGATAAGCAAGGGGACACCAGTAAGATCGAGCAACTAAAAGACTCGATTGCAAATGGAGAGTACCAACTTGATCTTAAGGCCTTAGCTAAGAAGATAGGGGAGGAAATACTCTAAGGAGAAAAAACTATGTTATCACATCATCTTAAAGGTGCAGTAAGCGACCTAAATGAACTAGTGAAAATGAGCGAACAAGATATTTTAGATATTAAAGATGCAAATCATCAACCTCAGTTTCAAAGACGTAAAATAAAAGAAGATATGATAAGTAGTTTTGAAACCAAAAAGGCAATGATAGATCATGAGATTTCAAAGCTTATGACAAATAGCCCCAATACTTCTTTAGATAAACTCTTAGATGAGAATGAAAATTCTTATCTAAAAAATCTCAAAACCTCTTTAGCCGCACTACGAGATGTAAATAAAAAGTACGCAAGAATGGTACTTAGTGTTTCATCTTTTTATAATACTCTTCTTGAACGTCTGATTCCAACGGAAATGAATGGTTACCAAAAGTCAACATCTAAAAGATCATCTTTTCTTGAGATAAGAGTTTAAAGGAGATATTATGGCTTCTATATTTAATGGACTCAATATTGGTTATTCTGGCCTAAGTGCTGCACAACTAGGTATCAACACAACGGGTCATAATATTTCTAATGCAGAAACAGATGGATATACAAGACAGCGTGTGGTTCAACAAAGTACTACACCCCTTGGAAGCATTATCCCCGGTGCTCAAGGAAATGGAACACAGGTTAAAGAAATCGTTCGTATTCATGATGAATTTGTATACAACAGTTATAGAGATGCAAGTGCGAGCAAAGAATACTGGGATTTTTCACGATTTACATTGGAAGAACTTTCTACTTATTTTCCGGAAATTGAAAATGTTGGTATTAAGTATGATATGCAAGAATATTTCAACCTTTGGGGAGATTTGTCAATTAACCCTGATAATCAAGCCATTAAAATTGCCCTTGCTAAGCAAACTGAAGTACTTAGTGGAGATATTCAACAAACAAGAGAGCAGATTACGGCCCTGCAAGTAACACTTAATGACCAACTTAAAACATCTGTTGATGAAGTAAACCGTTTAAGTGCACAAATTGCTAACTTAAATGCAGCCATAACGGAAACAGAATCAATTGAAGGTCAGCACGCCAATGACTTACGTGATCAAAGAGGTGTTTTAGAAGTGGCGGTGGCTAAGCTTGTGGATGCAAGTTTCTTTGAAGGAAACCTTTTTTCTAATATGCCAGCAGATAGGAATGTTATTGAAAAGGGTGGAGACTACACAATGAATATTGCGGGTTTCAATATTATTGATGGTAAGTCTTTTCATCCTATAGTAGTAGAAAATGATGAAAGTCCTGGTGGTTTTTATAAAATCTCTTATGAACGTCAAGATGGGGTGCTTATTCCTATGGATGATGAAATACACGGCGGTCGTATGGGCTCAATATTAGACCTTAGAGGGAATAACTTTGATAGTGATGGAAACTTAACCAATGGTCAACTTCAAGAAATAATGAATCAACTTGATGGCTTTGCTACAGGTTTAATTGAAAGTACAAATAACTTATATGCCCAAGGTGCTCAAGCAGAAATGTTGTCTGACTCTGTATCTCTTACACCTGCATCTGTTCTAAATGACTCAAGGTATAATTTTGAAATAGGTGATTTTGATGTGGTTGCTTATGATATTGATGGAAATGAAGCAGCACGAAGAACCATTAATATTACGGCTACAACAGTTATGGATGATACGGTATATAACGCGGCAGGAAATATTGTAACTCCAGGAACAACAAACAGTATCATAGGGCAGCTTCGACTTCCTCAAGATGATAATGGCGATGGAAATGTAAATAATGACATTGACTCTATCCTAATAAGTCAGTTCACATATGATAGCTTAAGCGCACAAGGTTCATTCGCCATTAAGACAGATGAAGCAAGGTTTGCAGGATATACCTTTGGTGTTGAAGATAATCAAGATAATGGTTTAGCCTCGGGAACAAATTTCGCAGGTGCCCTAGGTTTAAGTAGATTTTTTGATGGAAATGATGCAAAAAATATTGATTTAGCCCATGAACTAGAAAAAGATCCTTCTTTAATTAAAGCAAATAAAGCACCTATAGACGGAGATAATCAACTGGCCAATGACATGTTACAACTCCAATTTGAAGATATTACTTTTAGGGTAAATGGGATAGAAGTGACAGACGATTTATATGGTTATTATGATTCTATAGTAACAGATGTAGGAACACGTACGAATGCGGCCATTACAGTTGATGAAACGGTGACCGCTAAGTATCAGGCTGTATTATTGAGTTACGAGTCGATTTCTAAGGTGAATATTGATGAAGAACTGGTTAACCTTATAAAATATCAAACGGCTTATGGTGCTGCTGCAAAAATCATTACGACAATAGATCAAATGCTAGACACACTTCTAGGTCTTAAGCAATAATAGATTTTTTGYATAGCCCCTTGCCGTCTAAGGCTAAAGTAGATTCTACTTTAGCCTAAAAATGATATACTCCATTAAAAATTAAAGAGCCTTTATTGAAAAAACCATATTTGAGTATTTGTATTCTTATTTTTATTACACTTTTTTCTTTTAGTGGTGCTCTTTTTTATTCAATATCGGCGTATGAACTTGATGCCTTATCTATTTTACYTGCACCTTCTTTAGAACACCCTTTTGGAACAGACCGCTTAGGTAGAGATCTTTYTGCTCGTGTTATTGAAGGGGGAAAGGTATCCTTAATTATAGGCCTTGGATCTGCCTTAATCTCTTCATTCTTAGGACTTATTTTAGGGGCAACAGCGGGATTTTTGAGGGGTAATGTAGATAAGAGTTTTGTTGTTATGGTTGATCTGTTTTTAACCTTTCCAACCTTCTTTTTGTTATTAGCACTTATCTCTTATGTAAATGCCTCTGTTTTAGTACTTATTTTTATTATATCTATCACGGGTTGGATGACGACAGGTAGGTTGATACGTTCTCAAAGTTTTTCTATTACCTCTGAGCCCTTTATCAAAATATTAAATATTGCGGGAGTGAGTAAGTGGAAAATATTATTAAAATATTATGCTCCCTTGCTTGCACCGATTTATTTTGTGTCTTTTACCTTTGGAGTAGGGGGCGCAATCTTAGCAGAGTCAGGTTTGAGTTTTTTGGGCCTAGGTATTACCGCTCCACAAATGTCTTGGGGTTCGATTTTAAGCACAGCCAAATCCGTTAATGATATTGCTTGGTGGGTAGGTGTATTTCCCGGTTTAATGATATTTCTAGTGACCTTTTCTTTAATGAATATTTCTAATTATCTACAAAAACTAAGTAATCAGAAAAAAGCATTAGTTCAGTCTTAAGTTCTCAAAAAGGATACCTTACATGCAAGAAAAAATCATCTCTTCAAGTCCCCTTGTAAAAGTAGCAGCAGTTGTTATCATTATCGCAGGTCTTATTGCCGCAAAGTCTATAGTGATTCCTATTCTATTAGCTATATTTATTACGATATTGACCTCTCCCTTATTGATATGGTTACAAGATAAGGGCTTGCACAGTGGCTTGTCCTTAGTAAGTATTATGGTTGTTTTGATTTTTATTTTAGGAATGCTTGGTATCTTGGTCAGTTCTTCTTTAAATGACTTTATGGCTAACCTTCCTCTTTATGAAGACAAGTTTAGAGAAAGTATGGGCTCTATCTTGAAGTTTTTTCATGATAATGGCTTTGAATTTTCTGATGAGTCTATATCATCATTTGTGGACCCTTCTAAGATGGCTGCCTTTGCCTCAGGTATTATAAAAGGATTTGGAGCCGCATTAACCAACAGTTTTATGATTTTATTGCTTGTTGTGTTTATGCTATTAGAAGCCTCCGTACTTCCCAAAAAACTTCAAACGATCCATGCAGATGCATCTTCTCATGCAAGAGAGTTTATAGATAATGTTAAACAATATATGAAGATTAAGAGTATATTTTCTTTTATAACAGGTTTTATAATTTACCTAGCAATGCTTGCAATAGGTCTTGATTATGCTTTATTATGGGGTGTACTAGCCTTTATGCTTAACTTTGTACCAAACATTGGCTCAATCATTGCGGCTGTTCCAGCCGTCTTATTAGCGCTTATACAACTGGGCTTTCTTGGTGGATTAGAAGTAGGTACTGTTTTTATGCTAGTTAATATTATTTTAGGGTCTATATTAGAGCCAAAGTATATGGGGAAGGGTTTAGGTTTGTCTACCTTAGTCGTTTTTTTATCACTTCTTTTTTGGGGTTGGGTTTTCGGACCTGTTGGAATGTTACTGTCTATACCCTTAACTATCATGTTAAAACTTGCCTTGCAAACGAACTTACAAACACAATGGATAGCTGTCTTGTTAGGTTCGTCAGATAAATAAGAAAGAAGCCTTGGCTTCCTAAGTTTTGTAAGACTTACTTGTCTTCTTGAGGAACATACCCTTCTTCTATCCATTGCGCAATTTTAGCCTTGGATGAAGAAAACTTCAACCAAGCACTTACTTCATCTGGGGTATAAACACCTATATCAGTCCATGACTTAACCTCTTTGGCTGAGCGTATACCTATATTTCTCCAACCTTGAATTTCACTAGGGGTTTTAATTCCCGCTTCTAACCAAGGAGTAGCTTGTTTAGAAGTATTATAAGGAGAATGCTTCCACTCATTTACTATATCAGCACTGTTGACACCAATATCTTTCCATGCCTTTGCTTGCGTGGGAGAGTCTACCTTCGCTTCTTTCCATTCACTTAATGCCTTAGGTGAAGTAATGTCTAGAACAATCCATCTTTTGGCTTGACTAGGTGTTTGCACACCTAATCTACTCCAAGCAATCACATCAGGATAACGTAATTGAGAAATTTCAGCCCAAACTCTTGCCTCAGTTGGTGTCTTACCTGCTTTTTTCCATTCTGCGGCTATCTTAGCTAAAGGTATATGAGCATGTATCCATTCTCCTGCTTCCTCAGGACTTGTAATACCTACATTTTTCCATTCTTTAACACGTTTAGGCTTTTTAACCTTTAGTTTTAGCCATTTTCGGCCCTCATTAAAGCTTGTTACGCCGGACTTAACCCATAAGTCAATTTCGTTGATGTTTAAGCCTAGACGTTTCCAACTTTTAGCATCTTCAACGGTTTTTATACCTGCTTTTTTCCATTTAGCAACCTCAGTAGGATTGTCAACTTTTATTTTCATCCATTTTTTTGCTTCTGATGGTTTTTTTACGCGGGCAAGTTTCCACTTTTTTACATGGGCAGTATCATGTACACCAACCTTAGCCCATTTTCTTACTTCAATTGGTGAATTAATACCTATCTTCATCCAAGCATAGGCTTGTTTAGGAATCTTAGCACCTACATTAATCCAATCTGAAGCTGCTGCCGGTGTTTTAATACCAATTTTATTCCAGTCTTTGTAATCTTTTGCCTTAACTCTTATATCTTCCCATGCTTGCCAAGAGTTTTCTTTTTTTTCATCTCCTGTAAATCCTGCTTTTTGCCAGGGACTTGGTGCCCCACCACAGCCTATGAGAAAGAAGACAGTTAAAAAGCCTATTACTATTTGTCTAAGGTGTTGTTTATTTGTATGCATATAAATAAATCCTATATTAATTTGTATTGATGGTATCAAAAGCAGACTTAAAAAATAGTTTGTACCTTATGAAGCTTGGATTATACTCACAAAGGGTAAATATAAAGTGACATTAGGGTTTAATAAATGTGTTTTAAAGAAACTAAATTTTACTTATAGAAATATAACAAATAATAACTTAAGGTCTTGATTAAGTAAATAAAAGAATTTTAGCCTATAATAAAAATAGAGCTAATATTAATAGCTTATATTTTAAAGGATATCCAATGACAAAAGATAAGATGATTGCAGAAGCGAAGAAACAACTGGATAGTTTTCAAAAAGAGATAGATGAACTAAAAGAGTCGAGCTCACACTTAAGTGGTGATATGAAAAAACAATTTGATACAGGTGCAAAAGAGCTTAAATCTCTTTACAAAGAAGCTGATGAAAAATTCGACAAGCTAAAAGATAAGGCAGAAGAAAACTATAATGAGGTAAAAGACTTCATAGAATTAAGCAATAAAGCCCTAAAACATTCTTTTAATTACTTCATGTCACATTACAAGAAGTAGAAAGTTTATCAAGAACAATTAGCAATTGATAAAAAGTGAATATGCAAAGTGGTGGATGTGAAGTCTGTTAAGAAAAAGCGAAGAGCTTGAATATTTTAAGATTGGAAGCAGAGCTGTTGTTCTTTATCGCCAGCATCGGAGTCTTCTCGCGGGAGTTATTGTTAGTATTAGCGATAGTAAACATTGTTTGCATCTAATAGTGGGAGATGATACTTCATAAGAAATATGCCGAGGGCATGTTTTTATGAATAAAGTAGCATAAATAAAGAGCGAAGCGATACATTAATAGCGTAGCGAGTTAGAGCTTGTAAGTTGATAAGTGAAACAAAAAATAGATAATGGGAATAATATTTATAGTAAAATAGAAAGTGGCGCGGTGGACGAGACTCGAACTCGCGACCCTCTGCGTGACAGGCAGATATTCTAACCAACTGAACTACCACCGCATGTGCTAGAAGAAAGTAAACTTTCTGTTGTTGCATAGTTTTCAATCAAAACTAAAAAAAATGGTGGGCATTATAAGACTCGAACTTATGACATCTACCTTGTAAGGGTAGCGCTCTACCAACTGAGCTAAACGCCCTAAAATTTTGCTTTTTACTTTACTCTTCGTTGATCACTTCTTCGGATACTGACGTATTCCTCTGTCGCTCTCGCCTTGATTAAAGACAAAAATCAATAATTTTAGATTTGGTAACCTAAAATCTACTTTTTTAAAGAAAGTATAAAACTTACACCGTATAAATGGCGACCCCTAAAGGATTTGAACCTCTGTTACTACCATGAAGTGATAGTGTCCTTGGCCACTAGACGAAAGGGTCAAGTGAAAACAAACAATTTTGTTTCAAGGTTGTAAATGGTGGGCATTATAAGACTCGAACTTATGACATCTACCTTGTAAGGGTAGCGCTCTACCAACTGAGCTAAACGCCCAACTTTTATTCTTTTTGGCTTACTTTTCGTTAATATTTCATTCGGATACTGACGTATACCTCAATCTACATTGCCTTGATTAATCTCAAAAATAATTAAAATTGCTTTAAAACACGTTTTTTGATTTAGTTGTGCTTTAGATTAAAGTGAAGTGTACAAATCGTACATGGGCTTTAAGCTTAAGTTCAAATAAACAAAAAATGGCGCGGTGGACGAGACTCGAACTCGCGACCCTCTGCGTGACAGGCAGATATTCTAACCAACTGAACTACCACCGCACATAATTGTTTTAAAATGGTGTCCCCTGATGGATTCGAACCATCGACATCCTCATTAAAAGTGAGATGCTCTACCAACTGAGCTAAGGAGACGTTTTCTTTTAAGCTTTGATGCTTAAGAGGCCGAAATTATAGGGGAACAAGCTCTCTTTGTCAAGACTTTTTTGAAGGAATTTTGAAAATATTTTAATAATGCCTATTTTAAGCATTAAATTTTAGTTCTTACCTGAAAAATAATTCTTTATCTAAGGTGAGTAACATTTTAATAGCATACAAGGCAGATTGTTCTTGAATATAATTTCTATCTCCATTAAAATGAAGACATTGTGTATTCACCTTTCGTTTTGAACGAACAGATATATAAACAGTACCTACGGGTTTTTGTTTACTTCCTCCATCAGGCCCAGCTATACCACTAACGGCAATTGCGTAATCAGCGTCACTTACATTTAAAGTCCCCTCACTCATTTCAAGTACTACTTCTTCACTAACTGCGCCAAACTCTTCTAAAACGGCATTGTCAACCGCAAGCCAATTTTCCTTGAGTAGATTTGAATAGGTAACTAAAGAGCCATTAAAGATAGCCGAAGAGCCACTTTCTTTTGTTAGGTAAGAAGCAATAAGACCACCTGTGCATGATTCTGCTAAAGAAATTTTCTTACCTGCATGAGAAAGCTTTTCAATAATATATACCGCGATATTTGAGGCAGGAATGAGTTTTGTGTTGAGCAAGGAAGCAGCAGAAGAGATGAACTGTGAGATATGTCCATATTTTTTACTCTCAATATTAAGCAGCACCCAGTCTTGCACCAAATTAGAAAAATGCAGTTTTACCTCATATGTTTGAGCTAAGGGATTCAGTAAGGCATTTGCTGTTTCTATGTCCATGTCAAAAAGTTGAATATGTGCAAACCTTGAGTCATTTTTAATAAGAATTTGGGGTAGTTCTTGGTTTTCTTGGGCCATAATGACATTAATATGCGTCTTTTTATATTCAAGCAAATAAGTGTCATCTTCAAAAACTGAGGTTGAAGAAGGGATAAGCATGTTCTCTTTTAAAATTTGATTATCAGAAGTGATGGTACAAAGTAGCTTACCTACCACTGAGGTAGCGGACTTAGTAGCAAAAATTAGAATCTGAGCTTCTTTATTTAAAAGCTTTTCTAAATGCAAAAAAAGTGAGTTGTCATTTTCAGCATAATAGAAATAGGTATCTACTTCACCAAAGATTTTGTCTGTTTCTCTTTTAATATACGATTGAAAAGGAAGGTTTGAATGAAACTTCCGTCCAACAAATAAAACAATTTTTTCCAAAATGAAGACCTTTTCATAAGCGGAGCTATTTATGAAAAGTATAACATACTTCAAAAAACAGCTAAAAAACTAGGCTTAAATTAGCCTATAGAGCACCTCTAAAAACCCTATATATAGAGTATATAAAAGTATCAGCCTTTTTTAATGGCTTTATAGATATAATCCAAAACTTTTATATATAAAATTGTCTAGGATAATTATGAACTACAAAGATACACTTCTTTTACCAAACACTCAGTTTCCAATGAGAGGAAACCTGCTTAACAATGAAGCACCAAGATATAAGTCTTGGTACGAAAAAGATGTTTACGCAAAAATGAAGAAAAAACGTGAGGGAGCTGAGTCTTTTACCCTTCATGATGGACCTCCTTACGCGAATGGACATATTCATATAGGACATGCACTTAACAAAGTTCTCAAAGATATTATTGTTAAACAAAACTATTTCAACGGTAAGTCTGTGCGTTTTACCCCAGGTTGGGATTGTCATGGTCTTCCAATTGAGCAACAAGTAGAAAAGAAGCTTGGCGGTAAAAAGAAAAAAGAACTTCTTGAAACACATGAAGTTCGTAAACTTTGTAGAGAACATGCGGCTAAGTTTGTAGATATTCAAAAAGAAGAATTCAAAGAGATGGGAATTATTGCTGACTGGGATAAGCCTTATGTAACAATGGATTACAAATTTGAAGCAAATATTTACCGTACCTTATGTGCTGTAGCTAAAAAAGGTCTTCTTACTGAACGTTCTAAACCAGTATTTTGGTCATGGGCTGAACGTACAGCTCTTGCGGAAGCTGAAGTTGAATACGAAGACAAAGAAGACTTTTCAATCTTTGTTGCATTTGAACTTTCTGATGAAGCTAAGGTTCGTACTTCTATTGAAGGAGATGCGGCGCTTGTTATTTGGACAACAACACCTTGGACAATTCCTGCAAATACAGGTATCTCACTTAATCCTGAAGAAAAATATGTTAGAACGGAAGATGGTTATATCGTAGCTCTTAAGCTTTATGATCAAATGATAGAGCAAGAAGTAGTTAAGGGGAAGGTAGTTCAAACCTTTGATGCGACTGTTTTTGACAAGCTTCATACGATAAATCCACTAAACGGACGTCCTTCAACTATCGTTCTTGGAGATCATGTCTTAATGGAAAATGGTACGGGTTGTGTTCATACAGCGCCGGGTCATGGTGAAGACGATTACCGTGTAGGTTTATTATATGACCTTGAAGTGGTAATGCCTGTTGATGAAACAGGTTGTTATGATGAAACAGTAGTAAAAGATAAGCTTCTTCCTAATCCTGAAGAGTTTGTTGGAAAGCATATTTTCAAGTGTAATGAAACAATTAATGAACTTTTAGGGGATAAGCTTCTTAAAGTATCTAAATTCATGCACTCATATCCACACTGTTGGCGTTCACATACACCGCTAATTTTTAGAGCAACTAGACAATGGTTTATTTCAGTTGATGACAAGCCAGAAGGCGAAGATAAAACACTTAGAGAAATCGCGATGGAAGGTATTGATCAAACATCTTTTTATCCAGAAACTGGACGTAATCGTTTAACATCTATGGTTCAAAACCGTCCTGATTGGTGTATATCTCGTCAACGTGACTGGGGTGTTCCAATCGCATTTTTTAGAGTTAAGGCTACGGGTGAGGTTATTCTTGATGAGAAGGTTCTTAACTACACAGCCATGATTTTTGAAATGCAAGGCTCAGACACTTGGTACTCACTTCCAACAGAACACCTTTTATACCCAGGTGCAGGTTATAAGGCAGATGAGGTAGAAAAGGTAACGGATATCTTAGATGTATGGTTTGACTCAGGTTCTACTTGGAACTCAGTTTTAAAATCTAGAAATTATGACGCGGGTAAATATCAAGCTGACTTATACTTAGAAGGTTCAGATCAACATAGAGGTTGGTTCCAATCATCTCTTTTCTTATCAGCAGCAATTGAGCATAAGGCACCATACAAATCCCTTCTTACTCACGGGTTTACCGTTGATTCTAAGGGTGAAAAGATGTCTAAGTCTAAGGGCAATGTGGTTGCTCCTGAAAAGGTTATCAAGCAGTATGGCTCTGAAATCCTACGTTTATGGGTAGCACTTTCTGATTATCAAACGGATCTTAAAATCTCTGATGATATCTTAAAGCAAACATCAGAGCAATACCGAAAGATTAGAAATACTTTTAGATTTTTAATGGCAAACATTAATGATCTAGATACGATTTGTTCTTATGAGGACTTAGGTTTACTTGATCAGTGGATTGTGTCAAAGGCAAGCACGGTTTTTGATGAAGCTCATGACTTGTTTGATGAATATAATTATGTTCAGGGCATGTCCGTTATCACAAACTTTATTGTAAATGAACTTTCGGGTATCTACCTAGCCGTTACTAAAGATAGTTTATATTGTGACGCAAAAGACTCTAAGACACGTAGAGGGTCTCAATCAGCAATGGCGATTATTATTAAGCCTTTGTTAATGCTTCTAGCTCCTGTACTTACCTATACAGCAGATGAGATTTTAGAGCAACTACCTGCTTTTCTTAAAGGGGACGCGGAAGATATTTTTGATATGGTTTATGAGCCTATTGATGCACCTGCTTCTTTATTTGAAGAAACCTATATGTCAGAGGCTAGAAATCAGTTCTCTATTATTGTTGATGCATTGAAAAAAGAAAAGATGATTAAAGATACCCTTGAATTAGTTATTTACACTGAAAGTGAAAAAGTTCAAGCACTTGACAGAACTGACGCAGAAGACTGGTTCCAAGTGTCTAAGGTTATTTCTCATGATGAAGAAAATCCGCTTGGAACCTTCGAAGTTGAAGGTGATTTCTTTAAGATTTTAAAAGCAGACAAGTCTAAGTGTCCACGTTGTTGGAAATTTAGAGCAAGTGCAGAAGATTGTTTATGTGAAAGATGTACTGAGGTTATGGCTTAGTGCCTGATTTAACACAAGAAGTGCCTTTTAGTTTCATTCTTGAAACGGTAGGGGTGATTTGTGTACTTATATATATAGCGATACTCGTAATTAAAAAGAAAAAGGAAAGCATGTGATAACTCTAAAAGAAGCGTTAAGCCTCTCACCTGAAGAAATCAAAAAGTTTCGTGAAGAACTTAAAATTGAGATTGAAGCGAAAAAAGAATTAAATGCTTATATTGGAATGGAAGAATCAGGAGAAGGAATTCCTCTTCTTATTAAAGATAATATCCAAGTGAAAGATTGGTCAGTAACAGCTGGGTCTAAAATCCTTCAAGGTTACATAGCCCCATATGACGCAACCGTTATTACAAACTTAAAAGCAAAGGGTCTTTCCCCTTTTGGTAGAGCAAACATGGATGAATTCGCTATGGGTTCAACGACTGAAAGCTCATACTACGGTAAAACACTAAACCCTATTAACTTGGATTGTGTACCTGGTGGAAGTTCTGGTGGTTCAGCTGCGGCGGTTGCTGCTGGTATCGCTATTGCGGCACTTGGTTCTGATACCGGTGGTTCTATCCGTCAACCTGCTGCTTTTTGCGGCATTGTGGGGATGAAGCCTACTTATGGTCGTGTTTCACGTTATGGTTTAGGTGCCTATGCAAGTTCTTTAGACCAAATTGGGCCTCTAGCTCAAAATGTTGAAGACGCGGCTATCTTATATGACATGATTTCAGGGTATGATCCTAAAGATTCTACTTCCGTAGATATGGATTACACACCAGTAAGTGAAAATCTAAAGCCTGGTAGAAAACTTCGTATTGCAACGCTTCCTCATTTCTTAAAGGATGCAAGCGAGGCAGTCCAAAAAGCTTATGCTTCTACTATTGAGGTTTTAAAGTCTCAAGGACATGAAATTGTTGAGGTTGAGCTTTTAGATGCTAAGTATGATATTTCTGCTTATTATGTAACGGCGACTGCTGAAGCCTCAACAAACCTAGCGCGATACGATGGTGTCCGTTATGGAACAAGAGAGCAGGGTGATAATCTAAAAGACACCCTTGTTAAATCTCGTTCGCAGGGCTTTGGTGAAGAAGTTAAACGTCGTATCCTTCTTGGTAACTTTGTTTTATCAAGTGGTTATTATGATGCGTATTATGTTAAAGCACAAAAGGTTCGTCGTTTAATTAAGCAAAACTTTGAAAAGGTATTTGAAAGAGCAGATTTGATTCTTTCTCCTGTTTCTCCAAGTACAGCTCCTAAAATTGGTGAATTAGAAGATCCAATGACTATGTACCTTTCAGATATGTACACCATATCTGTAAATCTTGCAGGACTACCTGCACTGTCTCTACCAGTAGCGACAGCAGAAAATGGGTTGCCAGTTGGTTTACAACTGATTGCACCTGCTTTTGACGAACAAACACTATTTGACGGGGCTTTAGGCCTTGAAAATGCACTTWAAACTAAATAATTAATAACAAAGGAAGCCACATGAATATCAAAAAAAGAGCACTTACATTTGCTGACGTTCTACTTGTACCTCAGTACTCAGAAGTCTTACCTAGAGAGGTAGATATTTCTACTCAACTAACAAAGAACATTTCTTTAAACATCCCAATGGTATCAGCGGCAATGGACACAGTAACAGAATATGAAGCGGCTATTGCAATGGCTCACCTTGGTGGTATCGGAATCATTCATAAAAATATGGATATCCAAACTCAGGTAGAACAGGTTAAGAAGGTTAAAAAGAGCGAAAATGGTCTGATAGTTGACCCCGTTTATGTTCATCCTGATATGACACTAGCTGAAGCGCGTAATGTTATGGGAAGAGCTGGGATTACAGGGGTTCCTGTTATTGATTCTCATGATAAACTTTTGGGAATTATGACAAATCGTGATATTCGTTTTCAAACAGATGATATGGCTAAGGTTAAAGACTTGATGACGCCTATGCCTCTTCAAACGATTGAGCATGGGGCAAGTCTTGAAGATGCCAAAGCTATTATGAATGAATATAAGATTGAAAAGCTTCCTGTAGTTGATTCAGATGGAAACTTAAAAGGTCTTTTTACTCTTAAAGATGTAAAACAAAATGTAGCCTATCCTCTTGCAAATAAAGATGACTTTGGTCGCCTTCGTGTTGGTGCGGCTATTGGTGTGGGTCAAATGGACAGAGCAACGGCGCTTGTTGAAGCGGGTGTTGATGTTTTAGTTTTAGATTCAGCCCATGGTCACTCTAAAGGAATTTTAGATTCAGTGAGAGCTATAAAAGCAGCCCTTAGTATTGATGTAATTGCGGGTAATGTTGCATCTGCGGCGGCGACTAAGGCATTAATTGACGCAGGTGCTGACGCGGTTAAGGTAGGAATTGGACCAGGTTCAATTTGTACTACTCGTATTGTTGCAGGTGTGGGTGTTCCTCAGATTTCTGCCATTGATGAATGTGCGGCAGAGGGCGCTAAGTATGGCGTTCCTATTATCGCTGATGGTGGTATTAAGTATTCTGGAGATATGGCTAAGGCTCTAGCGGTTGGTGCATCTTCTATCATGGCAGGTTCACTTCTTGCAGGTACAGAAGAAGCTCCGGGTGAGACTATCATTTATCAAGGTAGAAAGTTCAAATCTTACCGTGGTATGGGCTCAATAGGCGCGATGCAAAAGGGTAGTACTGATAGATATTTTCAAGAAGGAACCGCGGCTGATAAGCTCGTTCCCGAAGGTATTGAAGGACGTGTTCCATTTTCTGGAACGATTTCTGATGTAATTCATCAAATGCTTGGAGGCGTTCGCGCTTCTATGGGATATTGTGGAGCTAAAGACATTCCGACATATTGGAAAAATGCTGAGTTTGTAGAAATTACTTCTGCTGGTTTAAAAGAATCACATGTGCATGATGTAGTGATCACGCACGAAGCACCTAATTATCACGTCTAGCGTGATAATAGGAAAGGGGACGCTTCTCTTATGGGGAATGGTTCGTTCGCTTCGCTCTTTAATGGAAAGAGCAAAGAAAACAGTAGGTAAGTAAACTTACTACGGGGATATTTCTTTAATTTCTTCCCTTAAACATGGCATACAGTTGCCAACTTTAACTATGGAAAACAGTTAGATGGAAAACAAGGTTTTCACTGTTTATCGTTTTAACGATAAAACATCCTTTTGGATGGATAGTGATAACCGGCTAAACAAAATTACGGAAAACAAAAGGTAACAATTATGAAACAACAAACTATTGCCCTACACGCGGGCTATGAAAAAGACTCTCAACGCACAATGGCTGTGCCTATTTATCAAACCACTGCTTATGAATTTAGAGATGTTGAACACGCAGCAAACCTTTTTGCTCTAAAAGAACTTGGGAATATCTACACAAGACTAATGAACCCAACAACCGATGTTTTTGAAAAACGTTTTGCTGAACTTGAGGGTGGAGAAGCAGCTATTGCCGCAGCTAGTGGAATGTCTGCTATTTTCTTTGCAATAGCAAATTGTGCTGAAGCTGGGGATAATATCATTTGTGCTAATCAGCTTTATGGAGGAACTTTAACACAGACCCAACATACGCTAAAGCGTTTTGGAATTGAAGCACGCTTTTTTGATGTTCAAAACCCTTCAGAGATTGAAGCCCTTATTGATGATAAGACTAAGTGTATCTTTTTTGAGTCATTAACCAATCCAAGCATTGATGTGGCTGATATATCTGCGATTACCGCCATTGCTCAAAAGCATAAGATTATATCTATTGTGGATAATACAGTGGCTACGCCTATTATTTGTCAGCCCTTTGATTATGGTGTTGATATTTCTGTTCATTCTGCAAGTAAGTACACAACAGGGCAGGGACTCGCAATTGGTGGTATTTTAGTTGAGCGAAAAGGTCTGCTAGAATTACTAAAAGGCAATCCTCGTTATCCTCAGTTTAATGAGCCGGATGCATCTTATCATGGTTTGATATATGTTGATGTTCCTCTTCCTGCCTTTACCCTTCGGGTTAGACTAGGTCTTTTACGTGATATTGGAGCAGTAGTCTCTCCTTTTAACTCATGGTTGTTTATTCAAGGAATGGAACACCTTAGTCTTAGAATGAGAGAACACTCCGCTAATGCGCTTGCTCTTGCAGAGTTTTTAGAAGGGCATCCAAAGGTTTCTAAGGTTAATTACCCGGGTCTTAAGTCAAATTCTAATTACGTTAATGCTCAAAAGTATTTTAAAAAGGGGATGAGTTCAGGTCTTTTATCTTTTGAAGTAGCAGATATGGCTACGGCTGAAAAGATAGTCAATGCAACAGAACTTTATTCTTTAGTAGTTAACATAGGGGATTCTAAGTCAATTATTACGCATCCTGCTTCTACCACGCATCAACAATTAAGCGAAGAAGAATTAGTGAAATGTGGGGTTCCTGCTGGTCTTATTCGAATTAGTGCAGGTTTAGAAGATATAGAAGATTTGATTTTTGATATTAAACAAGCACTAGAAGCCTAGAAAGTAATTTGTTGAAAATACAAACAAAAACAGCTCATTTTACGAACCCTCTTTATCTTGAGAGTGGTCGTATCATAGAACCATATGATATTACCTACGAGACTTATGGTGAGTTAAACGAAGATAAATCAAACGCTATCTGGGTGACGCACGCACTTACARKTTCANCACMAMGNGGYARNAACCTATGAAAATGAAAATAAGGCAGGTTGGTGGGATGCACTTATTGGGCCAAAGAAGGCACTAGATACAAACAAGTATTTTGTTATTTGTACCAATGTTATAGGCTCATGCTTTGGCTCAACGGGTCCTATTTCAGATGATTACGCAACACAGGCACCTTATCGATATAAGTTTCCTGTAGTGACTATCAAAGATATGGTAAAGGCTCAAAAACTTTTATTAGACTCCTTGGGTATTCATAAACTTGAAGCTATTGTTGGTGGTTCTATGGGGGGTATGCAAGCCCTTCAAGCCTCTGTGGACTTTCCAAACTTTGCTAAAAAAATAATAGCTCTAGCAACAACCCATGCAACAAGACCTTGGGCCATAGCCTTTAATAAGATAGCCCAAGAAGCAGTCTTAGAAGACCCTGCCTTTAAAAAGGGTTATTATGACCCAGCGGATATCAAAATAACGGGTCTTGTCGGTTTAGCAGTAGGTCGAATGGCAGGACATATTTCTTTTCTTTCACCCGCTTCAATGGATAGAAAGTTTGGTAGACAATACAAACGAAATGATGGTTTATATGAACTTTTTGGAAAGTTTCAAGTTGAGTCATATTTAGAATACAACGGCTATAACTTTACGAAGTGGTTTGACCCACTTTCGTACCTTTATATCACAAAGGCCATTAATATTTTTGATTTAAGCAGAGGATATGACTCTCTTGAAGATGCACTTGCTAAAATTAAGTCAAAACTTTATCTTATAAGCTTTGAAGCAGATATGCTTTTTGAGCCTAAAGAGTCAAAAGAGATATTTGATATCATGCAAGATATTCATCCCAAAGAGCTAAGCTCTTATCTAAATGTGGATAGTGATTATGGACATGACGCTTTTTTAGTTGAAGTAGATAAGTTTGAAGATTATATAAAAGAGGCGTTAAATGGCTAAGGAAAATCTAGTAGATTTTGAGAAGAAATTAGATGGTGCTAAAAAAGTTTTAGAAAAGTTAATGGACCCTGAGCTAACACTTGATGAAAGTGTTAAGTCATATAAAGAGGGAATGAAAACCCTTCAAGATGCTCAGAAGATTTTAGAAACCGCGACACTTGAGTTTGAAAAGATTCAAGGAAAAGAATCTTAATGCGCGCAGCAATACTGCAAATCCCTTCAGTGGGTATGTCTACATCAAAGTTTGACTATTATCTTCGTATTGCTAAAAGCAAAGGATGCAAGGTCGTTTTATTAGGTGAGTATCTTTTAAATCGTTTTTTTAAAGAATTAGAAAATACACCTATTGAAATGATAAAAGAACAAAGTGATCATCATATTAAAACCCTTAAGGCCTTAGCTAAAGAGTATGATATGAATATCATTGCGCCACTTGTCATTATTAAGAAGAAGCAGCCTTATAAGACGATTGTTAAATTTTCGCCCACCTCTACTTCTTATTATCATCAACAAATACTTATTAATTATAAGCATTGGAACGAAGAAAAATTCTTTGCAAACGAAGTGGCTCCTTTAAAGGCACCACTCATTTTTAGTGTAGATGGTTTTAAGTTTGCAGTGATGGCCGGTTTTGAACTTCATTTTGATACTTTTTGGCAAGAAATTATGTCTAAAAATGTAGATGCGGTTTTACTTCCAACTGTTTCTACCTTTGAATCCCATGAAAGATGGCGCGAACTTATTAAGATGCGAGCCTTTACAAACTCTTGCTATATCATAAGAGCAAACCGCATTGGTGAATACGTTGAAGATGAATACAGTTGGAACTTTTATGGGGATTCTTTAGTGGTTTCTCCTCTTGGCGAAATAGAAAATCATTTGGGTAATCAAGAAGAACTTTTAATGATAGACTTAGATAAAAAATCTGTAAAATCAGCACGTAAAAGCTGGGGATTTAAAGAGGCACTTCAAAAACGATTATGATAAAGCATATAATAAAATTTTCTTTTTTTATATTACTACTTTATTCTCCCTTGATGGCAGATATCTTCATTGAAGATACACATCAAAATATAGTGCTTAATGGGATACCTTATTTTGAAGATAAGGAAAGCAACTTAAGCCTTCAAGATATTCAAAACAAAGAATTTTCTGTTAAGCCCGGAAGCGTGGCTAGTTTTGGATTCACCACGTCAAGGTACTGGTTTAAAATAGTACTAGACCCTAAAAAAACGGCCAACTTACAGCATTGGTGGCTTAATATTTCTTATCCTCTTTTAGATAAACTTGATCTTTATATTTGCGATGAAAATAATCAATTGATAGTGCATAAAAAGTCGGGAAAATCAAGACCCTTTGGGGAAAGAGAAGCTGAAAGTAGATTCTTTTTATTTAGTATAGACAGCAGTGTAAAACAAATTTTGTACCTTAGTGTAAAGACGCAAAGTTCTATGCAAGTACCTATGAGTATACAAAGTTCTCATAGTTTAATGGAAACAGATCAGTATCTTCTTGTCTTAGCGGGTCTATATTATGGAATCTTTATTCTTATATTTTTCTATAACCTAAGTAGTTTTCTTTATACAAGAAAGAAAAATTATCTTTTATATCTTATTTTTATTTCCACCTTTGGACTTTATCAGCTTTCATTAGATGGTCTTGGAATACGGTTTTTATGGTCAAACTGGCATTGGATGATAGAACATGGAAATGGTACGATGATGGGAGCTATGATAGTAGCTATTATTATGTTTTCGAGAGACTTTTTGAAGATAAAAGAATTTGCCCCTTCTTTGGATAAGATACTTTTAGTTCTTTCTATATTCATGGGTGTAGTAATGATTACTGCGATTTTTAGGCCTTATGGAGATGTGATTCTTTTCTTAGCGGGGACCTCAGTGATATTACCACCATTATTAGTCTTATCGGGTATTATTGCTTATAAAAAGAAATTTTATCCAGCACGTTTTTATATTGTAGGATGGGGGTTCTTTTTAGGAGGATCGATTTTATTTGCAATGAATAAATTTGCTTGGATAGAAGGGTATGCCTTTTTATCTTATGCTCAGCAAGTAGGTTCAGCCTTAGAAATGATATTTTTATCATGGGCTCTAGCGGACCTTCTAAAGCAATCTGAAAGAGAGTATGTTAAAAAACTTTCAGGACTAAATACCTTCTTGGAAAAAAAGGTTGAGAACTCCTTATCTCAAGTGCGTAAGAATGATCAGGTTTTAATAGAAAAATCCCGTCTTGCGGCTATGGGTGAGATGATTGAACAAATTGCACATCAATGGAGACAACCTTTAAATACGCTGGCCTTAATTAACCAAAACTTATATTTTAAGGTACAATTGAACACGGCAGATAAAGATGACTGTGTGAATGCCCATGACCAAATTAATGATCAACTTCAGTATATGTCTCAGACCATAGATGACTTTAGAAATTTTTCTCAACCTAATAAAGAAAAAGAAAATTTTATAATAGAAGAAGTTATTCAAAGTGCTTTGAATCTTAGTGAGGGAAGCCTAAAGTACGCTAAGATAAAAACATATACACTTTCAAATGAAGAACATGAGAGTTTTGGTATGCGACATGAGATGATGCAAGTTTTTATGAATTTAATTAAAAATGTGCAAGACCTTGTTATTGAAAAACAGGTTAAGCAGCCTTGGATAAAGTTTTTTGTTGAAAAAACTAAGGACAAGATTATCATCCGTGTAGAAGATAATGCGGGAGGTATTGCCTTTGGCAATATTGATAATATTTTCGATCCTTACTTCTCAACAAAATCAGAATTTGAAGGAACGGGAATTGGTTTATATATGTCAAAAGAGATTATTGAAAGAAGTATGTTAGGTGAAATATCTGTAAGCAATGGTCACTTTGGAGCTATTTTTGAGATAAGCTTACCTCAGGCTAATACACAAGAAAATAAATAATTTATAAGAAGGAATGAAATTATGATGAAATACTTTCACCGTCAGGTACAACTATGGGGGGAAGATACCCAACGAGGTCTTCAAGATAAAAAGATTGCAATTATTGGGTGTGGTGGCTTAGGTTCATCTTTAGCCTTTGCCTTAGGTGCTTCGGGTATTGGTGAAATACATTTAATTGACTTTGATGAAGTTTCTGTACATAATATTCATAGACAAATTGCCTTTAAAACAGGTGATGAAGATAAGAAAAAATGTGAGGTAGTCAAAGACGTTATAGAAGCTAGATGTCCTTTTGTAAAAGCCATTGCCCATGATGATACCTTTGAAAGTTTTTCAAAGAAAAATATAAAAGTTGATCTAATTATTGATGCCACCGATAACCTTCCTACACGTGCAAAGATTAATGAGTATTCTAAAGAAGTGAATACCCCATGGTTATATGGTTCAGTTGAGGCATGGAACGGGCAGGTTTGTTTCTTTGATAAGGCTTCTTTTGATGTGTTTAAAATATCAAATAAAACACCCGCAGGAATAGCAGCACCCATTGTCATGCATATTGCTTCATTACAAGCTAATTTAGCCCTTAGATACTTAGCAGGTCTTAAAATTAAAAAAGATTATTTATATTATCTGTTTTTTGATGATGAAGGTGAGTTAATAACACAAAAGTTTGGACTTCCTACTACTTAAATGCCAGAATATATCTTTTCAAGCCAAGAAAAAGAGACCGAATATAAACGCCTATGTTTAATACAAGACTCTTTTGATGAGAAGTCTAAGACCCATCTTAAAAAAGCAGGTCTAAAAGCGAATATGGATGTTTTAGAAGTAGGCTTAGGTGCTGGTTCTCTTGCCTCATGGTTAAGTGAAGAAGTTACAGACATAGGCTTTGTTTTAGGTGTGGATTTAAATACAGAGTATGTATTAGATACAAAAAATTATGAAGTCTTTGAAGGTAATATCTTAGATCTTGAAACTTCTAAAAAGTTTGATCTTATACATGTGCGATACGTACTCATTCATAATACTTCCTCAAAGCAGATTTTACAAAGGCTCCACAGTCTTTTAAAGCCAGAAGGAATCCTTCTTATAGAAGAACCTGACTTTACCTTGGCTAAGTGGATAGATGCAAAAGATTTAGACGGTTGTAAACGTGTTAATTCGGCTCTTTGTAAGATGTTTGAAAGCAAGGGACTCAAGCCATATTATGGGTCTGTTTCACATTTGAGTCTTGAAGAGGTGGGATTTGAGATTAAAGATAATAAGTCGTATCTACACTTGTGCAGTGGTGGTGAGGATGTAGCTAATCTTATGTATCTGTCTACAAAGGCCTTACAAGAAAGCTACATACAAACAGGGGCATGCTCCTTAGAAGATATACAAGCCTATTTACATGCTTGTGAAGATACTGAATCCTTAGGTGTATATTACGCAACTATAGCCATTACTGCGCGCAAGAGTGAAATACTCTTTGATAATAAAAAAGATATTGAGCTAAACCCTGAGACTAATCTTCTTGAAGATGGTGTGTATCAGGCCCGTGAAGATGATGAAATCTTTGCTTGTTATGATTTAATGAGGGTATTAAGAAAAAATATTAATGCAGATTATTTTGTAGCTCAGATAAAAGAGCAGATGAAAGAGGGTTATGAACTTTTTTATCTTATAAAAAACAATACTGTTTCTTGTCTCGCGGGGTGCAAAGTTTCTAATAATCTTGCCTGGGGAAAGCATCTTTACATTTTGGACTTAGTGTCTGATACGAAAGAACGTTCCTTAGGTTATGGAAAAGAGATCTTGGATTATCTTAAGCAAAGGGCTAAGGCTCAAGGCTGTGATGAAGTGCATTTAGACTCGGGGGTACAAAGATTTGAAGCCCATAAATTTTATTTACGGGAAGACTTTAAAATAGCCTCCCATCATTTTTCTTATAAGATAGAAATATAATCAGATATTAGCTTAATGTCAGTCTTACTAAGGGGCTTGGTCTGACCCTGCATAATATTCTTCATCTTTTTACCATAAGTTCCGTCTTGGTATCCTTTTAAAATACCCTGTGTCTTACTGCTCTCCCATCCTGCAATTACTTCTGATGCATTTAAAGCAGATTTTTTTCCATCTTTTCCATGACAAGAAGCACATTTTTGAGTATATAAATTTGCTCCACTAGGGGCACTCACTTCTATGGCTATACTTTCTTCTTTATGTATCTTGGCATTAACTACTTCAACTATTTTTTTAGCCGCTTGAATACTGTCTATCTTAGTGTCTATGATTGTTGTGCTTGTCTTTGTTTCCACAGGGCTTTCACTACATGCCGTAAATACAATAAATGTTAAAACTAATAATAATTTTGTTTTCATAAAAATCCTTAAATTCTTTTTTAATGCTTTGTTGTGTTCAATATCTCTATGGAACCACGGGATAATTTAACGATGCCTTGGTTTTCAAACTCTTTAAGAAGACGACTGATTACCTCTCTTGCAGACCCTAGGTGCGAAGCCACTTGTTCATGGGTGATTTTAACCTTTGAATCTTTTTGTGAATTAATCCAATCTAAAAGTCTTTCATCTAACTTTTTAAAACGTACATCCTCAATCATTTCAGCCAAGGCCGTTAAGCGAAGGTCATATAAACCAAAAACAAATTGCTGATACTTAGGTTCATTCATAAAATATTTTTTCACCAGTTCAGAAGATAGCATATAACCTTCTATATCACTTTCACTGACCGCCGTACCAATAGCTGGCATTTCAGATAAGGAAGAGGTGATATTTACATTACATTGTTCACCTGGTTCTAAAAAGTATAAGGTTATTTCTGCACCACTAACATGTTGTCTATAAACGCGAACAGATCCCTTTGTGAGAAATAAGATATCTTGGCAGGTGTCTCCTTGATGAAAAAGAGTCATACCTGCAGGTATACTAATGCTGTGGGCGTGGTATAAGAGTTCAGTCTGTGCTTCGTCACTTAGTTTACTAAAAAATGAGAAGCTTTGCATTTAGTGATCCTCCATAAATTTAAAGCGTATTGTAGTGGAAACTATCTAAGTAAGTAATTTTTACTGAGAATAACTATCAATTTAAAGCTATTTTTAAGTTCTTTATATAAAAAAATGCTATAATTTCAAAAAATATGATAGACAAGAAATAGTATGAAATTTGAATCTTACCCTTTTGAAAAACTTAACACACTTTTAGCAGATATAACTGCCCCTACAGATAAAGAATTAATTGCTTTAACCATAGGCGAACCTCAGTTTGAAACACCTTCTTTTATTCAAGAAGCCTTGAAAAACTCTTCTTCACTTTTAAAAAAATACCCTAAGACAGCAGGTGAAGACGAAACAAGAAAGGCCATACTTTCTTTTAATAAAAAGCGTTTTAATATTGAACTTAAAAATGAAGAAATCATCCCTTGTTTTGGAACAAGAGAGGTCTTGTTTAATTTTCCTCAATTTTTACTCTTTGATGTAAAAGACCCTGTAATGGCCTTTACAAATCCTTTTTATCAGATATATGAAGGCGCGGCTATTGCCAGTAGAGCAAAGATAATTCTTCTTAACTTAAATGTAGAAAATTACTTTAAGCCAAGTATGAGTGAAGAGCAGATGCAAGAAGCTGACCTTGTTATACTAAATTTTCCTAATAATCCTACTGCCTCGGTGCTTAGCTTAGACGAATTGGGTGAATGGGTGAAACTTGCCTTAAAACATGACTTTGTTTTACTCAATGATGAATGTTATTCAGAAATTTACACCAACACACCACCACCTTCCTTACTTGAAGCGGCTATTCATATAGGGCATATTTCTTTAAAAAACATCTTAGTGATAAACTCTATTTCTAAACGTTCTTCTGCTCCTGGCTTACGTTCTGGTTTTATTGCAGGTGACGCAACAATATTAAAAGACTATATGCAGTACCGAACCTATATCGGTTGCGCTTCTCCTCTTCCTCTTCAAGCAGCAGCATCAGCGGCGTGGTTAGATGAAGAGCATGTTGCAGTTTCACGGCGTATTTATAAAAAGAACTTTGAAATAGCGCAAGAACTTTTGGGTACGCCTATTCCTGAAGCTAGTTTTTACATCTGGTTAAGGGTAGACGATGAGATTGCCTTAACGATAAGGTTATTTAAAGAGCATCATGTAAAAGTTCTTCCTGGTTCTTACTTAGGTAGAGAAGATGAAAATGGTAAAAACCCAGGTAAAGGGTATATTCGAATTGCCCTGGTTCATAACCCAGAAAAAACACGAACGGCTTTGGAGGCTATTAAATTATGTCTGAATTCTTAGTACAAATACGTGAAAAGTCTATAGAGGCCGTACATAATGGTGATATTAAAGCCTTATACGCCCTAGTAGAAACTCATAATGATGAGCTAAATGATGATATAGAACAAGGGCTGTATGGGAATATCTTAGAGCTAGCACTTGAGCTGTTAACCAATGCTTTAGAATCTAAGGATAAGCTTTCGCTTAAAGATGAACAGCAACGATATACTTTGCGTGCCTTATATGAATATGCAATATCACATTACAGCTCAAAACACTTTTACGATGCAAAGGCTCTTTTTGAAGTACTCGAGGGTACGGCTAAGGAGAAGAACTTTATAGATTCTATGAAGATTCACGCTGCGGCAGCGGGTAAAGAGATAGATATTGATAGCTTTATTGATGATTTTTGTATAGTAAATGAGAAATTGGACGATTTCTACATTAAAGAGTTTCAAAAAGAGGCACAAAACTTGCTGTTACAAGTAAACGATTCAGAGGAACTTAAATGAAAATACACTTCATTGGTATAGGCGGTATAGGCATCTCAGGACTGGCAAAATTTATGCTAGCTCAAGGTCATGAGGTAAGTGGCTCTGATATTTCAAAAACACTTATAACTGAAAAACTTGAAGAACTAGGAATGACACTTACCATTCCTCATAATGCATCCGCTATCACAGACCAAGACTTAGTGGTTCACTCGGCTATTATCCGACCTGATAATATAGAAGTTCTAGCAGCAAAAGAAAAAAACATAGAAGTACTTGCACGTAGAGAAGCCCTTCCTATGATTGTTAAAGATAAAAAAGTATATGCGGTTTGTGGGGCTCATGGTAAGAGTACAACAACAGCGATACTTGCTTCTATATTAAATGGCTCTGCTATCATTGGAGCAGAGTCTAAAGAGTTTAAAGATAATGTTCGTCACGAAGAGGGAGATATTTTACTCTTTGAAGCAGATGAAAGTGATGGCAGTTTTTTAAACTCAAATCCTTACTGCGCCATAGTTCCTAACGCTGAACCTGAGCATATGGAATATTATGATTATAATTTTGACAGGTTTTATGATGCCTATAGAAGCTTTATAAATTCAGCAACACTTCGTGTCTTTAACGCAGAAGACCCTTTCTTATCAACCTTAGAATGTGAGGCGATTCGTTTATACCCAAGCAAAGATATTAAAAGTCTAGAATACGTACTTATTAAAGATGAACCACATACGCGTTTCGAACTTTTAGATATGGGTATGTTTGAAGTATGGGGATTTGGTGAGCACATCGCGATTGACGCGGCATTAGCCATCCTTGCAGCTATACAGACTGAAGATGTAGAAGTGGTTAGAAAAAAACTACTGAACTTTAAAGGTATCAAAAAACGATTTGATATTATTAATAAAGACGAGGCTATTTTAATTGATGATTATGGTCATCATCCAACTGAGATAAAGGCAACATTAGAGTCTGTTAAGGCTTATGCTGATTTGATGGGAATTGACAAGATTACCGCTATTTGGCAACCTCATAAATACAGCCGTACTATAGATAACCTTGATGCCTTTATTAAATGTTTTGAAGGTACTTCTGAATTGATAATTTTACCCGTATGGGCAGCTGGTGAAAAAAAACGTGATATAAACTTTGAAAAAGACTTTGAACGTTATTCTCCACTTATGGCAGATGGGGTTAAACGCTCAAACAATGACTTAGATGTTATTAAAGATAATAAGGTACTAAAGTCTTTGGATAAGGGTCTGATTGTTGGCTTTGGTGCAGGGGATATTACCTATCAATTAAGAGGGACTGCTTAATGGCTTACCTTTTTGGAATAGCAGTTTTAATTCTTTTATTTATAGTGCTTCATTTTTTTACAGAAATAGCTTTAAAACAAAAATTGACAACGATTTTAATATTTTCTGCCTTTATCTTAGGTGCTTATCTTTTTAATCTAAACAGCGAAAACCGTCGTCTTCATTTAAATGAAATATCCTTTGACTTTGAACACGGTAAAACTATAAAGTGTGATGGTCTTGATGTTAATAATTCTGAGTTTTCTTATAGCTCAGGAACGCAGACTTTTTTAGGTCTAAAAGAAAGTAAAATGTACGGTCGTATACTTAGCTTAGATTCATGTCAATAAAAGATGACACTATCAGTACTCAGTTAGATCTGAGCCCCTTCCTTGATGAATTTTCACAATTTTTTAGCAGAGAGAAGCCTTTTTTTATTGAGGGTGATCAAAATCGTCATTTTTCCCTTATCAAAGACTTAGACAAACATGAACTTAAAAGCCCTGCTAAATTAAAATCATTAGATACTGCCTTAGGATATTTGAAGAAACAAGGCTTGTTAAACCTAGAAGATATTTTTGAGTTTGTAAAAATTATTCGTTATTTCCATTATCTTCAAAACAGAGACTTTGATGGACTCTTAGGTTCTTGGATTAATGGTATTGAGATACATGAAGACTTTGCTCAGATTCAAAACTATTTTGATGAAGAGGGAAATTTTAATGAGCATTTAGACGAGGACTTGGTGAAGATGAACCAAAGTCTTAAAAACTTAAAAGAGCAGCTAGCGGCTTCTATGAAACGTATCTTATATACGCAAAAGTTAGAGTCTTATCTTGTTGATAGACAGATACATTATCATAATGGTGAAGAATGTTTACTCCTTCGTCCAGGATTTAATCATCATCTAAAAGGAAACATAGTTGGGCGAAGTTCAGCGGGTTTCTTTTATGTTTCACCTGACAGTATTTCTAGGTTAAAGGCACAGGTAAACTCAGTAGTTCAAGAAAAAGAATCTGTCTTATATGAGTATTCCAAAACCTTCTCCTTAAGCATGCAAAAGATGCATGGCTTTTTAAAGTTTATCAATAAAAGTTTTGATTTATTTGATCATTATCAAGCCCGTGTTAGCTTTGCAAGAAGCAAGGACTTACATATCTTGAAGGCTGAAAAGTCTGATGTTATTGTCTTAAATGAGTTTAAACATCCTGCCATAAAAAATGCAAAGTCCGTTAATGTAGATTTTTCATCTTCTGTCTTAATGGTTACGGGAGTTAATGCAGGTGGTAAGACCATGCTTTTAAAGTCTATCTTAGCTTCTGCGTATTTAGTAAAGTATTTAATACCCCTTCCTATAAACCCTGAGGGCTCGAGAATAGGGACCTTTAAAAACATTCATGCCATTATTGATGACCCTCAAAATGTTAAAAATGACATTTCTACCTTTGCGGGACGTATGCTTTCTTTTGGAAAACTTTTTTCGCAAGAAAAGATGCTTATTGGTGTGGATGAAATTGAGTTAGGTACGGATTCAGATGAGGCAGCGGCACTTTTTAAGTCTATGCTTGAAGCCTTGATGAAAAAGGGTATGAAGGTTGTTGTGACCACTCACCATAAACGTTTAGCCTCTTTAATGGCTGAAAACAGAGATGTGTCTTTAATGGCAGCTGTTTATGATGAGGCAAACCGTCGTCCAACTTATGATTTTTTACAAGGAATCATTGGTAAGTCATATGCCTTTGAAACTGCAATAAGATATGGAGTCCCTGGCCCATTGGTCGCTGAGGCTAGGGTTATTTATGGAAAAAATCATGAAAAGCTTAATGCCTTGATTGAACGTTCATCTGAACTTGAGCGCTCTTTAGTTCAAAAACATGAGAAGCTAAACAAAGAATTAGATGAGGTTTATGAGGAAAAGAAAGCCCTTAAAGAGGCTCAAGAAGCTATTTATACCGAACTGAAAAAAGAAAAAGAAAACCTTAGTGCTGCGTATAATAAGGCTATCAAAGAAGCCAAGATTGCTGTGAATTCTAAGGATGAAAAAGAATTACACAGAGCCTTAAACAGAGCCAATAAAGAACTTCCAAAAGATAAGCCTCATATGAAGGTAAAAACACCTTACACCTTTAAGGTAGGGGATGATGTTCAGTACAGAAGAACCCATGGGACCATTATTTCTATTAAGAAAAAAGAAGCGCATATAGAAGCTGAGGGAATGAAGTTGCGGGTTAAGCTAGTAGAACTTAAGCCTGTTCAAAAGGGTCTTATAAAACAAAAGAAGACTCAGCTCACCGTAGAAAAAGATAAACGTTCAGGTCTAAAACTTGACTTGCATGGTTTAAGAGCCGAAGAAGCAATGGAGCAGATGGATGTTTTTCTTTCAGACGCACTAATATCGGGTTGGGATGAGGTCATAATCTATCATGGGATTGGAACAGGAAAGCTTGCTTACGCAGTGAAAGAGTTTTTAAAGATTCATCCTTCGGTTCAGTCATTTTGTGATGCTCCTGCTCATATGGGTGGATTTGGTGCAAAGATTGTTGTCCTTTAATATCTAAATTTTACCCTTAAAACTAATGTGCTATAATAAATAAAATCTATCTAGGGGATAGCATGGAACATCTTCACGACTTAATGGAATTGGGAAAGGGACTTAAGGTTCTGTATGTTGAAGATGATGAAAATCTACGTTTAGAAACTACAAAAATTATAGAAAGAATCTTCGACAAGGTTGATGTTGCTAGTGATGGTGTAGAAGGTTTTAATGCCTTTACCTCGACGCATTATGACCTGGTTATAACAGATATTGAAATGCCTCAGGTTGATGGTATTGAGATGAGTAGAAATATCCGCGCTATTAACAAAGATACGCCTATTGTCGTTGTGTCAGCTTACTCAAATACGGATTATTTTATGGACGCTATTGCTATAGGAATTGATTATTATATTCTTAAGCCTATCAAAATGCCTCGTTTGATTGACACCTTATATGCAGCCGTTAAGCGTGTTGTTGATAAGCGTATTGCTGATGCTTACCGTCAAAAAGAGATTAAGCAACGTGTTCAAAAAGCTTCTCAAAATATGTTAGCTGAGATCACTAATATTTCTCCAAATCCTACTATTGTTTATGCTAATGGAAGTATTACCTTTATGAACCGTGCCTTTCAAGAACTTTTTGAAGAAGGTGACTTAAAAAAGCTTGTTGCAAATGAACAACATTTATGGAGCTTTTTAAATGAAAAGATTTCTATAGATAATGTGGTTCATACGGAAAATGACTTTATTGAGCAGCTTGATGATTTTAAGGCCCAAGGAAACAAGCATAAAATTTCTTTACGCACTAAAAATGGTAGAAAAATCTTTTTTGTTTTTAGAAACCCTTTAAACCTTGAAAGTTTACAAGAAAGTGCCGTATACACCTTTAATGATATCACTGTTTTAGAGTATCAAAAAGTACAAATTGATCAGTATAATGAGTATATGAATGAACTTATGTACACCAAATATAAATCATCAGAACAAGATTCTGGGCATGATATTATTGATAAAGTACAGTTCTAAGACGACAATCCCCCTAAGAGAAAAATATGAGCCCCACAGATTACCTAGAAAATATAAAAACCCTTAATAAGTATGCACATTATTATTATGTGCTTGATGACCCTTTAACAACAGATGAGGTTTATGATAAGTTGTATCATGGAGTCTTGGCCTTCGAAGAAGAAAATCCTGATAAAGTTGAGATGGATTCACCTACTCAGCGTGTTGGAGATATTATATCGGAGGGTTTTAATAAGGCACCTCACCTAAGTAGAATGTGGTCATTAGAAGACCTTTTTAATAGTGCCGACCTTCAAAAATGGCTAGATAAGGTAGCTAAGCTTAGCGATAATATCTCTTTTTACTGCGAGCCAAAATTTGATGGAGCGAGTTTAAACCTTATTTACGAGGAAGGGAAACTTCTTCAAGCTATTACAAGAGGTGATGGGGTTATTGGTGAAGATATCACGCAAAATGCAAAGACCATACGCTCTATTCCCTTGAAAATTTCACATTTACAGCGTTTAGAAATTCGTGGTGAAGTGGTCATCTTTAAAGATGATTTTGAGCGCATTAATGTACAAAGAGCCGAGCAGGGTGCAAGTCTTTTTGCAAACCCTAGAAATGCCGCCGCGGGAAGTCTTAGACAGTTAGACTCTCGTATCACTTCTTCAAGAAATCTGGTCTTTTTACCTTATGGCTTAGGTGAAAATGAGTTGGATTTTTCTCTTTTATCTGAAAAAATGGCCCTTGTGTATAAACTAGGTTTTAGAAGACCGCCTTTACGTTCTTTAGCTAAGGGCTTTGATGAGATAGAAGAGATTTATAAGCAGATGGTTACTGAGCGTGAGGGCTTTGATATGATGCTTGATGGTATGGTTATCAAGGTAAACCAGATAGAAGCGCAAGAAGAAATGGGCTATACGGTTAAAAATCCTAGATGGTCATCCGCTTATAAGTTTCCAGCTGTTGAAAAAATTACCACTATTAAAGATATTATTCTTCAAGTAGGGCGTTCAGGAGCTGTAACGCCTGTGGCAATTGTGGAGCCAACACCTATAGAGGGTGTGGTGGTCGAGAGAGCCTCTTTGCATAACTTTGATGAAATAGATAGAAAAGATATTCGTCTGGGTGACAAGGTAATAATTTTACGTTCAGGTGATGTGATTCCTAAGATTATTAAGGTTTTAGTTCATGAACGTCAAGAGGGAAGTGTAGCCTATATAAGACCTACTCAATGTCCTGTATGTTCATCTGAACTTTTAGATGAGGGGGCGCTAACGAAGTGTCAAAACTTAGAATGTTCCTCACGTGTGGTTAATTCTATTATTTATTTTGCTTCAAAGGCTTGTCTAAATATTGATGGGCTAGGCGATAGAATTGTTGAAGTCTTATATGAAGTGGGTCTTATTAAGTCTGTTGTAGATTTATATGACTTAAGATTAGAGCAACTTCTAGAACTTGAAGGCTTTAAGCAAAAAAAATCAGAAAAAATCATTAAGGCTATTTCGGCGTCAAAGGGGAAAGAATGTTGGCGCTTTATTAATGGTATGGGCATTGAACATATTGGAGAAGTAGCTTCAAAGGCCTTATGTGAGAACTTTGGTCTGGACTTTGTTAATGTAGATAAAGAGAGATTAATAGCAGTTGATGGTATTGGCGAAGAGATGGCCGAATCACTTTTAGAATTTGTTCGTGTCAATAGTGAATATATTCAAAGACTCCAAGCTGCCCTAGAACCTCTTAAACCCGCTCAAAAAGTAGAAGCGGTAGAAAATCCTTTTAAGGGAAAGATAGTTGTTCTTACCGGGTCTATGTCTGAATCAAGAGGAAATATAAAAGCTATGCTTGAAACCTTAGGTGCTAAGGTCTCAGGTTCTGTTTCAAAAAAGACAGATTTTTTGATTTATGGAGAGGACGCTGGGTCTAAGTATGATAAGGCTATAAACTTAAAGGTAGAAGTTATGACAGAAGACTATATGCGAGAAATAATTTAGTTCTTTGCTTATATATATTAGAATAAGTAATACAATGCTTTTAAGGATTATATCATGGAAACTTCAGGCCAGTCTTGTCAATCATTAGAAGGTGTTGATATGGATACGGTTCCTATGTCCGCTGAAGAGTTTAAAGATATATCTGATATTCAGCAAGAAGTTTTACAAATGGTTGCTGAGGGTGAAGATAAAAATACTATTTTAATAAGTTTATGTAAATTGAGTGAATCCTTACTTCCAAATTCAGTTGCTTCCATTATGCTTAAAGATGAGGACTCCGGATTAATGAGTGTTTTGTCGGCTCCAAGTATCCCAGAAGAAGGGCATATGGCCTTAAAAGATTTAAAACCTGGACCCGGTGGTGGTTCATGTGGAAATGCTGTTTATAAAAATCAACCTCAGTTTGTAAAAGACACTTTTAAGGATGACAGATGGGCTGATATACGCCATATTGCTCATGACTTTAACTTATGTTCATGTTGGTCCATGCCTATTAGAACGAAAGAAGGTGAGGCTATTGGTAGTTTTGCGCTCTCCTCTTTTGAACACAGAGATCCTTCCACCTTTCATAAGATGTTATTAGATGTATCTGCCTTTATTGTAGGAGTTGTTCTTCGTAGGGGCTTAAAGACTGCCTAAACTACTTCTAATTACTGTCGTTAAACTTAGATATTTAGAAGTAGATATATTTTCAGTAACTCCTAATTTAATCTTGTTAAAATCCTTTAAAAATATAATATATTAAAGGATATATCTATGGCATATAATAATTTAACACCCCAAGAGGCACATGTAATCTTAGAAAAAGGTACAGAGGCTCCATTTTCAGGGACATTAGATGAAAATAATGAAACAGGTGTTTATACTTGTAAACAATGTAATGAACCCTTATTTAATTCAGAGTCTAAATTTGACTCAGGCTCAGGTTGGCCAAGTTTTGATGATGATATTGCTGGTGCAGTTAAACGAATCTCGGATGCAGATGGTCATAGAGTAGAAATTGTATGTGCAAGCTGCGGTGGACATCTAGGGCATGTATTTGAAGGTGAAAGTATGACAGCTAAGAGTACCCGTCATTGTGTGAATTCTTTGTCTTTGAATTTTATTAAAGAAGACTAAGCTTGCAGATAATAAAATGTATTCATAGCTATAGATAGGGTATACTTCTTTTATGATAAGACTTGACCAATATTTAGTAGAAAACAACTTAGTAGACAGTAGAAATAAGGCCCAACAGCTTATAAAAGATTCTAAGGTCAGCGTTAATAAAAAAGTGATTACTAAGCCTTCTTTTAAGGTAGGTAATGAAGTAGTAGAACTTGATGATGAGTATGTATATGTATCAAGAGCTGCCTATAAATTGAAAAACTTTTTGCCTCAACTTCGTATAGATATTAGTGGTATGAGAGCCTTAGATATAGGGTCTTCAACAGGTGGCTTTACAGAAGTTCTTTTAATGAATGAGGTAGCCTCCGTCACTTCAGTAGATGTTGGTTCTTCTCAACTTCATCAAAAGCTTTTAGATAATGAAAAAGTTATTAGTATAGAAAATCAAGATATTCGTACATATAAAAATGACACACCCTTTGAACTCATTACCTGTGATGTTTCTTTTATCTCTTTAAATCATATATTAGACGCGATTGATAGCCTTAGCTCAAAATATATGATATTATTATTTAAACCCCAATTTGAAGTGGGTAAAGATATTAAACGTGATAAGCATGGTGTGGTAACGGATAAGAAGGCCATATCAGCTTCTATGACAAAGTTTGAAGATAGATGTATGCTTATGGGCTGGAAACAACTTCTTATGGAAGCATCTTCTATTACGGGAAAAGAGGGAAATGTTGAATACTGCTACTGCTTCACTAAAGATTGATGCTATTGCCATAGGGGGATTTGATGGAATGCACGCGGCCCATCAATATCTCTTTAATGAATTAGGTGAAAATGGTGGAGTACTTGCTATTGAAACAGGTTACGCCAATATGACACCCTCTATACATAGACAAGAACACACCCATTATCCTCTTTTTTATTATGAACTTGAAGATATTAAGGGCCTAAGTGGGGAAGCCTTTATATCAAAGTTGAAAGATGACTTTCCTTCTCTTAAGAAAATAGTGGTTGGCTTTGATTTTCATTTTGGCTATAAACGTTCCTGTTCTTGCGAAGATTTAAGAGAACTTTTTGATGGAAAAGTCACAATTGTTGATGAGGTGAAACTTGATGGTGAGGCCGTACATTCTCACCGCATTCGTCAGCTTTTAGACGAGGGAAACCTTGAACGAGCTAATCTTTTTTTAGCACATAACTACACCTTAAAGGGTAAGGTTATTAAGGGTCAGGGTATAGGAAAGCAAAGGCTAGTTGCCACCATGAATCTAGAAGTTCAAGGCTATAAACTTCCTAAAGAAGGGGTGTACGCAAGTCTTACGCGCTTAGATGATGACAGGCTTCATCCTTCGGTAAGTTTTATTGGCAAGCGTCATATAAGTGATGGCTCATTTGCTATTGAGACACATCTTTTAGAAAAAGAGGTAAGTCCATCTGCTAAGGCTGAAATATCTTTTTTACATTATATACGTGAAAATAAGGCCTTTGATTCTTTTGAAGACTTACAAAAACAAATAGATGATGATATAATAGAAGCAAAGAAGGTTATTAATTTTCTAGCGCTTTAAAAATATCTCTAAAATAGTGAGTGAATCTCACGACTTTTAGAGTAAAGTTGATAAATAAGGTACCTACTATGAAGTTCCTTTTTCTTTTTTTATTATTTCTAAATACCGTATATGCGCAAGCAACAAATGCACTTATATATGAAACCTCTCCCTACCTTACTCAACATGCTCATAATCCTGTAAACTGGTACGCTTGGAATGAAAAGACCTTGCAAAAAGCAAAAGATGAACACAAGCCTATCTTTTTATCTATTGGCTATTCCACCTGTCATTGGTGTCATGTTATGGCAAAGCAGAGTTTTGAAAATGAAAAAATTGCTAGGCTTCTTAATAATGACTATATTGCAATAAAGGTAGATAGAGAAGAACTTCCTCATTTAGATAAATACTACCAAAATGTTTTCGCACTTTTAAAAAAACGCTCAGGAGGCTGGCCCTTAAGTGCCTTTTTGACCCAAGACGCGAAGGTCTTTTATATCGCAACTTATATCCCTCCTAGAAAAAAATATAATATAGAAGGCTTAGATACCTTGCTTCCTCGTTTAGCAAAGGTCTATAAAAACAATAAGCCTGAGCTTCTTAAACGCGCAGATGAAATACGAGATAGGATGAAATCTTTTGACACGCAAGAATATAAAAGCGTAAAACTTGATTTGAAAATTATTAATAAGACGTTTAGGGGACTTCAAAAGCAATATGATGATCTTTATTATGGTTTTTCAATTCAGCCAAAATTTCCTGAAGCCTCTAAAATTTCTTTACTCTTTGACCTAGATACCTTAGGTGTCAAGGGGGCCAAGGAAATGGCCTTAAATATATTAAGAGCTATGGCCTTGCATGGTATATACGATCAGGTTGAAGGGGGATTTTTCAGATACAGTGTAGACGCAGCCTGGGAGATTCCACATTTTGAGAAAATGTTATACACCAATGCTGAACTCATACCCTTATACATTAAGGCCTATACATTGACGCAAGATAGCTTGTATAAAGATGTGGTGATTGAAAGCATTAAGATGATTGAAGATAGGTTTGAAGAAAAGGGTGTTTATCTATCCGCCTCAGACGCGGATACAAATCATAAAGAGGGCGCTTATTTTGTTTATAGCCTTGAAGAGCTTAATCAGAGCATGAAGGATTTAAGTAAAAGTGAAAAAGAATCTTTACAAGAAGACTTAGACTTAAGTACAATAGGAAATTTTACTCAAGAAGACGAAGGTGCTGAAGATAAGATACATATCAATTTTCACAGCTCTTCAAGACCAAAATATTTTCAAAAAATAAGACCAAGTCTAAAAAAGATAAGAAGCAAGCGACCCTATCCTTTTATAGATAAAAAGGTTAATACGGCCTGGAATGCAATGATGATAGAAGCCTTGTTTAAAGCCTCTGCTATAGATGTAAACTATACAAAACTAGCTGAAAAAAGATTAGAGTCCTTATTAATAAAGATGTATACCAAAGGTATCTTATATCATCAAAGTCTTTCAGGTAAAAAGCCCAAACAAAAAGCGCTTCTTGAAGATTACGCATTTTTGATTTCTGCTCTTATAGTGGGATATGCAGAAACGTATAATAAACAATACCTTTTCTTAGCGAAGGTATTGTCAGCTGATGTTTTGAAAAAGTTTTATAATGGAAAATTTTGGTATTTGAGTGATGATAAATTAAAAATTCATGCTGATATGCAAGATAAATATTATAAGGCGCCTGTTAATAAAATGCTTCTATCCTTACTTAAACTAGCCTCCTTAAATTCACAAAGAAGTTATTTAGATATTGTGCAAAAAAGTCTGAAGGCAAAAAGCTATCTTTTAAATGAAGACCCCTCTTATTATCCAAGTGCCTTGCAAGTATTATTACGTGAAAAGCGGGGCTATATAACACTTAAAGCCTCTTCTGTTAATTTAAAAAAGTCAGGTCCTTTTATAAAGGAAATTAAGTATCCCTTTGTGCTTACTAAGGCAGAAGAGAAACTGAAAGCTTACTTGGCCTGCGATATGTTTCAATGTTTTAGTATAAATAAAGACCTAGAAAAAGTTATTAAAATAATTGAAAAAAGATAATCCTTAGTGATTTAATAAGGATTAATTCACTAAGTTTACTTGACTATAAAAAAGTATTATGTTAGAATTCTTTAAATATTTAAACTAAGAGGAAGAAAAATGGTACCAACTTGCCCCATAGCTTTTCGCCAAATTGATGGAACTATTGTACGTATTAATGCACTGAGCTTATCCCTGATTCTTCTTGCCTATCTTTTTTCAGGTCAGATAGCCTTTATTTACGTTTTAGGTATAGACTTAATTATTCGTCTTTTTATTAATAAAAGATTGAGTCCAATTAACCAAATTAGTCGTTTAATTAAAGTGGCTATTCGCGCAAAGACACATAGTACAGACGCGGGGGCTAAACGTTTAGCTGCTTATTTCGCCTTAGGCTTTTCTTGGGCTATCATCGCCTTACATAGTTTTGGTCTGGTATATGAGGCCAAGGTTTTAAGTTCAGTATTTATACTTTTTGCTTCATTAGAATTGATTTTTAATTTTTGTGTTGGATGTAAAATTTATTTTATATATAAAAGAATAACTGCTTAGTATGGCTGGTATCTCAACTAAGGGACTTTATGGCTTAGCGGCTATGTATGAGCTCTCTCAAAAATCAGATAAAAATCCTATGCAAATAAAAGAAATAGCTTTAAATGGTAATATTCCTCATAATTATCTTGAGCAGTTACTTTCAAGTCTTCGAAAAGCTGGCTTGGTGAAAAGTATGAGAGGTGCTTATGGCGGATATTTCCTTGGACGCAGAGCTGAAGAGATTTCTGTCTTAGAAGTACTTGAAGTGCTAGAAGGAAGTCTTTGTAAGATGGAGATGAAAACATCTAGTCCTGTGCTTGAGATGTTTTGGAATGATACACACTCAAAGGTTCAAGAACTTTTTTCCCTTAAACTTTCAGATTTAGACCGTTATTATCAACAAATATCTTTTGATATTTAAGGCTTAAACACCTCATGTTTTTCACGGGTAGCAGTAACCTCTCCTATCCAAAAAACATTAGCTAAAACAGCTTTTTTCATATACCCATCTTCATCTACCATAACAATAACATCAACCGTTTTATCTTTTTCTTTATCAAAAGGTTCAACATGCAAGTGGTATATATCACCGGCTTCAAGTGAATACTTTTTTTGCACTTCTTGATACTTTTTACCTTCTAAGAAGGTGATAGTAATATCTTGATCTTCATTATGCGCACCAACGGCTATAATTTGATAAAGTTGTTGGTTTGAGGTACATGAGTGCAAGGCATTAAAATATGAACTAAGCACATCTTGGTCTGTAAAGTTATCAAGTACGCGTTCTTGGGAGCTTTTTTCTTGAATATCTTTGCTTATGATTTTGAAAGCTATGGTATCAAATTTAGTTTCACTCACCCATTTACTCTTTTTTTCTACAAGGGAGACTGTTTTATTAATATGATCAAAGGTATAGGTCTGTATACGCTCTTTTCTAGTGGTTGTTTTAATTTTTACAAAGGTATCGGGTAGGTATCTATTATTCACAATATGGCCTGTACTAATATAGGTTTCAAATCTATTACCTGTAAGGGTAGCTGCTATTCCTGTTAGTGTTGCAATTGCGCGTATCTCATATCTATCATCATCTTGTGAAAAAATAATATCACCATGACCGACCTTTCCTAAAACACCAACATTTACATCATATCGTGTTGAAAAACTATGAGAAAGAAGGGAAGCAACTAATAATAATAGGGACAAAAATAATTTCATAAAAACTCGTTTAAGTAGATGATTATCTCTTCATGAGATAATGTTGTAGACAAAGGTCTTTTCAAAACAAAGACCTTTGCACTTTTTTTATATTTTACTCTTTTCATATTAAAAAGAGCAAATCTAGTTTCGTGTGACTTGATGATAGCTTCTTTTAGCGGTAATTTCACCTATCCAAAATACATTTCCTAAAACGGCTTCTTTTAAGTGCCCATCATTATCAAAGGCAATATGTACATCAACAGTAGTTTCATCCTTATCAATGGGCTTTACTTGTAGCTTATAAATATTACCAATATCTTTTGAAAACTAGAAGCAACTGCTTGTCTATCTAATCCTTCTAAAAAAGACAAGGTGACATCCGTATCATCATTATGTGCACCAATAGCAACCAAATCATAGTTTTTATTTTGTGCATTACATGTTTTTACCGTATTTAGGTAAGAACTCAGTACATCTTGCGCCTTATATTCAGGGAGTTTAGACTCCTCTTGTGATGTTTCTTTTAGATCTTGTTTTATTATTTTAAAGGCAAGTGTGTCAAATTTAGTTGAACTTATCCATTTACTGTGCTTGTTCACAAGTCTAACGGACTTATTTTTATGATCAAAGGTGTAGACTTGAATACGCTCTTGACGTGTTGTTTGCTTTATTTTTGTAAAAGTATCAGGAATATATTTGCCTTGTGTAATATGTCCTTTACTTATATAGGTTTCAACTCTATTTCCAGTCAAACTTGCGGCGGTACCTATTAAGGTCGCTTTTACACGCATTTCATATTTTTGTCCGTCTGTTTCAAGATGTAGATTAGCAATACCAACCTTTCCAAACATTCCAATTTTCACATCATATTTCGTTGAAAAGCTGTCCGCAAATAGTGTACTTGTTATTATCATTAATATTATAAATACTTTCATATTGACTCCTTATGCTCATAAATATAATGTAAAAAAATGTGATAATTGTGCGAGGTTTTTAGGCAATAGACCAAATGAATTTGACGTAGATTTGTGATATATGGGGTATAATTCTTTTATGAATACTATTTTTAAATATTTGCTTATATTTTTTACTCTATTTTTATTTTCGGCTTGTCAACTTTTTGAAGATTCACAAGAACTTCAAGCAAAAAAACAAGAACTGGCCCTTAAGATATTAGAAATTCAGCAAGAAAAAGATTTGGCAAGCTTAGAAATGCAAAAGTCCTTAGCCCTTCTTGAAAAAGAAAAAGCAGTTGAACTTCAACAAATGAAAAATTACATAAAAGAAAAAGAACTGAATGTTAATAGTGAAAAAGAACTTGAACTTATTAAACAAAAAGTACTCTTACAAGAAAGTAATAATCTTTTAGACTTTCAAAAATATCTGCTTATCTTTTTAGCTATTTTAGTGGTGGTTATTGCGGCCTTTATTTTTTATTATATGAAAAGAAAAAGAGAAGATGAGTTACGTGCTTATAACGATAATATTAAAAAGTATTTTTACATGAAGGAAAATGAATCACGCATGAAAATAGCTGAAAAGATTTTAGGCACCATATCTCAAGGTAACTTGAGTAGCGAAAATGAGAAGAAGCTTATTAATGCTTTTTCTAAAGACCAACATGATTATGATAATGATGCAGAAATAGTAGAAATACTAGAGCATAAGAAGGAAGAAAATGAAGTTTAGTGAATTTGAATTAGGTAATGCAATTATTGAGGGGATTAAGGACGCTGGTTACACGCAGGCTACTCCTGTTCAAGAAGCAACCATTCCTTTTGCCCTAAAGGGTAGAGATGTCTTAGTTTCTGCTAAAACAGGAACGGGTAAAACGGCAAGTTTTTTATTGCCTATTATTCAGCGTCTTATTTTGAATCCAAGTGAAGAAGAATTTAGACATCCCAGGGCCTTAGTTGTTGTGCCTACACGAGAATTAGCCCGCCAAATTGGCGAAAACTTTAAGATATATGCCGCGCATACTAAGCTTAAATATATGGTCTTAGATGGTGGTGGGAAAATTCCTACACAGATAAAAAAGGTGGAAGCAGGTTTAGACTTAGTTATTGCTACACCAGGACGTCTTATTGACTTAGATAAGCTAAAAAAACTAAGCCTTTCTAAGGTTGAAGTCTTGGTACTAGATGAGGCAGATACTATCTTTGATATGGGCTTTATTCGTGACTTAGAAGCTATACTCGCAATGATTCCTCATAAGCATCAAAATATGCTTTTTTCAGCGACCTTCCCCGCTACGGTTAAACGCTTAAGCGAGAACTTACTTAAAAACCCTGAACATATTACGGTAGATAGACTTGGAACCACAGCAGACGAGATAAAACAAGTTGTTTATTCAGTAGATAAAGAAAAGAAATCTGACTTACTTTCATATATGATTGGGGCGCAAAACTGGCAACAAGTTTTAGTTTTTACGCGTACCAAGGTGCTGGCTCAAAAAGTTGAAGCTGATATGATAGCATCTGGCTTAAGTGCAAGTTCTATACATGGGGACAAGAAACAGGGTGCACGAAGTAAGGCTCTTAATGCCTTTAAAGAAGGAAAGTTTAGAGTCCTTGTAGCCACTGATATTGCTGCACGTGGTTTGGATATTGAAGGCCTTCCTTATGTTATTAATTATGACCTGCCTAAGCACTCTGAGGAATATATTCACCGAGTAGGAAGAACAGGGCGCGCGGGTAAAAAGGGCTTAGCTATCTCTTTTGTATCTCCCGATGATGAAGGGATGTTACGAAATATAGAACAACTTCTTCGTGTTAGAATTCCTCAAAGACGTATGCGTGGATATGAGCCACAAGAACGTCCTGAAGGAAAGCAAAAGCATTACGAGCATAAAAAAGAAGATATCAAAGGTGCCTTTGGACATAAACGTAAAAAGACACCCGCTAAGAGTAAAAAAACTTCTAAACGTGGTGTTTCTAGACGGGAGGCAGACGCTCAAGTAACAACAAGAGAGTCTTCTAAAAGAGGCCGAAAACCTGAAGGAAAATCAGGAAGAGGTAGACGCTAATGCAAGAATGTACATGGGTCTCGGCTATAGAGACTAAAAATCAATTAGGCATTTTTCTAAGCTTAGTTGAAAAAGGCTCCTTGCAAGAACTTTTTATCGCTCAATGTTTAGACGCTGAAGTTGCTGGAACGACCTGGAAGGTTGGACAGATTATCGTTTTCGCTTTTTCTGAAGGCACAGGTGTTAAGTCTGAACTTGATAATATAGCCCAAACATGGGATCTAGATAAGATAGAGGACAAGCATTTTGAAGAGATTGATGGCACACATGCTCTAAAAAAGGTACTTTTTCCACAATCGCAGGCCGAAGAAGAACAAATTATCGCGCAACTACGTTAATTTAGCTATACTAACGATAATTAAAGCATAGGTATGCGGTGGGCTTTCTGCCGAGGAAAGCCTAGTGCTGATGTAAAGAAATGGGCTTTTGCTCACTTCTTGTATATTAATACACAGGGAAACAGTATTCTTAAACTACCAAAAAGTATTGCCAATTTAGACACTTCAGACATTGGTGATAATCTACTTTATTATGAATATAGCATTAAGCATCTTCTAAAGTTAGATGATAAAGGTATAGATAAAGATTCCCCTGAATATTTAAGCTCGTATCGCTCTTTTGAAGGTGCGGTATATGAGAACTACCTTTATGAAAAACTTCTTATTTATATGAAGGCAAATCCTCAAATTGGGCAGTTCATTTTAAAAGGTCCTCACGCTAAGACTTCACCATCTCAATCAAACTCTTTATATGTAAATAAAAAAGGTCAGATTATTTATAGAACCCGTTCTATAGAGATAAATGAATTTGATGGTTTGATTTATAATGAAAAAGAAATTTTCTTTATAGAAATGACATTAATAAAATCAGTAACAAACTTAAAACGTCGTTTACGAAAGAAAAAAGCCCTCTTAGAAGTACTTTTTCCAGACCATGAGATCAAGGCCTTAATCATTTTATGTGAGGGTGTAAGTGGAAGTAGACAACTACCTGATTATTGTACTGTCTGGCTAACAAAGCCTTTTGAAGCAAATGATGTATATGCTTGGTTAAAAGATAAGAACAGACGAAAAAAACAACCCTTTATAAGCTATAAGGCAGATAACCTTGTRRRSGMTGAWKKCTTAGATGTTTTTCCTTTTAGATATTACAATTCTTTAGGCTGGATGTTAAGACGTCTTCGTTCAAAGAAAAATGCTGTCTTAAACATGGGCTTTTTACAAACAGAGGTATGTACGCGTTATATTGATCTTTTCACTAAGGTTTACTTAGGTTATATGGATAAGTCCCAATTTGAAAAAATGTACCCTGAGGTTCCAAATGTTACTGAGAAGGTAGTTGTTTCTATAGAAAAAGACCATACTGGAGCCTTACTTTTAACGTATTTTATGCAATACAGCCGAAAGAAACTAGATAATGTAGTGATTAAAAATGGCAAGGCAAGCGTAGCTAAGAAAGACCCTTATGGTATTTCCGTAACAGAGGTATTTCACGCCCTTCGTATTATGGATGATTCTTATGTATTAAGCATTAAAAACATTAATATTGTAGAAAAACTTCTTCGTTCTCTTGACTCAAAGTAGACTTCCTTAGCTCTTTTATATTAGAAAAATGATAACTTATAAGCCTCTTTTATGATATAATTTTTAATTATAAAATTATATATTATGTAGGAACAGATGAGGTTCACTTTAGAAAACTTTTTATACAGCAATCATACTTTTAAGCAGTCTCAAAGTGCTATTAAATATAAGTTTATCTTTTTAAATACTGTTTATTTTGTTGCGGCACTTATTATCTTTGTGATGGCTATAGTACGATTTTTGCAAGAATCTTATATCATTAGCCTTGTTGATATGAGTTTTTCAGCTATCTCATTTTTTATACTTTTTCAAATGCGAAAGTACAAAGATAAGATTGAACTCTTTTCAACTGTACTACTTTTTATTACCTATATCATGTTCACTATTGTATACATCTTTGCGCAGACTCAGTCCTCCCGAATTGCCATATTCTTTTTACTCGTAGGTGCCGCTTACTTTTTAAAAGGAAAATTTAAAGGTTTATGTTGGATTATTATTATCTCTTCTACCCTTATGGGGATTCATTTTTTTACTCAAATACAGACCCACTATACTAGCTTTGATCTTATCATGGTCATCGTTTATTTTGCGATGTTTTATTATATTCTTAATCTTTACGACCAAATAAAAAATGCAGATAATAAACAGCTTATCTATCTTAATGAAAATTTAGAAAAAATTGTAAAAGAAAGAACGACAGCATTACAAGAAGCAGTTACGGATCTTGAAGAAGAGAAGAAGGCCTTAAAGGTTATCTCATCAACAGATCAGCTCACTGGCCTGTGCAATCGTTCTAAAATTAGGGAATCTTTTTCTAATGAACAAAAAAAATCTATTCGTTATAAACATAACCTTTCTATGATTATTATTGATCTTGATTACTTTAAACGGGTAAATGATAGTTATGGGCATTCTATTGGGGATGAATTTTTACAAGCTATTGCTAGTATCTTAAAAGATGTTTGTCGAGATACGGATCTTATTGCGCGTTGGGGTGGGGAAGAGTTTCTTATTTTATTGCCTGATACTGATATAGAAGCGGCACAAGACTTATCCATACGTTTAAAAAAGACAATTAATGAAATGGCTTTTAAAGACATAGGCAGACAGAGTGCTTCTTTTGGAATTTCAAAATTTAAAGAGGATGATTCTTTAGACACCTTATTTCAACGCGCTGATGAGGCACTATATAGGGCTAAGAATAAGGGTAGGGACCGTATCGAAGTGTCAAACTAGAGAGAGTGTCCTTTCTCTAATTTAGAAACCCTCTAGCAAACCGTGGTGCTTGCGTAGCAATGTTTCTCTAGAGGGCATCCTTTCTTTACTTTAAAAACCCTCTAGCAAAACAAACCGTGGTGGTTGCGAAGCAATGTTTCTCTAGAGGGCATCCTTTCTTTACTTTAAAAACCCTCTAGCAAAACATGCCAAATACGTTCTATCTCTTTATCATCTAAGAAGAGGCTAGAACCTGTAGTAAATAGCTCTTGTATAGCCTTTATATCTAAGGGTATAGCGTGGATACACTCAGCGTGAGCGGGTAAAAAAGCTCGTATAAGCGTGACCTTCTCTTTTATCTCACCCTCACAAAAGAAACAATGCATATCGGTGTGTAATCTTCCTTCAAAGTTTAGAAGTTTTACATAAGACTCTATGGCAATGCGTTTTGGGTTTTCTATTTTCCATATAGATGAGGCAACTTCTAGTAGATTAAAATAAAAAGGGTCTAAGTCTTCGGAGTCTTGTAAGTGTTTATAAAAAAGGCCTGTGAATTGTTGCCAAACAAATAGACGAGGCCTGTCAGTAATCCAAGGAAAGCCTAAATGCATGACCTTTCTTAGTCTTGAGATAGACACCTTAGCGTTGGACTCCGCTTCAAAGTCTATCTTGAAACCTAGATTGATTTGTGAATGTCTTGCTCCATAAAATCGGTAAAGTGTATATAAGGTGTCTTTAGCTATTATAGTTACTATAACATCTTCTTCACGGGCTTTAGTGACCTTAATTATGTAGCCTTGCAAACAGAGCCTTTATTTACCTAATTTGAGTGAATTTTACACTTCTTTCTTAGAAATTATCCTTAATCCCTTATGATTTAAATAAGTTTTAACCTCGTCTTATGTATAATGTACTACCTGTTTCCTAAATATTACAAGTTCGTTTAAAACTTGCTGAAATTTACTGAAATATTTAGACTTCTTGCAAAATTCCTTGTTTTTCGGGACTTATGCAAGAAGTCTATGACGAAATTAACAAATAAAGGTCTTAATTTGCTTAAAAGATTGACTTCATTTAAAGATAACTGTGGATTTGGTTTAGTTGCTAGTATTAACAACATTCCTTCACATGACTACTTAGAACATGCGATTACCGCACTTTCACGTATGATGCACCGTGGAGCTGTTGCAGCTGATGGTAAAACAGGCGATGGTTCAGGACTGCTTATGTCTATGCCTAAAAAGTTTATGGCAAAAATGGCGGAGATAGAAGGGCTTGAACTTCCTGAACAATACGCCGTTGCAATGGTTTTCACAAGAGATATGAAACACTTAGATATCTTAGAATCAATGTGTGAAAAGAATGACCTTAAAGTTATTTGGAAACGTCCTGTTCCTATTGATACAGATGCGCTAGGGGAACAAGCTCTTGCGTCTCTTCCTTTTATGACGCAGGTTTTTGTAAAGGCTAATTCTTTAATCTCAACAAAACGTTTTGACGCACTTTTATATCTTTCAAGAAAAGAAACAGAACATGCCCTTCTTGATGATGAAGACTTTTATATCCCTTCTATGTCAGCTAGAACTATTTCGTATAAGGGCCTTGTTATGCCTACGACGATTAAACAGTTTTATGTGGATTTACAAGACGAAGATTTTGAAATTTCTTTTTCTCTTTTTCACCAAAGATTTTCAACCAACACCCTTCCTCAGTGGAAACTAGCTCAGCCCTTTAGAACGATAGCTCATAATGGTGAAATTAACTCGGTAGAAGCAAACCGTTTTAATGTGCAAGTAAAATCAGAGTCTATTAAGTCAGAAGTATTTTCAGATGATGAGATTAAAAGAATTTTACCTATACTTCAAGAAGGTTCTTCAGATTCAGCAAGCGCCGATAACTTTTTCGAATTTTTATTAGCCAATGGAACAGACTTCTTTAAGGCTGCGCGTTCTATCATCCCCGCACCTTGGCAAAATGCGCCTCATATGGACGCAGAACTTCGGGCCTTTTATGAATACAACTCGACAGTATTTGAAGCATGGGATGGTCCTGCTGCCTTATCTTTAACAGATGGTAGATATATAGGTTGTGTTCTTGATAGAAATGGCCTTAGACCTTCAAAGTACATTATCACCAAAGACGGTATGCTTTTAATTTCTTCTGAATATGGTGTTTTAGACATAGATGAAGATAATATCTTAGAACGTCACCGTCTTCAATCAGGTGAAATGATAGGACTTGACCTTAAGTATGGAAAAGTACTTAAGGATAAAGATATTAATGACTTTCTTAAGGGAACAAACCCTTATATGAAGTGGTTAAATGAAAACATGGTGTATTTACAAGAATATGTAGATGAGCAGTACATAAAATTTTGTGATTATGAAAAAGAAGAATTAATAGCGCGACAGCGTTTCTTTAATATTACCCATGAAATCATAGAACAAGTCATAGAACCTATGATTAAAGATGGAAAAGAAGCGGTGGGCTCTATGGGTGATGATACGCCTATGGCAGCATTTTCTAATAAGCAAAGAACTTTTTCGGATTTCTTTAAACAAAAGTTTGCTCAAGTAACGAATCCTCCTATTGATTCCATTCGTGAAAAAGTTGTTATGTCATTAAATACTGGCTTTGGAGAGGTTCATAATATCTTAGATGACGCACCTTCTCATGCTCACCGTTTAAAGGCTATTTCTCCTATTATCACAAAAGAAAAACTCAGTGTATTAATGTCTTTTGGAGATGTTTCAAATGCACGTTTTCAAGCTTGTTATAAAAACAAGACCTATTCAACTGCTTTTAGCGGAAATATGCAAAAAACCTTAGACGAACTTGTTGAAACAATATCTCAAGAAGTTATTGAAGATGGCGTACGTATTGTCATCCTATCTGATGAAGACTTTTCAAAAGAAAAAGCAACGATTCCTATGCTTATGGTGATTGGTAGATTAAACCAGACCTTACTATCTAAGGGTAAAAGACACCTAGTATCTATTATCGCGCAAACAGGTGAGGTTTCAGACTCTCATTCTGCCGCGGCGATGATTGCCTTTGGTGCATCTGCAATTTTCCCTTACCTACTGTTTTCTACAGCCCTTGCTAGAGTTGAGCAGTCTAAGGCCTTAGAAATGTCTTGTCATGAGGCGATGAAGTCTGTGCATACGGCGCTTAATAGTGGTTTATTAAAAATCATGTCTAAGATGGGTATTGCAACGATAGCCTCATATAGAAACTCATCTCTTTTTGATGTCTTAGGACTTTCTACTGAGATTTGTAATGAATGTTTCGCGGATGGTCAGTCTTTAATTCCAGGTCTTGGTTACGCAGATATTCAAGAACGTGTGGAAACAGCCCATAAAAAAGCCTTTGATGAGGATGGATTTAAGTCTATCTTTCCACTAACTATTGGTGGTTTTTACAAGTTTTATAATGGTGAAGAATATCATGACTTTGGTCCTTCTGTTATTCATGCTATTCATAAGGTGGTTGAAACCGGTAAGAGCGAAGACTTTGAAGTACTCAAAGGTCTTATTAATAACCGTGGTCAAAAATTTATTCGTGACTTCTTAGAAATTAAGTCCGATAAAAAAGCCATTGATATTATAGATGTTGAGCCTAAAGAAGAGATTTTTAAACGTTTAGCATCTGCTGCAATGAGTCTTGGTTCTATCTCTCCTGAAGCCCATGAATGTATAGCAGAAGCTATGAATACTATTGGTGGTATGTCTAACTCAGGTGAGGGTGGCGAAGACAGCGAACGTTTTGGAACGATTCGTAACTCAAAGATTAAGCAAGTTGCCTCAGGTCGTTTTGGTGTAACACCAGCGTATTTGCGTTCAGCTGAAGAGATTCAGATTAAGGTAGCTCAAGGGGCAAAACCAGGTGAGGGTGGTCAACTTCCTGGACATAAGGTAACCGCGCTTATTGCTAAACTTCGTCATACAGTGGCGGGGGTTACGCTTATTTCTCCTCCTCCTCATCATGATATTTATTCAATTGAGGATTTAGCTCAGCTTATTTATGACCTTAAGCAAGTAAATCCAAACGCGACAGTAACGGTTAAACTTGTTTCTACTGCGGGTGTTGGTACAATTGCAGCAGGTGTGGCTAAGGCTTACGCGGATAAGATTATTATCTCTGGTGGTGATGGTGGAACAGGGGCAGCGCCTCTAACCTCACTTAAATTTGCTGGAAATCCTTTTGAACTTGGTCTATCAGAAGCGCATAACGCACTTAAGGTAAACAACCTCCGTGGACAGGTTCATCTTCAAACCGATGGTGGTTTAAAAACAGGTCTTGATGTTATTAAGGCGGCTCTTTTAGGGGCTGAATCTTATGCCTTTGGTACAGGTGTTCTTACTATTGTTGGTTGTAAGATGCTTCGTATCTGTCATGTAAACAAATGTTCAGTGGGAATTGCGACTCAAAATGAGAAATTACGATCTGATCATTATAAGGGTGAGGTGAAACATATTATTAATTACTTCACACTTTTAGCCGAAGATATTCGTTCTATTTTAGCGGGTATGGGTTATAAAACTATGGAAGAGATTATAGGACGTTCAGACCTTATGAAAACTATTGATGATGCCTTTGCTTCTAAGTTTGACTTTTCTGAGGTTCTTTATCATTGTGAGGGTGTGGATACCTGTCAGGTTAAGGCAAATGATCCTTATGACGCCAATGAGTTTGAAAAAGGTGTGCTTAAAGAAGTGATGAACACGATTAAGCATCCTGAACAAAAAGTGACAGTCACACGTGATATTATGAACACGAACCGAAGCTTTGGTGCTAGAATTTCGGGTGAGATTGCTCAGTATTATGGTGACGCAGGTCTTGCTCCTGATACCATTAGAATTAAGTTAAAAGGTTCAGCCGGACAGTCTTTAGGTGCCTTTTTAATTAATGGTGTTTCATTATATGTAGATGGTGTGGCGAATGATTATATTGGTAAGGGTATGATTGGTGGTAAAATTATTATTACACCTTCTAAGCAAGGTCCTGATTTTGCAGCAGCGGGTAATACATGTTTATACGGAGCAACGGGTGGTAAACTTTTTGCACGAGGCGCTGCTGGTGAGAGATTTGCGGTTCGTAACTCAGGTGCACTTGCCATTGTTGAAGGCACGGGTGATAACGCTTGTGAATATATGACAGGTGGTATTGTTGTTATTCTTGGTAAAACAGGAATTAACTTTGGTGCAGGAATGACAGGTGGTATAGCCTTTGTATATGATGAAAATCATGAGTTTTCTGAAAACATTAACCGTGAGCTCATTGAGATTGAACGCATTGATACAGATGAGGGTGATGAAGCCCGTCACTTCTTAAAGAAACTGATTAAGCAATACGCAGATGAAACTGATTCTACAAGAGCTAAGGAAATTTTAGAAAACTTTAGAACTGATATCAGAGACTTCTGGTTAGTTCGTCCTAAGAACATGACGATACTTCCATTAAACCTAGAAAAAGGAGATTAAGATGAGAGAATTTCTTGATACTCAAAGAATTGAGCCTGAAAAACGCCTTGTAGTAGAGCGTATAAAAGATTTTAATGAAATTTATGAATTTTTTGAAAGCAAAGAAGCGGCTTCACAAAGTGATAGATGTATTCAATGTGGTGACCCTTTTTGTTTAGATAAATGTCCCTTACATAATTACATTCCTCAATGGCTAAAGTCAATAGCAGAAAAAGATTTAGAATTTGCCTTTAACCTTTCAAATGAGCCATCTCCCTTTCCTGAAGTGATGGGACGTATTTGTCCTCATGATAGACTATGTGAGGGTGACTGTACACTTAATGACGGACATGGGGCGATTACTATTGGCTCTATTGAGACCTTTATTAATGAAGAAGGCTTTAAAGCGGGTCTTAAGCCCCACTTTCCTGGTGTTACATCTGATAAAAGAGTAGCAGTTATTGGTTCAGGTCCAGCAGGTCTTTCGGTTGCTACCTATCTTTTAAGAGCGGGTATTGGCGTTGATATGTATGAAAAAGCAGACAGAGCAGGGGGACTTCTAACTTATGGTATCCCAGGCTTTAAGCTTGATAAAAAAGTAGTTGAACGTCGTGTAAATGGACTTATAGAAGCAGGTTTAAAACTAAATCTTAATTGTGAGGTTGGTAAAGATATCTCTTTTGAAGACTTAACAGATAAAAGTTCAGCTATTTTTATAGGAATTGGCGCGACTAAGGCAAAGGTAGCGGGACTTGAAAATGAAAATGCTAAGGGTGTTCATGCATCTATGGAATACCTAACGGCTATTCAGTCTAAGAACTTTGGTGAGAAGTATGATAAGTCTTGTGATTTTAAAGACAAAAATGTTGTTGTTATTGGTGGTGGTGATACCGCGATGGACTGTGTAAGAACAGCTAAACGTGAAGGTGCAAAGTCTGTAACATGTTTATACAGACGAGATGCGCATAATATGCCAGGTTCACAAAAAGAGTATAGAAATGCCTGTGAAGAGGGTGTAGACTTTACTTTTTATGCTTCTCCTAAACAGGTGCTTGTAAATGAACAAAATGAAGTGGTTGGTATTGAGATGGTTAAAACGGCTCTTGGTGCTAAAGATGAGAGTGGACGTGCAAGAATGGAAGAGCAAAAAGGTTCAGAATTTAAGGTAGACGCTGATGTTGTTATCATGTCTCTTGGATTTGATCCTGTTAATCCATCTTACCTCGCTTCAAATGGTGTTGAAACAAATTCATGGGGTGGAATCACTTTAAATGATAAGTTTGAAACATCAACATCGGGTATCTTTGCGGGTGGTGATTGTTTCCGTGGAGCTGACCTTGTTGTTAGAGCTGCTTATGATGGTAGAGAAGCGGCCAGAGCCATTATCAAATCATTTAAATAATGCAAGCCTTTATACGCGAAACAATTAAGGCCTGTCAAGAGGTCGTCATGATGCTTGAAACTAATACTGATGATGAAGCTTATAAGCCTCAAGAAATAGGTGCAGGTGGAGACCGCTCTGTTGGTTTAGACCTTATGGCAGAACAAATATTTGTTGACAGGTTAAGTCGTTTTGGCCAAATTAATTCAGAAGAATCTGGAATAATAGGCGAAGGTGATATGCAAATTGTATTAGACCCCATTGATGGGTCTGATAATATGCTCACGCACTTTCCTTACTTTGGTGCAAGTATCGCGTATATGAAAGAAGGAAAGTGTGTCTTAGGCATAGTTTGTAACTTTGCTAATGGAGATATTTTTATTAAAGATGATAAGCAGTTTCTTCAAGGGAAGCTTCATTCTGCGCACTTTAGACCTGTAGTTAAGCATCACACATCTAAGATAGGTCTCTTTGAAAAAGCAGCACTTTATCCTGAAATCACTACGAAGTTAATTGAAAATCATTTAAAATATAGAGCTCCAGGAGCAGTTGCTCTGTCCTTAGCTTACGCACATTATACTAACTATATGATTTTTTTAGGTAAAATGCGTACTTATGATTTAGAAGCAGGTTTATATATGTGTGAGGGTTTACATATGTATAAAGATGATACACACATCATAATATCCAAAGACAAAGATGTTTTTGAGAAAATTAAAACAATAATTTTGAACCAATCAGGAGAATAATATATGAGTTTATTTGATTTTTTTAGCTCCAAGCCAAGCAAGCCACAACCAAGCAAGTCTGAGGCACCTTCTCACTGGATTAAATGTAAGTCTTGTCAGGCTCTTATGTATTACAAAGAGATTGAAAAACAACATTATGTATGTCCTAAGTGTGGCTATCACCTTCGTATTGGTGTAAAAGAACGTATTGGGCTTATGTGTGATGAGGGTTCATTTGTTGAGATGGACGCAAGTCTTAGACCTACTGATCCTTTAAAATTTGTGGATAAAAAATCATATAAAAAGCGTGTTGAAGAAGCCGAAGCTAAAACAGGACGTACTTCTTCTGTTGTTAGTGGTGAATGTGAGATTAATGGTCTTGCTACACAACTTGTAATTTTTGACTTTGCTTTTATGGGTGGTTCTTTAGGCTCAGTAGAAGGGGAGAAAATTGTTCGTGGTATCAATCGTGCCATTGAGAAAAAACAAGGCTTTATTATTGTTTCTGCCTCAGGTGGAGCGAGAATGCAAGAAAGCTCATTTGCTTTAATGCAAATGTCTAAGACTTCTGCAGCCCTTGCTAAACTTGCTAAGGCAAACCTACCTTATATCTCAGTTCTAACAGATCCAACTATGGGTGGGGTTTCGGCTTCATTTGCTAGCTTAGGTGATATTATCATTGCTGAACCTGGTGCATTGATTGGTTTTGCAGGTCAGCGTGTTATTAAGCAGACTATTGGCTCAGATCTTCCTGAAGGTTTTCAAAGAGCTGAATTTTTACTGGAAAAAGGTGCGGTTGATATGGTTGTTAATCGTAATGAACTAAAAAAGACTATTTCTGATCTAATGTGTATGTTCTTAGATAAAGAAATTAAAGCCGTTTAAGGCTTTAATGACAGGTGAAATGAGCAGGAGTTCATTTTAACTAGGCTAAGACTAAGTTCTCTTCATCAGAGTGCTCACGCACAGTTTAACCGTGCTTATTCTATTAATAAAAAAGACTTCTAATGAAACTCTACGCTCTGTGTGACCAAGATACCCTAAATTCTCGTAAACTTACTCTTAAAGACTTTGTTGGCTTTGCTAAAAAGCATAATGCCGAAATTATCCAATACAGAAATAAAAATGCTTCCCTTGAAGAGATTAAAGAAAGCCTAATAGAACTTCGTAATCTTTGGGATGGTTTTTTAATTATAAATGACAAGGTAGAGCTTATCTCATTCTGTGATGGTGTACATATGGGACAAGAAGATTTAGCTAAAATTGATAAAAATTTAGAAGCTGCTGTGGCTAAGATTAGAGCTGAAATTGGTTCAGATAAACTCTTTGGAATTTCTACTCATGATGAGAAAGAGGTGGAAAATGCTAATAATATGGATTTAGACTACATAGGACTTGGCGCTTTTAAACAAACTTTAACAAAAGATGTTACAAATATACTCGGTGAAGACTTAGATAAAATTGCCTCTAAATCTTTGCATAAGGTGGCAGCAATTGGTGGTGTAAAACTGACTGATGTCTTTGAAAATGTGACCTATTTAGTGGTTGGAACAGGTCTGTATGAAGGTTAATATTCTTTCTATCGCAAAGCCTGAAAAGTCTCTTTACAGCCCCTTGTATAAGGAACTTCAGGTGATGACCTCTAAGTTTACCAAGATTGAAGATATAGAAATTTTTAATAAAAAAATTCATCAAGCACAGGTCGAAAGCAAGGCCAAGGCTCAAGCTGCATATACTCAAGCCTTTGAACCACATTTAAGTAAATCTTATAACATAGCCCTTCATCCAAATGGAAAATTAGTCGATAGTTTCAAGTTTTCCAAGCTTTTGAGTGATAAGATATCGGTAAATTTTTACATAGGCGGTGCTTATGGTTTTGAAGATGAATTTTTAAAGCAGTGTGATCAGGTAATCTCCTTAGGGGAACTCACTATGAGTCATAAGATTGCAAAGGCTGTTTTACTAGAGCAAATTTTTAGGGGATTTGCAATACTCAATAACCATCCGTACCACAAGTAGAATTAATTACAATTAAGGGTTATATCCATGAGAGAAATGCACGATAAAGAACTTGAATATTTTAAAGATACATTAGAGTCTCGCAAGGTACAAATTGAGAAGAATATTTCAGGTGTTGAAAAAGAGATGGATGAACTTAGAGAGTTAGAGTTAAATGATGAGGGTGATTATGCTTCAGTAAGTAACGATAACATGGTTGAAAATGCAATTGGCAATCAACAAGAGTTAGAATTATTTGAAATTGACCTTGCATTAGCTAAAATAAAAGAAGGTACTGAAGGTTCTTACGGAATATGCGAAATGTGTGAAGAATGCGTAGGCGTTCATCGTCTAAAAGTAAAGCCTCATGCAAAGTATTGTATTGACTGTAGAGAAATCGCAGAAAAAAGCGCAGTATAAGAAACTTTTCAAGGAAAACATAAATGTATTTAAAACGATATACTCTAGGAACCCTAGCCTTAATGCTGTTTGTTGGTTGGTATATAAGTCAGTATCTTGGATATTCTCAGTCTGAGTCAATTTCATTCTTTGGTATTTATCTTCCTGCCTTACCCGTGTCAGTATTGGTTTTACTTCCTGTGTTTATTTTATACATTGCCTCTATTTTCCATATGTTTTATTATTCGGTAAAAAGCTTTTTCCATCTTCGTAATTATAAAAAAGATTACGAAATGCTTGTAGACATGATTATGGATGAACTTCTTAATAAAGATCATCATTATAATTTTAAGACAAAACCTTATCAATTACTGGCAAAGGTACTTGAAAATACTTCTATGAGTGTTGATGATGATATAGAATTAACAGAGAATGAAAAAGTTAATAATATCTTGAAAATATTGACAGATATTAAATCTGGCAAGGTTGTTGACCTTAAAAAGCTGTATCTTGATGGGGATAACCCTCTTTCTATTCAAAACCAGAAAAATCGTATGATGACACTAGACTTGAGTTCTGAAGAGATCTTAAATAAGAGTGAAAGTTATACGGAAGATATTTTAGAAAAAGCTTACGAAAACTACGCGGCAACTGCCCCAATGTTTGCCATAGAAAAATACCAAGAATATATTACAAAAGATGCCTTATTTATTATCTTAGCCAGAGTGAATTCAGAAGAAAACACCTTAGAAGTATCAAATGAGTCTCTTTTAGAATTGATGAGAAGGCTTGTTCTTGTAAAGGCGGACTATCTGTCTATTTCTAAAGAATTAAGCATTCATATGATTCCTGAACAACGTACTAAGCTTTTTGAAGTTCTTGCAGAACAAGATGAAGAAGCCCATGAGGCGTATTTATATACTCTCTTTGACTTAGAGATGATAGATACAGCTAAAGAATTTTTAGAAACACAAACCGAAGAAGAAGCGATGAAGTTTAGAGCCTACTTGGCACTTAAAGAATCAGGACATAATTTCAACATTAACCTTTTTATATAAAACCCTTTAAGAACTAAAGCCATCTTTAGGCCTTAGTTTACTTCTATTCTCAACTTCTTTTATACTCTCACTTGCTACAATACTTTGAATGAAATAACTAGGAAAAATTATGAGCTTAGAGAAAGACTTACAAACACGTAGCAATAACAAGTGTGAGCTATGTACATCAACAGATAACTTAAGCATTTTAGAAGTTAAACCATCGGATGCAAGCATAGACCAATGTGTGTATGTGTGTTCGGTATGTAAGGAACAGATAGAAGATAAAGACAAGATGGATGAAAACCATTGGCATTGTCTTAATGACAGCATGTGGAGTGAAGAGACAGCCGTAAAAGTGGTGGCTTACCGTATGCTTTCACGTCTTAAAAATCAAGAGCTTTTAGACATGCTTTATCTTGAAGAAAGTGAGAAGGCCTGGGCAGAGTCTAGCCTTATATCTGAAAATAAAGACCCAACACGCGATTCTAATGGCACTATACTTCAAGCAGGTGATTCCGTTTCAGTTATCAAAGACTTAGTAGTTAAGGGCGCAGGATTTACTGCAAAGCAGGGCACTACCGTTAAAAATATTCACTTAGTACCTGGTAATTCTGAACAAATAGAAGGAAGAGTAAACGGTACTAAAATCGTTTTACTCTCGTGTTATTTAAAGAAGCTATAATAATCTGTATATTAAAAGGAATATTTATGAAGTTATCGTCTGTATTATCATTAGCACTTTTAGGAAGTTTAGTACTAATGACAGGATGTGTAAGTAGAACAGTAGTCCCAAAGAATTCTGGATTTTTAAAAACCTATGAAGGCTTAGATACTAAGAATGCAAAATTTGAAAAAAGCATGATTCGAATTTCGCCTGAAGTTGATTTTGCATCTTATGAAAATATATATGTAGCTCCAGTAAACGTGATTTCTGGAGTTTCAAAAGAAAATATGACAGATAAACAAAGAAAGCTTTATGCAAAGATAGCTGAATATGTAAGAATAGCCTATAAAAAAGAGATTAAAGATAATGGTATATATACCCTTGCTGAGAATAAAGAGACAGATAAAACCCTTGTTCTAGAAATAGGTCTTTCTGCAGTTGAAGTACATTTTGATGATGTGACTTGGTATCAACTTTCACCTATTGAACTTGGACTGACAGGAACTTCTATTTCCACGTATTTAGATGGAGCGGTTAGAATCTTAGGGGAAAGTCGTTTGATTGATATTTCTACTGGGAAAGTTCTATTACGTACTATGCGTCTTCAAAAAACTGAAAAAGTAAGCTTAGAGACAAAGGAACTCAATTTTACTGATCTTAAACCTGCCCTTGATGCTTGGTTACAAGGTTCAACAAAAAACTTAGCACGTATACGCGAAAACCTTATTAAGTACGAAGAGAAGAAGTAATATTAAAGTCTTACCTAATGCTTAAACTTTTAAAGTCCTGCCCACCACATTCTTAGGTATAAGCCTAGGGTAGAGGTATATCCTACCTCTGAAAATTTCAAAATATTGTCTTTACTGTAAATAAAACTTGTGGGATAGGCTTGAACATCAAAGCCTTGGCTTAAGATTCCCTCTGCGTCATTAATAACCTTGAAATTTAAGTCATTGTCTTTTAAAAAGCTATTTATTTTTGCATCTGAACCAGATTTCACTGCGATAGTTATAACATTAAAATTTTCAGAAATACTTTGGATATTGGCGGCTTCAAGCTTACAAGTAGGACACCACGTCGCCCAAAAATGTATAAGAACCGGTTTGTTTTGATAATCAGTTGTGGAAAAGAGTTCGCCATTTGTTAAAAGGGTAGAAAGTTGAGGAAGATTCTCATCTTTGATATCAGGGGCACGAAAATAACTAATGGCATTGGCCATGATAAAAAGCATAAGACTAAGGCTTAAGATCTCTTTACCCCAGTGTTTGAGCTTTTCTTTTATTTTATCCCTACTTATCATAGACTATTTGCCTTCCATGATTTCTACTTTTTCTTCAATAAGCAGAAGTTCTTCTATCATTTGTTCATATTGGGCTTCTTTTTCTTCAAGCTCTGTAGAAAGATTAGTAAGCCCCTTTTCTTGATAGCAATCAGGATTAGCTAAACAAGCATTTAATGCTTCAATATCTTCTTCCATCTTTTCTATCTTTGAAGGAAGTTTTTTAAGGGCTTCTTTTTCTTTATAAGAAAGTTTAAAAATCTCTTGTTTTAGCTTTGGTTCCATCTCTTTAATCACTTCTTTTTTCTGCTCAGGTGAAGATTCTAAGAGGGCTAAGGACTTAAGTGTTTTTTCTATGTTTAAGTACTCTGAGTATTCTTGAAAAGACTCTTCAATAAAGCCTTCTCCCTTAAAGATTAGAAGCTTCTTAGCAATCTTATCAACAAAGTATCTATCATGACTTACGATAACAACCGCGCCGGGGAAGTTTTGAAGTTTTTCTTCTAAGATATTAATGGTCGGAATGTCTAAATCATTAGTAGGCTCATCTAAGATCATGACATCTACATTCTTAGTAAAAAGTAGGGCAAGTGCCACACGGTTTTTCTCTCCACCACTAAGGACACCAATCTTTTTTTCAAGATATTCTCTAGGGAAAAGAAAGTTTTTAAGATATCCATACACGTGCATGTTCTGACCCATAACATCAACTCTGTCTCCACCATCTGGACAAAAGGTTTCAATGAGGTTTCTGTTATCATCAAGCATCTCTCTGTGCTGGTCAAAATAACCTACCTTAAACTCACCTCTATCAATAGTACCCGCGTCAGGTTCAAGTCTTCCAAGTAGTAGTTTTAAAAGAGTAGACTTACCCGTTCCATTTGGCCCAACGATGGCAATAACATCTTTTTGAAGGATGCGAATAGTAAAGTCTTTAATAAGTTGTTTATTGGCAATGGCGTAAGACATGTTATCTACTTCAAAAAGCATCTTTTGTTTATTAACAGACTTATCTCTTTGGAAGTTCTTTTGCTCACGCTCTAGCTCAACCTTCATCTTTCGTATTTGCGCAGGATTAAACTTGGCTGCTTGTCTTAAGTCCATAAGACGAGCCTTCCTTCCCTCATTACGCTTAAGTCTAGCTCTTACCCCTCTTGCGTACCATTCGTTCTCAGTCTTAAGGTTTTTTAACAGATTATCATGCTGTTTTTGCATACTGTGCATAATCTCAGCCTTAAGGACTAGGTAGTTTGAATACCCCCCTTTAAAAGAACGTATCTCACCATTTTCAACTTCCACCGTACGTGTAGCAATGCGGTCTATAAAATATCTATCATGGGAGATAAAAAGAAGGGTGAACTTCTCTCTTAAGATAAGCTCTTCTAAAAACTCAACCATATACACATCAAGGTGGTTGGTAGGTTCATCAAGAAGCAAGATATCAGGCTTAAGAAGTAAAAGACCCGCAAGTGCAACACGTCTTTGCTCTCCCCCACTTAAGATATCTATGTTCTTATGTTCATACTCTTTAAGTTGAAAGTGCTCAAGTATTCTCTCAATCTTATCATCTAAGTTCCAAGCTGAATGATGGTCAAGATAGGTAGAAAGGTCAGCATGCTCTTTTAAAAGGTCTTCATTTTCATAATCCTCAGCCAATAAAAGAGAAAGTTCATCAAAACGAACATTAGCGTGTTGAAGCTCGCCTAAGCCATCTTCAACCGCTTCTCTAACCGTAGCGCCTACCTTGAACTTAGGAACTTGATCAAGCATCTTAATTTGAAGGGTTTGCTTAACAATACGCTCCCCCTCATCAAAGTCCAGTACCCCTGAGGCTATCTTCATAAGGGTTGACTTGCCTGAGCCATTTTTACCAACGATTACAACACGTTCACCTTCTTCAAGGTTAAAGGTCGTATCAACTAATATTTTTTGGGCTGAGTAATGTTTGTGAATGTTTAGAAGGTCGATAAGTGCCATGATGTATCCATAAGTATATTTTCTAAAGAAAGGCGAAGCAATTGCTAGGCTTATTTTTGAAATTATAGCTAAAGAGTCTTTAGTCCTTACACAAGGAAAAGTAAGCTATGTCTGACAAAAGGGACTTGCCCTTGGTTTAAAGGCTTTGTCTTTATGTCTTAGCTAATAGTCTGGGCTACGTATTTACCCTTGTGTGATTGGGCAATTACATTTTGTTTTATTTTTGTAGAAGAAGTTAGAGGATTATACGAAACTTGTACAATCTTTGCACCCTTTGATTTTAGGTATTTTTCAACGGCGATATTATGAGGCTTGTCTCCCCAATCTTCGCCAATAACAAAGATATCTACATTTAAGTCTTTACAGTTAGTAACGTAATCTAGTTTATTATAAGAAACAACATCATCTACACATTCAAGTGCTTTTAACATTCTCATTCTTTGGTCTAGGGGGATAACAGGTACATTTCTTTTGTATGAACCAACTACTTCATCTGAAGCCACACCTACTACAAACTTATCACCTAAGGTTGCGCAGTATTCTAACAAGTCTAAATGACCAACATGTACCATATCAAAAGTACCAACAGTATATACAAGCATTTTAAAGTTCCTTAGTAATAAGTTATATTAGAGTGTATAATATCATTTTTACTTTAAATCCTCGGTCGATGATAGGATTAAATTATTAAAACAATAACTAAAGCTTATAGGATGTATCTATGTCAACACAAGAATCTACTTCAACTGAACCAAAACAACCCACTATCCTCTCTTATGTAAGAGACCTTCCCAATTTATTGTCACTTTCAGGCTTAGCCTGTACGGTACTTGCTATTTATTTTAGTTTTACGGGTCTTTACGCGGCGGCTATGATTGGTATGGTTTGGGCGGTTGCCTTTGACTGGGCAGATGGACTTGTTGCAAGAAAGCTAAAGGGTAGAACGGCTACGGACGCTAAGTTTGGTGGGCAGTTAGATGTAGTGATTGACATCGTTAGTTATGGGGTTACACCTGCTATCTTACTTTTATCTTTTGGAAATTTTGAGCCTATCTTTTTAATTGGTGCCTTTATAATGGTGGCAGCAGCGGCTATTAGACTGAGTTATTTTAGTACCTATGGTTTAGCGGGTGGTACAAAGTATACAGGACTAGCTCTTGATAATAACAGTCTTATTTTAGTGTCTGTGTTTTTATTATACGGAGTTGTGAGTAATGATGTTTTTACTATTGTCTTATATGTTAGTGGGGTGGGTCTTGCTGTTTTAAATGTATCTGAGATTAAGACACCAAAACTTTCAGGAAGTCCTAGAAATGTTTATTTACTTGGAGCTTATACTCTTGGAATTACTGCTATCTACGGCTTGCAACTTATATAAATAGGAAAAACACTATGCATACAAAAAAAGACTTTTTAGAGATAATGAATTTTAGACACGCCTGCAAACTTTTTGATGAGACTAAGAAAATCTCTGATGAAGATATACACCATATTTTAGAAATTGCGCGAAAGTCACCGAGTTCATTTGGAATGGAAGCATGGAAATTTTTAGTAATCACAAATGATGAACTAAGACAAAAGCTAAGACCTCTTTGTTGGAATCAGCCTCAAATTACTACTTGTTCACACTTAGTCATTGTTTTAGCAGGCATTGACACCTTAAAGGTTCAAAGTGGGGTAGTACAATCACAGTTAATGCGCCGTAATATGCCAAAAGACAAGCTTGACTCTTTTATAGAATTATATGCTTCACATCTTGAAAATGTTTTAAATAATGATGACAATATTTATCAATGGAGCGCAAGACAAACTTATATAGCTGCTGCTAATATGATGAGTGCCGCTGCAAATATAGGCATAGATTCTTGTCCCATAGAAGGATTTGAAAAAGAGAAGGTAGAAAAGGTTTTAGGCCTTGATACCTCTAAGTTTCAAGTATCTATGTTGTTACCTTTTGGATATAGAATTAATGAACAGTCGTCACAACTTCGCTCAAGCTTTGAAAATGTGGTAGAATTTATTAAATAATGAATAGATTTTTTATAAACCAAGCCTTACAAAGGTTTTGGTTCGTTTGTGTAATCGCCTTGTTATCCTTTATAAGTAAAATGTGTGTAGAAGGTAAATCATGAAAATAACACCAAGTGTCGTACTTCAAAACAAAACTGTCCATTATAAACTCACCCTAAAAAAAACAAATAACATTGAATCAATGGAAGTCCTTTCAAGGGCTGATTATTATCATAAAGACACACTTGAATTTAAAATAGAAAACGACATTATCATGTTTTCATATAGTATGCCTTATGTGGGGGAATTTGTACTAAAGCTAAATTACACCTACAAAGAGTCTAGGTTTATTGCCTTATACTGTTTAAATGAAAAAATGATTGAGTTAAGACCCTTAAAGGGTGACTTGCATATGCACTCAACTTACTCAGATGGAAGAACTACACCCTTTGCCATGGTGCTTGCCTCACTTGACGCAGGTATGGACTTTGTGAGTGTGACCGACCATGATAGTTACAAGGGATCCCTCAAGGCCATACAAAAAGTAAAAGAAAATAGCATTGATATTTTGGCCTTGTGCGGTGAAGAAGTAAGTGTTGGTGGTAAAAAAGACATGTCCATAGCTCAAGGAAATGGACATATTTTATCTATCAATGCAAACAAGTCCATACAAGACCAAAGAAAAGATATAAAGAAGTATGAAAAAGAGTTAGAAGAAATTTCGCAATCTTTAAAAAAAGAAGACATAGATAAAAGCATTGATACACAGCATTATGCAAAAAATATCTGGGTTATCAACAAGATTAAAGAAGCAGGGGGTGTTTCAATATTAGCCCATCCTAACTGGATTTATAGGGATGGAAAATATCATCTTCACCAAGCCTTTTATAAAGAGATGTTAAGAACTTCTCACTTAGACGGGGTTGAGGCTTTTGGAGAAGAAAAGGTTAACGAACATAATAATATGACCCACTTAACAGCCCTTCAAACCAAAAACAAATATAAATACATAGCCCCCTTTGGAAACTCAGATGCCCATGACAGTGACCATGAAATCGGCGATAGGTTTACTATAGTGTTTGCCAAGGAAAAATCCACCTCAGGTGTGATGGAGGCTATTAAAGAGGGTCTAACCTGCGCGGTGTATAAAAGAGAAAATTATGAACATCAGTTTATAGGTAAGGATGACTTAGCTCAGTATGTTTACTTCTTACTTAAAGAGTATTATCCTAGACATTATAAGTTCAAAACTAGGTTAGCAAAACTTTATGTTGATCAATTAATCAATAATGAAAGCTTTGAAAAAAAGATTAATACTGTTAAGAAAAAATCAGAAGAATATACAAATAGTTTTTTTCAGAATTAAACCTTAGGGCATTGAAAAGGTATAGTTTGGGTCAAGCATATTTTTATTAAAATAGCTTTCTTTTTCAAACTCAATGACATTGGCTCCAATATGAGGAACGTGGGGAAGCAAAAAGGCTAAGTCTTTAACGATAGTTCTGGATAAATTTGCTTTTTGCTCCATACTTCTGCCTTCCATAATGTTAGCAAAGACATGAATAAAGTCTTCTTTTTTATCTCCTGTACTAAAATCCTTAAAAACATTGATTCTTACTTTGATATCATTTTTATGAAATAGCTTTGTAGAAATAGCGGAGATATTTACTTGTTTTATAATCTCATCTTGAGAATGAGCGTTTAAAATATTTTGCGAACAGTCTATTATAAAGTGAGGCATTATTTTACTTTTTTATAAATTTATTTTTGTTTTATTTAACGTTCGTCGTAAACGATATTTTCCACGAAGGGGAAAATATTCGCTCCTCGTATTTGTTAAGTATTTTAGCGTATTCCTTTGCAAATTAAGAGTTGTTTGGATAATATAACAAAAATAATTATTAAATAATATATTTTAAGGAAACGAATGAGCAAGAAACCTTTTATTCTTCCAGCAGGGCATGATTTTGATATGATGTACTTGGTCGTCAATGGTGTTGAACAAGGGCTTATATCTCAAGGAGCTTCTTCCTCTGAATCCCTTGGCTCTCATTATAAACGTGGACATGGGCATGAAGATGCTATCTCGGTTAGTGGATTTTCTTATGGTGGTTCTAATCCAATTAATACGGCTTCAGGTATTTATAATGGGCAAAGTCATAGCGATGCCTTTGGTATTACAAAAATGATGGATAAAAGTTCGCCATTACTTCAGAATGCAGTAGGTAAAGAAGCCCTTAGCTCTGTTGAGTTGAAGTGTTTTAGAACTTCGTTTAGTGGCCGTCCTGAGCATTACTTCACGGTTCATTTGAAACATGCTAGAGTTGTTGTCATTGATACTTATATGAATATTGGACAAGATGGTCCGATGGAAAATATTTATTTTTCATATCATCAGATTTCAATAGTTCATGAGCGCTGTGGTACTATTCATAAAAGTAATTGGCAACATTCTACTAGCTTACATGCTCAACGGAATTATATATGCCCTGAAGCTAACGAATTTAATGGGCTTAATGTCATGAATGCTTCCGTTGAAAAAAGACGATTGTTTTTTGAAAAGTACCCGACTTATAGTGCTTATAAAATGGCTCAATTTTGGATGGTTGTTTCTGTTCCTTTTGCTGGGGTAGCCCTTGCTAAAACAAGTTATGGTGCAACTATGTGGGCTTTTAGAAACCCTGTCCTTGTCACAGATGTTGTAGCCGACTTTACAGGCAGCTATTTACCTGGTTCACCTGCTTTATCAAAAGCAGGTGGTGCTGGAGTTATCTCAAGTTTTATTTATGGATATGAAAAATGGTAAAATTTTTAGGAAAAATAGGAAATATAAGTTTTATTGCAATAGGAATATTTGTAATATTGAATCCTAAGTTTACTGCTCGTGGTGGGACAACAGATTTATCTTATATGAATTTAAATATTTTTGTTGGACTAGCTTTGGTTGGTTTCGGACTAGCTCTTTTTTGGAACGAACGTAAAAAAAAGTAGAAAGTCAGTCTATTCCCTTTAGGTACTTAACGGTTGACTCAATCTACAGCTCTGCTGTTCGTTTCGAGGTTTTGTTATCCATAATATATCAATTATTAAAATAATATATCATAATTTTAAAAATATGTTAAAATATTATTTTAAAACGTAGGAATTATATAATGAAAATATCTGTAAAAAATGTTGGAAATATTAAAGAAGCAAATAATATTAATATAAACAACTTAAATCTGTATATTGGGAAAAATGGAAGTGGTAAAACTTACTTCTCAAAGTTAATTTATTTCATGAATAATTTGAACTATACAATGCCTGTATTTTTAAAATTATTTAAAGAAAAATTATCAACTTCTTATCAAGAAGAAAAAAGCATCACATTTACCATTGATGATGTAGACTTGTTTATACAAGAATTTTCTTATAGTATAGAAAAAACTTTTGCCTCAAAACTTGGTATTGATAAGTTTTTTTTTAAAAATATAAATATTAAGCTTGAGATTGATGAGATTAATGTTAAAGATTTGAAACTAAAACAAGATAAAAAGCTAGACCTTGATACCTATGAAATGTATATGGGATTCGATTTTATCAGAAAAATTCTACCTTCATTAGACTCTTTTTATTTACCTGCTGCAAGAGCAAATTATATGATTACGTATAAATACTTAATTGAAAGTCAAATGAATAATTATAGACTTATGTCTCTGAAAAATAAGACGAATCAAAAGTTTGACATTCTTCCTGAAATAGAAAATATTTTTTTACAAAATATATATTCAGTAGATACTAAAAAACGTGGAATATATGCTAAATTTGCAAAAGCTATTGAAGATGAGCTGTTTCAAAATGGAAAACTAAGTATTAAAAATCCAAAAACACAAGACGTGCCTACATATGAATTTAAACTTAATGATAGTAAAAAGGTTTTAGATTTAGTTGGGGCATCTTCATCTGTAACTGAAATTGCCCCTTTAATACTATATCTAAGACATATTATTATGGGATATTTAGATGACTGTTTATTCATTGATGAACCTGAGTTATCGTTGCATCCAAGTGCTCAAAGAATACTAGTTGATATAATTGTTAGGTTAGTAAATTCTGGATTAAAAGTAACATTAATAACACATAGTCCATATATAATTGAAGCATTAAATAACAACTTATTAAGATATAAAATTAAAGATGAAAAGATCCCTGATAATATCAAAAGTATAACACCACTTAGTTGTAGCTTAGTATCTGCTTATTTATTTGAAAATAATACTATTGTTGATGTTTTAAATAAAAATGAAGGTCTTATTGACGACAAGCTTATTGAATCATTTAATGATATTACAAAAGATTATGAAGTTATGCGTGACATTGAATACTACAAAGAAAATACTAATGATTAATTTACCTGCTCCTTTTACATCCTGTACTTGTTCCAGAAATCATGTTCCTCATGAATCATGTCAAGACAAATACACTCTTTTAGAAAAAGGTCAAGTTGCTCAATTGAAACCAAAAAATCATCGTGAGATAGTTAAGCTAATTGTTATTGATGGGTGTGTTATTAAGGCAAAAAATTCTTCAAAGTGTGATGGGTTGTTTATTTATGAAAATGACAAAGGGCAAGTATTTTCTTTTCTAGTAGAATTAAAAAATAGTGAAAAATGGCCAAAACCTGTTCATCAATTAGAAGCAGTTAGAAATACAAGCATATATAAAAGTCTAATTTCTTCTCTTTCAATTAAAAAACGACATGAAATATTTGTTGTTGTAGGCAGTTATATTCCTACTGCACTTGAAAAGCGTGCAATAGAGAACTCTGTAGGATTTCGCGTTAAACATATTCCAAGAACACGAAATACACCATATCCAGACTTAAAAGAGTACTTGGTGTCCTAGGGTGAAGGATAACTCTTTTATAACAGACATGATATACCAAGTTGTCTTAAATGATAAATTATCTGGACATCGGAATGTCTTGATAATTTAACAAATATGATTTATTGAAATATTTTTAAGGGGTATAGTCTATTTGTCTTTTTATTTTAACAATTACTTATGTCTAAAAATCTAATATCTTTGCAATATCAAGACATTATGTCTTGATATCACTCTCTTCTGGCAATATCGGACATAATGTCTTGTCTAATGGAAGGTCTTTTAACGAGAAAGAGATAGGTACTAGCAGTATAAAAATAGAAGCAAAGAAGATTACTCTTGGGGATTAGTTGTCTTGTAAAGGACAAACATACCTGTGTAAATACCATGCGGCAATATCTTTATCTGAGTAGGTAAACTCTTGTTGTGCCGTTGGGATAGAACTGTGTAGAAGTTTAGAACGAAGTATCCCCATTAAAACAAAAGATAATAATAAGGCCGATAGGGCATAATACCAGTTATAAAAGTACCAGACACAAGCCGTGATAAGGTAAATACCATAAGACAAAAAGAATGTGAGCAAAAGACGAAGCAGTTTGCATTTTTTATTAGGTAGCATTGGTGTTTGATTATAAATTTCCATGAAAGAATTATAGCAGATGCATTTAGATTTAACCACAGGCGATATTAAAGAACAACTTAAAAAATTAGCGATTCCTGCCAGTGTAGGCTTCTTTTTTCACACTATGTATAATGTGACAGACACCTATTTTGCAGGGCTTATATCTACACAAGCACTGTCGGCACTTACCCTTTCTTTTTCAATATTTTTTATGATGATAGCCTTTGCGGGGGGAATGAGTGAGGCGGTAACGGCCCTTGTTGGAAATGCCTTAGGTAAAAAAGACAAGGACAAAGCCTCTCATATAGCCTTGAACTCTTTGCTTTTTGCTTTTTTTCTTTCCCTTGTTCTTACCTTAATAGGTGTGTCTTCTACTCCGTTTTTAATGAAGGTCCTTGGAGCGCAGGGAGCTTACTTAGAAGAGTCTTTGGCTTATATCAATGTGATTTTATATGGCTCTGTCTTTTTTGTTTTTAGCTTTTTTATTAATGCACTTTTAAATTCTGTAGGAGATACGGTTTCTTTTCGAAATATATTAATCTTTTCATCTTTTGTAAATATTGGCTTGGATTATTGGTTTGTCTTTGGAGGACTAGGCATTGAACCCTTAGGTGTTAGTGGTATCTCCATGGCTACGGTCTTAACAGAGTTTATTACGATGCTTTACCTTTTTTATAAGCTAAAAAAAACACCTTTACTGGATTCAACAGAAGGTTTTTACTTTGATAAAGAGGTCTTTAAAGAACTCTTTAAACAAGGCTTTCCACCTAGTACAAACATGGTTTTAATGGCAACGGGTATCTTTATCATCACTTACTTTGCTGCACCCTTTGGAAAAGAGGTTATTGCGGCCTTTGGAATAGGGATGAGGATAGAACAAATTATTATTATGCCGACCATTGGACTTAATGTCGCCGTTCTTGCTATAGTAGCTCAAAATAATGGCGCCTTGCAGTTTTCTCGTATTCATGAAACACTAAAAATTGCCTTATATTATGGAGGGTTGATATCTGTTGTAGGCATGGTCTTTCTCTTACTTGGGGCGGAGGCCTTTATGGGCTTTTTCACAGATGATATAAGGGTGATAGAAGTGGGGGCAGTATATCTTAGGATTGAGGCCTTTATTCTTTACTCTTTTGTTATTATCTTTGTTCATTTAGCCATGCTTCAAGGTATAGAAAAACCAGGCTTTATCTTTTACATCTCTATCTTTAGACAGATACTCGCACCTATTATTTTGCTTCTTGTATTTTCTTATCTTGGCTTGGGTCTTATATGGATTTGGTTGGGCATAGCCTTTATTGTGACCTTTTCTGCTGTAGTAACCTGGATTTATGCAAGAAAGAAACTAGCAGAGATTACTCCTTAGCTTCTTCTTTATTAAGTTTTTTACCTGTAATCTGGCAAATATCTGCCTCATCCTCAAGCTCTTTTTTTGGAATTAAAATCGCCACAGCAATAACGGCTAATCCAAAGGCAATCACAACAAAACTTTCATATCCTGGAAATAAAGAGGGAAGGGCAATACTCCCCATACTTTCTCCCATTAAAGGATGAAATACTTCATCATAAAAGAGAGTGAACACAAGTCCACCAAGAAGACCTCCAAATGCACCGACTAAAACATCTACACGACCTTCGGCTATTGAAATGGGACCTGTACCTGGACATTTTCCCATAATAGCCATAGAAACACCAAACATCAGCCCTCCTATAATGAGACCCGGGAGTATGATAGGCTTGAGGTGATAAGACGCCACACCCGCGTCTATCATAAAATACAGGCCAATACTTGTAAGCCCTACGGTAAGAAAAAGCATCTTAGGCACTATGGTGTCTTTTAACATGGCAAATCCAGCAATCTTTTCAAACTTATCGGCTCTTACATATTGAATGATAGTTCCAAAAACAATACCCGCAAAAAAGATATACAAGATTGAGCCGTGTTCTTGGTTGGCAACATTGGTAAACATAGCTTCTAAGCGTTGGAAAATATTTGTATCATTCATTTTTAATCCTTTTGCTTAATATTATAAAACAGATGACCCGTAATAATTAAAGAGGCCATGACCACACCACCAAAGATCATTGCCGATACGGCGATTTGTCCCATACCTGACATAAAGTGTCCACTGGTACAACCCCCTGCTAAACGCGCGCCTATAATCATAAAAAAACCAGAAACAAAGGACCAAAGCATTCGTGACTTTATTGAATTGTTTTTGTATTTAACCCAAGCGGTTGGTATTAAGGAAATTCGAAAGGTCTTGGTAATAAAGATAGAAGAGAAAAAGCCACCCGTTAACATACCAAATAAAAAGACACCTTCCCAGGCACCTGTATCTTGTATTTCTTTAAGATAGGTGTATTTTTCAGGGTCAAGATTAAAGGTTAAGCCTGCGAGATAAGGGATGTAGGTTGATGCTCCAATAGGACGGTCAGCTCCCACAACTGAAAAGGTAAGAAGCAATAAAATGGTCATTAAAATACCACCTAACCACCAAGGTATAGTGTTTCTCATAAAGGTCTCCTGTATATAAATAATGAATGATTATAATTTTTTATTATGTGTTTATAATTAGGATTGCATTTTAGTAAGTATTTTGAAGTTTACTGTAAGCCTTGATAAAAATATGATGATATATAGATAAAATTATAAAAATATTTGGAGAATAGATATGAATGAACCTAGATTACAAGACAGTACAGATTATCATAAGTTAACAGGGGCCAAAAGAGAGGTTGTTTGGGCCCTTGTTTCATTTTTATTAGCTCTTGGTGTAATGTATAGCATTGTAAAGGTGAGTAATTCACAGGTAAGTGGTGAAATTCCCTTGGGAAAAAGAGTTGATTACACGAAATAATGCTAAAATTACTTAGATTTTTTTAAAGGACTTAGGTGTTAAGCATAGCGATAGGAATTTATACGGTTTATATATTAGTGAATGTTTATGTATCAGTGATGCAAATAGGCTTTCTTTCTCAGGCAAAAAAAGGCAAGAATGTACTTTTAGGTCCGAGTGAGTTTATCCAAGCTGGGGAATACGCTATCTCTAAAGAGCGTATGTCTTTGGTTTCTAGTATGATAGAATTTGCAATCTTGGTGTTTTGGATTGGACTGGGTATGAAAATGTTGAATGCTGAGCTTCTTTCACTTTCACCTGTCTTGCATATGATAGTCTTTGTGCTTAGTTTTATTATGATTAATGCCCTTGTTTCCCTTCCCTTTGAAATTTACCAAAAATTTGTCTTAGATGAGAAATATGGCTTTAATAAGTCTACGGTGGGTTTGTATATTAAAGACACAGTCATTTCTACGCTAATGACCCTTGTTATAGGCGGTTTAGTGATATGGGGTGTGGGTAGTATTATGATGAATTTTGAGATGTGGTGGTTGTATAGCTTCTTGTTTATCTTTGGTGTTATTATACTTGTAAACATGTTCTTTCCTACGATTAGAGCCTTGTTCTTTGATAAGGTTACCCCTCTTGAAGATGGCAGCCTTAAAAGCTCTATAGAAGAGATGATGAAGAAGACAGGCTTTGTATCTTCTGGTATCTTTGTATCTGACGCGTCTAAACGAGATGCAAGACTCAATGCATACTTTGGAGGCATTGGAAAAACAAAGCGTGTTGTTCTTTTTGATACCCTTATTGAAAAGCTAAGCCCCAAAGAACTTTTAGCCGTTCTTGGACATGAACTTGGTCACTTTGCTCATGGGGATATTTATAAGAACATGGGACTTATGGGAGCACTTCTTTTTGTAATGTTTGCTATATTTGGAAACCTAAGTGAAGACCTGTTCTTAGAACTTGGTGTTGCAAGCGAACCGGGAATTATTATGGTTTTATTTTTACTGTTTATGCCTGTTCTTGGTTTTGTGATGATGCCTTTAATGGGAATGGTAAGTAGACATAATGAATTTGAAGCAGATAAAACAGGAGCAGAGCTTGCTGGTGGTGAAAATCTAGCCTCTGCACTTATTAAACTGGTAACTGAAAATAAGAGTTTTCCCTTATCTCATCCCTTATATATCTTTTTTCATTACACCCATCCTCCTGTTATGGAAAGATTGAAAGAGTTAGGCATAAATATTGAAGATGAGCCAAATGATGCAAGGAAAGGTGAATGTCCAATAACACAATAAATGATTGGATAGAACTTGGAGCAAGCAGCTTAAGAGAGATAGCTGAACGCCCTAGACGTGAGGCTGAGATACTCTTAAGTTCTGTGTTAAAGAAGAACCGTTTATACCTTATAACCCATGCAGATGAGAGTGTAGAAGCTCCCTTATATGAAAAGATGCTTTCAAGACGTTGTGATAATGAACCCATAGAATATATTACTTCAGAGGTTTCTTTTTTTTCTCAAGACTTTTATATTTCTAAGGGAGCCCTTATCCCTAGACCTGAAACAGAAATATTAATCGAAAAACTTTTAGAAAAGCTTGCGTTAGACACGCAAGAGTCTATTGTTGAGGTAGGTGTTGGTTCTGGAATAATTTCTATCGTCTTAGCTCAACATTTAAAAGAAGCAAGTTTTTTAGCAACAGATATAAGTGAAGATGCCATTACAATTGCTAAGAAAAACCTTGAGTTAAAGCAGATGAAAGAACGCATAAAGATAATTCAAACAGACTTACTTCAAGGAATAGATCAAGATATAGATATCTTAGTCTCCAATCCTCCTTATATAGAAGATGGTATTACCTTAGGGGAGAACCTTTCTTATGAACCTCAAAATGCCTTATATGGTGGAGAAGTGGGTGATGAAATCTTACAAAGACTTATAAATGAAGCCTTTAAGAGAAGGGTTCGTATCTTAGCCTGTGAAATGGGTTATGATCAAAAAGAAAAGATACAGGCTTATGTAAAAGACTTAGACTATAAGACCTTAGAATTTTATGAAGATTACGCGGGACATGACCGTGGATTTATTTTAGAATTAAGATAGAAAATATTGAGTACAAGGAAGAACATGAAGATTAAAAGAATTATAGACGCAGGATACCTTATCCTTTTAGGCGCAAGTATAGGTGGGATTTTAACCCTTGGTATTATTATGACATCTACTGTTTTTCATTCAGCAGATTATATTGGTCCCTTACTTTCACATTTTCAAGAAGGCCAGATTATGTCGGGTGGTTTTGATAAGTTTTCTTACTTTTTAAGTCTTATGTTTTTTGTGATTATGTTTTATGAGATGTATTCTTATAAGATCTTACAAAGAGATAAGACCGTACTTCTTGCTAGTTTTGTATMNTTASWTAMTANTAGKNNAYTTTTTGYKKSTKKTTMTWNCAYCTCKTWTMKTARMSATGCAAGCCTTAGGAGCTGAAGCGACTGCGAGTGAAGAGTTTAATAACCTTCACTTGGGTTCAGAACTAGACTTTAAGGTCTTAGTTTTTGCTCTTATTGTTTTGTTGGGTAGACGTTTATATGTTTTATTGGGTAAGAGAGGATAGTCTTTCCTTAGGAAGGATAAGTTTATAATTTTAGAGATGCCCTTAGTTTAGCTGCAAAAAAAGTATTATTTTTTAGGTCTGTTGACATCTCCAAACCGTGCTTCCCACCAGTCATGGGGACTGGCAAACTTTTCTTTTATATCTTCTTCTTTAAAAGAAAACTGATAATGCTTGCAATATTCAAGAATCGTTTTATAAGCATCATTTATTTGAATACTCATTTGTTCAGCAGTTTTAAGATCATTAGGATTTTTATCGGGATGCCATTTATGCATAAGTTTTCGGTATCTTTGTTTGATATCAAAAAGGGTGGCTTTGTCAGAAAGGCCAAGGAGAGTTTTGGCCTTTATTAATGTTTCTAGGGAGCTCATGAAATTTTAAACTTCATCCAAAATTTTATCATTTTAGCTTTGCCAAAATGATATAAGACTTTTAGTCTTTTTGTTGACGCATGTAAGTAGGTACGTCAAGAAATTCTTCTCTTCCTTCGAAGTTTTCACCACCAACTACCTTAAGCATAGGACGTTGAATCTGAACTTGTTTTTGCTCATCTGGGATATCAAAGTTAGGGTTGTTTGAACCCCCTTGATTTAATTCTTTCTCAAATCCTGTTGCCACAAGAGTAACACGGATATAATCAATGGCTAAGGTATCATCTGTGGTCGTTCCAAAGATAACATCAGCATCTTCATCAGCAGACTCATCAATAACGGCCATTGCGTCATTCATTGCAATAAGAGGAAAGTCAGGATGCATATGAAAGTGTACTAAAACACCCATTGCTCCATTAATAGACATGTTATCAAGAAGAGGTGACTCAATAGCAGACTTAATCGCTTCATAAGCAKMAYYWWYGCCTNTRTGTGTACCAACACCCATAAGTGCCATACCTCTATGGCTCATAACCGTTTGAAGGTCAGCGAAGTCAAGGTTGATATCATTTGCACCTGAGGCTAAAATAACGCCTGAAGTACCAGACACTGCTTGAGAAAGAACGCTGTCTACAAGTCTAAAGCTGTCTTTAACACCCATGTTTCTATCTACAATAGAAAGAAGCTTGTCATTAGGAATAACAACAATAGAATCAGATTCTTTTTTAAGCTCTTCTAAACCAGCCATAGCAACCTTCATACGTTTGCGTTGCTCAAACATAAAAGGCTTAGTTACAACGGCAATAGTAAGTGCGCCTACTTCTTTTGCAATCTTAGCAATTACGGGAGCCGCACCTGTTCCTGTACCACCACCTAAACCAGCAGCAACAAAAACAATGTCAGCACCCTCAAGTGCATTACGAATCTCATCATAAGATTCAAGAGCAGACTCTCTACCAACGTCAGGTTTCATACCTGCGCCAAGACCCTTAGTAAGTTTTGCACCTAATTGAATTTTAGTACATTTTGTAGAATGCTCTAACATCTGTGCATCTGTATTAGCAACAATCATTTCGATGCCTTCGACACCTTCATTGATCATATGTCCAATCATATTTCCACCGCCGCCACCGACGCCAACAACGATAATCTTTGCTCCGCTAACGTTTGTTGATTCTTCTACGCTAAATGCTTCCATTTTGCTCTCTCCTTAAAATAATTGGGTTGCCCATTGCCACATCTTGCTAAAAATACTTGGTTCGTCATTTTTAACATTATGAGGTGAAATGGATGCTAATTCATTTTTAATATCCATTGGGCTTTGTACTGAATTTACTTCTTCATCTGTAATACTAGGTGTTGCAATATCAGCAATATTAGGTGTTTCTCTACCTTCTATGCTTTCATTACGATGACGCATATGCTTATTAACATCTATTTCATAAGGGGAATATCCATTCGCCGCGTACTTGATAAGGCCAATAGCACCTGAGTATGCTGGGTCACGTAATGTATCAAACAATCCTTCCATTTCAGATGGCTTAGCTAAACGTACAGGCATGTTATCAAAGATAGCAACGGCGAGTTCACGTATGCCTTCCATCTTTGTAAATCCACCTGTTAGTACAATTCCTGCACCAAGATGATCTTTAAGACCTGATTTTTCAAGTGATTGTGCGATAATCATCAGTGTTTCTTCAACACGTGCATAAATAACGTTATAAACCACTTCCAAAGAAACTTCATGGGTTGTTTCTTCATCTCCAATAACAGGAAGTTCAATAAGGTCATTTGATGGTGTATGTAAACTTCCATAAGTCATTTTCACATTATCAGCTGTATTTAAAGGCGTATGAAGGGCCATTGATAAGTCATTTGTAATGTGGTTTGAACCAACACCTAAGAAGTCGTTGTATCTAATAGAGTTTCCTGAATGAATGACAAGGTKACAGGTAGATCCACCCATATCAATAACGGCTGCTCCTAACTCTTTTTCATCTGAGTTTAGTACGGCAATAGCCGATGCATATCCACTAAGTACAATATTTTCAACTTCAACACCAGCAGCCTTAACCGCTTTTCTTAGGTTGTTAAGGTTTGACTTTTGTGTGGTAATAATATGTGTTTCAACTTCAAGACGCGCTGCGTTCATCCCCAGTGGATCTTCAATAAAGTCTTGATCATCTACCTTAAAGTTGTAAGGAAGGGTATGTAAGACCTCATACTCATTGGGAATGTTTGCGTTATATAAAGAAGTATGCATAACACGGTTGATCTCTTTTAGACCCACTTCTTTATTAGGGATATTTACGATACCGCTAGAATTTAATGATTTTGTATACGCACCTGAGATAGAAACAATAGCCTTGGTAAAGTTTGTACCTGCTACACGTTTTGCATCATTAAGTGCATTTCTGATAGATTTAGAAGCAAGCTCTATGTTAGTGATGCTTCCTTTTTTAAGACCCTGTGCCTTGCTTATACCAGCACCAAGTATCTGTATTTTATCATCTTCATCAATTTCTGAGATGATAGCGCAGATTTTAGTTGAACCAATATCAATGGCAAGAACTGTTCTATTCAAGGCTATTTTCCTTCTAAATATGAAGTTACTGGATACTGTACTTCAAGTTTTTTAAGTAATCCATCATTTAAGAGGGATGTTTTAAGTCGTAACACATTTTTCTCTTGCGTGTTATTGTCCTTTTTAAGCAACTTCTGTTCCAAAATATTAAATAATACGATTTTTCCACCCTTTAAAGGGACAAAACCTTTCTTTGTATTTTGTGTAAATAARRCTTYKWMGWMCTCACCTGCTTCAAACTCATTAAGAGGGGCTAGGTCGGAGATACTTTCATGTGTTAAAAATGGTGAAGTTTTACCTGTGAAGTTTTCTACTGAGTCTTGAGCAAGCTGTGTGAACTGTTTGTTAGTCTCTTGTTCTAGGTAAATAACTTCAACGCTAGCTCTTGCTTCTTCAAAAGTCTTAGGTTCAGATCCTTTTGCACTTAGAAGTTTGATGATTATAAACTTTCCATCAACATACTGAGGTTTTAGGTATGGCTTAGCTTCATTTAGCTTAGAAAGTTTTTCATATACTTCAAGGCTAAAAGGATTGTTACTTTGTTTAACAATAAAAGTTTCTTTAGTATATGTGTCAGCTAACTTGTCTTTTTTGTAAGCAATATAAGTACGTAAGGCTTCTTTGTTACTTGCTGCCTTGTTGAGTACAGAGATGATTTCACTTTCTGCTTCTAGAAGGCTTAGTATCTCACCCTTGTCATTTTTAAAGTCATGTTTATTTTCTTCATATGAGGCTAAAAGTTCTTCTTGTGTATATTCACCCTTAGTGTTTTCTTGAATAATTACTTCAAGTGTGTAAGAAGGCTCACTCATATAGTTTAACTTACTCTTTTCCCAGTAGGCTTTTAAGTCATCTTCATTTGTTGAAACCTTAATACTAGAAACATCAAGTACCTTATAATTAATCTTGTCTTGAATATTTAAAGCAATAGAAAGAGACTCTTCTTCCACTGGTAGGGCTTGAGTTATTAATAAACCCATAAGCTTTTCAAGCAATAAAGAACGTCTTACGTCTGTTTCATAAAGATCTTTTGTTAAGCGTGCTTGCTTCAAGACTTTTAGGTAAGTTTCTTTACTAAATTTACCATCCTTATGAAAAGCCTGTGTTTCTATAAGATTAGTAGCTGTTTCTAAATCAGAAACCTCAAGCTTAAAGCTTTGTGCTAGGTTAAGTAAAAGTGCTTCATCAATCAGTTGTTTTAAGGCTTGTTGTTCAAGACCAAAGGCCTTTGCCTGAGCCTCATCAAACTTTCCTTGAAACATTTGGTTATAACGAGAAAAAAGTTGACGGTATGCAGAATTCATTTGGTGTAGACTTATTTCAACATTACCAACCTTAGCCACTGCGTCAGCACTACGGCCAGAGAAACTTGCACTTCCAATTGCAAACATTGGACCCGCGGCAACAAATGCTGCAACACTAATCCATAATGTAATGTTTAAGTATTTACGATGTCTTTGCATCCATGTAATCATATAAATTTTCCTTAAGTAATAATAATAGTTATTTTAGTAAGTTAAGCATTAAAATTGGGTAAATGTATGGAGCATTAATAAGATTTACTTTATATGTAACTTTAAAGGCCATTTTTAGTACAATCACACCTTAAAATAGACGAATATAAGGGTATAACATGACTAACAAGTCCATAGCAAAGCGAGACTTAGATGTAATTTGGCATCCATGTACACAAATGAAAGATCATGAATTTTTACCGATGATTCCTGTCAAATCAGGTAAGGGTGTTTGGCTTGAAGATTTTGATGGAAATAGATATATTGACGCGATTGCTTCATGGTGGGTAAATATTTTTGGGCATGTAAACCCTTATATTAGTGGTAAGATTAAAGAGCAGGTTGATACCTTAGAACATGTTATCTTAGCGGGTTTTACTCATGAACCCATTGTCAGACTCTCTGAGCGTTTAATTAAGCTGACACCAGAAGGATTAGACCGTTGTTTTTATGCAGATAATGGCTCATCTGCGGTTGAAGTTGCCTTGAAAATGTCTTATCATTCTCATAAAAATTCTGGTCTTGAAAAGCCCTTGTTTGTTTCACTAACAAACTCTTATCATGGTGAAACTATTGGTGCCTTGTCCGTAGGAGATGTAGAACTCTATAAAGATACTTATAAACCACTTCTAATTGCCTGTGTGCAAACAAGTGTGCCTGAGGATATGAGTGAAGAGGCGGCCATTAAGGCAGCAAAAGATTTTGAAGTTCTCTTAGAAGAAAGAGCTGATGAAATAGCCGCTCTAATTATAGAACCCTTGGTTCAAGGGGCGGGATATATGCACATGTACCATCCCTTGTATGTTACCTTAGTAAGAGAATTGTGTACACGATTTAATGTACATTTAATTGCGGATGAAGTCTTGGTTGGCTTTGGTAGAACGGGTACTCTTTTTGCTTGTGAACAAGCAAAAATAACCCCTGATTTTATTGTTTTATCTAAGGGACTAACAGGTGGATACCTTCCCTTGTCAGTTGTTTTAACAACAGATGTTATTTATCAAAAATTTTATTGTGATTATGGCTTACATAAGGCTTTTTTACATTCACATTCATATACAGGAAATGCCTTGGCCTGCGCCGCAGCTAATGCAACCTTAGATATTTTTGAAAACGAAAATGTTATTGAAAATAATAAAAAAACAGCTTCTTATATGACCCAACATTTAGAAAGGTTTAAGACCCTTTCAAATGTTAAAGAAGTACGTCAAACAGGTATGATAGCGGCTATTGAGCTTAAGGGTTATAAGAGCGAAGAACGAATTGGCTTGAAGGTTTATGAATATGCCTTGAGTAAGGGTGTTTTACTTCGTCCTCTTGGGCATATCGTTTACTTTATGCCTCCTTATATTATAAGTGACGAAGAGATGGATATTATGTTTGATACGGCTTATGAGGCAATTGTGCGTTTGCCTGAGGGGAAGGGTGAATAGTTCTTTATTTTAGAAATATAGTGACGCTTTTCTTGTAACTGCTGAGGCCTTCGCTGGTCGCTAGCGACATCATCTTCGGTTCCGAAGCTAAAAAGGTGAAGCAGTTCACCTTTTTTTAACGCTTCTCAAATTAAAAATCCATTTCTTGGTCTTTCGTTACCTCAGATAACATAAGCAATCGGCATGACTTTTCTAGAATGGCAAGTTTTCTTGTCATTGTTTGCAGATCTCTTGAAAATGCATATACCCCATATCCTTTAATCACCATGATATTGGTTTCTTTTTTAATAAAATATTGAGGAATCTCAGAACTGGCTCTATCATACCAATCTTCAAAGCTTTTTGGATCATATATGGGGATGCCCTTACACTCTTTTTGCCCAAAATAATCCTTCGGTGTAATGACACTATGATTAAAGCTGTAAGCAGTTGTGTAAGGGGGCATAGTAAAACTTATAAATTTAGCATCCGATATTTGTGAATAAATAGCAGCATGAATGGGTGTGTCCATACTTGAGTTTCTCCATCTATAATCTTTATTATGACCAAGTTCTAAAAGTTCTTCTTTTTCTAAGTTATGAAAAACAGCCTCTTTTTGATTAATAATGAAGCGATTTGAGTCAGTTTTAGCTGAAATTGAACCATGATACAGTCCAAAAAAATCATTTACAAAGAATGAGTTCGAAAGGGTTGAAAGTTCAGATTTAAGATAATTAACCATGTGAAAGATACCTGCTTTTAATGTGAAATATAATGGTAGTATAACGTGGCTTATATAATAAGTCTATTTTCTAAGAGCATTTTAGCTATTATTAGAATAATTTAAGTACAAAACTTTAAAGGTTATATATTTGCAAAACATTCCTCATATTCCTGTTTTATATAGAGAGGTTGAAGACACTTTTAAAGATATTAAAGAAGGTACGATTATTGATTGTACTATGGGCTACGCGGGTCATAGTTCTTTAATCCTAGAAACAAATCCTAATATAAAACTTATTGGTATTGATCAAGACCAAACTGCTATTGACTTTTCAACTTCAAGACTTGAACCCTTTAAAGACCGGGTGAGTATAAAAAAAGGCCGTTTTTCTGAAATGTCAGCCGAGATTTTTAATGAAGATAATGATGTTAAAGGCTTATTAGCTGATATAGGCGTTTCTTCTTTGCAGTTAGATGAAAAAGATAGAGGCTTTAGCTTTGAGAGTGATAATCTTGATATGCGTATGGATCCAACTCGCGAGTTTAGCGCATCTGATGTGGTCAACAATTACAGCCAAAAAGACTTAACCCGTATCTTGTTTGAGTATGGGGAAGTTCGAAATGCAAAGCATATAGCTTCAGAGATTATTCAAAACAGACCCTTTACTTCAGCAAAAGAACTTTCAAAAGTCATTCGTCCCTTTGCCCCTAGAGGAAAAAAGATACACCCTTCTACCCTTGTTTTTCAAGCCATTAGAATAGAAGTAAATAATGAATTAGGCGAGCTAGAAGGGCTATTAGACAGCATTGAAAATTCTGGTTTAAAAGATGCTCGTATTGCTATTATCTCTTTTCATTCCTTAGAAGACCGTATCGTAAAGCAAAGATTTAAAAAATGGTCAAAGTCATGTATCTGTGATGATCAGGCTATGAGATGTACCTGTGGGAATAATCACGCCCTAGGTAAGATGGTTGCACGTAAGCCTTATGAGGCTAAAAGCGATGAAGTCAAAGAAAATGTAAGAAGTAGATCAGCCAAAATGAGGGTGTTTCAGTTTGGAATATGACGAGAAAGACGAGATTTTAAGTGAGATACACACTGTCCTTGGAGATAAGGAAGACTTAGATTTAAATTTTTTAATGAGTGTAATGATGGCTGTTTGTTTAGTTTTACTCTTAGCCTTTCCAAAGATTTTTTTGCAAAGTAGTATATATTATAAAAGCCGTGATATCTCAGCTCTTGAACGTGAATATAAGTCTTTAAAAGAAGAACATAAAATTATTACTACTGAGGTAGAACAAAAAAGATTTAAGAATCAGATACTTGATACCTTATTTTAAAGTTCCAGCCTCAGTATAGAGTCTTAAAGGAAGATAGTGATAAGAAAATTTATAGAATTTGCCATTGATAAACCCCTTTTAAACCATATCTTTCTTAGCTTTATTATTGTTTTATCAATAATGGCTTATATCAATATCCCCAAAGAGATATTTCCTCCTATTCAGATGGACAAAATTGTTATTTCAGGTGCTTATCCTGGCACTTCTGCCGATATTATGGATAAGATGGCGGTTAAAAATATAGAAGATGAGCTTCAAAATATTAATGCCTTAGACTCCTTAGAAACAGAAGTTAAAAATGGTAGTTTTCAAATTACGGCTGACATTAAAAAGGGTGCGGATAATATTTCAGCCCTTAATGATGTTAAAGATGTCATAGCTAAAACTAAACGGGACCTTCCTTCAGATATGGATGAGCCCATTGCTAGACTCTTTGAAGAGTCAATTCCCCTAACGCAAATAGCCATTTCAGGTGACTTTTCAACAGCGCAACTTTTAAAAATTGCAGATGAATTGAAATCAGATCTGTCTCTGTATAAGGACTTAAACGAGGTCACCATACGTGGGGACGCAGATGAAGAGCTTCTTATAAAGCTTAATCTTGCCAAGATTGAGGCCTTTGGTTTAATGAGTGATGATGTGATAAAAGCCCTGTCTTCTATAAGTTCTATCTTTCCTATAGGTACTATCAAAGAAAGAGGAAACCATTTTTATCTTAGTACAAATAATGGGGAAAAAGAACTAGGTAAACTTAAAAATATGCTTTTAAATGTATCAGGTAAGAGGGTGCGTTTAGCTGATATTGCATCTGTGGCCTTTACTATTTCTGAACCTAAGGAAGTATCACATTTTGACGGCCTTCCTAGTATCAGCATTAATATCACAAAGTCAAAGTCAGGTAATGCGATTAGCCTGGTTAAAGATTTTCGTGTTTTATTGCAAGCCTACAAGCTAAAGTATCCTAGTTATAATTTTAATATTTACGGGGACACATCTATTTGGATTAAAAATCGTTTAAACACCGTTTTTTCAAATATTATGTTTGGACTTTTTCTTGTCTTTATTGCCATGATGATAACTGTTAACCGTGGTATTGCTATTGTTGTTGCCTTAGGTATTCCCTTGTCTTTTATGATTGGTCTTATAGTGACTGAAAAGATAGGCTTTTCTTTGAATATGCTTTCTCTTTTAGGGGCGCTTATAGCCTTAGGTATGCTAGTTGATGAGGCCATTGTTGTTGCTGAAAATATTTACAGACATTTAGAGATGGGAAAGGACAGACGTGAGGCGGTTGTTGAAGGTGCGGCTGAAATGTTTCCTGCTGTTTTAGCAGCAACCTTAACCACAGTATTTGCTTTTTTACCCCTTCTTATGATGACAGGTGAAATGGGTGCCTTTATTCGCATACTTCCTATTATGATTTCGGTACTTCTTATCTCATCTTTATTTGAAGCCTTTTATTTTCTTCCCCTTCATGCCAAAGACTTTTTACGTATAAGGCATGAAGACCATGTAAGCCATGAATGGTGGGAAAAGGTGTATAACTCTTATGAAAGGGTCTTAGGCTATTTACTCAAGCGTAAAAAAGTAGCCTTAGCCCTTATGATGACATCTATCTTAGTGGCAACACTACTGCTTGCAAGTGCCACACGTTTTCAGCTCTTTCCTGACTTTGATGTGACGCAGGTCTTTGTCACAGGTAAGCTAGAAATTAACCATGAACTAAGAGATACAGAAGAGATTATCACAAAAATTGAAAAGGCCATTTTAGAGTACAAAAGAGAAGGCGAAGTTATCTCAATTACCTCTATTATTGGTATGCGCCTTGACGCAAAAAATCATGCCATTATTGGAGAAAATCTTTTTCATATTTTTATTGACCTAAATGAAAGAGCACCTAGTAATGTTTTTGAAAAGTATATTAATCCTTATATCTCGGTTGAATATGACGCGGACCTTTTAACACGTGAACGCACGGCCAGAGACATTCAAGACGATATTAAAAAGATTATTGAGCCCTTTATAAATATACAAGAAAAAGGGGTGAATGTTTTTGATGAGATATCAGTGACGGTACCAGGTACAGGTGTGGTTAAAAATGATGTGGAGATTTCACTTTATGGAAAGTCTGATGAGGAACTACTTAAGGGCTTAGAACGCATTGAAGCTAAAATGAAAGAGTATGAAGGGATATTTAATATCTCAAATGACGCAACGCAAGGGGAAAAAGAGTTAAAGCTACATATAAATACTTATGGTCAAAAGCTTGGCTTTAATGAAGAGATTTTAAACACACAGTTACGGGCCATGTACCTTCAAGGAGAATATGGAAAGATGTTTAATCAAGAAGGCTTAGTCCGTATCCGTATAGAAAGTTCTAGAAAAGATTCTTATGAAAACCTCTACGCTCTTGAACTAAATGTTCCGGGTAAGAATCAAAGAGTAAGGCTTAATGATATTGCAGACTTCATTATTAAAAAGGCTTATGTTAGTATTGGCAAACAAGACGGTAAACGTATACGCTCTATTTTTGCCTCTTTAAATAAGGAAAAGATAACAGCAGGGGAGTTAACCACTATACTTAAACCTCTGATGCAAGACTTAAAAGATGAGGGATATGGGGTTGATATAAAAGGGGAACAAGAAGAAAATGAGAAGACTATTAATGAACTGTCTCAGGCCTTTTTAATTGCCTTGTTTTTAATTTTCATTACCTTAATCTGGTTGTTTGATTCTTTAATTAACTCCGCCATTGTTTTGTCAAATGTACTTTTCATAGGCTTAGGTGTATTAGCGGGGCATATGATTATGGGGATGAATATGACCATGCCCAGTCTTATTGGTGCTATTGGTTTGGTGGGTGTGGTAGTAAATGATGGTATCTTAATGGTTTTGTTTATACGCCGAGCTTCTAATATACAAGAGCTTATCTCTTTAGCTAGAACACGCCTTAGACCTATTGTCTTAACCTCTATTACAACCGTGCTTGGTTTATCGACACTTATCTTTTTTGCCTCAGGACAGGCAATGATACTTCAGCCTATGGCAATATCTTTAGGCTTTGGAATTGCTTGGGCAACGGTGTTGAATCTTTTATATATTCCCTTGCTTTATACGGTAGTGAAAAAAGTTAAAGAAGTAAAAAAGTAAGGAAAATAGGAGGACTACTTAAGCGACACCTTAGTGTTCGCTTCTAGTAGTAGAATAAGTTGTATTAGTTGAAAAAAAACCTTATTCTATGTTGGTGTAAACGGCTTGAACATCCTCGTCTTCATCTAGCTTATCTAAGATAATACGGATATCTTCCATCTGCTCATCCGTCACAGTAATAGGTGTGTTTGGTATGTACTGAAGGGTTGCCTTGGTCATTTCTACCTTAAGTTCTTCTAACTTAGAGTTCATGTTTCCAAATTCAGTATAGTCTGTATGCACTATACATTCTCCACCTTCTTCTTCTAATTCATCTAAGCCCGCGTCAATGAGTTCCATTTCTAACTCTTCCGCGTCTCCACCCTCAGGTAGTTTAAATTCAAAAATTGCCTTACGTGTAAACATAAAGTCAAGAGAGCCTTTATTTAGCATCTCTCCAGAATTCTTGTTTACTGGATTTTTAACATTGGCTACGGTACGTGTGTTGTTATCTGTAAGACATTCAATGATGAACATAGAACCATGTGGTCCTTTTCCTTCAAATATAACTTCCACCATATCTTTGGCATCTTTACCAGATGCACGTTTAATGGCCGCAATGATATTGTCTTTTGGCATGTTCTCCGATTTAGCATTTAAAATTGCTGTACGAAGTTTTGGGTTCATCTCAGGCTCACTACCACCTTCTTTTGCTGCTTTTTCAATAGCTTTAGCAAGTTTTGGAAATACACGTGACATATTTCCCCAGCGTTTTTCTTTAGCTGCTTTACGATATTCAAAGGCTCTACCCATAAAATGTATCCTCATTATTAATTAATTACGCGTATTATAGCTATATAAAATATTAAGAAAATAAATTTACCTTCTATGTAGATGAATTTCGATAAAATTCCACAATTATATAATCTAGGCAAATAATGAACTCTAAAATTTCTTTTGATAAAACACTTTATGTACTTGCGCCCCTTGCAGGTTATACCGATCTTCCTTTTCGTAATGTAGTGAAAAAGTTTGGGGCTGATTTAACCATTTCAGAAATGGTAAGTTCTAATGCCCTAGTTCATCATWMAGAAAAAWYNNTGAAAATGCTAGAAAAAAATGTTAGTGAAGACCCTTACTCTGTTCAGATTGCAGGTTCAGATGTTGATGTTGTTAGAGCAGCTGTTGAAGTGATTAATGCTCAAGAGGGGATAGACGCTATTGATTTGAATTGTGGTTGTCCTGTACCTAAGGTGACAGGTGGCGGTTCGGGGTCTTCTTTACTTAAGGACTTAGATCAGATGGGACGTATCATTGAAACCATTAAAAAAACCTCTAATAAACAATACACCTCAGTGAAAATTCGTCTTGGTTTTGAGGAAAAGAATCATGTTGAAATTGCAAAAATAGTTCAAGACGCGGGTGCAGATTTTATTGCTGTTCATGGGCGTACGAGAGTAGGGAAGTTTAAGTCTGAGGTTGATTATGACGCTATTGCTGAAGTTAAAGAAGCTATTTCTATTCCTGTCATTGCTAATGGTGACATTACAGACTATGAAAAAGCCCAATGGGTACTTAATCATACCAAGGCGGATGGCTTAATGATAGGACGTGGAGCTATTGGTAAACCATGGATCTTTCATCAACTCAAAACAGGGGAAGAAGAAGTGTCTATACAACTAAAAAAAGAGATTGTATTAGAGCATTATAACTCCATGGTTGAGTTTTATGGCCCACATGGTGTTGCTATGTTTAGAAAACATATTCATACTTACTGTAAGGGTTTAAAGGGAGCTTCTCACCTTAGAAACCTTGTTAACAGTATCAGTGATATTGATGAATTTAGAAAGGTTACTATAGACTTTTTTGATACGACAAGTCAGGCTTAGCAGATTATTAGCGTTGTTCGGAAAGTACTTTTTTTAACATAGATAAGGCATCTTTTGCCTTATGCTCATGCCAAGCCTGGGCTGAAATTCCTCCAGCTGCTTGATAATGATACATGGCAGAATCTCTTTGCCCTTCTAAGATAGTTTGAGTGATGGCTGTAAGATGTTCTTTTCCCTCTAGTTCTCCCATATGGCTTGTAAATATACGACGTTGTTCTGTATCTGTAAGTTTTTCTAATTGGCAAAAATAATCAATCATTCCATAAATAAACATATAATATATTTGAAGCTTATTCTTATCGGCTTTAATCTGAGCCATATTAACCTGCTTAAGTAAGGCGGTATGATAATCACTAACATGGGCATAAGTGATGTCATAAATCTGCGCCTTATAGACTAAACTATTTTGAGGAACCTTGGGCTTTTCTTTTGTTTTATTCTCATCTTTTTCTTCGTCTTTTTTTGATTTTTTTAAAAAGAAAAAGGAAAGTATCATCATAAAACATATAAAAGATATAATGATGTATAGTAAGCCTGAACTATCATTTTTTTGTACTTTTTCACTTTTAACAAGAATAGACTCTTTAAGAGAACGATTCTTTTTAGGAGGTGTGGAATCATTTCTTTCTACTATAGCTACCTTGGCTAAGGGTTTAGGAGGGCTTTCTTTTATAACTCTTGGACGAGGCTTTTGGACCTTTTTTGTATAACGCTCATTCATCTTTTGAAAATAAAGTGTGGCCTCTTTATTCCCATGTTTAGAAGCACGGCGTAACCATTTATAAGCATTCATCTTGCCTTTTTTAACACCAAGACCGTTCATATACATCATTCCAATGTTGTATTCAGCTCTGTCATCACCCTTATTAGCAAGTTTTAGATAAATACGGTAGGCATCTTGAAAGTTCTTATGTTCAGCAGCCTCATAAGCAAGGTGATGGAATTCATAGTGCATAAAAGAAGTCTCATCATTTGCCTGAAGTAAAAAGTCAGCAGGTGAACTTTTTTTGGCATAAATATTTTGGCTACTTAAGAGTAAAAGTATTAAGATTGTAAGTATTTTAACATTCATATTATTTCTTTTTATATTGACTATGTATTAGGGCACCTCTAAAAACCCTATACTCACTCAGCGATACAAGAAGTTTGCTATTACGAGGCAGATAGGAGAAGGAGCTATGAATAGCTTCAATCGTATCTAACGAAGTAAGAGTAAGCTTCTTGTATTGCCCTTTGGGAGGCATTTTTAAACGCAAGCTTGCACAAGTTTTTCCATCCTCATAGCTACGGCTATGACTCAAGAAAATTCTTGCACAATCTTACACTTCAAAATACCTCTGAGTGAATATAGGGTTTTTAGAGATGCCCTTAGTTTATCATACTTTTATAATATCATTATAAAGTATGTAAATTAGGTGGAACTTTGTGTTCATCATGATACGAATTGAACTTCCCTTTTTTTGCCATATCTAAGGCATACTCTTTAACTTCATCTCTGTCTTGTTGGTACTGCATAAGGGGCACACCCATTCCACAACTTGACTCTATAGCATAAATGTTAAATTTAAAGATATGTCGGATAGCCAACATGTCTTCTGTAAAAAAGGAAGAGATTTCTTTAAAAGTGTCTTCGCTTTTTTGAATACATACTCCCTTACAAAAACAACGTAAGATCTTTGGTTTCCCCTCAAAGGCAGTAAACATAAGGGTGATTTCCCCATCTTCACTTATATCCCTGGCTGTTCTGTTTCCACTTCCAAGATAATCTATCATATATAAGGTACTTTCATCTGCAATATAAATGCTTTCATATCCCCTAGGTGAAAGATTAACCTCATGGTTTGAACAAGAGGAAATAAAAAACAGCCTTTGTTTTTTAATAAACTCTATATCACGTTTAGAAAGGACCTTGTATTGTTTTCCCAATTTTCATCCTTTTTTTAAGTCTTAATTACTTTAATTTAAGACCCTGTATATTTTAGCATATCAAATCTCTAAAAAAGAATTCTAGATGCTATAATACACGGATATTATACAAAAGGTTAGTAAATGATTCGAAAAATAAAGAAGTACTCCACTACAAATACCCTTGTAATTTTAGGGATTGTCTTAGGAACACTGTTTGGAAGCTTTGCTCCTGAACTAGCCTTGCAACAACAAGTAATTGGGCAGATGTTTATAAGTTTTTTAAAGATGTTAGTTGTGCCTCTTGTTTTTTCTAGTATATATGTCGCAATTATGGGATTGGGAAATTTAGATGACTTAAAAAGTATAGGATTCAAGACCATAGGCTTATATCTATTAACAACTGCCTTAGCTGTATTACTTGCTATTATTGTAATGAATGTTTTTCCTATTGGAGAGGCTGTTTCTTCTGAGGGCTTAGAGTATGCAAAAGCCTCACAAATTGCAGAATTTTCTCTTCAAGCTATGATACTTAGTTTTATTCCCACAAATATTTTCAGTTCTTTGACTGAGGGTTCTATGATGCAAATAATCGTTTTTTCAATTATGTTTGGTATTGCTTCTTTACATCTTAAAAAACATCGACAGGTTTTAATGTTAGACTTTTTTACAGGGGTGACAAATGCAATGTTAACCATGGCAGAATGGATTATAAAGCTAACGCCTATTGGTGTTTTTAGTCTTATTTCTTATGTTATTGCGGATCAGGGGATAGACGTAATCTTGGGCTTATGGAAATATATGTTAATGGTTGTTTTGGTAATTATCATTCATGGTTTTGTGACACTTCCCTTACTTCTTAGTCTTTTAGGACGTATTAATCCCTATAAATACCTTTTAGCCATTAGAGAAGCTCCTATTATGGCCTTTTCAACTGCTTCTTCTGCGGCTACCTTACCGGTGTCTATGCGTATAGCTGAAGATGTGGGTGGAATAGAAGAAAAAAATGCTGCCTTTGTACTTCCTCTTGGGGCCACCGTTTCTATGGATGGTACGGCGGCGTATTTAAGTATCGCGGTTTTATATATTTCACATTTAGCGGGGGTTCAGATGGGATTTGGGGACCAAGTTCTTTTAGGTGTGACTATCGTTGCTCTTAGTGTTGGTGTTGCCGCTCTTCCTTCTGCATCTTTAGTGATGATGGTTGTTATCTTAAATCAAGTGGGCTTACCTGTTGAGTATATTGCCTTAGTAGTAGCGGTTGATAGAATCTTAGATATGTGTAGAACCTCACTTAATGTGACCTCTGACTTAGTTGTTTTGAAAATTATTGATCAGATGGGAAAGCGTAAGGCTAAAAGAGCTTAAGGCTCTTAGAATTACTCTTAATTAAGCTCGTAAGCCTGTGCTGAAGCCTTTTCTTTATAAGACTGTAAGGGCTCTATATCAGCAGAATTATCAAGCTGTAAGTAGGAGTCTAGTTCTGCCTTATTATCATCTAAAATCTTATCAAACTCATTTTGTGTACGTACAGGCTTACCTTGAGAATATTTATCTAATAATACATTTGAAGTACCTAACAAGACGAGATAAGACTGTCCTTCGTAATCTAGCATTGCTACACGATTTTTAGGGTCAAGTGGCTTTTGAAAACGAACAGAGATTCCCTCTTTTTTTGGTGTATTTTTAAATAACCAAGCTTGCTTTCCCTTAGAAGATGTAGGCCCCATCTTTTTCTTTAACCATAACATGATAAGAATACCTAAGACTAAGATAGCAATAACAACATAATAAGAGTTATTAAATTCAGATTCATTTTTTGTTTCTAAGCCTACCTTATTTAAAAAAGAGCTGGTCTTAGTCTGACCTGTCTTACTAGAAGCCAGGGCCTTAGTAAAACGCAGACGTAAGCCATAAGAATCACTTGTTTTTGAAGCCGACATATGGATATTAGAAGCGGTTTGTAAAATTACTTCTGTGTGTGAAGCGATAGGGGTTAAGGTCATCTTGTGAAGGTAAGAAGTATTTATGTTTTTTATTTTAGGTGCTTCAATAGAGGCACCTTCAAGCTTTAAAATGATTTTATTGTTCTTCTTTATCTGAGACAGTCTTCCTTCAAAGGGAGTGTCAAAGGTAAGCATAACATCAACGCGGTTTGAACGCTCATAAACATTATAAGAAAGGATTTTTGATCCAAAAAGTAAGAAAGGAAGTAGCAACAATAAAAGGTATTTCATAAGGCTCGCTCTTTTGATAAATAATAAATAACTGACTTTGAATCGAGCACTTCGTTAATACGAATAGCTAAGTTTTTTTCATAAACCATAACCTCACCCTTGCCAACAATTCTATTGTTCACATAGGCTTCAACACTCTCACCCGCTGGCTTTGAGAGGTCAATAACAGAACCTTTTTGCAGGGCGAGAATTTCTCGAATAGTAAGGGCTGTTTGACCTAGGTCGGCAATAAACTCGACTTCCATATCTAAAAGCCCTTCGTAGTTCATCCACGAAAGTTCTTCTATCTCTTCATCTTCTAAGTCAAGATTTTCGAGACGGTTTTCGGCCATCTGCTCTTCAAGTGTTTTATCGTTTTCTTCTGGCATTAAGCTCTAATCCTTTAACCTTTAATACCGATAACAAGAGAGTCTTTGGGTGTACTTAAGACAGATATTTCGCTGCAAGTACAGTTGTTAAACTCTTCAATAGCCTTAAACTTAGGCGTTGTTATCATAAAATGTTCTTTGTCAGCTGCTTCGGCTAAGACCTTAGCACTTCCTACAATCATATTTGTAGATTCTAGGGCCATGTCTTGCATGGTCTCATCATCGGCATCATCTTCCATAAGATAAACCGAAATAATCTCTTTAATGAGTGCTTCATCAAAGCCAAGATAAACAGTTTTAACCTCTCCATCATCCATCTTTACGTCTATAGAAGCAATTACTGTTCTCATTTGTGAGTCAGTGTTTAAAGCATTTGATTTTTTTGTTGTTAATTCAATTTGATTGTGTAAAAAGTTTTCGGCAGCTTCGATAATGATTGAAAGCATATGGTGTCCCTACATAGGTGTTGTTTACAAATAAAAAAGTTTTATATTTTATACTATTATAGGAAAAAGGGATTAAGTGTAGTTTAATAATCTCATCTTAATAAAGAAACTTGCTTTTATTGCATGCAAAAGGAGAAAGAAGTTACATGTTTTTTTGTATCTTTATTATAGTCTTGTATAGCTTTTGATTTGGTTGACCTGATAATCTTTTTGAATCTATGAATCTAAATTGTAAACTTAATGACCTAGTTAGTCTAATTTGAGTACAATTCGCTTTAAAAAAACAGGCATATATTATAGATTTATTTACAATTTTTCAATTATTAATCTTAGGACTAGGTGTTGGTACAATGGCTGGTTTCTTTGGAATAGGCGGGGGTACCGTTCTTATTCCTGCTCTTCTAATGTTGGGCTATGAGATGAAAGCTTCTATAGGTATTTCGGTTTTTCAGATGGCCTTTGTTTCTTTATACGGTTCGTATTTGAACTTTAAACAAGGTTCTTTAGTAATTTCTACTATCTTACCTATCGCCTTTGGTGGCTTTGTGGGGGCCTTACTTAGTGGAACAATAGTAAGTCTTGTTCCTTCTATGTACTTAGAATACAGTTTTTTAGGCTTTGTGTCTATTGCCTTAATACGCATGCTTTATACTCCAAAAACTAGCTCTGAACAGTCATCAGCTAATCCTTTTGTTTTATTTATAATTGGAATGCTTTTAGGTGTTTTATCTATCTCTATTGGGGTAGGGGGTTCCTTACTTTTGGTACCCATCTTGGTGGGATTTTTTAATTTTGAACTTAAAAAAGCCATTTCAGCAGGTTTGTTTTTTGTAGTTTTTTCTTCTATTTCAGGCTTAATTAGCCTTTCTATTGCAGGACATGTTATTCATTTAGATGCCTTTGTTATAGCCTCAGCTTCTTTAGTTGGTGTGTATATAGGCATTAAGCTTTCTAACAAAACCTCTTCAAGCCTACAAAAAAAGCTTTTATTAGCCTTTTATATTTCAGTACTATCATATCTAATATTCAGGACCTTCTCATGATCAAAATTACCGGCGCACGCGAAAATAATCTTAAAAATGTTTCTTTAGAAATTCCCAAAAATAAACTTATAGTTTTTACAGGTTTAAGTGGTTCAGGAAAGTCAACTCTTGCTTTTGATACGCTTTATGCTGAGGGACAAAGACGCTATATTGAGTCTTTATCTTCGTATGCACGACAGTTTTTGGACAAGATTGGTAAGCCTGAGGTAGACAAGATTGAAGGTCTTACTCCGGCCATTGCTATTGATCAAAAAACTACCTCTAAAAACCCTCGCTCAACAGTGGGGACAATTACAGAAATTTATGATTATTTACGTCTTTTATATGCCCGTGTTGGGGTTCAGCATTGTCATATCTGTTCTAAGCCTATTTCGCAAATGAATGCGAGTGATATTATTGATCAGGTTGCTAAACTTCCAATGAAGTCTAAAGTGATTATATTAGCCCCTTTAATTCGTGAGAAAAAAGGTAGCTTTACTGAGCTTTTAGAGTCTTTACGAGGAAAAGGTTATGTACGTGCAATGATAGATGGTGTTATGGCCAGACTTGATGAAGATATTGAACTTTCTAAGACGAAAAAACACACCATTAAGGTTGTTATTGACCGTATCGTGATGAAAGATGATAACAAAGAACGTATAGCTCAAGATGTGGAAAAGGCGCTTAAAGAGTCTTATGGGGAACTTGAAATAGAGATTTTAAATTATGAAGAAGTTGGTCTTCCTGAAAAGATGATTCATTATTCAGAACACCTAGCCTGTCATGATTGTAAGGTTAGTTTTGAGCCTCTTGAGCCTCTTTCCTTTTCGTTTAATTCTCCTAAGGGTGCCTGTACAGAATGTGATGGTTTAGGAATTCGCTATGCCTTAGATAATGATAAGATTATTGATTCAGACTTATCTGTTGAAAAAGGTGCGGTTAAAATTGTGTATGGTCTTAATAAAGGCTATTACTTTACTTTTTTGAAGGGCTTTTGTGCTCATGAAAAGATTTCAATTACAAAGCCTTTCTCCCAACTTGAAGAATATCAGCAAAAAGCAATTCTTCATGGAAGCATAGATGAGATTCCTTTCCAATGGAAGGGTCATCCTATCAAACGCGTATGGCCAGGGATTACAAAAATTGCTTATGATATGTTCAAGGATGAAAAAGAACTTCAAGATTATATGAGTGAAAAAACCTGTTCTAAATGTGATGGAAACCGTCTTAGAAAAGAATCTTTAGCCGTTGATGTTGCGGGTAAGAAAATTTACGAACTGATTCAGATGCCTATAGAAGACACTTATGCATTTTTTAAAGATGAGAAGAATTTTAAGCATTTTTCTAAGCAAACAGCCATGATAGGTGCGCCCATTTTAAGAGAGGTTCAAGAAAGACTCTTCTTCCTTTATGATGTAGGCCTTGGGTATCTCTCTCTTTCACGTGATGCACGTTCTATTTCAGGGGGAGAAGCCCAAAGAATTCGTATCGCCTCACAAATTGGTTCAGGTCTTACGGGGGTTATGTATGTTTTAGATGAGCCAAGTATTGGTTTACATGAAAGAGACACGCTAAAGCTTATCCGTACCCTTCGTTCTTTACAAGAAAAAGGAAATACCGTTATCGTGGTTGAGCATGATAAAGAAACCATTCAACACGCGGATTATATTGTAGATATTGGTCCAGGTGCGGGTAAGTATGGGGGAGAGGTTGTCTTCTCAGGTACCCTTGATAAGATGAAAAATGCTAAGACCCTAACGGCGGATTATTTATACGGAAGAAAGATGATTGAGTACTTTTACAGACGTCCTCAAGAAGACTGGATAGAAATTAAAAATGTGACCATTAACAATATAGTAGACCTTTCTGTAAGAATTCCTCTTCATAACCTTGTGTGTGTATCAGGGGTAAGTGGTTCAGGTAAGTCGTCTTTAATCCTTCAAACCCTTCTTCCTGTTGCAAGAGAACTTCTTAATCATGCACGAAAGGTTAAGAAGATTAAGGGTGTTGAAATTGATGGTTTAGAGCAACTTGATAAGGTTATTTACCTTGATCAAAGTCCTATTGGACGTACACCTAGGTCAAATCCAGCAACCTATACAGGTTTAATGGATGAGCTTAGACTTCTTTTTGCTAAGACCAAAGAAGCCCAAATCCGTGGGTATACTTCTTCTCGTTTTTCTTTTAATGTTAAGGGTGGGCGTTGTGAGAAATGTCAGGGAGAGGGTGAGATTAAAATCGAAATGCACTTCTTGCCTGATATTATGGTGAAGTGTGATTCTTGTCTTGGTAAGCGGTACAACCCTCAGTCTTTAGAGATAATGTATAAGGGTAAGTCTATTTCAGATGTTTTATATATGTCTGTTTCAGAAGCACTTGAGTTTTTCGCAGCTATTCCAAAGATTAATATGAAATTAAAAACACTTGATGATGTGGGTCTTGGGTATATTTCTTTAGGCCAAAACGCCGTAACACTTTCAGGTGGTGAAGCCCAACGTATTAAGCTCTCAAAAGAGTTAAGTAGAAAAGATACAGGGAAGACGCTTTATATCCTAGATGAGCCTACAACAGGACTGCATTTTGAAGATGTAAACCGCTTGACTCAGGTTCTTCATAACTTTGTAGACCTAGGAAACTCTGTTTTAGTGATTGAACATAATCTTGATATGGTAAAAAATGCAGATTATGTTATTGATATGGGTCCTGAAGGTGGGGCTAAGGGTGGACGTATTGTAGGTGTAGGTACACCTGAAGATCTGGCTGAAAATTATGAGAAAATGGGATCATATACGGGAGAATTTTTGAAAAAAGAGCTGGCTTTACATAAAAAATAATTATTTAGTGCTACAATTAGCCTAATGTAAAGAAACAACTTAAATAAAATAAAGTGATAAGTATATGAAATCATCTCTAGTCGATAGTATTAAATCTCTTCCTGCTCTACCAAAAACTATTGTTGAAATGCAACAAGTATGTGCCAATCCTGAGGCTGCAATTAATGACCTTGTTGCGGTTGTTGAGAAAGATCCTATGATTGTGGCAAACTTGTTAAAGGCAGCTAACTCACCACTTTATTGTTTTGGAAAAGAGATTAAGAGTGTGGCTCAAGCCGTTTCTCTTTTTGGAATGTCTATGACCCGTTCTATTGCTATTGGTAACTCGGTTAGAAAACTTTTAAATGTTGATATGGAACCTTATGGTATTACCTCAGAAAAGTTTGCTGATATCTCAAACCAACAAGCTGTTTTAATGCATAACTGGTACTCAAAAATTGATAGAAAAAAGATGGAAAATCTTTTCTTAGCTTCTTTTCTTCAAGAAACAGGAAAAATAATTATCGCCTCTGATATCATCAAAGAAGACCTTCTTTATAATTTCAAGTCAGAGATTGAAACAAGTAATAATATCCCTCAGGTAGAATTTTCTTATGTAGAAGAAACAACTGCTACAGTTACAGCAGCTATTTTTGAGCACTGGAAGTTTGATGAGACCTTTGTTGAGATGATTCGTTTCTCAGATACTTACCAAAAAGCGCCTGAAGATATTAAAGAATACGCAACAGCCTTAAATATCGTAAAAACGATAGCCCCTATAAACGGGCCCTTTTCAGACCAAGCCATCACCTTTGGTCTAAGAAAGGCACATGATGCAGGTTATGACCACGAGATGCTTGAAGATGTGGTTGATAGCGTAATGGATCAACTGGGCATTATTCCTGAGTACTAAACCTTAACAATGTTTTTTAAAAATCTTTACCTTTCTTTATTCTTCACGTTTTTGTCATTTGAAGAAAAGGAAATGGAAAATCGATTTTCTATTTGGCGTAATAAAAATAGATTTATACAAATTAGATATATTTCTTTATTAACCGGTCTTCTCTATATTCTTGTTTCTTTAATGGATTATTTATTTGCTCCTAAAGAAGTTGTGGATGTGTTATGGAAGACCCATTTCTTCTTTTTACCTCCTATCCTCTTTTTTATTAGTTATATATCAACTAATAAAAGATATATAAAATTAAGCAATATAATGTTGATATTGGTACCTGTTTTCGCTGCCCTTTCTCATCTTTATATTAGTTTACGCATTCAGATGCCGGCTACTTTTACTGCTGAACTTTATCTTTTATTATTTTGGATATTTACCGTGTCCGGACTACGTCTGAAAGAAGCCCTCTTCAGTGCCTTATGTGTTTTTCTTATAAGTTTGTATATAGGAAAAGATTTTGATTCTTATAATTTAGTTATGCATGTTTTTTGGAATGTTTCTTCTTTTTCTTTCGGGCTTTTAGGTGCTTTTTTATTGGAGCGCTCTTATCGAAATAGCTTTATAGATGAAATTAATTTAGAAAAGTTATCCCAAACAGATAGTCGAGCAAGGCTTAATATAGTAATGCAAGATGAACTAGAAAGAATGCGGCGTTTTAACCATTGTTTTGCTTGTATCTTTATTGATATTGATTATTTTAAAAATATTAATGATACTTATGGGCACAAGACCGGCGATATTGTTCTTATTGAAGTGGCTGAATTAATTAAAAGATTTATCCGTAAAAATGATTCTGCTGTGCGTTGGGGAGGTGAAGAATTTATTCTAATTTGTGTAGAAGTAAATAAAGAGGCTACCTTAGCTGTGTGTGAGCATTTAAGAAAAAGTATGCAAGATAATAATTTTACGAAAATTAAAAACTTAAGTATAAGTATAGGATGTACGCTTTCTCAGCAAGATGATACCCACGACCGCATTATTCAAAGAGCAGATAAAGCCTTGTATCAAGCCAAGAATAAGGGACGAAATTGTGTGGTTTATTTGTAATTAATCTAAGAATAAATGTAAGGTGTACCTGTCTTTTCACAATAAGAACTTACCATCGCTCTTTCTAAGTCTACATTCGCGTAATACTCATACCCAAAACACTTTTTCCATAGGCTATGGTCTTCCATACATAAGTAAAAGAAAACCTTCTTATGCCAGGGTTTAAATGATTCATAGGCATGCTTGAACATCTCTTCTTTAATGCTTAAAGGATATGAAGCCTTTCCTGCTGCATTATCAAAGGGCATTTGTAATATTTTTGAATTAAAATTTCTTTGGCGTAGTTTATTAATAACAGGCTTGATAAAGGTCAGTGTTCCCATAGAAATTAAGGATACTTCTTCTGGTTTAAAAGTATCTATTAGCTCATCATAAACTTCTTGATATTCTTCAAGATAGTTATCATACTGTACGATAGGATGAAAATGAAAGCCTACAATCACACCCTTATCTGCAAGGGCTCTTGCAGCGGCTATTCTTTTTTCTAAAGAGGCGGCAAGGTGCTCTTCATTTTCAACAATGGTTTTAGTGTTTAATGACCATGTACAAATGATGTTTTTAGGAACATCATTCTCAAGAAAGTATTTAATATTATCAGACTTGGTTTTAAACTCTAAGATAACATTTTCATTGGCTCTAGCAAAGTCAAATAAGGCCTCAAGTACACCCTCTTTATTTCCCCACATTAAAGAGTCAGAAGACTGTCCTGTTCCTATATGATAAGTCTTATTGGGATCAAGCTTAATGTTTTTAAGCTTGTCTTTAAAGCCTGAATCAAAGGTAATTTTATCTTCTTTGTAAAAAGACTGTATTGTACAATAAGAACAGTCAAAACCACAGCTCTCCACTGCGTCTAAGGTCATAAGATTACAACACCGTGTTTCTTCAGATGCAACAGGACACATGCCCAAACCAAAGCCTTCTTTTGGCTTAGTTGTAAAAGAAAACTTTTGCTCAGACCTTAAGATAGAAGGGTCAAACCCATCATAGCTCTTAGGTTTGTTTTTAACCTCATTATAAATCTTAGTAATGCGTTGCAAGATAACCTTAGCATGGGTATGTTCTGGCCACATCTGAATAATATTTTTTTCACCCCACATCTCAAAATCATTTGCCATCTCAATAATAAGACGGAGTTGTTGATATGAAAATTTATGGGCATAGGCCTTTTGTTCAATAAAGGCTTGCTGCTCAGCTTTAAGCTTTTTAAAATAAGTGGATTTTATAGAAGTTTCAAATTTTTCTTTGTATGTATTCATAAGGTGAATTATAACGAGTTTAAAAATGAGTTTATATAGCTTAGTAGATCTTGATATTAAATCGGAAGGCAACCATGTCTGAATTGGTGAAAAAATCAAGTTTAAAATATTTATGTTTGTAATAAAGAAGAGGAAGAACAAAAGGCCCTGTATTGTCTTTTCCATTAGTACACTCTACCGAACTTAAAAGACCGTCAAAGCAGTATCCTTCTTGATAGCCTCCTATAAGATGCAAACCGAATTTTCCCTCATACAAATCAAAAAGGTATCCGGCTCCGACTACATCTACATCCACGCCTCTTGAGTTAATAAAATGGTTGTAGGTGAGGCTGTATGTAGTGTCATAAATATATTCTAATCCGTATGCCCTATGGGTGTCATTGAATTCTTTTCCTGTACTGCTGTTTTTACTCCAATGCAAGGAGTAGAGATAAGCCGTTAGAAAAAGTTCATGTTTTTGAACCTGCGTTTGAGTCACTTGATCAATATCATCAGCAAGTGTAGGGATCAACAATAAGAAAGTCAATAGTACCAATATTTGCCATCTCATCAGATTATTATAGCAGGAAAAGTGATTTGAGAGGCTCAGTACAGTTTGTTAAAAAGATCCATTTGAGTAAGGTAAAGTCTCAGATCAAATTCAAGTTGATGATAGCTGGGTTCCATATACTCACAAAGTTTGTAAAAGGCCTTATTATGTTCTTTTTCTTTGAAGTGGGCTAGTTCATGCACCACAATCATACGTAAAAATTCCTCGGGCATACTTCTAAACATAGGGGCTACGCGTATCTCATTTTTTGCCTTGAGTTTTCCCCCTTGAACACGAGAAACAAAGCGGTGTGTCCCTAAGGCGTTATAGGTTTGAACCTTTCCATCATAAAGCGCCTTAGACAGAGGATCAGACTTTTTCATATGAGTGTTTTTATAATCCATGATATAGCTAAACAGAGCCTTGTCTGTCTTGATATTGTGCGTGCGTGGATATTTACCTAGTATGTGCTCAGCCAATTTGTCTTTTTTAATAAGGGCGTGTACTTGGGCTTGGGTATCAGGATGATAATGGGAAAGATATTTTAGTTTATTCATAATATGAAATTTTACCATACTCCTTAAGAAGAAGAGCTTTTATTGATATTAGTCATGGATATAAGGAAAGCCTTTTAGTATACTTTGTGCATGATAGTAGAAATTAAAATAAACAATCACAAACTTAACTGGCGTGAACGTCTTAAGGCAGATAAAAGTCCTTACGAGTATTTAAAAAATATTGAAAATTTACATTTTTCTTTTATAGGAGATGATGATAGAGCCTACCTTCAAGACGCGGGTATTTATAATCATGAGGCAGAAGATGATCTTTTTGCTCTTAGACTTAGGCTTAATGCAGGTCGTATCTCAGTAAAGAAAATGTTACTCATTTCAAAGATTGTTAAAGAACATGACTTAGATATTATTTTAACCGCACGTGCGCAAATGCAGCTTCATGGGCTTAATGGAGATAATGTTCTAGAAGTATGGAAAGAGCTTAATGAAAATGGTATCTCAACCTGGCAGACCTTTGGGGATAATGTTCGAAATATTGTAACAGATGTGTATGATGGAAGAGGGCATTACTCTCAGATAGAAGTTTATCCTTATATGCAGCAGATGCAAGATTATATTTTAAATAAGCCGCGCTTTATAGGTCTTCTTCCTAGAAGGGTTTCTGTTGGTATTAGTGGAAATCGTGCAAACCTTAATTCTTTTTTTGCCAATGACTTGTTTTTTGCCTTGGCTGAGAAAGAGGGGGCTCAAGGTTTTAATGTTTTTTTAGGTGGTAAAAATTCAGAATTGGCCCAAGATGCAGATGTGTTTTTAAAGCCAAATCAAGTAGTGCAATATTTTATAGCCGTCATTGAGGCTTTTCATCTTCATGGTTTACGTGGAGTAAGAGGTAAGACAAGGTTATTTCATTGGCTCCAAAAAGAGGGAATGGAAGGTATTAAAAAGCAAATAGACAAAGAACATAGTTTAAGCTATCAAACAGCAGGAACCTTACTCTTACAAAGGTATGATAAAAGGACGTCTGAACGCTTAAAAGATAAGAGCTATGTATATACTTATTATACAGACTTTGCTCGTGTGAATGCGGATACCTTTATTAAGCTTGCTGATTTTGCGAAGGAGCAAAAGGCTGAGGTTCGTTTAGGTGTTGACCAGCATATCTACTTTTTAGGACTTCAAAATAATGTGACCCCTTTTGAAAACTCTAATACTATTTCAACCATTTCTGCCTGCGCAGGAAATGAACATTGTAATTTTTCTTTTTGGCATATCAAAGATGACACTAAGTACCTTCCCTTAGATCTAATACAAAAGCATAGTATCATAGTAGGCTTTTCGGGATGTATTAAAGGATGTGGAAAACATCAACATTGTGACATTGGCCTCATTGGTATGAAAACAAGCGCTTATGGACCCACAAGCGAGGCTGCAAGGATTTATCTTGGGGGAGAACATACCTTTGGTCTAAATGTGGCTAGGTACTTAAATCTTATGGTTCCAAAAGAATCTTTGAGTGGCTTTTTAGAAGTGATTATAGAAGAGTTTGAACATAGCAAATATAATGAATTTGAAGTCTTTAGTAAAGAGATTTTAAACACCTATAGCGCAGACTTTTTAAGTATATGGTTCTTGTGCAAGTTAAGTGCAAAAAAAGAGGTCTTTTTAGAAAAAAATGTAGAAGTATTAGAAGAAGTTTGTACGAAAGTTGAAAAAGAGATACTAAGTAGAAACTTCAAAGGTCTTATCCCTAGTTCAGACTTTAAGCCCTTAAGTGAAATATCTAGACTTTCTAAGAACTTATGGAAAATACAATCTGAAATGTCAGCCTAAGTGCATAAGGTCAGTTATAAGGTATAATCACTTATGAAATTGAAATATGAAAATATATACGCAGATAAATTAAGTTTACATACGATTACAAGTGTGGATGAAGAAGCAGTTGAAAAAATCTTTTTAAACCGTGTGTATAACAAGATACAAGGTCTTAAATTACAAGGACTTGATACTTATGTAGAAAACATGAGCTTTTCAGGCTTCTTTTCTACAAGAACGCAGGTCTTAACCGTAGAGTTTAAGAAGTCAAAACTAAAAAAGTTTTCGGCATGTTTTTTTATTCAAGCCAATGGAAAATCTTATAGTCTTAGACTTTATAAGGGTATAGATAAAAAATATTTTGATGGCCTTAATGAAAAACCTCTTCTTCAACGTTTAGAATTAATAAAAAACCGTATGGGGGACTTTGAAGAAAGAAATGATTTTACAAGCTTTGATGCTTTGTTAGATATGCTTTTTACTGAGGCTATAAAAGAACTCCCTGAGTAGACTAAGGCGTTAGAGACCTTAGATATGACTTGTAAAGATACTCAATCTCACCACTATCTTGCATTTGTTTTAAGATAGGTTGGATAATAGGAATAAGGTGGGATTTTTTTTTGTGTACGAAGTGGTAAAGTTTAAGTTTCTTAAGTATAGGACTAATGGCTTTAACCTCGCAATACTCAGCTCTTAAGGATAAACGTATAGCCGCCTTTCTTGGGAGGACAATGATGTCTGTTTTGTTACTTATTAAGGTGTCAAAGGCCTCAATAAAGGTTTTTACATAGGTCTTATCATAGTCTTTAGTGCTGTTTTCTATAAATTTTGTCCCCCTTATAATAGTAAAATTATAATTTTTTAAATCATCCCACTTAGTTATCTTAATCTTAGTGTTTGTACTAAAGGCAACGGCTTCAACAGAAACTAAAGGAACAGGTATTTGAACAAGGTTAGGATAAAGCTTGGAAATTTTTTCAATTCGTGCAAGTTCACCATCAACCTTCCCTGAATTAGAAGCTTGTAAGGACGTTTCAGGAGAAAGATATATGACTTTTATGGGGATATCTACTCGTGAATAGGCTTTTTGTAGAATTTTTGAGGCAATAATTTGAACAACATTGTCCCTTGCACCTGAAAAAGTATACGTTTGAGAAAAAAGTGTAAAAGGCAAAAATAATAGGAAGATATGTTTCATATTTGCAGTATATCATAACTTAATTACGAATATTTGGAGTGATTTTATCAAACTTTTTGCCTTGTATAACTATACTAAGAAAAATTTTCTAAGGACTTTTCTTTGTCTAAAACTATAACAATTATTGACACCTTCGGTTTTTTATTTCGAAGTTACTTTGCACTTCCTCCCCTTCGTAATGCGGATGGCTTTCCTACAGGACTTTTAACAGGTTTCACAAACTTCATTGCCAGTGTTGAAAAAGAGCACAATACAGACTATATTGTATTTGCCCTTGATATGAAAGGTCCCACCTTTAGAAATGAGATAGATTCAAACTATAAGGCAAATAGACCGCCTCCACCAGAGGACTTAATAGCTCAACTTCCTATTGCCATAGACTGGGTAGAAAAGATGGGCTTTGCAACGGTATCTAAGACGGGTTATGAGGCGGATGATATGATTGCTTCTGTAGCTAAGATGGCGGTTAAAGCAGGGATGAAAGTCCGTATTGTTTCACATGATAAAGATCTTTATCAGATGATAGATGATGGAAGGGTTATCGTTGTTGACGCAATTAAAAGAAAAAATATGGATGAGGCCGCTTGTATAGAAAAGTACGGTATTCGTCCTGACCAGTTTACTGACTACCAGTCCTTACTTGGCGATTCTGCGGATAATGTTCCCGGTGTTAAGGGAATAGGAAAGGTGACGGCGCAAAAGCTTTTATCACAGTTTGAAACCCTTCAAGGGATTTACGACAATATTGATGAGGTAAAACCAGCAGGTGTTCAAAAGAAACTTCGTGACTTTGAAGATAATGCTTGGATGTCTCAAAAGCTTGTTACCTTAGTGGATGATATTTTTGAAACCCTTGATTTCTCAACATTTACACTTCCTGAGAAAAACCCCTTCTTAGGTATAGTTGATGACCTTCATAAGTATGAGTTAAATGGAATTATTAGACAGCTTAAGGCTAAGGGAATGATAGAAGATATTAAGCCTTCTAAAGATGCTGTTGAAGAAGCACCAAGAGAAGTGCTTGAGTCTGTCTTACTTGATACAGAAGAAAGGCTTTTTGATGTGATAAACGCCATCCCAAAAGACAGCATCATAGCCCTTGATACAGAAACAACAGGACTTGAGCATAAGAAAGATTCTTTAGTAGGTTTTTCTTTTGCCATAAATGATACAAAAGGGTATTACGTTCCTTTAGCACATGCTTATCTTGGGGTAGGTGATCAAATCTCAAAAGAGATAGGTGTTCGTGCCTTAAGAAAGTTACTTGAGTTTAAGGTGGTAGGGCATAACCTGAAGTTTGATCTGAAGTTTATCTGTCCTTATCTTGGAATTAAGTCTTATACGCCTTACGCGGATTCAATGTTGCTTGCCTGGTTGGTAAACTCTGAAAAACCTGTGGGTCTTGATAAACAAGCCGACTTATACTTTAAGCATAAGATGATCTCTTTTAAAGACACAGTGAAGAAGGGAGAAAACTTTTCTTCAGTGGCTATAGAAGACGCGGTGGCTTATGCGGGTGAAGATGCACTTATAACCTATAAACTTTACTTTCGTCTACTAGAGCAGTTAAAACTTCAAGATGCTGAACATTTAATACAAGAAGCAAAAGAGATAGAGTTTCCTTTTATTCAAACCCTTATAGAGATGGAAGAAGCAGGTATTAAGATTGATACTGACTTTCTTCAAAACTTTAAAGATGAAACAGAAGTACTTCTAGATGAGCTACGAAAAAAGATATACGCGCTTGCTGGAGGTGAGTTTAATATTAACTCAACCAAACAACTCGGTGTTGTACTTTTTGAAACCCTAGAACTTCCTGTAGGAAAGAAAACAAAAACAGGATATTCAACAGATGAAAAAGTTTTAAATGGACTTTTTGATGCCCATGATATTATCCCCGCTCTTTTAAATTATAGAGAGGTCTTTAAACTTTACTCAACCTATATCACGCCACTTTTAGAACTTGGTTTAGCCAATGAAGATAAACGTATTCATACTTCTTTTTTRCAAACAGGAACGGCTACGGGGCGTTTAAGCTCTAAAAATCCTAACCTTCAAAACATACCTGTTCGCTCACCAATGGGGGCTAAGATTCGTCAAGCCTTTATAGCAGAAGAGGGTAAGACCCTTATTGGTATAGATTATTCACAAATTGAACTACGTCTTTTGGCGCACTTTTCTCAAGACCCAACCTTACTTGATGCCTTTGCCCATGATAAAGATATTCACAGACAAACGGCCGTGGCTATCTTTGGTGAAGACGAGGCTGACGCTAAACGTAATGTAGCAAAGACGGTGAACTTTGGTCTTTTATACGGAATGGGACCTAAAAAACTTTCGGTTGATATTGGTGTTACTACTAAAGAAGCTAAGGTGATTATCGAAACTTATTTTGAGAACTTTCCAACCGTTAAGACTTTCTTACGTTCAATTGCAGATGGGGCTAAGGAGATTGGTTATGTTGAAACACTTCTTAGAAGACGTAGATACTTTAACTTTGACTCCGCACCTCCAATGATAAAGGCCGCGTATGAGAGAGAATCTGTAAACACAGTTTTTCAAGGATCTGCTGCAGATTTAATCAAGCTTTCTATGAATAAGATAAGCGAGCAGATAAAAACTCAACATTTAAATGCCAAGATGCTACTTCAAATCCATGATGAATTAATCTTTGAAGTGAATGAAGATGAGGCAGAGGACTTGGCAAAGACCTTTAAAGATATTATGGAAGGTATTTATACCATAGCCGTGCCCTTACGTACCTCAGTAAATATAGGTAAAAACTGGTCACAATTAAAGTAATACCACCTCTAGCTAGTCTTTATTAGGCTGTAAACCTAACGTTACCTTAACATTGACAAGCTAGAATACAGACAATTTATAAAAAGAAGAAAACACATGAAGAAACTATTTAACTTTATATCCTCAATGAAACTAACCGCAAGTCTGCTAAGCATCTTCGCTATAAGCGTAGGTGTAGCAACTTTTATTGAAAGTGACTTTTCAACACAAACAGCTCAGGCTGAGGTCTATTCAGCCCTTTGGTTTGAAGGACTCTTGGCTCTTTTAGGGGTAAACCTTATCTCTTCAATGGTAAGACATTCAATGCTTAATGTGAAAAAATGGAACGTTGTCCTTTTTCACTCTTCGTTTTTAGTGATTTTAATAGGTGCGGCAATAACACGTTTTGCAGGATATGAAGGTAGTATGCATATTCGTGAGGGTGAAACAGAAAACCGTATCACTTCAAGAGAGACTTATATTCAAGCTGTTTTTACAAACGCGCAAAGAAAAACTCAGTATAAAAAACGTGTACTTTTATCTGAAATTGGTACAAACAGTTTTGACGAAGATGTTAAAGTTGATGGTGACAGCGTAAATATTACACTTCTTGAATACATTCCAAATGCTTCATATGAGTTTGTAGAAGATAAGGAAAATGGTATCACCATACTGGATATGATGATTTCTATGGGTGGTCAAGGTAAGGCTATGAAGTTAAAGCAGGGTGAGTATATTGAGTCTGAAGACCTAATACTTAACTTTGGTGCAGATATTAAAACAGATAAGAAGCTTGTAAATATCACCTATAAAGATGGGCACTTACATATGTCTAATCCCTTAGAATTTCAAACCCTTGATATGGGAACAAAAAATTCAGCAACCTTACCGGTGGGTGAAGCCAATGAATTTAGAACAAGAATGTTATATCAAAGTGAAAAAACAAACTTTGTACTTAAAAGCATTATGCCTTATGTAAGCGAACAACTTGTTTCTAAGTCGGTAAAAGGCTCACGTAACCGTCTTCAAGACGCTTTGAAAATGCAAGTGACATATAAGGGTCAAAGTAAAGAGCTTGTTATTATAGGTAGTGAGGGCGCAGTAGGATATGAGAAGGTGGCTTCATTTGATGGGATGAAGGTTGAACTTTCTTATGGGGCGGTTATTCGCACTATCCCTTTTTCTTTAAAGCTTGTTGATTTTGAGTTAGATCGTTATCCGGGTTCTATGAGTCCTGCTTCTTATTCTTCTGAGGTTATCTTAATTGATAATGTAGATAATGTAAAAATGCCATATAGAATTTATATGAACCATATCTTAGATTATAAGAACTTCAGATTTTTTCAGTCTTCATATGATAAAGATGAAAAAGGAACGATATTGTCAGTAAATAATGACCCCGGAACACTTCCAACCTACCTAGGTTATATCATGCTAGCTATTGGTATGTTTTCTCAATTTTTTATGTCTAATGGACGTTTTAGAAAGCTTATGAAAAAAGGTAGAAAGTACGCAGACCAAAGAAATGCTCTAGTTTCGGCCTTAGTAGCAATGTTTCTTATTTTTTCTGTAGACTCAGCAAGGGCAAAAGAATTAAATGAGGTGGTTACAATTATCACCTCTTTTGATAAAGACCATGCCGCAAAATTTGGTCAGCTTATTTCTCAAGACAGCTCAGGAAGAATGAAACCTCTAAACACTCTAAATGTAGAGATTGTAAACAAGGTTCATGGTGGAACAATTGCCGGAATGACAGCGGATCAGATGGTTCTTGGAATGATGGTAAGACCTGAGGCATGGAGAGAGATTAACCTTATTAAGATTAAGCATAAGGGTATTAATGAGATCTTAGGCATTGATGAAAAAGTGAAGTATGCTTCTTTCTCTCAGTTTTTAGAAGTACCTGAAAACCTTGAAGGATATAAACTTCAAGAAGCCATTGCTAACGCAGTATCTAAAGATCCTGCCCACAGAAACAAGCTTGATAAAGAATTATTAAGAGTTGATGAACGTTTTAATATTGTGTATATGGTTTTTACAGGTTCAGTGTTTAAGCTTTTTGCTAAACCTGCAGACGTAAACAATAAATGGTACGCGACTATTGAAGCCCTTCAAACCTTTAAGCCTGAAAATGCAGTCAAGGTAAGAGAGGTAGCAGTAGCTTACTTTAAGGGGATTGAAGAGTCTTTAAAAACAGGAGACTGGAAGGCTGCAGATAAGGCTATTGGCGAAGTAGCTAAGTATCAGAGATTTTACGGGGCTGATGTATATCCAAGTGAAAACAAAATAAACGCAGAAATCTTTTATAACAAGTATAATGTTTTTGAAAAGTTAATGCCTTATTACTTATTAATGGGTATCTTACTTTTAGTACTTAGTTTTGTACAAATTCTTGCACCACGTTTTAAGTTAGGTCTTATAACAAAGGGTGCAACAGGACTTCTAATTGTATTCTTTTTACTTCATACAATAGGTCTACTGACACGTTGGTACATTGCAGGTCACGCGCCTTGGTCWMAWGGAKWTKARTSNATGAYNTRKAWTNCTTGKRYANAMKGTTCTTGCTGGATTTATCTTTTCACGTCAGTCTGTTATTACCTTAGCCGCGACAGGAATATTAGCGGGTATTATTTTATTTGTAGCTCACCTAAACTGGATGGACCCTCAAGTAACGAACCTAGTACCTGTACTTAAGTCTTACTGGCTTTCTATCCATGTGTCTATGATTACGGCTTCGTATGGTTTCTTAGCCTTAGGAGCACTTCTAGGCTTTATTGTTTTACTTCTGTTTGCAATGCGTACTAAGGGTAATGAAAAGCGTATTAATCTAGCGATACTAGAAATTAACACGATTAATGAAATGGGACTTATTGTAGGTCTTGTTCTTTTAACCGTAGGTAACTTCTTAGGTGGGGTTTGGGCAAATGAGTCTTGGGGACGTTACTGGGGTTGGGATCCAAAAGAAACATGGGCCCTTGTAAGTATCTTGCTTTACGCAGTAGTGATTCACTTACGTTTTATAAAGGCTCTTTACACGCCGTTTAACTACGCTGTAGCGTCTTTATTGGTTTTCTCATCCATTATCATGACTTACTTTGGAGTTAACTACTACCTTGCTGGTATGCACTCATACGCTAAGGGTGACCCCGTTCCCGTTCCAGACTTTGTGCCATGGACTTATGCAGTGATTTTCTTATTGATCTTAATTGCAGCACGTAACAGGAAAATAGCCTAAGCTATTTTCTCTTTCTTTCTTAAATAAATATTTAAATAAGGCTTTGAGCCCATAAAGTGAGTTCCACTTGAGAAAGCTGTTTACTCACGCGGTTAACTTCTTGACCTTTTTTAAAGGCGATAATAGTAGGAAGGGCACTGACCCCATACTCTCTAGCAACCTTTTGATGAACATCCGCATTAACCTTGAGAAATCTAACTGTTGAGCCAAATCCAAGGGCCGCATCTTCATAGCTCTCATACATTGCCATACAAGGGCCACAAGTGGTTGAATAAAAATCAACTAGTACGGCTATGTCATTTTCATTGATGTGGGTTGTACAACTCTCATCACTTACTTCAACGGTAAATGGATTATCTAAGTCTGCTTGACATTGTGAGCAAGAAATAGACTCATTTTCTACTTCTGTTGGGATGGTGTTAACCTTGCTACATTCTGAGCATACAATTTTGAGAGTTTTCATAATTGACCTTTGGATAAAATATGTCGGAAGTATACACTTTTCTTAGAAAAAAGTGCTTTGAGAGAGTGTTTAAGTACTAGACTTAGTTGCTAATTGACGTCTCCATAAGCTATATGTTGAGTATGATGGATTCCCCTCAACAGTTTTATCATATGCGTGTTTATAACTACAGTTATTTTTTTGCTTGTACTCATTAATCACTTCTACTACCATCTCTTTATCTGCTTGTTTATAGGTGCCTTTCAATGACTTAACTAAATTTATCATTTCCATATGCATACTCATGTCCATAAATATCCTTTTTGTTGAAGTTTACATTAATATCCATTAAGACCTTCAACTTGTAATAGAAGTCACTGTATCTAATGTCTGAATAAGTGTAGTCAGACCATCTTGATATCTAACGTTCGTCGTAAACGATATTTTCCACGAAGGGGAAAATATTCGCTCCTCGTATTTGTTAAGTATTTTAGCGTATTCCTTTGCAAATTAAGAGTTCTTTAGATAATATAACAAAATTAATTATTATTTAATATTTTTTAAAGGATTATAGTGAAATACAACGTTAGATTACTACCAAAGAAAGAAGTAGATAACAATTTGATGTATTTAACTGTTAGAGGTGTTAGACAAGGTCTTATCTCTGCAGGTGCTTCTACTCCTGAATCTATTGGAAAAAACTATAAACGTGGGCATGAAGACCAAATTTTGGTTAAGTGTTGTAATTATTCAATATCTAATCCAACGCACAAAGGTTCTGGTCGTACTATGGGGAAAAGTCATAGTGAACCTTTAGCAATAACTAAGTTACTTGATAAAAGTTCTCCTTTGCTTCATGAAGCTATGAAAGGCGAGCTTCTTCCTCATGTTCAGTTAGACTTTTATAGAAACTCAAGATTTGGTAGACCTGAACTTTATTATAAAGTAATTTTAAAAAATGCTAAAGTTGTTGTTTCCGATGCTTTTATGATACTTGGTTCTAATGAGCCTTTAGAACATATTTATTTCACCTATGGTGAAATAATATTTGAGCATGTTCAAGCAAGTACTATTTCCCAAAACTATTGGCAACATTCTGAATCATTTCATGTTCAAAAGATGTATGCTTTAGGTAATGAATTGAATGGCTATAATGCTTTGATGACTTCTATTGAAAAACGTCGGATATTTTTTGAAAAATATCCTCATTACGGTTGTGAAAATCTTGCAATATTTTGGATGGTTGCTACTGCACCTTTAGGTGTAATAGCAGCTTCAAGAGGAATGTTACAAGCAGGTTATTGGGCATATAGAAATCCCATTCTTGTAACGGATGTAGGATTAGATATTGTTGGAAGTTGGCTTCCTGGAACAGCACCCGCTTGGTCTTCAGGTGGAGTTATAGGTGCCATTGGTGGTACAATATATGGATATGAAAAATGGTAAATTTTCTTTTAGGGTTAAGCTTGTCAATTTTTGGTGTTTTTCTTATTAACAACCCAGTTTTTTCACACAGAGGAGGAACAACAGATTTGTCCTACATGAATATTAATATATTTCTTGGTATCTTCTTTCTTTTAACTGGACTATATTTTATAATAAATTCAATTAGAGGAAAAAATCCAAAAGACTAGATGTTGAAATTATTAGGAAAAATAGGAAACATTAGTTTTATAGCTATAGGAATATTTGTAATATTGAATCCTAAGTTTACTGCTCGTGGTGGGATAACAGATTTATCTTATATGAATTTAAATATTTTTGTTGGACTAGCTTTGCTTGGTTTTGGAGTAGCTCTTTTTTGGAACGAACGTAAAAAAAGTAGAAAGTCAGTCTATTCCCTTTAGGTACTTAACGTTCGTCGTGAGCGATATAGTTTTCCCCTTGTGGAAACTATTCGCTCCACGTTTTTGTTAGCTCTTTAATCTGCATTTTCATCAAAGATTCTAGTGTAGTTTTCAAACTCTGTATCTTTTAAATGGGTTTCAATAACTTTCTTTGCTATTTCAAAATCTACAACAAAATTACATACTTCCATTGTACCACTTCCTATACTTCCGCCATCACAAAACCCTAAACCTGTCCATCCTAAAGTCTCGTCCATTAGTTCTTCTAATCGATGTCGCTTATCTATATCGTTTGTATTTCCCATACCTTCAATTTTATATTCAATTAACAATGTATATTCATCTTCAACTTCTTGGAAGTTATTATTTAACATTGAGTCAATTTCTTTTTGAATGATCTTTTTTGGTGATTTTAAAAATCCTTTTTTTATTTCTTTACTTTCACCAGTTGTACCTAGATCTCCCCAGTGTACTGTATGGGTTCCATCTTCATTATCCCATGTTTCCCAATATTCTTTTTTTTCATTTGATAGTTTATATAGTTTTAACATGGCTTAATCCTTCTGGTAGCTAACGTTCATCGTGAGCGATCATTTTCCGCTCGCGGTAAATGATTGCGCCTCCTCGTTTTTGTTATGTGTTTATTCYAACTTCATTAAACAAATGCTCATTTTCAGTTGTGGTCACAAGTGTCACACCTTCATAGGTTTCAAACTCTAGGTGAGCAATATTCGTTTCTTTAGTAATTTTATATGTAATTATTTCTTGTGAACCAACTACATAATAACTTTTTTCTTCAATTGACCAGCCTTCCTTTTCCAACCATTTGAAAAGTGAGTCAAGTTCAGGTGATTCAACCTCGTTTTCACACACTTTGAAAGACACTTTTTTATTCTTTTTAGAAAACAACTTTTCAAACATAATTTAGATTCTCTTCTTTCATCACATAACGTTTAAGGAGAGCAATATTTGACCCGCTCTTGGGTCAAATATTGGCTCCTGCGTTTTGTTAGCTTTATAAATTTCCAAACCAAAACTTTATCGCATCTTCGGATAGTCCATAGTCTGGTCGCCATAGATCAGCTGGATATGGCCAATCAGATTTTGAATGATTTGAGCTTTTTCGTTCATCTTGAGGAGTGTAATATTTATAAAAAGGCTCCTCGCTTGGTATATGGAGAATACCGCAGTAACCCAAAACAGAAATTATTTGCTCTCTTTCATTTTTATTACTTTTTAAAAATTTAAGTGCTTTTTCTGCATCAGATAGTTTATTGCCTTCTATATTACTCAATGTTTGCAGAATTTTTTTCATCATATTAATATCTTCAGCAGTAGGGCTTATTATTTCAATTTTATTAAATAATGATAAATCTAACCAAATATAGATAGGGTCTAAGTGTCTTACTCCAGCAAATTTGAATCGCTCAAAGTTTAGAACATTGATATCAGAATATTCATCGTGTTTATATGTTCCACAAATAGCACATGATGATGAAGATGTTTTTAAAAACTTATGAGGTGTGAGATTTATTCCACATGCATAACTACCTAAGGCTGAACGAAGTTCAAGCTTTCTATTTGATAAACTACTGATAAATGCATTTATAATATTAGCTTTACTAGTGTCTTCAATAGTTGTTAAACACGATTTTAATATATCATCATGATTTACTAAGAGTTCGTCAAACATTACACCCTGTTCTTTTGCATAATTGAAATCATCTTGTGAAATGACTTTTTTTTGCCATCCAGTTTTCGTGTCCCAATATTTATCAGAAAGAATTTTAATGGCTTTTTTGTTCGACAAGTACTTTCCTTTAATAGCTAACAATTTAATATCTAAACATTATATGTGATACTGACTTAATGATCTGTCAACACTATTTGAGACACTTTTTAAATACCTTAAGCACTCGCACCATTTAGTAACAGTTGATTTTCAAAGTCAACAGGTGATAAATAATTA
>NVXJ01000031.1 GCA_002733885.1 Arcobacter sp. | reverse complement strand
ACAGACGATGCTCACCCACTTCTATAGATATTTTTACCTTAAATGAGTGTGTCATCGCATTAGATGAGGGGATGATAGCATTAACATGTCCCTTAAGTTCAAGTTCCATAGAGGGTATACTTACCATTACTTCCTTATTGTAAGAGATACGCTTAAGTTCACTTTCTGCTACTTGAATACTCACCTTTAAGGCACTTAAATCTGAAAGAATGATAGCGGGCATACCCGGCATTGCCATCTCTCCTACCTTAATATTTTTGGCCACAATAACCCCATCATTTGGGGCGGTAATATGAAGGTACTTATATTGGTTTTTAACCTCATTTAATCTAGCCCTTGCAATGGACATCATATCTTCTAAGGTTTTTGCTGCGAGTTCAATATTTTCTACCTCATACCTTGAGACCATATCTTTTTTAAGAAGGCGCTTATGACGTGCGAGGTTTAGCTTAACATTTGTGTATTGATTTTGATACATTTGTAAAGACAGCTCGGCTTGACGCGCGGCTGAGTCAATCTCGCGGGAGTCTATACTGTATAAGGCTTGGCCCTTTTTAACCTGTTCCCCCTCGCTGACTTCAACCTTCGTAACAAATCCCATAAATCGGCTTGTAATCATTTTTTCATTATCTGAGATAATTGTACCTGAGAGTATCAAAGGTTCGGCAAAAAGTAGGCTTGTATAAGACAGCAATAATAGTAAAAAGTATTTCATATTTTATCTCCTGTTGTGAGTGAAGCAAGTCTTTGAAGGGCAAAGATTTGAGTATTTCTTGTATTTTTGGCTTTTAAAAGTTCTAATATTTTTGCTAACCAAGAGCTTTGTTTAATGATAACATCATTCATGGATGAGAGTTGCTCTTTATATCTGTCTTCATAGTTCTCATATATTTGTCTGGCTAAAGTAAGCTCTAGGTTTAGGCTTTTAATCTCAGAATTGGCCATTTTTATCTTGGTCTGAATCTCTTTAACTTTTAAACGAATGCCTTTTTGAGCAAGTTGGGTCTGAGTCTGCATTTGTAAGCTTTGTACTCTGGCCTTTTCAATAGMRGCCATRTCCCCACCACCACYAAARATATTCCACTTAAGTTGAAGCCCAATAGTATATGACTTATGCTTACTCGCATTTCCTAAAAAGGTRTCATCTGCCGTTTGTACTTCAGCCATAGCCCCAATKGTAGGWAGGTATCTAGACTCTTGYGCAATAACCATACTTTCTCGTAYCTTTAAGGCWGTTTGYGCCTTTTGTATGTCTATGTTACTATAAAGTATTTCATCCTCAGTTATATGTGGTTCGGCGAGATCCTGGCTAGGGACTTGAATATTTGTCACTTCTTGATTTAGTAAAAAAGAAAGGTAATGATAAAGAAGCTCTTGATTTGACTCAAGTTCTATAATAACACGTTGGACATTGGCTTTTTTTGACTGCACTTCTAAGAGATCAATTTTTTTGGCGTAGCCTTCTATAATCATCTCTTTTGTCATGTTTTCTAATTTTTCAATATTGTTATGAATAATATTTAGGTTTTGCAAAGAACTCTTCAGTAAGGCCATATCAAAAAAAGCTTTTTGTGTTTCGTAATTTTTGGCATTAAGTTGGTCTTGTTTGTCTAGTACGGAGATGTTTTTCATCTGCTTGGCTATGTTTTGATAAGCGCTTAGCTTGTTACCTGTATATAAGGGAAGCTCGTAAATAAGCTTAGATTGAAAAAAGTTTTGGTCATCAGGGTAGTTAAGACCGTCAATAGGCGCGTCCATAGGAATATTTCCAAATTCAGAAAAACCAAAATCATTAAAGCTTGCTTCTCTAGAGGTTAGTTTAAAACCAAAAACATTTCCCGCATCATTTGAACGCATAATATTTTGAATAAAGTTAAGCTGACCAAAGTTTTGTGCGTAAGCCATCTCATAATTAAGCTGAGAACTTTGCACTTCATATTTTGCAACTTGAACTTCTAAGTTCTGATGTTTTATAAGTTCAAGGGCCTGCCCTAGAGATAGACCTTGTGCGTGTAGGCTTAAGTTAAGTATTAATAAAAAAATAAAGTATTTCATCATATCCTCTCTTATAATATTAATTATTATAGATTATATCAATCTTGTGTCTCACAGATATCACATGAGAGCCGTAAATAAACGAGAACTACTTCTCGTTTATAGGCTCGGAACCAAAGCTGTTGTACGAAGTACCAGCAACGGCGAAACCCAAAAGAGAGAACTACTTCTCGTTTATAGGCTCGGAACCAAAGCAAGCCGAGGCAGTTTGCGAAGCAAATGTTTCTTTAGAAAGCTGTTGTACGAAGTACCAGCAACGGTGAAATCAAAAGAAAGAACATTAGACTATAATGTTATCATTATAACAAAGGAATTTTATGATTGTTCATATTGTTATGTTTAGTTTCAAAAAAGAAAAGAAAAAAGAAAATTTAGCGAAGGCTAAGGCTATTTTAGAAGCCTTAGTAAAGAGAATACCAAGTCTTAATAGTATGGAGGTTGGTTTAGACTTTATGCAAGGGGAACGTTCTTTTGACCTGGTCCTTACTTCCAAGTTTGATGATAAAGAAGGTTTGTCAACGTATGCCAACCATCCTTCCCACCTTGATGTTGTTAGTTTTATTAAAGAAGTGACAGATGGGGCTAAGGTCGTTGACTACGAAGTGTAATATTTTTATAATAGAAACAATATTTATAATATCAAATAAGGGTTTTGAGTTTGTTATTGATGTATCTATGAAAAGCACTTCATACCCTTAGGTGATAAATCTGTGATACTATATCTTTATACTCCTGCTATTTAAATTTAAATTTGAAAGTGATTAGATATGCGAGATAATGAGCTTCTTAATATACAAAACAATGTAGAAGTTTTTGAATTGCATAAAGATGAGATCTTACATCAATGGATAAGCTATCGCGATCCAAAAAGGATTTTAGCCTTTCATGATATAGATAGTGTTTTATTTGAGCAGTATTTTGCCTCGGGTGTTTTTGATTATTTTATGTCTGTGATTAAAAAAGAGAAAGAACTTGGGGATTGTCCGGTTATGAAAGAGCTTTTAAACTATTTAAAAGACAGGGATGTTTCGGCAAATGAGCTTTTTATAATATGCAGCCATTTTCGAAAATCAATGATAGATTTTTCTTATGACGCAAAAATAAATTCAAAAAACCTTCTTGATGAAATATCTTATGTTTTTGATGAGAATTTTGCTGGTGTTCTTAAATTATATACTGATACTATTTTTCAAAAAGAACAAGAAATTGTTAAAAATGTTCAGCTTTTAAATGAGTACAAAAAAGCCCTTGATGAGAGTGCTATTGTTTCCAAAACAGATGTAAATGGTTTGATTACTTACGCAAATGAGAACTTTTGTGAGATATGTGGATACGCAAAAGATGAATTGATAGGTCAGTCCCATAACCTTGTAAGACATCCAGACACCAAAGACAGTATGTTTGATAATATGTGGGAAACTCTAAAAACAAAACAAATTTTTCAAGGCACCATTAAAAATCGTAAAAAAGATGGAAGTGCTTATTTTTTAGATATTACCATTGTTCCTATACTTGACCCTTTTGAAGGTGTAAGTGAATTTATTGCTATAGGGTATGAGGTGACAACATTGGTTCAAGCTCGTCAGGAAGCGGTAGATGCAGGAAAAGCGAAGGAGTCTTTTCTTTCATCAATGAGTCATGAAATTCGCACTCCTTTAAATGCTATCTTGGGTTTTGTTGCTATCTTACTTGAAGAAGAAAAAGATCCTAAACATAGCCATTATTTACAAATTATAAATAACAGTGGTGAAAACTTATTGGGTATCATTAATGATATTTTAGACCTTTCTAAGCTAAAAAGTGGAGCCTTTACAGTAGATAATAAGGTCTTTAATCCCCATGATGAATTTGCCCATACCCTAGAACTGTTTTCTCAAAGCGCTTATGCAAAGTCAATTTTAATTCGCTCTTTTATTGATCCTATGATGCCTTATGAACTTATATCAGACCCCCTCCGTATTAAACAGGTATTTTCAAATTTATTTTCTAATGCCATTAAGTTTACACCTGAAAAGGGTGAAATAGAAATTGTGATTGAATATAAGGACAAGGTCATTACGATTTGCGTGTGTGATAGTGGAAGTGGAGTGAATAAAAAAGATAGAGAAAAAATCTTTGAAGCCTTTAAGCAGACAAAGGCTACCCAAGGTGGAACGGGCTTAGGTCTGTCCATTTCTAAACAACTGGTTGAACATATGGGTGGGTCTATTGAGTATAAAGAGCACCTTCCCAAAGGCTCATGTTTTGAATTTAAAATTCCTGTGGATGAGCCAGAAATTAAGACAAGTCTTCCCTTTGATCCTACCCCTTTTCAAAAGCTTCGTATCGCTATTTATTGCGCAAGTGCAGATATCGAAGAAAGATACAAATATATTAGGCGTTATTGGGACAGTTTTGAGTTAAATACTTTTTGTATACGCTCCCTAGATGAAGATGAGTATGATCTTTTGTTTTTTATTGACACTTATGTAAATGAAGAAATGAAAAATAAGATTATGCACTTAGATGTACCCAGCATTGCCTTGTTAAACACCCCTAATAAAAAGTATGATGACTGCTCTCATATCACCTCTTTGGTGTATCCAATATATTGTGAGAAGATGTACAATACTTTCTTAGAAGCCTTAGAAATGACACCTCGAGATGATGCAAAGTATGTGAAAAAATCTTATCAGCGTCGTTTTAAGGGACATGTTTTAGTGGCTGAAGATAATGTGGCTAATCAAGAATTAATTAAGATTATTTTAGAGCGTTATGGCCTAAGTTATTATATCGCTTCAGATGGCCTTGAAGCAGTGAGTACCTTTAAGGTAGCTTCTTTCGATTTAGTTTTTATGGATGAGCAGATGCCCCGAAAAAATGGTTTAGAATCCACTAAGGAGATCTTATCTTATGAGAAAGCTCAGGCTAAAAAACATACCCCTATCATTGGTTTAAGTGCAAATGTTATTGAGGGGTCAAAAGAAAGAGCTCTTTCTTTTGGTTGGGACGCTTTTTTAGGTAAGCCTCTTGTTATTAAAGAATTTGAAGAGGTCCTAGAAAAATATTTGCAAGAAGAAGATGTCTTAGAAAAAGAAACTAGCGAAGTAGATTATACGTATAATGGTATTAACATTCAGCGCTTAAAAGATGAACTTTTATTAGAAGATGATGAGGTCCTTCTTTTATTAAGAACCTTTGTTAAGAAAATGAAAAAAAGCCTACCAATTCTAGCGAAGGCTATAAAAGAAAATAATTATAATAAGATCTCATTAGAGGCGCATTCTATTAAGGGTTCTGCTTCAAATTTTAGGTTTGAAGACCTTGAAAGTCTTTCGTCTAAGATTGAAGAGTCTGCGCGAAAAGAAAATAAAAACTTTGGCTATAAAGAAGCCTTAGATTCTATACAAAAGATAGTTGAAGATATGAGTAAGAACTAATCTTCTATATAATATCCCATACCTGAGGCATTCAAGATGATGTCTGTTGGGAGCTTGTTTCTAAGTCTCCATACTAATGTTCGTACACTGTTCTCAGTAGCACCTTCTTCTTCCCAAACATAATTCATAGCCTGTTCAAAACTTACCACTAAACCTAATTGTGAAACTAAGATCCGAATAAAGGCATTTTCTTTTTTAGTAAGCTTAATCTTCTCATCTTTAAAGAATGTTTCACAGGTACTAATATCAAGGTRATAWTTNKTANYWWWKKKWMCTANNKRMYKGYMTKATATTTTTTTAGTATAAAGGAGCTTTTCTAGTTGTTCCTTGCTTACTTGCAAGGTGTTAATATCTTCTTTGAGTTTGCGTTCTTCTTTAAACTTATATAAGGCCATTTGTATAGTAGAATGAAGGCTCTTAGGATCAAAGGGTTTTACGATATACCCATAAGGCTCTGTAACCTTGGCCTCGTCAAGCACCTCTGTTTCTGAATGTGAAGTCAGATAAATAAAAGGGATAGAATGTTTATCTTTTATATACTTAGCCAGATTGATACCATCCATGTTTTCTTGTAAAGAGATATCTAAAAGAATAGCATCGGGTTCATAAATTTTAATCTTGTTACGTGCTTGAATAGTGTTTTCAGCAATAGACACAACCTCATAATCAAGCTTTTTAAGGGTCATTTTCAAGTGCATAGCCGTTACTTCATCATCTTCTACAATTAAAATCTTCTCTTTGCTCATCTGTCTTTCCTTGAAATTATATAGGGATTACATAAGTAGTCTATTCTAACAAATTACTATATCAATGATATCACATTAAGATAAGACTTCTATACTTCCTCTTGAAAGTTTTACCTTTTGCTTATGTTCGAGTTCTTTAAGGGTACGACTGATTACTACGCGAGAAGAGCCTAAGATATTGGCTAATTCTTCATGTTTAATGATAATGTTAGATGTGCCTTGTGCTTGAAGCCATTTCAAAATCCTCTCATCTAATCGTCTAAATTTAATATCTTCGATTAAGGTAGCAAGTGAACCCATTCGAATGGTATATAAAGAAAAAATATATTTTTGGTAATCATCATTTTGATGCATAAGTTTTTTAACGACTTCTTCATTTAAAAGGTAGCCTGTAATATCTGTTTGTGTAATGGCGGAGCTAATAGCTTGAGTATTAGAGAGTGTTGAAGCGGTATTTATAATACATTGTTCACCGACTTTAAGGGTGTATAAGGTGATCTCATCTGTGGCTTCCGCTTGGATGTATAAACGTACTTCGCCTGAGGTTAGAAGTAAGATATCATGACAAATATCACCTTGATAAAATAAAATATTTCCTGAGGGGATATTAATGGGTTTGAGATTGTCTATAAGATAAGTTTTTTGTTCCTTATTAAGGGTACTAACAAAACTAAAAGCGTCTAAATTCATAAATATTCCTAAGTGTATAGTCTTATTATGTAGTCAATTGAGACTATTATAAGACTATTAGTCTTAGAAATATTATAACTAAGCCTGAGTGCGTATGTACTTAAAGGTCCTTAGCCTTACATCCAGTGTTTAGTCTTAAAACCATATATAAGGGACAAAAACTAATAAGTGAAGTTCCTAAGGCAATTGCACCTACAATAGATAAGTACCAATAAGGTGTTAAGGCAGCGGCAGCTAAAAGTCCAAGTCCTAAGATTGCGCGAATTATTCTGTCAATTTTTCCTATGTTACACATGTTAAATCCTTAATTTGTTGAGATAGCCGTAGTATAAGATAAATAGGAATTCTTGTGTGTTACTTGAGTTGCATAAGGGACTAAGTCCCCTTACAAAACTTAGAATTTAAGGTTTACAGCACCATAATAATTGATGATATCAGAAGGGGTGATAGAATCAGATGAGGCATTTATTAATGAATACTTTAAGCCACTTTCAAGATAGAAACTATCAAAGAGGTCAATAATAATACCAGCCTTAGCACCATAAATGAAATTGGTATCATCTTTGTTATCTCCTGCAGTTGGATCGTCACCTAAATCCCATTGGGAATATAAAGCACCTACATGTACCCCTACAAAACCACGGAAAACCTTATAATATTTTGGTGTTTTAGCATCAAAGTTTAATAAGGCAGTATGGGTTTTAAAATTTGTATCCTTGCCATTTCTATCGGGTATAAAATCTTTAATTTCTACATAATTATAAGATAGGTAGATACGAGATTCATCTGTTTCTCCACCCAGGCGCATACCAAAATCATTTTCCCATTCTCCTGTATAATCTTTCCATTTATGCTTAGTCTGTCCAAATTCACCCCCTATGAGTATTTGAAAGTCTTGAGCAAAGACAGATGTAAAGAGTGCAAGTGTAATCATATATAACATTAGTTTCATTTTTTTGTTTCCCTTAAATATTTGTTCGAATATTAGCACAAGATATCTAAAAACAATTTTTTAAAGAGATATTTTTTTATAGAACTTTAAATTATGGATACAATTAGTCTATGGAAAATAAGAATTTTAAAAATCGAAGAGATAAAGTTTTAGAACAGATGACGAATGGAGTTGCTCTTATAGCCTCAGGTTCAATGCACATAAGAAGTAATGACACGGAGTTTCCTTTTAGGCAAGAAAGTAATTTTTATTATTTAACAGGTTTTAATGAACCAGATTGCTTACTACTGTTATGTAAAAATGATAAGAGAAGTAAAGTTTGTCTATTTTTACGAGAGAAAGACCCTAAAATGGAAATGTGGGTAGGAAAAAGGCTGGGTGTTAAAGTAGCCTGCGAAGTTTTAGGCCTTGATGAAGCTTATGATATAGCTATGCTTGAAAAAGAACTTCCTGCACTCTTAAAGGGTTATAGTAGTTTATACCTAGATACCTTTAGTGATAATAACTATTTAAACATTTCTAAAAAAGTTTCAAATGAACTTTTTGTATCTCGTTCAATTGATATATCCCCAAGAAACTTCATTCATTTAAATACATTATTGGAAAAGCAACGTCTTGTTAAAGAACCTTATGAAATAGAACAAATAAAAAAAGCACTAAGTATTACAACAAAGGCTCATCACGCTTCTATGGCCATGGTAAAGCCAGGGATGAAAGAATATGAAATTCAAGCTATTATTGAATATATTTTTAAAAAAGAAGGTTCAGAGCATGATGCTTATGGAAGTATAGTAGCGGGTGGAAATAATGCAAATACGCTTCATTATGTAGAAAACTCTATGTCTTTAAAAAAGGGTGACTTAATGTTGATTGACGCAGGGTGTGAATGGAATTATTACGCAAGTGATATTACTCGAACAACACCTGTCAATGGAAAATTTTCGAAGCCTCAACAAGCCTTATATGAGGGTGTCTTAGATGCCCAAGAAAAGATAATTAAGTCAATTAAACCGGGTGTTTCTAAACAACTTATACAAGAGAAAAGTGAACTTTTGTTAGCCGGCGTAATGCATGACCTTAGTATTATTAAGGGTTCTTTTGAAAAAATTATGGAGGAAAAACTTTATAAAAAATATTATCCTCATGGTATAGGACATTGGATGGGACTAGACGTACATGATACCTGTCCGTATAAGGATGTTAATGGGAATGAGATTTTATTTGCTGAGGGTATGATTTTAACGATAGAACCTGCGATTTATTTACCAGCAGATGATTTAGACATCCCTGAAGAGTATAGAGGTATAGGTATTCGTATAGAAGATGATATTTTAGTAAACTCAAAAGGCTTTGAAAACCTTTCATCTGATATTGTTAAAACGGTTAAGGATATAGAAGGTATTTGCGCAAGAGATTATAAAGAGTTTTTATAAGAAGACTGTTTAAGTGAATTTCAGATATTATTCTGACAATTATTTATAGGATATAAAATGAAAAAAAGTTTAATTATATTAATAGGGCTACTTTTTGCAGGATGTGGGGGCGAAGGTGGGAGTGTTACAGAAGTGTTACCAGCGGTAGTTTCTCAGGTAGATGTACCTGCTAATGCAACTACCTTACCTCTTTTAGTGGTTCAAGTTGAATTTAATGACCAAGCTTTTAGTTCTTCAACCCTTACTTGGTATCAAAAAATATTTGGTGCTGCTAATGGTCAATTAAACCATTACTTTAAAGAAATTTCTCAAAATAGCTTTGTTTTTATTCAAGCCCAAGAAGATCATTATAGTATCAATGATGGCTTTATTAAGGTTCATTTGAATACAAACCATCCTGATACTGGTTTTTATTTTTTTGAAAATATTGCTATTCCTGCTTTGACTTTGGCAGATGAGTTTGTAGATTTTGGAGCTTATGATACAAATACAAATGGAAAAATTGATATAGATGAGTTACAAATTATGTTTTTAGTAGCAGGTGGGGAAGAATCAACGGGTATTCATCCTAGTATTTGGGCACATAAGTTTTGTATAAATGGGGTTAGTCTTGACTCTGTTTCTGTAATGCAGTGTAGTAACGGAAGTTATACAGCCTTTGGTGAACAGCATTTCAATATAAGAGCAGATGCTAGTATTGGTATTATTGCACATGAACTAGGTCATGGTGCCTTTTACCTTCCTGACTTATATGATACAACACCTAGTCCTAGTTCTGATTCAGAAGGGATTGGTGCTTTTGGTCTTATGGGAGCTGGTTCATGGGGCTATTTACCAGGTCAAACTCCAGGAGTAACGCCTGTTCATATGTCTGCTTGGAGTAAGATTCAGACTAATTTTGTTACACCAACAGTTGTATCTATAGACACAACTAACTTTTCCTTAGATGCAAGTGAACTGGCAAGCTATAAACCACTTCGCATTAATACTCAAGACCCAAATGAATACTTTTTAGTAGAAAACCGTTCAAACTTAGGTTATGATGCAGGTTTGTATATGTTAGATAATACTACTTTTGAAGGTGGATTAGCTATTTGGCATATAGATGAAACTCAAATAGGTAATACAAATGTAAACCAGAAATTAGTAGATTTGGAAGAGGCTGATGCAAAGGTCTTAGATATCGCTGGAAACAGGGGTGGTCAAAGTAACCTTTTTAAGACTAATAATAATGTATTTACCAAAGACAGTACGGTATCTAATTCAGACTTATATAGCGGCGTGGATACAAATGTGAGTGTTACTAATGTCTCGGCGCCAGGGTCAAGTATGTTTATTGATTTAGCCTTTTAAAAATATTTAAATAAAAAACCTGATACCTTAGTATCAAGTGTGGCTTATGCGAACTTGTCATCAGATATTACAGAGAATTTTTGTAGCTTAAAAAAGGTACTTAAGCCCAAAGTTATAGCGTGTTGAGTGGTCTTTAGGAATATTTGTCACTTCAGGCTGGTCTCTGGCAATTTCAGGTAGATTCAATTCTTTATTAAAAATATTATTTTTGTATTGAGCTCTACCCCATAATAATGAACACTCCCTGTATTTTGATTTTGAAACAATCCACTTCCAATATCAACGCGAGAAATTTTATCGTTTATAAGCGTATAAAAAAAGTCAAGGGTATAATTGAAGTTAGTCAGTTGATGCACTAAAATAAGGTCATAAGACTCACTTTCTTCAGGCGAAAGATCAGCATTCCCTAAGACAGTAGCTGAACTCACTTCTTTTTCAAAATACGTAGGTATTCGGTAAGCCTGAGAATATAAGGCCTTAAAACTCATGTTTTCTTTTGGCTTATATATCAGACCTGTACGAAGTGAAAAATTGTCATTATAAATATGCTTATTTTTAAGACCATCATAATAATCTGAGAAAAAATAAGATCCACCATAAATAAGATCCCACTGGGAATTGAGTGCATAATTCCCATTATCATAAATGGAATAGTTTTGTGTTTTCTCATTATTTTTACCAATATCATAAGCCTGATTTTCTGACTTATAACGTCTGGCATTGGCATTTTAAAAACTTATACCTAAGATATTAGAGCTATCACTGTTTTTAAACATATGCAACTCAGCCTCATTGTACCAAGACAATGAAGTATATTCCCATATTCCGTTATAACGTTGTTTATCTAAGCTCCAATCATGATAGGTACTTTGTCGTTTTAAAGCAAAGTTAGTATTTATATGATGTGTATATCCAAGAGAGACAAGATATTCTTTTTCACTGTTTCCTTCTTTAGCATCTGCAAGGGGAGTTCCTGTCAAAAAGCCTCTTGTCTCACCTTTTTCATCATGTATGTTAAAGGCTTCTTCATTAGAGCTAGTTCTATATGCAAACAAACGTAAAGACCCTGATGCATAATTATGCACAAGCCTTGCCTCACTATGCTAGGTGTCGTAAGAGCCATATTTACTGCGTATCATGGCTTCATTGTTGTCATCAATGGTAATGATATTAATAACTCCATTAATAGCATTAGAGCCGTATAAAACAGAATTGGCTCCCTTAATAATTTCTATACGCTGTATTGAAGAAAGAGGCATCATATCAAGGTTGAAACTACCATGATAGGCGTTATTTATAGGGATGCCATCAAGTAAGAAGAAGGGTGTTTGTGTTGTAGTTAACCAGGGTGTTCCCTCTGATGGTAGTGGTTTGAAAGATATTTCCCTCTCCATTAACACTAGAAAGACCTGTAGCAAATTTTAAACACTCCGATAAACGGTTACATTTTAAGAGTTCAAGTTCTTTCTTTGTGATGATTTCAGTGGCAGATGAGGCATCTAAAAGGCTTTGGTCTTTTTTACTAGCAGAGGTGACCTTTACATTTAAAAGCTCATCTAAACTAAGCTCAAATAAGTCATCTGTGCTTAATTCTGCGTAAGCTATTGAACTTAAAAAAGAGATAAGAATTAGTGAACGCATAAGAAACCTTTGCTCGGTATATCTCTTATACTATCATAAATTTATATATAAGATTGTCTAGAGTAAGACTATATATCTATTTTTTTAGCTTAATAATAAGGGAATCTTCTGTTTTTATAGTACTTGATGTATAATTTCATTTTTAAAGAAATATTATTAAATTTGAGGAAGATATATTGAATAAAAACCTTATGACAAACCTAATTGCACTTTTAATTGTTGTTATTGGATACTTTTCACCTGAAATGTACAAAACCCCTATCCTTTATACAGGACTTTTTGCTCTTTCAGGAGCCTTAACAAACTCTCTTGCGATACATATGCTTTTTGAAAAAGTTCCTTTTTTGTATGGTTCGGGTGTTATCTCTGAAAATTTCGAGTCTTTTAAAATAAGTATCAAAAATCTCATGATGAATGAATTTTTTACACCTGAAAACATGAAGCGCTTTTTAGAACAAGAAGAAAAGACCATAAACTTAGAACCCGTGATTGAAAAAACAAACTTTGGACCGGCCTTTGACGCACTTCTTAAAACGATTATGGAGTCATCTTTTGGTTCTATGCTTGGAATGTTAGGTGGGGAAAAGGCCTTAGAGACTTTGCGAGAACCTTTTGAAAATAAGATGAAGATAGCGGTTAAAGAGATCGCTAAAAGTGAAGACTTTCAAAATAATCTAAATGAGAGTTTAGCAGGCTCTGACCTTAGTTTAGACCTAAACAATAAGATAGAACTCGCCATTAACTCACGTATGGACGAGCTAAATGCAGATATGATAAAAGTGATGGTTCAGGGTATTATTGCGCAGCATCTTGGATGGCTAGTAGTTTGGGGTGGTGTTTTTGGTGGACTTATAGGTTTAGTGTCTTCTTTTGTAATTACTCTGTAAGCCGAATGTATAGGCTTATTTAATCACTTCTATAGATACATCACCAATAACAATAACTTCGCCTACTTTAATTTTGGCTCTTTTACGTGTTTCTATCTCTCCATTACGTGTTACATATTCTTCTGCTATTAATTGTTTTGCTTCTGCTCCACTATCAACAAGATCAGCAGCTTTGATAAGCTTATAAAGTTCGATATATTCATCCGTAATTGTAAATTGCATTTGGTTTCCATGTGTTAATTTAACGCCATTGTAACAAAGAGCTGTTAAGATACGTGTTAACTAGATAAATTATAAGGGATTGAGATGAAAAAATGGAGTATAAGTTTTAGAATATGGCATTGGGTACATGCCTTTGTTGTTATTGGACTACTTTTAACCGTATTTTTACGAAAGACTTTTTTGTCATGGCGTACAAACAGTGAGATACTTTCTTCAAAGCTTTTAAGCATGGATATTAATGTGACAAGTGAACAGGCTAAGATATTAGCAAAGTCTGTGCGCGCTCCTATGTGGGATTGGCATATATATTTGGGATATGTACTTGCGGCCTTACTTATTATACGTATTGCCTTGTTTTTTACGCACAGTGGTAAGTATAACTATTTGGATATAAGTAGCTTGGGTCTACATAAGAAAATGGTGAAGATAGGGTATATTGGAATATACGCCATTCTTGCATTTATGAGTATCAGCGGGTTAATTATTACCTTTTATGTAGAACTTGGCTTAGATAAACAAAGTGCGCATAGTATAAAAGAGATTCATGAATTTATTTTTAATGGGGTGTGGATATTTGTTCTACTTCATATAGGGGGATTGTTTATTGCTGAGAATAGGGATGAAAAAGGGATTGTTTCTGAGATGTTACATGGGGGAAAATTAAAAAATTAATTGAGTAATTTTTTACCTTATGCCTTAGCATAAAGTGAAAGAATAGGAATAAAACCTATCTCTCAAAGTGTCTTTTACCAAGTATCTCTTGGTGGGCGTGCGGGACGAGGGCGAGCTTCATTCACACGCAGGGTTCTTCCATCAAATTCTTTACCTTCAAGATCACAAATCGCTTCATCTGCACAAGAGCCATCGGCCATCTCGACAAATCCGAATCCACGAAATCTTCCTGTTTCACGGTCACTAACAAACTTAACTGAATTAACTGTACCAAACTCTGCAAATAAATTTTGCAAATCCTCTTCGGTTTTACTATAAGGGATATTCCCAACATAGATCTGTTTCACATTGCACTCCGTTGAAATTAAGAATATTATTATAAAACTGTAACTAACAGAAATAAATAACATGGAAATTATAGTAATACAATAAATCTTAAGGTAAACTTTAATATATATAAGATTTTATAATTTATTGAAATAGTATTTGTTTTATTTTAGCTATAAAGGGGACATCTTCTTTATGAGATAAGGTACAATATCTTAAGGACACCTCTAAAAACAAGTAAAAGAAGTTTAAAATGAAAACAAATAGTTTATATATTTCATCCATTAAACCACATGCTGGAAGTTTAATCATTAGTATGGGAATGATGGAAATATTAGGGGCACGCTTTGAAAAAGTGGCCTTTTTCCGTCCCTTTATAGAAAGGAAATCACATAAAGACAGTGATATCTCTTTTATGATTGAACATTATAATTTAGACATGAAGTATGAAAAAGCCTTTAGCTTTTATGTTGATGAGGTGGAAGAACTCATCTCTAGTAAGGGAACCAAAAAAGTCCTTTCTAAGATACTTGAGGACTTCAAAAATTTGCAAAAAGACTATGACTTTGTTTTATGTGAAGGTTTAAACAGAGAAAGTTTTAGTGCAAGTATATTGCAAAATTTAAATTTCACAGTGAGTAAAGACCTTGGAACACCTTTTATATCAGTACTTAATGCAAAAGGTAAAAATCTAAAAGAAATTACAGAAGAGTTGGATATTGAAAATGAGGTCTTAAAAAAACAAGGCTGTATTCATTTTACAAGTTTTATAAATAGGGTGGATACCAAGTATCATAAACAGGTTCAAAGGCATTATGCAAAGACTAAAGATATTTTTATTTTATCTGAGGTCCCTGAGTTAGATCTTTCAACCGTAGCAGAGGTCTTCCATAAACTAGAATGTAAGCAATTATTTGGAAATGATTTAGATTTACATAGAATTATTAAGCGCTCAAAAATCGCGGCTATGTCCTTAGAAAACTATCTAAGTAGGATGCAAGAAGGGGACTTTGTTATTGTCCCTGGAGATAGAGCTGACATTATTGTGGGTATTTTAGCCGCGTCTTATTCAAAAAAGCATCCTAGTGTAGCAGGGATAATGTTAAGTGGAGGAATACTTCCTTGCGCTGAGGTGATGTCACTTTTTGAAGGCCTGGATAATGATTTTTCTATCCCAATTTTATTTTCGCAAGAAGATACCTTTGGGGTGGCCATTAGTATGCAAAATGTATATGCCAAAATACATGCAAACAGTCTTAGTAAGATAGCCTTAGCTATTGGGGTTTTTAATGCTAATGTAGATACGCAAGCCTTAGTTGAAAAGTTCTTGCAATACAGCACTAAGATAACAACACCTTTAATGTTTGAATTTTCTCTTTTTGAGCAGGCCCGTAAAGACAAAAAGTGTATTGTCTTACCTGAAAGCTTAGACGAAAGAATCTTACGCGCGAGTGAGATATTATTACGAAGAGATGTGGTTGATATAATTTTATTGGGTAAGGTTGAAGAGATAAAATATAAGGCTCTTTCTTTGGACCTTGATATTTCTAMRGMAAAAANWAAWYRAWMMCCANNMAWCWGARYWAAGRAAAMYWWWWWMWCAAANCNNWWRWSAACAAAGAAAAGATAAGGGATTAAGCCTTGCAGCAGCTAAAGACGCAATGCAACACTCAACTTATTTTGCAACAATGATGGTTCATTTAGGATATGCAGATGGGATGGTCTCAGGTGCGGTTCATACCACTCAAGACACCATTCGGCCAGCCTTACAAATTATCAAAACAAGGCCAGGTATATCCTTAGTATCAAGTTTGTTTTTTATGTGTATGGACACTCGGGTACTTGTGTATGCGGATTGCGCTGTTAACCAAGACCCTGACTCCACTGCCTTAGCTCAAATAGCTATCTCCTGTGCTTCCACAGCAAAGGCCTTTGGTCTGGAGGTACGTATTGCTATGCTTTCGTATTCTACGGGTTCTTCTGGTCAAGGGGCTGAGGTTGAAAAAGTTAAAGTTGCCACCGAACTTGTACGAGAACTAGCCCCTGACTTAGAAGTAGAAGGCCCTATTCAGTATGACGCGGCGATAGACCCTCTTGTTGCCTTGAAAAAACTACCTAAATCTAAGGTAGCGGGAAAGGCTACTATCTTTATCTTTCCTGACTTAAATACAGGAAACAATACCTATAAGGCAGTTCAACGCTCTTCAGGAGCCGTGGCCATAGGGCCTGTTCTTCAAGGTTTAAACAAGCCTGTGAATGATTTAAGTAGAGGATGTTTAGTAGCCGATATCGTCAATACAGTAGCCATTACAGCTATTCAAGCTGGAAGTAAAAAATGAAAATATTAGTTATCAACTCAGGCAGTTCTTCTTTAAAGTTTAAACTTTTTAATATGCATGAGTTAAGTATCTTATGTTCGGGTCTTTTAGAAAATATAGGAAGTGAAAATAGTAGCTTAAGGTTTCATTATCAAGATAAAATATTAGAAAAAAAGATAAGTATACCGGAGCATAATGAAGCTCTGTATATCCTTTTTGATCTGATATTTGAAGAAGGTATCTTGGTAGATATTTCAGAAGTTTATGGGGTCGGACATAGGGTAGTACATGGGGGAAATCTCTTTTCTAAGGCCATAGAAATTAATGAAGAAGTGCTCAAGTCCTTAGAAGACTTTATCCCCTTAGCGCCCTTGCATAACCCTGCTAATATTGCAGGGATACATGCCTTAAGTAAAAAGGCCCCCAAGCTAAGACAAGTTGCTGTTTTTGATACGGCCTTTCATCATAATATGCCAGAGTATGCTTCTAGGTATGCCTTGAGAGATTCACTTTATAATGAAGATAAGATACAAAGATATGGTTTTCATGGAACTTCTCACTCCTTTGTTTTTAAGCAGGTTTGTTTACACTTAAATAAAGAGCCATCCTTAACAAATATCATCTCTTTGCATCTTGGTAATGGGGCAAGTGCCTGCGCTATTAAGAAGGGGGTGAGTGTAGATACTTCTATGGGAATGACCCCCTTAGAAGGTTTGGTTATGGGAACACGCTGCGGGGATATCGATCCTTCTATTATCTTTTATCTGCACCGACATAAGGGATACAGTATAGACGAGATAGATACCCTGTTAAATAAAAATAGTGGTCTTCTTGGCTTGTGTGGGAACAATGATATACGGAGTATCTTGAGCCAGGCAAAGCCTGGTAATAAATATCAATTAGCTATTGATATTTTTGTATATAGAATTAAAAAATACATAGGGGCCTATATGGCCGTTTTAGAAGATGTCGATGCTATTGTATTTACAGGAGGTATTGGTGAAAATTCTAGTGAAATTAGGCGAAAAGTATGTGAAGGATTAGGTATACTTAGTATATATATTGATGAAAATCAAAATCTTCAAGAAGGAACAAAAGAATTCTCCTTTCATTCTAAAGAGTCCAGCATTAAACTATTTGTGATACCAACAAATGAAGAACTTGAAATTGCCCTACAAACAAAAGAAGTTTTAGAAGGACTAAGTGAATGAAAGCTTGTTATTGTGATAGTTTAAAAGCCTATGAAAAATGTTGTGAACCCTTTCTTCTTGGAAAGAAAATTCCAAAAAGTGCCTTAGAATTAATGCGTTCAAGGTACAGCGCTTATGTTTTAAGAAAGGGACAATATCTTTATGATACCTGTTCTACTAAATTAAAAAATATAGATGATATAAAGTCAATGAATGAACAAAATATTAATTGGTTAAGTCTTAAAGTCCAAAGTTTTAAAAATAATGAAGTTGTATTTATGGCATACTATAAAGAAAAAAATGAAATTTTAGTTCTTAAAGAAAAATCATTATTTATTACAGAAGATAAAAAAATAGTATATGATAGTGGCGAAATGCTACCAGCACAGATAGAGCGAAATGAAATCTGTCCTTGTGGAAGTGGTAAAAAATACAAAAAATGTTGTAGATAATAAGGAAGTAAGTGAAAATTAGCCGACAATTTGATATTAAACATGGTGTACATACCATGCAATTATTAGATGATGGAAAGCTCGCGGTTATTGATGTTCAAAATGACTTTCGTCTTTATGATTTAGATGAACATAAACTCTTAAATGGCTTTAAAAGTAAGCTTCCTACTAGTGTTTTATATATCAATAATATGGCTATATCCTCAGATGCAAAGTATTTAAGCTTATATCAAAAAGACAAAAAGTATGTTAGTGTTTTTGATAATACAAGTCGAGTTTTTGCTTATGATATTTGTTCTCATCCTGGAGGGGTTGAAACCGTAGCCTTTACAAAAGATAATAAATACTTAATTACAGGTGGAATGGAAGGCCGTTTATACATGTGGTCTGTAAGCACAGGTAAGAAGGTAGATACGCTTTCTCATCATCATGATTCTATTTCTTCCATCTCTTCAAACGCAGATGGTAGATGGATAGCGACTGCTGGTTATGATAAGGTAATAAAGGTTTTTAACCGCTCCTTTCGCAAAAATCATTATAAATTAATCTCGCATCAAGAACCTGTTACAACGGTAAATTTCTTATCTGAACAAAGGCTTTTATCCACAGATAAAGAAGGAATGATTCTTATTTGGGACATAATTAAAGCAAGTGTGATATCACGTTTACCAAAATTTGATGCTCATATTACAGCAGTGTGTTTTGATAAAGAAGAAAAGTTTTTATTTGTTGCAGCCTTAGGTGGGGCGGTTGGATTATATGACTTACAAGAAGAAAAACTTCTAAAAATTAACTTTTTAAAGCAGCTTGCGGGTATCACGCAAATGCATTATTGTGATGAGAAAAGACTTTTGATATTTGGTTTAAGTAATGGTCATATCCCAATATATGACCTTAAGCAACAAGAAGATGAATTTATAAGTCTTATGAAGAAAAAAGAGTTTCATGAATGTTACCTTTTAGTTGAAGACAACCCTTTACTTATGCTTTCTGAGGTTTATAAAATCTTAGAAAACTTATTTAAAAAAGCAATTTCACGTGCCATAGTCTTATTAAAAGAGCAAAAAAAGAAAGAGGCAAAGGAGTTGTTGAAATACTTTAATGCTTCTTCTGCTAAACGCCTAATTATACAAAAACTCTTTAACGACTTTGCCTTATATAGTACTTTTTTAAATGCTGTTAATAATAAAAAATATATAATGGCTTACTCTTTAGCAGCGGAATATACAAACCTAAAAGACACGAGTGAATATAAAAAGATGGAAGCTGAGTGGAATAAGATTTTAGTAGTAATTAGAAAAATTATTAATGATAAGTCAGCCGAAGAAAAAATCAAACAACTTTTTAAACCATTTATGGGTATTCCAGGTAAAAGTTTAATAATTAAATCCCTGTACACAAATAGAAATGTTTTTATACTTTTTAGAAAGCACTTAATGGAAAAAGATTATTTTAATGCCTTTAAACTTGTTAGTGGGCATCCTTTTTTAGAAGAGTTTGATGAGTATGAAAAGTTACTGAAGATAGGTCGTATATTTAAGAATAAGACCCATGAAACTTTTAATGAGGGGTCTTATTATGACGCGGTAAAGTTATGTGATATCTTAGGCTATTTTCCTGAACAACGTGAATTTTCTGAGGGACTAAGAGAAAAGGCTAATATATATGCGGAGACCATGCAGTACTTTGCAGAAAAGAAATTTGCAGCGGTATATAATATGATAGAAGAACATCCTTATCTTGAAGACGCAAAAATCACGCAAGATATTGAAAAGGGTTTTACAAAGTATTATGAAAAAGCTGAAAATTATGCGGCCAGTGGAAATGTTGTTGCCTTAAAAAAAGTAATGGAAAAGTTTTCAAAAATTAAATCTAAAATGCCTTCTGTTTATCATTTAGTAAAAATAGCTTACTGGGCACAAATAGAACAAGCCTCACTAAACAAGGCCAGTGATACTAGCTTGAAAGATGCCTTTTTGAAATATCAAAAAATCTTTGGATATGAAAGTATGTTAGAAGATTTACTTAGTAATATCCAACAAAAACGGTCTTTGAAAGTCACTTTAGATAACTCAATGACGAAGTCTTATGGGGGAAGTGTTGAAGCCTTAGCCTTGAAGGTTATAGATGACTAGGCTTATTTTACAGATAAAAACTCTTTGTCAGTAAAGTCTTCCCAATTTTGCTCTAAGGTCTCATTATATGAATATACCATAGAAATAAGTTCTGTTTTTACTACGCGAGTTTTCACCTGCTTATTAAGTTTATTGCTAAAACTCTTGCATGATTTTAAGTCTGGATTAGAATGAAACTTTGCTAACATAAAGCCAAGGGCAGAAGCATACTTTTTATAAGCACGTGTTTTTTCAGACTGAGGCTCAAGCTTTAAAGAAGGGTTTAACTTATTTACAAAAAATGATTGGCCTTTTACCCGTACTATTGCAGCATATGCTGTTTGATTAAAACTCTGCATAACCTCATGTTTATTGAGTAAACTCTTCTTTAAATAATTATTTTTCATTTTGGCATTAACCTGATAGCTTACGGGTACAGTATTAGCCGATACTATAAAGATAATATCATCATTAATCTTGTCGGTCTTTCCTTCGCATAATAAAAGGTAGTTTCCAAACTCATCCATAACAATATCTTTAATAGGAAGAAATTTAAAAGATGAAAAATATTTATTCATCTCTTTTTTTAGGTTTTTAGTTGAATTTTTAGACACCTTAGAAAGAGATTTTATTCGGGTGTTGAAAAAACGTTTCTCATCTTTAACCTTAGTATATTGAATAAGAAGATCACTCTCTTTAACATTACTTAAGGCATCATCAATACAAGGACATTGAAGCTTTTGGTTTTGCAGCTTTTCAAAGTACCCATCTACAAAGGTACCTAAGATAGCCTTTTCTTTTGAACCTGAAAAATCTGAATCTTCTTGCATCTTTAAAAGTAAGTCAGAAAGAAGGGTGAACATATCATATCTATAATCGCCCAGATGAGTATTTTGCCCCTTATTTAAAGTGGCACGAATATCGGGCGTCTCACCGGCGGCTAAGGTCTCAAGATAAATATCTCCATGAATCCAAGTAATAAGCACTTGAGATTTAAGCTTGGCACAGTTCTTATCAAAATAATCATAAGAAGATAAGGGTGTTTGGTATAAGTAAACTTTTATATCAGCCTGCATGGCTTCTAAAAGTTTTTGAGTACTTTTGGTATCTTGTAAAGGATGTGTCACCTTGATTTGTTCTGACTCATCAAAGGCCCAAATAAATAAAATTAAGGAAAAAAATAAAATAAAAGACTTCATACTGACTCCTAAAATTAATATAAAATACTAGCATATAAAATAACAATAACTAATAAATACAGTTATTAAATCTAAGATGCAAAGTTTTATTTAAGTTAGTTGCTGAGTATTCACACTATGTGAACTTCCTAAGATCAATTGTTAAAACTCAACCACTATTAACATACTCTTAGATATAATCGCGAACTTAAAATAAAAAAGAGTTTCTTATAGAGTGTTTTAGTCTCTACTAAAAAACAACCTTGTATAAGAAACTATAAACTAAGGAAGTAAATAGATGGTATCAGTTAACAATTTAATCATGCGTTTTGGTTCGCGTGTACTTTTCGATAATGTAAACCTTAAGCTAGACCAACACAAGCGTTATGGTCTTATTGGAGCAAATGGAGCAGGTAAAACTACCTTTTTGAAGATTCTTTCAGGTGAGATTGATGAATTTGAGGGAGATATCTCTATCGGTTCAGGTCTAAAAGTCGGCGTTCTTGGGCAAAATCAATTTGCATTTGAAAACTTCACGGTTATGGACACAGTTCTTTATGGAAACAAGCGTTTATATGATGCAACAAAAGAAAAAGAAGAACTGTATGAAACAGGTGATTTTGATTCAGATGAGACAAACAACCGTCTTGCTGAGCTAGAAACTATTTGTGTTGAAGAAGACCCTACCTATGAGTATGATGTTCATATTACTAAGATGTTAGAAAACCTTGGTATCCCTTCTGAGATACATGGCAACCTAATGTCTACAGTTGAATCATCAACAAAAATCAAGGTACTTTTAGCTCAAGTTTTATATCCAAAACCTGAGGTGTTGTTTCTTGATGAGCCTACGAACAACCTTGACATTGATACGATTGGTTGGTTAGAAAATGAACTTAAGCGTCATGAGGGTACCTTAGTTGTAATTTCTCACGATAGACATTTCATTAACTCAGTAGTAACGCATATCCTTGATGTTGATTATCAAAAGATTCGTCAATTTACTGGTAATTATGATGAATGGTACATAGCCTCAACAGTTATGATGAAGCAACTTGAAACAGATAAAAATAAGGCAGAAAAAGAAAAGGCTGAACTTGAAGCCTTTGTTCGTCGTTTCTCGGCAAATGCATCTAAGGCAAAACAAGCAAGCTCACGACAAAAGCAACTTGATAAAATTAATGTTGAAGACATTAAGCCTTCGTCTCGTCGTGATCCGTCTATTGTTTTTAAAGCAAAACGTTCAATGGGTGGTGAAGCACTAGAAATTCTTGATATTTCTCATGATTATGGTGCAGGGGAGGGTCCTCTTCTTGGAAACCTTGAATTGCGTTTTGAACCGGGTGAAAAAGTAGCGATTATCGGGACAAATGGTATTGGAAAAACAACCCTTCTTAAAATTATTATGGAAGARATAAARCMAASKWCYGGAACAGTAAACTGGGGCGCAACCATTGAGTCTTCATACTTTCCACAAGATACTGTTGAAACAATTACGGGTGCGGGAACACTTTATGACTGGTTAAGAGCCTTTGACCCTAAGCGTGAAATTGCTGAAATCCGTAACTGTCTTGGACGTATGCTTTTTAATGGTGAGCAACAAGAAAAGTCTGTTGAAAAAATCTCTGGTGGTGAAAAACATCGTATGATGCTGTCTAAGATGATGCTAGAAGAAGGAAACTTTTTAGTTCTTGATGAACCTACCAACCACCTTGACCTTGAAGCTATTATTGCTCTTGGAGAAGGGCTTCGTGACTTTGAAGGAAATGTTATATGTGCTTCTCACGATAGAGAGCTACTTGACGCATTTGCAACTCGTATCATTAGACTTGAAAAAGATGGTTCTGTGACAGATTTCAAAGGAACGTATGAAGAGTTCGCTGAGACTCACGGGCACTAGTAAATTAGCTTTTAGCTGATTTATGAGAACAGAACGCTTCGCTTAAGGGGAAGGGTAAATGGATGAGAGTAAGAGGATATATGATGGATTTCAAAGATATTTTAGGTTTAGGAATTGCAGGAAACTTTGCCTTGCACTTAGATCAAGCTGGCGAGGCGGAAGACTTTAAAGATGTTAAGGTTGAAGATGAAAATGCCCCTAAGGGTATTTTTCCTTTTTATCTTCCAAATGCCAATAAAGCTATATTATCAGAGTATCCTCTTTCCTCAAAAAAACRAGAACTTCACGGCTTAGATGAAAATATTCAAGCTGAACCAGAAGTGGCTCTTTTATGCGATATGACTTATAAGGATGGAAAGGTAGTAGATATTAAGCCAACACACTTTGGTGCTTATAATGACTGTTCTATCCGTCGTAAAGGTGCTAAGAAAATTTCTGAAAAGAAAAATTGGGGAGAAGCAACTAAGGGAATTTGTGAGAATCTTATTGCTCTTGATAAGTTTGAAGAAGGGGGGATGCTTGATAACTGGCGTATCTCTTCTTTTTTACGTAGAAATGGGGATGTTTACCGTTATGGTGAAGATGTAGAAATCTCAGGTTATTCTTATTTTTACACTCAGCTTCTTGAATGGATACAAGATAAGATAAACACCCAAGAAGATAATGGCCCTCTTGAAGACATCTCTTTATATATAAAAGAATGTGGATATCCAAAGCAAATGCTAATTAGTATTGGGGCTACACGCTATACCCATTATGGAGAAAATACCTTTTTACAAAAAGGGGATGAGATTTATGTTGTCTTATATGATAATGATATCTTTTGTAAAAACCCTATTTTGTGCAAGGTAGTAGCGGATAAATTAGATGAAGAAGGTATTTCCTATCTTCATCAAAAAGTTTTATAATAATTTAAATAAATTCTTTTTTGTCTCAATTTTAGTGTAGAATATACTACTTTATTTTGAGGACAGAAATATGTTTAATTTTTTTCGTAAGCTTTTTAAGGCTTTAAACTCTTCAGGCAAATCCTGGCAACTTTCAGGTGCTATTGTTTTAGCCATGTTTACAGGTTTTTTACCATCAAACTCTTTATTAATGTTTGACTTTCTCTTTCTTGCTCTCATCTTTAATTTAAATTTCGGACTCTTTTTACTTTTTTCTGTAATATTTTCGGGAATTGGTTATCTCTTTGACCCTGTGTTTGAAAGCATAGGATATTCTGTTCTAACAAATGAGAGTTTAAATGGTTTTTTTACTAGTCTTTATAACTCTGTTCTTTTTCGCTGGTCTGCTTTTAACTATACCTTAGTTACAGGTTCTTTGATCGTATCTGCGGTTCTTGCCCTTCCTTTAATGTTTGTTTTAAATAAGGTTATTAGTCTTTATAGAGTGCAAATTGGTGAAAAATTAAATGAGTGGAAACTAACAAGGTGGATGAAGCTTTTTAATGAAGAATCTACAAGTACCTCTGTCTTTCGTTGGTGGGGACTGGGTGTCTTTGGTGGTTTAAGCGCAATAATACTTATTTTTATGCTTCTTCTTTTTGACCCACTTGCAAAGATGGGGATTGAAAAAGGACTTTCATATACCTTGAAGTCTCAAGTTACTTTAAAAGATTTTAGCTCAAGTTTAACTAACTTGAGTGTTTCACTAAGTGGTTTAGAAATTGCAGATAAGGATAATCTTAGCCATAACCTTGTTCAAATTGACAAAATAGCCTTTGACCTAGGTCTTTCAGCCTTAGTTGAAAAGAAACTAATGATTGAACTTTTAAAGGTCAAAGAGCTGAGTTTTGATGTTAAACGTAAGACAGTTGCCCAAGCTTATGAAGAAAGTAAAGATACATCATCAAATGAAAGTACCTCGTCTAAAGAAAGTGTCTCTAGCACTTTAAATCCTTTTACCCTTCCAAATGTAGATGATATCTTGGCAAAAGAAGAATTAAAAACCTTAAGGGAAACGAAGGCTTTAAAGGAAGATATCAAAGCCACTAAAAATAAGTGGACAAAGATATCAGATGACTTGAAGAAGGCTGACGAGGTTTCTCAGATTAAGGCAGATGCCAAAAAGCTAGAAAACTCACTTAAGGGAGGCAACCTAAGTAAAATAGCCTCTTTGTCTAAGGATGTAACTGCTTTAAAAACAAAGATTCAAAATCTTAAAACAAGATACGCAAAGCTTCAAAAAGAGTTTATAGCCGATCAAAAAAACATTCAAAAACGTATAATGAATTTGAAAAGCCTTCCTTCCCAAGATATTAATAGACTTAAAAAGAAGTATTCACTAAATGCAGGAGGTGGGGCTAATTTAGTAGGAACGCTTATTGATGATAAGATTGGAAACTACATGAAAATGGCCTTGAAATATTATGAGATGGCTAAACCCTATATATCTGAGGATAAGACTGAAAAAGTTGAAGAAGTAAGACCTCCTAGAGGGCAGGGTCGTTGGATTAAGTATGCAAATCATTCTAATATTCCAGAACTTTTAGTTAAAAAAGCAGAGATAAGTGTGAAGTTAAAAGATGACATGGTTTTAGTTAATGTAAAAGACCTCTCTTCTAATCAAAAACTATATGCAAAACCTATGATTATTACTATTGATGCTAAGGGAAGTGAATATAAGTCTATTAAGGCAAATATCATTGATGACAGACGTGAAGACCTTGCCAAAACAGATTTTAATATTAAGGTTTATGCTTTTAAGAAGACAGATTATACGCTTGGGTCTATGAGTATGAAAGATAGTGTGAGTGATATGGTCTTTAAAGGGCAGATTCTTGATAAAGATATTTCAGCAAAGTCTAGTATAAAAGTAAAGAAGGTTAATATTTCTATGCCTTCACAAGATCTTGTTAATAAGCTTCTTAAATCTATTCATGCCTTTAAGATAGAGATATCTCTTAAGGGAGATGTTTCTAAGCCATCTATCAAGGTTAAAAGTGATTTAGATAAGCAGCTTTCATCGGGTCTTAAGTCTATGGCTTCTAAGGTGAGTAAAGACTTTGAGAAAAAGTTAAAAGAAGGTGTTATGAAAAAGGTTTCAGGTTCAAGTGATGGACTAAGTTCTAATCTTGGTGGAGCAGGAAGCTTACTAAACTCAAAGCAAGATGCCTTATCAGGTATTAACCTTGATACGAGTTCTTCATCAAATCCATTAAAAGGACTAATGTCATTTTAAAAGCAGGAAAATATAAGCACTACAAGGGGCCAGAATATGAGGTCATTGAAATTGCAAGACACAGCGAAACAGAAGAAGAATATGTGGTTTATAGAACACTTTATGGTGACTTTTCTTTATGGATTAGACCCTTGTCTATGTTTATTGAAGAGGTGAATTATGAGGGAAAAAGAGTAAAGCGATTTGAGTATATTGGAGAGATGAGTGAGTAAGGGTATAAAACTTGATTTAAATATGGGTGCTTCGTGGGAAGATGAATGGAATGAAGTTAATGGTAAAAAAGTCCTTTCAAAAAAAGAGATAATAGAACCCGCTAAACATTTTTTAGTTTTTAAGTTTGAAAAACGAAAGGGTAAACCCGTTACGCTTATTGGCCCATTTCAGATAAAAAAAGATGAGACGGTTGCACTTTTAAAAAAGATAAAAAAATCTTTGGGTGCAGGGGGTGCTTATAAGGATGACTTTATGGAGTTTCAAGGAAATTGTAAAGAGCGTTTAAAAGAGCTTTTTGCTAAAGAAGGGTTTAGGTTTAAGAAAAAATGATAAGACTAGGTGAGTATGAAGATTTAGAAACTATTGCTCAGCTTATGCTTGATATTTTTGAGCAAAAGATGCAAGCTAAGTACACAAAAGAAGGACAATGTTCTTTTAAAGAACTTATCTCTTTAAACTCCCTTCAAAAACGTTTTTTAAGCAATAATATCTTTTATATTTATACTAAAGATAAGGATATAAAAGGTGTAATAGAGCTTGAAAGCCCCTATCATATTGCATTTTTGTTTTCTAAAGAAGTTCATAAAGGGATTGGGAAAAGTTTATGCGAACATGCCTTTAAAAACACCAAAGAAGATATTTGTACCGTAGGTGCCTTTGAAGAGGCCCTCGGTTTTTATAAAAAACTAGGCTTTATTGAAGTGAGTGAAACAAAGACCTTTCATGACCTGCCTTTTACCCTTATGGCGCGTAATCTACTTACTTAAGAGATTTTTGGTGTTCTTGTAAAAAGGCATTAAACTTTGTTTCAACGCTTGAAATACCACGACGTGAACATATGTAAGGTATGTTCTTCTTTTTAGCCTCTTTTTTAAATTGGAACATAGAATTATGTTTTAAAAAATCTGTTAATAATATAATGGCATCTGTATCTGCTGGTATGCGCTTATGAGAGGTTGAATTCTTTCTTGAATCCCAATGCTTATGCTTTGTGACACCTAATTCATAAAGCCTTGAAATGATTCCTTTGACCTTATCTCCACCAATGATTAATACGGACATATTCTTCCTTTTATAATGATAACTACTATCATTTTAATTTTAAGAATAGTAGCAGTATAGTCTTAAGAAGATATTATTTTGATAACTATTATCAGTTGTTGAGTTTTACTAAAGAAGGGTTCTTAGGCGGAAATATTATTAATAGGTTTGATAGGTCCTTGCATATCACTTGAGATAACACAGTTCCTACCTGCTGCTTTTGCCTTATACAAGTTCTCATCTGCTTTTTGAAGAATAGGTTCAGACTCGGTGGCCTGATTAGGATAAAGGTTTACAAGACCAATGGAAATACTAAGGTAAGCGTTAGCCTTATTTCCCTTATGCTGAATCTTTAAAGCCAAGATATTTTCTCGAAGCTTTTGTGCCATATGATAGGCCTTCTCTTCGCTTATATCAGAAATCAATACACCAAATTCTTCCCCACCAAGACGAAACAGATAATCGCTAGGACGTTTAAGGGTTTGCTTCATTATTGTAGCAACGGCCTTTAAGCTAGCGTCTCCTTGCAAATGCCCATAAGCATCGTTATAACCCTTAAAATAATCAATATCAAGCATCATAAAGCATAAGGGCTTTTTATCACGTATACAGCGTGTCAGCTCTCTATTATAAACAAGGTTGAAGTAGCGCCTGTTAAAGAGTTCTGTTAGCGCGTCAGTAATAGAAGCAGTTTCTAGTTTTTTATTCGCAGCCTGTAGCTTTTTTGAAGCATAAATAAGACTGTACTCACTATTTTGAATACTTTTAAAAATAGGCACCATGATAATTACGGCAGCCGCAATAACAAAGATTAAAACAGCCAAAAGCTTATATAAGGTCTCATCATAAGTCAGAATAAGCATCTTTCTTTCATATTGCGCAATATCATTTTCATACTGAAGAATATTGTCAATAACGCTGTTCATTTTATTTACCTTATTAAGAAGGGTGGCTGATGAGAGTTTCATAAGGTTTTCATGAGAGCTTGAACTAATGGCTGCGCTGAGTTTCTTTAAGTAGGCTATAGATACTTGTACCTCTTCGTCAGCATATTCAAGGTAGGAAAGTTCATAATCACGTTTAAAATGTGACTTATATGATTTCCAAAGAGAAGCTATCTTGTGTCGACTAAGGTCTATCTTAGCCGCTGCAATAGCAGGGTTTAGTTGGGAGCTTTTGAGTTGGTAAAAGGCAAGAGAAATGTCTTTGTTGTAGGCATTTTGTATTTTAGAAAGCTCACTAACAGGGATATAACTACCAAAATACAAGGCATCAAGGTTGTTTTTCATCTTATGCATATTAAAGTACCCAATCATTGAAGTGAGTAATACACCCGAGATAATAAGGGCTAAAAGAATATAAAGTTTGAATTTTAATGATAAGGCATCAACAAGTTTCAATATATTTCCTTTAGCAAGAACTTACATTGTTTAGACCTTTATTTACAAGGTTCTTTTAAATGCATGGTTCTTTTGAGTATAATTTCTTTATTAAAGCAAATAGAGTTCCTCTATTAAGGAAAAAAAATGGAAAATGAACAAGTTGAATTAAACTCCCAAGAATTGTTTCTTGGATTGGCTATGGTACTGCACTCAACCGCGACAAATATTGAAGATGGAAAAATTACATATGAAGATGCTAAAGAGGTATATATTAAAGTTTTACCTGACATCGCTAAGATGATTTTAGAAGAACATTCAGATGATGAGATGATTGAAGCGGCTAAGAAAATGGGTGGTTTATTATCAGAAATTGCTAAGGCTAAGGGTGTTGAAATTACGTCTTAGTTCGAGCTAGTAGGAGAGTTGTTCCCTCAGGGCTTAGAGCAGGATAAAGCTTAATACCTTGGGCTTGATCACACTCAAGCTCTTTTAAACTTTGTATAGAACCTTCTTCGTTAAGTCCTGAAGCAATTAACTTTACACCCATCACCTTGCCTAACTGTATAAGTGAACGTAACATTAGGTCTTGGCTCGAATCTTGCACAAAACTTTCATCAATTTTAAAAGCATAAATAGGCAACTTATGTAAGTCCGAAACAGAAGATATCCCTTTTCCAAAGTTTTCAACGATAAATTGAACACCCTTGTTCTGTAAGGACTCTAATCTTTTAAATACTTTTTCTTGCATTAAAGAATTTTGTTGAATTTGAAGATGCAAATGCTGAGGATTAAATTCATATTTTTTGAAAAGTGCAGACAAACTTGTGTTAAAGCTGCTTAGCATAAGTTGTTTATCGGGGATACTAAGGCTAAGACTAAGGTCTACATTGTACTTTTCTTGCCAGCGCTTAACTTGTGAAATAGCTGTTTTCATACTCCAAGTAAAAAGCTCATGTACAAAATCACTTTGCATGGCTACTGGCATAAAATCTTGTGAACAAATCTTTCCATAAGTTTCATTTTCCCAATGCAGTTGCGCTTCAAATCCTAAAATTTTATCTGTCTTTAGACAAATTCGAGGTTTATAGAAAATAAACATTTCGTCTTTTTCAAGGGCATGACGTAACTCCATCTCAAAAATCATTTGATTAACAGAGTCTATATTTAATTCTTTGGTAAAAAACTGGACATTATTCTTTCCTAATTCTTTAGCTCTATACATGGCATTATCAGCATGCTTTAAAACCGCGTCAAGATTACAGGCATCATCTGGGTAAATACTAATTCCTATACTAGTTGTGACACTTAACTTATCGTCTTTTAAAACAATCTCATTTGAGACGGTATCTATCATTTTTTGAGCGAGAATGGTAAGAGAACGAATATCTGAGAAATTTTCTATAATAATAGTAAATTCATCCCCACCCATTCTCGCAACCATGTCTGATTTTCGGATAATTTTTTTCAATCTTTTAGCCGTAGTACTGAGGACTTCATCTCCTGCATTATGACCATAGGTGTCATTAATGGCTTTAAAGCCATCTAAGTCCATAAAAAAGACAGCACATTTATGTTCATATCGTTTTGCTTTTTCAACACTTTCTTTTAAACGGTCCATAAAGGCATGTCGGTTTGACAGGCCTGTTAGGGTGTCAAAATGTGCAAGTTGATAGAGCTTATCTTCACTCTTTTTACGGTAGGTAATATCATAAAACATAGAAATATAATGCTTCACATTTTTTGATTTTTCTCCCTCAATTACACTAAGGTGAGCAGAAAATCGGTGACCTTTTTTATGACGTTTATTAACCTCTCCCTGCCATGAGCCATTTGCTTTTAGCTCTTTTAAGATATTGTCGGATAAGTTTTGTTTCTTCTTGTCCTCACACCATAATAAGGTAAATTTTTTTCCAACAACTTCTTTTTTACTGTATCCTGTGATATCAGTAAAGGCCTTGTTCACCGTAAGTATCTTATGGTTTTCATCCGAAATCACAACAGCTTCAAGGGTATGTTCAAAAACAATACTGTTCATTTCTAACTTCTCTTCAGCTCGTTGTTGTTTTGAAATGTCTTGTATGGTTGAATCTATCCAAATAGGAAGGTTGTTTGCATAATGCAAGGTAGAACTTACCGCCAGTGTTAGCACTTTATTGTTTGCTTTTTTCATCTCTAAGGTGGTATGGTTTAGTTTTCCATTTCGTAGGAGTTTGGCCCTGTGTTGTTTTCTATCTTCTGGGTCTTGGTAAAGTTCAAGTACAGAGGTATTCATAAATTCATCTAGACTATCAAAACCAAACATTTCAGCACAGGCTGGATTTGCTTTTAAAATCTTTCCATCATCTAAAGATGTACGAATAAGACCCACTCTCACACTATTGAAAAGGGTTTCATAGGAATCTTTTTGTTTTTGTACTTCTTGAAGGGCTTGCTTTAAAGAGGTTATATCATTAAAAATAGTTAAAAAGATACCTTTTTCTCTACTTTGTATACGGACATTATAATACTTATCTAGAGTTTTGGAATAATATTCGGTACAGATGTCTTTTTGGTTGAGAGAAACATCTGCACAAAGTTGTATCCAAGACTCTTGAGTCTTAGGAAAAACATCTAAAACATTTTTACCAATGATATCTTCACGTTTAAGCCCTGTAAACTCTTCAAAGGTATCATTAACCTCTAAAAAACGGTAGTCAATAGGTTCATGTTTATAGTTTAAAATTATCTCATTAATTGCGTACCCATTGAGCATACTGTCCATAAGCTCATAATAGTCGGAATTTTTTTCAAGTAGTTGAGAAAATTTTTTTGTCTTCATATTACCCCAATATTTATACCACTTCTTGTATAGATCTTTATTATACTAAGCTTTTCTTAAAAAGTTGTTTAGCGTTTAATTTAATTATATAATAATATTATGACTAAATAGTAAACAAAAATGCTTTGGGGAGTTTAAGGCCCCCCTTAATTTAAAAGAAGGTCTAAAATMMGRTMWAGCCCATATAAAATAAGGCCTATAAGTGTAAAAATAACAATGACCCTTGTTAAAATAACAAAGATAACATTGAGGATGGTTTTAAATGATAGTTTCATTTATTTAGCTTCATACTTTACTGTTTTATAGCCTTTTTTGTGAAGGTAGTCCATACCACCAAGTAGGTTGATAACCTTCATATGATACTCTTGGTCTAAAAAGTCAGCCAGTAGAGAGGTACGACTTCCTACATGACAAATAAGGGCAAACTCTTGATTTTCTTTGACATGTGCCTTTAATTCTTTCATAAAAACATATACATCATAATTACCTCTTTCATCAAAAAAGGTAATGGGTACCGCGCCCTTGATAAGACCCGTGTCTTTCCATTCAGCAGGGGTACGAATATCTATGATGGTTATACCTGAATTTAGTAGTTCTGGGCTAGGGTACTGGTTAAGGACTTCGGCAAATGAAGAGCTTAAAAGTAATAATAAAATGCTTAGTATTTTTTTCAATAATATGTCCTCTAGTAAATTTACGATAAAATTATACTCAAATATAGAAAATAATAATAATTGAGGTTTCATGGCATCAGAAAAAAGAGTAGAAAATGCTCAAAGACTGCGTTATATACGTCTAATAGAGCGCTTTTTTAATAGTGTTATTTCGTATTTAACAAAGAGTGAAGAACCCAGTAAAGAAAATTATATTAAGCGTATTGTTAATAATTCAAAATATCTTGATAGAACTGACCCTATTGCCTTGTACAAAAGTGAACTAACACAATTAGAAGACTTAGTAAAAAAGATGAAAGAATTGGCAACGAGYGATTTGAATATAGATGAGATTTCAAGTACTATTTTAAGAGCCGCTAATAAGTTAGACCAAAGTAATAATAACAGACGTTACAAAAAAGACAAACATAAGAATGCTCAGTATAAAGACTGGGAATGAAGTTTACCAAGACCTTAGAAAGGTTTTTCATCTTTTTGATGGCCTTGGCCATAGCTTATCTAGTGTCTAACTGGTACAAAAGCACTTCTTTTAAAGAAAATCCCCTTTCACAAAAGACCCAGACACGTGTTTTAAAAGCGGAAGACAAGGCCCTTTCTCTCATAAATGAAAGGTTTCAATTAAGACCTATTATCCCCTTAATAATCTCAGATGAATTTCACAGTAACTTATATGGGCTAACAGTTTATAAGGATAATGAAATCAAAATTTATCTAAATAAAAAACGTTTTAAAGAAAGCGAAGACTATATGATAAATGAGGTCATACCTCATGAATATGCACACGCAATGGTCTTTCTTCTTGGAAAAAAAACATCAAAAGATGGGCATACTCCTTTATGGCAAAAGATTTGTTTAGAACTTGAGGGTAWACAATGCATCCAGTATGTAGATAATGAAGCCATAGTTAGAGAAAAGATGAATAGTTTTTTTAAATAAAGGAAGCAGTTATAAATAAATTATTATTAAGCCTTCTTTTATCTGTTTGCCTAAGTGCGCAGATAAAAGATTTTAATATTTTTGCAACTTCCTATCACCCCCGTGAGATTGAAGGTATTACTATCTTAGATGTCAAAGAACTCTCCTTTGATAGTGTTAATAAAATAGAATTTTCTGGTATTTCAGCCTTAGCGTATTCAAAGGAAAAAGGCTTATATGCATTAAGTGATAGGGGATATCTTTTTAATCTTGACCTTGATATCAAAGAAAAAAAAATTCAGAGTTTAAAAATAGTGGATGCTAGGGTCTTAAAAAATAAGAAAGATAAGATATTAAAACATAATGATGCAGAAGGGATGAGCTTAAATAAGGATGGCCTTATCATCTCCTTTGAAAGAGACCCAAAGGTTTCTTTATTTAACTTTCAAGCCAAAAAAATTAAAAACTTCCCTTTAGCTTCTATCTTAAAAGATATAAAAAACTATCAAAAAAAGAACAGGGCCTTAGAAGCCGTAGTTCAACATAATATCTTTGGCATTATTACCCTTCCCGAAGGGGCATTAAAGCATGAAGATAAAAACTACCATACCTTATATTCACTGCATAAAAGATGGAAGTTTAAGGCTGATGGAAAGGTCACTTCAATAGAAATAATGCCTGATAATAATTTATTAGTCTTAGAAAGAGAGTTTCGTTTTTTACAAGGACATAGCATCACTTTAAGTAAGGTAGATATTATGAACTGTGATAAGAGTCTGTGTTCCAAGAAGACCTTAGCCTCTTTAAAAAGCACAAAGGGATGGGCCTTGGATAACTTTGAGGGGATGACACGGCTATATGATAATGTGTATCTTATGATATCAGATGATAATGCAAACTTTATGCAAAAATGCCTGCTTGTACTGTTTGAAGTGCATCTCTAAAAAGCCTCCCGTAGGGCGATACAAGAAATCCACTCTTACTTCGTTTGGTACGCTTGAAGCTATTCATAGCTCCCGCGCGTACCCGCCTCGTAATAGCAAACTTCTTGTATCGCTGAGTGAGTATAGGATTTTTATAGATGCACTTAAGTGAAATAGGTATAATGTCAAGATGAATCAAGAATTATATTTTTTACGCTCAAGTGAGCAATACCTAGCAAAAGAGTTACTGTATTATGCAGCGCATTTAGATAAGGGTGATAAGCCTCTTAGTGATTTTCCTAAGTTACAGCAGTATGAGGAACATTTCGGCTCTTATAATGGCGATATCGGTGTGTATATCTTAGCGGATGCAAAGGTTGCGGGTGCGGCTTGGGTAAGAGTATTAGC
>NVXJ01000059.1 GCA_002733885.1 Arcobacter sp. | reverse complement strand
AGATGGAGATATTTCCACCCTTCTTTGATCTTCATATATAAATTGAATAGTTGGTGAACTTGATATATCTATTTTTTCTTTAATTGTTTCATCACTGTATTTTAGAACTTCGTTAAACACCTTATCAAATCTATGTTTTGTAATTTCTTTTGGGTCTTCAGATAACCATAAAAAAGCTTTTTTTACATCTTTTTCTTTAATTGCGCGTAATACAAGTTGAAGTACCAGCCAACTTTTTCCCGTTCCTCCTGGTGCTGTTATTAATGAAACAGTTCGTTTTGGAATGGGAAGCCAACTTTTACAAATAAACTCCGTTTCATTGGCCTCTATCTCTTTGATATTTTCTATTTCTAAAAGAGGTGTACTTTGATAAGTTTTTAATTCATTACTTAAATTAGATAATTTATTTTGTAATTCACTTCCTGAACTATGCCCTGCTTCGCTTCCTAAATCATGTACCAGTTTAGTAATTTGTCTTTTTAGTGAAAGGTCTGCCAGTACTTCTATATAACTTTCAAGATTGGAAAGTGGTGTTGAAGAAATGATATTTAAAAGTTCTTCTTCACTTTGAGATCCTAGTATGCTTCGTAAAATATTTTCATCAAATATTTTACTTTTTTTATCCATATCAACAATCAACTCAAATATTGTCTTATGAATTGGTAAAAAAAACATCTCGCCTTTAATTGTGTTGATTTTCAACTTATGTTGTTCAAAATCAAAAATTAAAGATGATAGCACTGTTCTTTCTATAGAAATATCATAGGTTTTATCTTGCATACAGGTCCTTTATTATGGGTATTTTATCTAAATAAGTGCTTATCTTGCAATAGAATTATGTTCATGGAATAATTTACAAGGAAAACACTAATTATGTTGATGGAATAATCGAGACTTTATGTTATACTCCTTTATATGTTCATGGGAATATTTTATTCAATTATGTTCATGGAATAATTCAAAAGGCTTAAAATGATAATAAGCGTGTCACATCAAAAGGGCGGAGTAGGTAAGAGTACTCTCGCTTATAATATAGCTGTCGAATTAAGTAAGCTTTACCCCGTAGAAGTTGTGGATTTAGATGTGCAGCAAACCCTCACTGCTTGTAACGTAATTCGTTCAAAATTTGGTCAAAATAAACTCACTATTCATAGCTTTGAAGAAAATAAAGATTTTATTAAATATCTAAATAATGACTCAGATGAAAGAATCACAGTAATTGATACTGGAGGATTTGATAGTGGTCTAAACAGAGTTGCCATATATGCTTCTGATTTTATTCTTACTCCTGTGTCCACAGAGTTTCTTGAAATCATTGGTTTAGAAAAATATAAAAAGATTTTGAAAGAAGTCTCACAGAAAGTAGGTCGGGATATTAAAACTCATGTTGTTTTAAATAAGATTCATCATTCTCAACAAAACTTTGAAGATATTTCTGAATTTATAAATACCGCCTCTGATCAATTTGAACTTCTGACAAGCGTGATTCGTAGACGTTCTGATTTTTCGATATCTTTAGGGCATGGTTTTAGCGTTTGCGAATTTGATGATGCTTCTGACTCATCATTTGAAATAAAGACTTTGATTAATGAAATTATTCAAAAATTAGATTTAGATATTGAACCTTACAAACTTAAAAGAAAAAGGAAAAAATAATGGCAAAAAGAAAAAAGATTGATTTTAGCCTGGCAAGTGAGGTCTTTGAAGATGCTAGCTTAACAGATTCAATTCCAAAAAAAGAAAAAAGAAAAACACTCATTAACTTAAACGCACTTATTTCAAACCCCCACCAACCAAGAATTCAAATGGATGAAAAAAATATTATAGAGCTTGCTGATTCAATAAGAGAAAATGGTTTGTTGCAAGCGATTACTGTTCTTAATAATAATGATGAAACCTATACTATAGTATTTGGACATAGAAGAGCTGCCGCGTATGCTTACCTTGATAAAGAAAGTATTGAAGCAACTGTGATTGACTCTTTAAAAGAAAAAGATCTTGTTATTGCACCTATCGTTGAAAATCTACAAAGAAAAGACATGTCACCGATTGAAATAGCTATTGCCTTGGATAAGGTGCTTAAAATGAAGGTGGTTAACACTCAAGAAGACTTATCACGAAGTATAGGCCTATCACAAAGTAGGGTCTCAAAATTATTATCTATCCTTAAGCTCTCCGTTGATTTACTTAAAGAGGTGAAAAATATTAACTACAAAGATGCAACTGTTTTAGCTGCTCTTAATAAAGTACCTATTGAGAAGCAACTAGTGACCTTTAATACAATTAAAAACTTTAAAAGAGATGACGCATTAAATGAGCTTAAGAACCTTTCAATAAAAAAAGAAGTGACTCTAAAAAGAGTTACTCATTCTAATAGTAGTATTAAAATAAATACTAAAGGTATTTCTGCAGATATTAAAACTGAGCTTATGAAGCATTTGAAAATTATAGAAGAACTTTTAAATTAGGAGATGGAATGTCAAATATAAAAAAATCTTCTCAGGGCAGTTTATTTGCCACTGTTGAAGAAAAAATTAAATACTCTACAAGTACAGTTGAAGAACTACGTGTTCCAATTTATGCACCTGTTAAACAGTTGCCCCCGCAATCTTCCGCTGTGATTGAATTTAAAAAGAATAATAATGTAAGAATTATAAAGACTAAGTGGGGACAAGTTGAAATTCGAAATAGATTATTAACTCAAACTCACAAAGATATTATGGATTTAATTTTTACTTATAAGAAAAAAATTAAACGCTTAGACGATGGAACCATTGCTTTATACTTTTCTCAATCAGAAATTTCAAAGATGTATAATCAGGACCCAACGGAAGAAGATAAAAGCAAAAAAAGCAAAAACTTAAAATGGTTTAGACAAAAATTAGATGAAATCGCAGATTGTCGTATTCAATATAAGGATAATACCGGCAACGAAATTGATTTTAGAATAATCCTTAAAAAAGCTTACTCAGCACAAGAAGATTTATTTGGAATCATACTAGATTCTAATTATGTTGAATTTTATGAGAAAGGCTTATCTGTTAATTATTCAAGCAAGCTTCCAGATCTTATTGCTATTGAGTCTCCCTTGGTTAAATCAATTGTTCGATTTTTCTTTACACATAAAGCGTTAAACCTTTCATTAGAAAATGTACTTGAAACAGTTGGTTTCCCTTTACCTGCCAGTATTAGAACACTGCAAACAGCAAAGAAAACATTAAGAGAAAATATTGAACTTTTTAAGACCTTTGGCATTGAGTATAACTCAAAGAAAGAAATATTTTATTATAAGGGAACTGATAATATATTTATAAATATTGCACTGGATACAAAAACTAAGGCTCTTCCTTCTCTTAATGACTAATAAAATTGCCAAAACAATTTTTGTTAGTCTATAGATATTTATAATTTACTAAAGTAAATATCTATACTATCTACAAAGGAGTACTAAAGTACTTCGTTAAGGGGCTTAAAGTACTTCGCTTAGGGTGTTAAAGTACTTCGTACTAGTATTAAAATACTTCGTAAAAGGTATTAAAATACTTCGTCTAAATATTTCATAATGAGATATTCATTGAAAAAATTGTTTTTTTGGTATTAAAGTACTTCGTTTTTACAAACTTAAAGCAAGTTCAAGTCAGATAATAAGTGTTAGCTCAGAGTTTAGAAGGTGTTAAAGTACTTCGTTTTGTAATTAAGTGATAATAGCTCAAAAAAAGTAATAAATTTATATATTTATTAGAGAGGGTATTAAAGTACTTCGCTTCTTATGCTTGTAGGGTAAGAAGTTATATACAAAAAAGAGGGAGTGTTAAAGTACTTCGTTTATAAACTTATAAAATTAGTCTTGCGCTAATAACTTACACACATCAATCTCAAGTATCTTGGCAATTTGAAACAAATGCTCAATATTGAAATGCTTTTTCCTATAAAACCGCTCCCCACTAGAAACAATAGACACAGAAGAATGATTAAGCTTTAGGCTTAGTGCTAACTGAGAAAGGCCTGCATTGTGCCTGTACATAGAGACATTTTGACCTATTTTTATATGTATATCGTCCATATTTATATCACTCATGAATACCTAGTCCTATAGCACTTATTTGTTTGTAAGAATATCCTCTGTATAATTTCGTTGCAATCGGTTATAGTACGTAGCACTATAGGACTAGAAGGAAAGATATGAAATCATTATTATTTATTCTCATCTTAGAATTTATCTTGTGTGCTGAAGTGCGAATAACACAAGTCACATACACCAGCATTATGCTAATGACTGAAAAGGACATCTATAAAGAGGGCTACATCATTGGAATAGATGTAGCCAGAGAAATGAGAAAAATTGAAGCAACAGCTTTAATGCAAGACATTCCACCTGTTCAAGCAACTTCTTTTTGCACTACATCTGCCAATGAAGCATATTCTTTAGATGAACAATTTACTTATAAACTTGCTGAAAAAAATAATGGTGCCATATTTAAAGATGGTATCAGAGTAGGGTGCTTAGAGTATATGCAGGGTAAAGCTTCTACCTACCGAAGAGTTATAAAAGAAGAAGAGGGCATAGATGCAACAGATGTTAATGCAATAAACGCCTTACTTCAAGATGCACTTCCTCCTGAAGCCAAAGTTCAAAAAGACACAGATCTCCAAGAATTAACCAACGCACTACACCAAATCAACACGTTATATCAATAAAAGGGAAAACAAAAATGAAATTACAATCACTACTATTAGGAGCACTGTTAAGCAGCGCAGCAATTATAAGCACCACAGGATGTTCAGCAATGAAGACAGCCTTAGGTAAAAGTAAACTAGAAGTTCACACTAAAATGAGTGAGACGATTTTCTTAGAACCAGTAGAAGAGTCAAGACAAACAATTTACATTAAAGTGCGTAACACTTCTGAAAAAGATATGGAACTAAAAAAATATTTAACAGCAGAATTTTCAAAAAATGGATTCAATGTTATCACCAATCCAAAAAAAGCAACTTTTATGGTTCAAGCCAATATCTTAGCCATTGATAATATGGACGCTGAAGCCAGTAAAAAATATCTAAAAAGTGGTTTCGGCGGGGCAGCGGTAGGTGGCGTAGTCGGAGGTGTTACAACTAAATCAGCAGGTGGCGCTGCTGCAGGTGCAGGAATTGGTGCCTTAATTGGTATGGGTGTTGAGTACTTTGTGAGTGATGAATACTACACAATGGTAACAGACCTCCAAATAAGAGAGCGCCCTCTTGATGGAGAGACAGTAACTCAAAGTCATATTGCTAATAATAAACAAGGTCGTTCAGGTTCAACGACTCAAGTTACAAGAGGTTCGAAGGTTAAATGGAAAACATACCGCGCAAGGGTTGTAAGTACGGCTAATCAAGTGAATCTAACATTTGATGAGGCCAAGGGTCCTTTGCAAAAAAATCTTGCGCATTCTATTAAGGGAGTGTTCTAATGAAATTTAACTATCCCCTAGTTCTGCTTAGTGTTGCTTTATTATCCCTAAGCGGCTGTGGAAGCGATCAAGGAACGCTTGTTGAAGATTATCTTGAGTATGTTGCAGATAAAGACATTGAAGGTATTACAGACTCTATGAGTGTGGCAGATGCTAAAAGCGTCAATCAACGTGTAAGCTCTTGTTTAAGTGACATGTCAAATGAGAAAAAAAAGTTACAAAAGATTAAAAAGAAGATGGGCAGCTATTTAATGGAAATAGGAATGAGTCGTAGAGATGAAAAAAAGCTTAACATTCAAAGACGCCATTATGAAAAAGGACAGCCCCTTGATAAAAGATACCCAAGCTTAGATACTTTCATGAAAGATTACTCTAGAGGCTTAGATGAGGCTGGAAAAGGCTTATTACACCTTGTGATTTTTGAGAATAATAAAAAATATGACAAAAATACTAATGTAGGGTCGTATTGGTTTAATGAGTATTTTACGGATGAATCGTTTTGCCAAAGTGAAGTGATTGATAACCTTAGTTATGATGATATTAATATTATAGAAGTACAAGAAAAATCAGCGGATAGCGTTAATGTACGCTTTGAAATTATTGCAGATGATGGCTCAAGTGACAAGACTTCTATTGATGTTGAAAAGATTAATGGTGAATGGAAGATTGTTGGACAGCCATATATTATAAGTAGTTTTGGGTGGTAGTTTCATAAGAGAATACACCTCCTTAAGGGGAGGAAGTATTTAAATACTCTGCATAGACTTTCTTGCGTCTTGTAAACTCTCCCCAAATCCAAACCGCTTCATAACACTGCCCATCATAAAAATACTCTCTCTAAAGTCTGAATCATTCAAACGAAGTAAGGCGCCATGTGTCACGAGTTCCATCAGTAATGAAATACAATACAGCATAGATACCTTTTGCGGATAATGCTTGGTTGGCTTTATCTTTTTACGTACCATCTGCGCTGTTGAAGTAACCCCTACATAGATAGTTTCACCGGTACGCTTAAATATTTCCATCTCCCGTAAAACATAAGACTCAAGGATAAGAATTTCTATGTCATCTTTTATAAACTCAAAAGTAGATAAGTCCATATAGGCAAACTCTTCCAGAATCATCTTAGTTTCTTCAAAATGCTTAAACTGATCTAAGCAATTATAAACCTTGTTGTGAACATAGGCTTCACTAGGGACAACACTTAGGTCATATTTATAAATACTTAACATAGAGTCTACTATTAGATCAAATAAAAAGTATTTATAGGTATTAATATCAACATGAGCATCTTTACGCGTAAGCTCCTTATACAAACTAAGCGGGCCAATACGAGAAGCCAAGGGAATAGAAGTAATAAAGGAAAGTGACTTGAGCGCTTCACTTAGCATCAACCTCTCCTTTATAAAGCCTCTAAGCTGATAAGGCTCATTGTTCATGGCATTTGTCTTAAAGGACTTGGATCGCTCAAATAAACAGACTCAAGTAGGGCAGGGTTCATTGAGTAATGATAGTTTTTCTTCTGGGCTGAAATATGACGCGCAATCTCTTTGGGGACTTGAATACTGTAAAAGCGTAGTTTGTTAACATTTTTAACTTCCTCACAATACTTTTGCATATCCACTTGTAAACGCGTTTGTTTCATATAGGTGTTAATATCAATACCTTTTAAATCATACTTGCGGTGAGAAAGGTGCATAACAGCGTATAAAAGAAGGGTAGGGGGATTACTAAGGTCTATTTTTTCATAAGAGTAGGCTTCAAACAACATCTCCTTAAAGACTTGGGAATTTAAAAGATGAGGATGAAGGGAGGTATCAGTACGTAATCTGATGTGTTTATCTAATGAAGTTAATAGTTCTGTTTTTGTGAGCATAGGCTCTCCTTGTTTGTTAATATTTTAATACGGAACAATGATAACATATTATTTGCAATTAATTAAATTAATTGCAAATTTATACTAAAGATATTACCCCCAATGCAAATAAAAGAGCTTCCATGCTATTATTGCAACTAACAATATTAATTGCAGGAAAGTATTAACCTTGAAGTTTGAAAAAGAAGAAGCATCCCTTATACTAGAACTGCTAGAAACTGAAAAAATGCAAAGTACCATTGCAATACAAAACTTAGACCCCTCAAAAAGAAAAGATGGCCCGCATACAGTTGATTTACTAGCACGAGATAAAATCATAACCTCCGCCATACAAAGATTTAAACGAAGTAAGATAACACCCCCTGGTGCCAGTGAAATGCAAAAACAAATACTAGATGAAACCGCGCAGAAGAAAGTAATTCTAAGTATGAAAAAAATAGATGCAGCAATAAAGCATTTAAAAGAGCAGCGTAAAAAAATCACTCTAACATCTGTTTCTGACGAAGCGGGTCTTGCATACAACACAGCGAAGAAGTATAAAAACTATATTTTAGAAGGAAAATCATGAATAACGAATCTCTGATAAAAAGAATGTGTCAGGCCTGTTATATAGATGAGTACGTTCATGATGGTATTGCTAAAAAAGCAGCACAAGAGATTTTAGATCATCATCCTGAGTTTGATATCGAAGAATTTGAAAGACTATCAGTTGAACTAGATCAAGCCAAAGCTGATCCAGAATTTTATCCTGAGGGGACAGAAGCCTCGGCCCGAATTTCATTAATGATAGTATCTGAGAACTTAAGAGTAAAACGTAAGCTTGCGGATGAAGATGAAATTATGGCCATAATGAATAAATACAACTTTGATTGGCAATGGGCTTAAAAGAGTCTACATAGAAATTAACCCCAGGCCATTCCAGCAGATACCGCGATAAGTACTAAACTTATCAATAGTGGCATGATATTAATTTCTAGAGGAATTCCATATAGCTCCCGATTAATAATTGTTTCTTTACTTCCCAAAAGAGACAAGGTACTTACTATCCAAACGATTAAGCCTAATATAGAAAATATAAACAATATAAGTCCTGTTAAGTGCATGGGATTCCTTTTTCTTTATAAACAATAATAGCTCCGTCATGTAGATAGAAAACAGTTCCATCTTCTAGTTCAGTCGCTTCTTTAAAACAGATATAGCCTTTATTAATAACAATAGGTTGATATAAATCGCCCTTTGTATAAAGTCCAATCGTCCCAAGTTCCTCAACACCTTGATAAACATCAGTATCAAGTGCATATTGAGGGAAGTTGCGTTTTAGGATTCTTCTAAATACTTTACAGGTTAGCTCACGACCTGCGTAGGTTAGATTTTTATTATCGTGAGGGTAATATCTAAATTCGCCATATTTTAAATTAGGAAGTGTTCCCTTGTAGCTTTTATCGCCCATTATGGAGCCTACTCTGGTTAGCATGTTATCTCCTTTGATGTGCATGTTTGTTGCTTGAATACAAACAGAGTCTCTTTGAGTAACAGTAAATATAAGGCCTTTTTTTTAAAAGACTTAAATTTCTTTTTATTGAGACTGTGAGTTACTAATGTGGAAAGATATTGAAAAAATTGGGTTCTGTCTTTTTCAGGTAGTAAATAATATATAAAATTTAAAAAACGATAATTTAGCTTCTCATCAGAGTAAAGCTTTTTCGGATGAGTATGGTTAAGGTAATGATAAATTATTTCTTTGTTGGTTGGGTCCGTCATAAGAGAACAAATATGAAACTGTATCAATAAGGCTTTCGCTTGAAAACTTTTAAACAGTTCTTCATCACTTAGCTCTCCTTTCATAGGTGTGAACTTAGCCTTAGGACTTGAGGCACATAAAAGTTTTTCTCGAAGGGCTCTGGCCTTATAAGCAACCCTATCTGCTTTGTGGACATACACTCGTTTTAACCATAAGAATTGGAAGCAAGATATTTTATCTTTGAGGTACTTTTTTATTGCGCAAAGTTTTAAAGAAGAATGATCATAAATAAAGATGACATTATCTAGTTTATTTTCAAGCGCAATATGAATGCTATAGAGTAGGGCGTACCACTCAGCATGGTAGATAGATGTAATATGTGCTTTTGAGCTAGTATATTCTTGGCCGCTGTTTAAGTTAACTACACCCAATCCTGCGATCTTACTCATGTTAGAATAACTTGCATCAGATACTAAGAAAACATTGTTTTGCATTTATTGTCTTTGTTTTTATTATCTAAAATAGATTGGGGTAATCATAGCATAATATTTGCAATTAATAAAATGTATTGCAAATTGTAACAAAAAGGTATACAATTTATATATCAGAGTTAAATTCAAGAGGCTAGTGAGATATTAGATATAAATTACTTAGTTATAAAACTAAGTAAATAAGATGATTTGTTAATAGGTGTTTTTATGAAGGGTAATAAGGTTTTTATAATTACCTTTGTCTGCTTGTTTTAGTGCTGTAATATAATCAACTCGATGAGGGTTTTCTTTAGCAAGTAAATCTTCTTGCCAACGTACAGGCATAGTGTTGTGTTGACGAAGGTAGATATTTGCAAGCATTCTAGACCATCTTCCATTTCCGTTTTGAAAAGGATGGATTTGTACTGCTCGGTGGTGGATACGTGTTGCCATTTCAAAAGTGTCAAAGGTTTTATGTTCATTCCAATAGGCAATATCGTCAACAAGTTTTTTTAATTCGGTAGAAACGGTATATGCTTTAACCCCAATAGATAATTCTACTTGTCTAAGCTTTCCAGCCCAGTCCCAAACCTCACCAAACATTTCTTGATGTAATTGCATGATCCAAGCATATGAGAATGAAGCTTCTTTTTTAGAGGGAGGAGCGGCTAAGTATTTTAATGTAGCACTTGCTATGTTCTCAGCTTCTTTAATATAAACATCTTGAAGAGTGTATGATTGATTTGCAGGAAGTTTAAGACCAGAGATATCATCTAATGGGGTTGCATCATCAATAGGTTTAGTACTGTCAATCATTAGGCTATCCATAATGTATTTTTATAGGGCCCATGTAATAAATCATTTTCTAGTTTTTGAATTATTTTTTTCAGGGGGCCATCACTTAATCCTTGCATCTCTAAAGCAGAGGTGCCTTGAATAATAGAAGCAAGAAATAAGGCTTTTTCATGGGCACGTTTTTGCTCTAAGATTTCTTGTGAAATAACTTCATTCCCCGCAAAATCTAGACCTAGTAAGTTTGTGATTTTTTCAACGGTACTCAGCTTAACATCTTCTCCAGCAAAAAATCTATTGACAGTTCGTAAACCTAAATGACTTAGCTTGGCAATATTGTCCAGAGAAATATTTATTTTATTTTTTCGGGTTTGAATTAAGTATAAAAGTTCTAAACGGGTCATAAAGGCTCCTTTATGATATTATGCCATAAATGGCACTTTTAATCAATCGCTATGTATTTATCAATTGACTAATAGTTGTTGTTTTCCACATACTTATCATAATAAGGCTATAATAAATGAATTAATAAGTCTACTTAATCTAGAAACTTCACTATAGCTACTTTTAAAAGTTCATAATGAAGCATAAAAGGGAGTGTTATGATAATTGGTGTGAATAAATTAAATATTGTTTTAAAAACTATTGAAATGCATATAGAAAATGAACTCTTTGAAGACTATGAAAGTATAACTTTTAAGAAATTAGGAAGAGATTATATTGATGTCCTTTTGCTAAAAACTTTTGTATTTTATGTGAAAACTGGAACTAAAATCAATCCAAGTTTAGATGGAAACATTGAAGAATTTAAAGATGATATTATATTTATAGATGATATTGAAGCATTCATTTTGTTATATAATTTAGATTTTGGGCAAAAGAATAAACATGAAGTTAATTGGATAATAGTTGAAGCACCTCTTGAGATAATGAAAACAAAACATTTAACATTGTTAAACAAACTTGATTATTGGAAAAAATTGGATGCACCAGGATGTGTCTATCGTTTAGACATCCCGCGCATGGAAAGTTCATTTAATAATATATTATTTGATTCTGATAAAGCATATAAAAAAAATGCACGCGGCAGTTTTTATCAAACATTACTAAACATTACGACATCTGACAATAAAACAAATAAAATACCATATGTGAAACAGCCCAAAAAACCTATTCATATAAAATATAATAAAATTGAGATTGCAAAAGAAGACTACAAAAATGTTTATAAATACTCATGTTTGATTTGTGAAAAAGAAAAAGAAGTAATTTTAAGTCAATCTCAAAGAAAAGGGAAACAGTATCAAAAGGTGAATGAAAGTTTCATTTCTCATAATAAAGATACAGACAGAATAGAGGTTATATGCTCTCACAAAGGAACAAATTTTGAAAATAAAAAAAGCTTCAGTGTCTCTATCGAGACCCTTGATATTGTAGAGGTTACTTCTTTAGATAAAATTTTTCTATTTTTATTTAACTCTTTTGCTAATGATAATGGAGAAATATTATTTTTAAACTCAGAAAATGATCTAAAACCAACACTGGTTGAAAAATTTTTAGAGAAAAACTATGAGTCTTCTTAAAAAGTTTTTTAATTATTATGAGGACGATATATTATTTGACGCTTTAATTTATGCAATAAATAAAATATCACTCGAAGATCATTCTAATTTTAAAGATATTTTAAAATATTTAGAGATTGAGAGTACTGCATTTCATTGTGAACTTAAGTTAGCTTCTGAAAATATTAATATAAAAGAACTGAAGACAGGGAGAAAACCATCTAATTTTCAAGATAAACCTTTTCTCTGGCCATATTATGCTTATTATTGTTATTTGCTAAATACAGATAAAAAACCTTTAACTCCATCAAGAGATCTACTTGAGATTATATTTAGTTTTCATCTTCATTATTTGAGAAACAAGGACTTATCAAAAAAAGAGAATAAAGAAGTAATCTATAGTAGATTAGAAAAATTAGCTAATGCTGTGGTGAGAATACTGGATATTTTATTTGTATTAAATTGTGAAGATGATGATTGGGTGCAAGACACCTACTTTAAACCTTGTACTAGTTTGATTTTAAACTTTATAGACGTTATACAAAATAATCAAATAGAAGAAAAAAAATATACGATAGATGATTCTAAAACTAAAAATTATTTAAAATATAAATGTGAAACTATAGAGTTAATCATAAATACTTCAAGAGTTTTAAAAGCCCCTCAAGAAGAGCCTTTCTTTACTTATGTAAAAGCATCCCAAGATGATTATAAAGTATTTTTAAAAGATGAGTTTAGCTTAACAAGGAAAAATAGAAAAAGTAACTATAGCAGATCAAAGCTCATTAAAAAGGAAAATTTAGAAGAGATTAGTAAGTATCTAGAGGTTATAGAAGAAAAGACCTCCTTTGAAATACATACATATGCTGAAGAAGTTGAACAAAACAGTAATACACAATACGCTAATAGGCAAATTTCAAATGAAAATAATGTAGATGTAGTACCCAATAAACATAAGCAAAGAACAAAAAATCGCGCAATTTCTGCAAAATACACAAAGCGAAATTTATTTTCCATGGATAGTTATGATATTCCTCCTAAATTTTTGTTAGAAGAATTTTTTGTATTTCTTTTTACAGATACTATTTTTACGCGACTAAATGAAAATGAGTATTTTAAAATTATTTTATTATTAGGCGTTTTAACGGGACAGCGCTATCAGCAAGCCACTAAAATCCTATTTAGTACTAATGAAAATATTACACTAGATTTAGAACATCGCTACGTTACAGCAAAAATTGATTCTGCATTATTTGCAAAAGAGGTTAATAATACATATTTCAAAAAAAATAATAAAGAAGTGGTTTTTAAAACACCCTATCTTTTAAGCTTAGCTCTTGCGTCGCAAAAGAGAAAACTAGAACAAGAGAACATCAAACTATTTTTAGCTGAGGAAATGGAAAAGAAATATCATGAATTTATAAAAAGTGTAACTAAGAAATTTGATAAAAAAATAACTATTTCAACAAAGAGCATAGAACGTATTTCAATTGCTTACCTTAGAGAAGAGGGCAAAGAAGATATAAACTTATTATTTTGTACTGCAAGTTACTCACAAAATGATACGGCTAAACTAACCTATAGTTCTGTTCAAAAAGAGTCTCAGTTTTATACATCTTTTCTTCAGGAGCTTTATTTTTCATTAGGTATTAATAATATCATGGCACATTATTTAAAAGTTGACAATTATAAAGAAGTTAGAGAAAAACCATCTATAGTTGTTAAACGGGAATACGTTGGTTCTCAATTAGGACTTTCTCCTGAAGATGCCAATAAATTTTTTAAAAAGCTAAAACAATTAATAAATTATGCATCAAACGAACATACAAGGTTTAACTTATTAGCTATTTACACACGATATGCTTTAAGCCTCTTAGTAGGTACACGTACATTTAACCAATCTTGTAGTTTAGAAAACATTAGTCATGCATATAAAATAATGAAACTAAGTGAAAAATCTGAAACAAAGATTTCAGGAATAAGAGTCATTCCCTTATGTGATTCTGCTTTGAATATAATTAAGAAGTACCAGGCAGCATGTATTACACATGAGGTATCTCAAATAGATATGCATCTTTATATTAATGGGGAAATTATTCCATTTACTGCTGAATCATATAAACACCTGACTTTAGATCAAGAGATTCAAGATTTTATGGAAAAGGTACCTTTAAACTTTGGGAGGCATGTTTTTACTAAGTACGCTGTAGAAAAAGGGCTTAATAGAAATTTTATTGATGCTTTTTTAGGTCATTATAGTGCAGGAACAGAACAAATAGGAATTTATTCTACAATGAATTATAAGAACTATATTACGGATGTTAGCAATTTAACAGAGACTCTAGCCCATATATATGGGGTAAGTAGTTGATGAATACAAAAAAAGCAATCATGGCTCTCGAACGCTTTGAAAAATTAGCGAAAAAACATACAAAGAACCAGCAGTACAGATACTGGGTTTATAATGTTTTAGAACAGCAACTAAATAGTATCAAAGTTGTAAAAGGGCAGTTTTGTTTAAATGGAAGGTTTTATGAGGCTTTAATTACTTATATAAAACACAACCACGCCCAACAATTTGAGCGACGCAAAGAAGTTAAATTAGATAATGAATTTTATAATTTTTTTAATGCACTAAAAAGAAAAGAAGTTATTCATAGTAGTAGTACCTTTTACCCAAAATCATGGAGGTTAATTTCTATTAACCCTAATCCCTATAATTTACTACGAGCTGATTTTAATGTATTAGACAAGTTTAAAGAGAATATAGACATATTTACTACTAAAATGCATAATGAGAAAACCATTAAAAATTTGTATATTTATCTACGGTTATATCATCCTCACTTACAGACACAACAGATATTAAAAAGCTTGAAAAATAATGATATTCTTTATCTATCAGAAAATCAATGTGTTTTAATACACTACTATAAGTTGTTTATTAAAAGTAAAACATCTGATACATTTTATAAAACAATTGTTCTGGATAAAAATGCTTCAGTTCTATTATTTAGTTTAAAAAATAACACTGAAAGAAGTAGTAAGTTTTTCAAAGACATACACTTATTAGAAAAGTCTCTTCAGGAGTACAAAGAACAAGTATTTCAAGATATGAGTTTTTTATCTATAAAAATAGTAAATAAAAACTATTATACTTTTGAACACACGACACTTTATAATACGCTGAGATCTAAAACAATCCTAAGTGTCCCCTTGTCTATAGCTGAAGTTGGAAGTTTATATCGAAATGGTGGATCCCCTCAGCAGAAATCACAAGAAGAAACATATATTAAAAGTGTTTTTTCAAGGAAGGATAAAGAAAAAAGCTCCTTTTCTTATGAAAATGATATTGGCTATTTTGATCTATATGAAATATATGAGTTAGAAAAAATATTTAAAAATAACAATAAAAAAATTAGTGTCAAAGAAATAACGAATGCAATCATAGCAATTAAAAGATATCTTGAATTATATGATGTTGAGCATACAAAAATAATTTATAGGTATATACTTGACGGGCTGAAAAAACTTTTAGTAAATGAAATAAAACTTAGAACATTTCAAGGCCAAATTTGGCAACTTAATAAACATATTTTTACAAAAATAATGAATTTCGAATATATACAAGATTATGAAATTAATGACATCATGGAAAGATTTGAAACTATACTTTATACAAAAAATACCTTAGTCTCAATAAATAGGTCTTTAAAGAGATTTTTCGACTTTTCTAAACTAGAAGGTTTTTCAATAGATGTCCCTTCTATTTTATATCCTAAGTCAATAGTTTTTCAAAATGAGTTAGACTCTATATTAAATAACATTAAAGAAGATTACTTTGAAAAATTTGATGGAAGGTTGACCTATATACAGAAGTTTAAATATATACAATTGCAAGCAGTCGTCTTAATCGCTTTTTATTCAGGCTTACGAAAAAATGAAATACGCACGAGAAGACTGAAAGATATATATTTTAATGAAGGTAAAATTTACATTGATGTAAATAAGAATAAAGAACATGATTTAAAAACACGAAACTCTCTAAGACGTATTGAATTTACTATAAATGATAGTGGACACTATAAAATTATTAAAGAGTGGTTTGGGTTAAGAGAAAAGATTAAAAATAAATCTAAACATTTGTTTCTACAAACTGATGAAAATAAGGTGTACTCAAAAATTATGGAAGAAGATATCTATGATAATTTGAATTGGATCATAAAAACGGTAACGAAGAGATATGCTACTTTCCATTCTTTACGGCATTCGTATGCAACTTATCGGGTATTAGATTTACTTAAAGAAGAAGATAATAACCCTTATGGACTATTAGAGCTTAGCATTAAGATGGGTCATGAAATCCCAGAGACCACGCTTAAAACATATGTTCATTTTGATTTACTATTACTGATGAGCAAAGGGTTACTTTTTAATAGAATCAACTAAAGATTGAATATTCCCATATTCTTCTTTAAAAAATAAAAGTACATTTTTAGATTGCTCATTATTTTGAATAAGTTCATCAGAATTTGAATCTAGAGGATCTGACTCAATCTGATAAGAAGATAAGACTTTAATATACTCTTGTCTATTCTCTTGTTTGATAACCAAAGGTAAGAAACCATTTTTTAGTAAAGGTATGTTTGCCAGTAGCCTAGCTAACCGCCCATTACCATCAAAGAAAGGATGGATTGAGCTGAAAGAAAGATGTAGATCAGTATAAACCTCAAGGGCTTTATCTAGGGAGTTGATTTCAAGATTTTCATTAAAATAATTAAGCCAAAGATTCATTAGGTGTTCAATTGTATCGGGCCCAGGGTAAGGTAAATATTCACTCTTATCATTAACCGTGATATACCTACCATTATCTTCATTTTTCCAAGCACCAACAGGAGCGTAAATATCCACAACTATCTCAGTAAGTATAGATTGATGTAAAGTAAAAATATCTTCTTTATTAAAAGAAGACTTATCTAACATAGTATAAATAAGGTCAATGGCACGAGAATGGCCAATAACCTCGTTATGCTCTTTAATAGATTTACCCTTAACAGTTAACCCATTTTCAATAATAAACTGTGTATCCCCTAGAGTAAGAGTACTTCCTTCAATAGCATTAGATGAATAAGTCCATTCAATTTTTATCTGCTGTAAAAGAGTTTTTCTTTGTGCTTGGGATAGGTCTTTAAAAAATTCCATTTTTAACCTTAAGTAATTGTCTTTGCATTATATCATTAGTGAAGTAAGGAATAGCCTTTCCTCTTTTTATCAGAAGAAATTCTATCAAATAAAAAAACAGCATCTTCCATATGAGAAAAGTACTCTTTTATAATACGAGTAGGTTTTTTATTCTTTATTCCACCAAATTCACGAACAAGTAAAAACTCATTAAAGAGAGTAGGATACAAAGCTAATGAGTAATATCTCACTTTACCTCGTACTTCTCGATAAAGAGTAGTTTTACAGCTCAAGTAGCTTTTTAACTTCATCTGACTTATAGTATGACTCAATAGCTTTGTTAATCACAGTATCTAGCTTTTTTTTATCTGATAAGCCTTTTAAGTCATCTTCCAGTAAAGCAGCTATTATTTTTGCTCTTTTAATATTTTTTACATCTAAGTTGATTCTTTTGCCTATAAGCTCTACTTCTTCCATAAAGATCCTTTTATTTTATATTTAAGCATATTATAGTAAAAATATAAAATAATGCAAGTTAAAATAACTATTTGTCATATTTAACCAAAACTATAACTATCAGTAAACTTAAAATTAATGTGATTAGATAGTAAAGTATGCATTAAAAATAGTACACAATATTTTATTGTGATATACTATTTTCATATTTCAAAGCAAAGTAAGGTGATTATATGCTTCAAGACCAACTTTTAATATTTGATAAATGGCAAAAAGAGTTCATTAATGAGAAAAAAGTACTTAATATGTCAAAAAGTACAATAATGAACTATTCTAATGTATTAAATAGATTTTATGACTATTATGGAAATTATGAGGATAGATTGAAATTTTATGAGATAGATAGGTCTTTTGTATTAAGTTTTATTAGTAGCCTAGGAAATATCAAAGAAAATACTAAAAATCTTTATATTACAGTTATAAAGAGCTTTTTTACTTATGTAAGTAAATACAATCAAAAGGGTATTGATTTTAAAGATAGGTTCTTAGATTTAAAAGCAAAGGTGCAAAAGAGTGATCCTGAGTATCTTAGTAATGAAGAGTATGATATTTTAGTTAAGTACTTAGCCTCTGTTGTTAAACCCAAATCATTTTTGCAATATAGAAATAGACTCATCCTTAAGATTCTTCTTTTCACGGGTATTCGAGCGAGCGAGTTGCTTGGTATAAAGATGGAAGATATTGTTCTTATGAAAGAGGAGGATGTATATAAGATTAAAATACTGGGGAAGGGGAATAAAATTAGGTTTGTATATATTTCGACTGATGCCATTGAGAATGAGTTTTTATTTATAAAAGACTATATAACTAATTATATAGCTGAAACATCAAAGGGCAGGGTAATGGCCCGGTCTGAACTATATATTATGATAGAGAAACTATTTAAGCGTCTTGGGATTAAAAAAAGTGGGGTTCACTTACTAAGGCACACGTTTGGCAAGAAAATGGTTCAAAAGAATATTAACCTTTCTACCATTAAAGAGCTTATGGGGCATGAGAATATTCAGACGACTATGATTTACGCGAGGAGTGATGAAAATAACATGATTACTGCGATTAGATTGTTGTAGGGCTGCTTTGTGTCCAAGGGGGACACTATAAGACCTCAAAATGTTACAAAAGAAATTCAAAGTTATTACAGATAAATAATTTTGAGGAAAAATCAAAGTGCCAAATACAGAAAAAGTAAAAACAAGTGTTGAATCTTTCTGAGGGGATCACTAGACCTACTTTTTATAGGTATGTTGCACCTAGTGGCTAACTAAGAGAATTTGGAGAAATAGTTCTTTTAAAATAAAGTAAGCTTAAAGTGAATTAAGTTTTAGTGGGACTATTAAGGACTTAATGTAAACTTACCCATTTTATAACTTCGCAAAAGGATTAACTAATGTATATAGATACTGAAAACACACAAAAACTAAACCATACTTCGACTAAAGCAACAATGGATGACGTGACTTCTTATAAGGATGGAATTGATATCTTAATGGGTATGCTCCCCTCATCAATTACTTCAGGCCATATTGAGATGGACACAAGCATGCTAGAAAGAGAACAAACAATGTATAAGATAGGATTAGAGGTTGATTCAAAGACCATTATGCTGTTTGGTACTTTAGAGGATACTCCAGAGCAAAGAGAAATGAATATTCATTTAGCAAAGGCTATCATTGAAGATAAAACTCTTTTTGATATGATAAAAAAACATTATCTTTTTTCTCATATGGAAGAGATAGAACTTGTAGAAATTCGTGCAGACAAGAGATTACCTACCTTTAAAGAACGTTCATGTCTTATACTCTCTGTACCAGGAGAAACGAAGCAAGTCACTGATGAAAATGGTAAACCGAAGGTTATTGCTCAGATTGTTGCCTTTGATAATCCTACTGTTAACGCTGCGCTTTGTGGGGCTATATGCGTTGATACAGAACTTTGTGAACTTATTACTAATATTTATAGCTTTTAAATCATTACTATGTTTCTTATCCAAAATTTAAATCTGAAGTGCAATTTTTTAGTTTTTTAAATCAAGCCACCCTATCAAGCCCATAAAAGGCTTCATTTGGCGTTAGCCAATTAAGTGCT
>NVXJ01000030.1 GCA_002733885.1 Arcobacter sp. | reverse complement strand
TCGAGTACTTAGAAAAAAGATAGCACAAGAAGAGGAGATGATGGGAAATGGACACACTCACATTCACTAAACCTTCACAGAGTCTTCACTCTTTTTAAATACAATTTGCTATAGGAGGATGATATGCTCTTTCCTAAAAACATAGAAACAAAATTTTTAGCTTATACCTGTCCTATGCATCCGGAGGTTTTATCTCAAAAGCCAGGTCCTTGTCCAAAATGTGGGATGGCACTGGAATTAATTGAAGATGCCACAGGACAAGAAGATAAAAGTGAATACCTTGAGATGAGATCAAGGTTTATATTTGCCTTGCTGTTTACCCTCCCTCTTTTATTAATTGTAATGGGAGATATGCTTCCTTCTCATCCTTTTAGCTCTTTATTGGGGACAAACATGAAGGGCTGGCTTGAGTTTTTGTTAGCAACACCCATCTGTTTATATGCTGCCCTGCCTTTTTATGAGCGTTTTATCTTATCCATTAAAAATCTTCATCTTAATATGTTTACCTTAGTTGGACTAGGTGTTGCAGTAGCCTATACTTATAGTGTTATAGCCTTCTTNTTTCCYKRANCTTTTTCCTTCTGMTTTTAAGGRTAAGACGGGAGAGGTTGCTGTTTATTTTGAGGCGGCTGGTACCATCGTTACMCTYATTCTTTTAGGACAGGTAYTAGAGTTAARAGCAAGGTCGCAAACAGGSGAAGCGATAAAAAGCCTGCTTAAYTTAGCSCCTCAAAAGGCGAGTCTTATTCAAAAAGAYCAAGAAGATAAGATTATYTACTTGGAWGAGGTTAAAGAAGGAGATTTMYTAAGAGTRAAACCTGGAGAAAAAGTTCCCCTTGATGGWAAAGTTATTGAAGGGTCTTCGAGRGTKGAYGAGTCTATGATTACAGGTGAGGCYWTRYTGGTTTTAAAAGAAAAGGGAGATAAKCTTATAGGKGCAACYCAAAATACAAGAGGCTCTTTTATTATGMAGGTAGAAAAGATTGGAAAAGATACAATCTTAGCMGGYATTATTGAGATGGTATCTCAGGCGCAACGCTCRCGYGCACCTATACAAAAGCTWGCRGATAGTGTGGCGGGRTATTTYGTGCCTATTGTTATTCTTATYTCTATAAKYACCTTTATTATTTGGTCTATTTATGGTCCTGAACCAAGYATGGCTTATGCTACTATYAATGCKRTTGCAGTGCTCATTATTGCCTGTCCTTGTGCCTTAGGCCTTGCTACGCCTATGTCAATTATGGTGGCGACTGGGAAGGGTGCTTCTATGGGTGTTTTATTTAAAAATGCCGAGGCTATAGAGAACTTACGAAAGGTGAATATTCTTATTATAGATAAGACAGGAACTATTACAGAAGGAAGACCTAGTTTAAATAATATTGTTACAGATACAGATATAAGCGAAGATGAATGTTTATCCCTGGCCGCTAGTTTAGAAAAAGGAAGTGAACACCCTTTAGCYATGGCWATTTTAAATAAGGCGAAAGAACGCGGATTARAACTTAGTCAAACAGAAGATTTTATTTCGATTACRGGTAAGGGTRTAAGKGCAAAGATTTTAGGAAAAGAACTGTTTTTAGGAAATGAAKCCTTAATGAAAGAASRSGGTATWARTCTTRATARYTTTCAAGCTAAGGCTGAYTCTTTAAAAAAAGAAGCCAAGACCCTTATGTATCTAGCCCAAGAGAARAAACTGCTTGGGATACTWGCGGTAAGTGAYCCTATTAAAAAAAGTACRCCTTCKGCTATWAAGGCCTTACAAGATGAGGGYGTAAAGGTAATTATGCTTACAGGGGATAATGAAAYAACRGCAAGGGCTGTAGCYTCAAGCYTAGGCCTTGATGGMATGATAGCTCAAGTTTYACCTGAGGCAAAAGCACGAAAGGTACAAGAATATAAAGATAARAAATATATTGTTGCTATGGCAGGAGAYGGTATAAATGATGCACCCGCCTTAGCCCTTGCYGATGTKGGMATAGCCATGGGTACAGGAACTGATATYGCTATGAAAAGTGCAGATATAACCCTTGTAAAAGGTGAYTTAAATGGTATMGTTAAGGCGAAACATTTAAGYCATGAGACCATGAAAAATATWAGACAAAAYCTCTTTTTYGCYTTTATCTATAATGCCTTAGGYGTMCCTATAGCAGCRGGTGYYTTRTATCCATTTTTTGGAYTGCTTTTAAGTCCAATYTTTGCRGCAGGAGCGATGAGCCTWTCTTCKGTATMYGTKATWGYAAATGCTTTAAGGCTAAAGARAAYTATTATTARGTGAGAKYAAATRTTTTTTRAAAGGATTAATAATGGATGTYATTTTACAATCAATAATAARCTGYCCTTTATGYGGRCATAAAGAAGAAGAAAGTATGCCYACTAATGCTTGCCAATGGTTTTATGAGTGCAAGAACTGYCATGAGRTACTTAAACCTTTAAAGGGTGATTGTTGTGTTTTTTGCTCTTATGGAAGTGTTCCCTGTCCTCCCATTCAAGAGAGTAATGATTGTTGTTCTACTAGTTAGCGCAAGACTTTTTCTTTCCTTGATTCTTACCTGTAAAGCCAAGAGGTGGAAAATTATCATAAATCCAATTTGAAATAAGGTCTAACTCTTCTTCACTAAGGTTTCCTTTTTGTGAATGCATAAGTCCAAACGATCAATCTTGTTTGCCATACACATTCGCAAAGATAATTACATCAAGAAAATATCAATTTTTTTCTTAGTCACAGGAATTAAACATTTTTTCYTGGCAAAATTAGAAAACTAAAAAGGAGAAAATAGTGAATGTAAGAGAAACCTTAGCTTATGTAGCTACCGTCGTCATTTTTGTAGATTGTATAAATGCAGAACCAAAGGTAGGCCCTACCCAATTAGATGCAGATAAAAAAAGAGTTAATGGCCTTAAATAATACCTATAGAAAAGCTTATATAGATGCCTATACGTATATAAGGAAAGCCCGTATTCTTAATGCTAAAATCCATCATCAAGAAGAAAATTTAGATACTCATGACCATATGCACTAAGTTTTTACTATAATAAAACTATGAAAATATTATTTTTAGAAGATGATCCTGTAATTGGTAATATTGTTTTTGACTTTTTATCTGAATATTATAGTGTTGAGCATGTTTTTAACTCAAAAGATGCCCTAAGTCTCGCAGAAAGCAAAGAATTTGACTTATATATATTTGATATAAATGTACCAGGAATCTCAGGGATTGAACTTCTTAAAACCTTGAGAGAATTTAATGACACCAGACCCGCCATTTTTATAACAGCCTATCAAGATATAAAATATTTAAGAGAAGGCTTTAGCGCGGGTGCAAATGACTTTATTCGTAAGCCTTTTGAACTTGAAGAATTGCAAGCGCGTATTGAAAATATTAAACGTCAATATAGTATTGATGAAGAGATACAAATAAATGAAAAAACTTTTTTTAATTCCCTTACTCATAAGCTAAAATGTGAGGACAAAACCCTAGGTCTCAGTGCAAAAGAAAGTGCCGTCTTGCATTATCTTATCTTAAATAAAAATCGTGTTATTTCGAGTGATGAGCTTTTGCAACAGCTTTGGGAGTTTGACGAGATGCCAGGTAAAGAAACTATTCGTACCTATATTAAAAGCTTACGAAACAGACTAGGAAAAGAGCATATTATTAATATAAGAGGGGAAGGGTATAGATTTGAATAGTTTAGAAAAAAAATCGTTTTACTCATTTTTAGCCTTGTATATTATCTCTTCAAGTGTCTTTATCATATTTGGGGCATATTTTTATTTAAACTCTCAAAGAGCTTCATCTGAGCGAAATCAAGCTCTCAATATAGAATACATTTCTACTACTGTTTCTCAAAATATTATTGCTGCGCATATGAAAGGAAGGCCTTATTCTTTGAAAAAATATAAGGGTGTTAAACTTGCACTTTTTGATATTAATACACAGATAAAAGAAGGTTTTTTGGACGAAGATTTTAAGCCGAAAAGTCCAGGAACCTTTGAGCTTGGAAAATATAAGTTTTTAGTTTCAGACGCACCCCAAGAACATCTAGATATAAAATTTGTTGTGGTTCAAGCCCCTCTTTTACAAGAAGAAATACGGCAGTTAAAACAAGATGTTATACTTGTTATGTGTATAGCTATTTTTATAATGATTATCTTAGCATGGGTGCTTTCAAAGCTTTTTATGCGTCCCCTTCATGAAAAAATAAGACAAATAGAAGGCTTTGTTCATGATACTGCTCACGAACTTAACACACCTATAACAGCGCTAAGTATGTCCGTATCAAGAGCCCTTAAAAAGAAATCTTATGATGAGAAGATATTGAGAAATATTTCTATTAGTACCAAACAACTTTTTGATATGTATACGGCCTTATCGTATCTTTCTTTTGAAGGGAAATCTCAGGAAGAAGAAAGTCTTGATATCAGCAAGGTCTTAGAAAAAAGTGTGCAATATTATAAGGAATTATCTCAGAGTAAAAATATAGATATTGAGATACAAGCCCAAGCCTTTGAGTATACAATGGACGTCACAAAACTAAATATGCTTTTTGGTAATCTTATTAATAATGCCATTAAATATTCGCATCCAAATTCAAAAATATATATTAGGCTGGAAGAAGGTCTTTTTACAATAAGAGATGAGGGTATAGGGATAGACAAGGAAAAACTATCGCAAATATATGAGCGTTATAACAGGCAAACAAATTATGCAGGGGGATTTGGGATTGGTCTAAGCATTGTGCAAAAAATTTCTCAAGAGTACAAACTAAGTTTAGAAGTAGAGTCTGAAATAGATAAGGGCACTATCTTTAGTCTTCAGTTCTCAAGATAATTGTATTTTTGAATCAAAATTGGTGACTTAAAATATAAGCTTGTTTTATATCTTTAGGATGTAAGATATTTAAATAGATGATTTAAAGGTCTAGCATGTCTGAACTTTTATGTGTAAAACATAGTATCTTTAGTAGTGAAATGCAAGAAGAATTTGATAAAGATGAAGAAATTACCAGTATAAATGTTTTTGATACTTTTGTACGGACTCTAGCAAAGAGTACGAATGTTTTAAGTGAAGAAAAATTAAAAGGTTTAGTCTTTAGACAGTTTAAGTCTTATGGAGACTTTGATGAAACAATGACAGAAGTGGCTGAAAATGTTTCAGGAATAAAGCAAAGTACCCAAGACGCACTTTTAGCTATAGATAAACAAGATTCTGGTGCATTAAAAAGTGCTTATAACCAACTTAAAAGTTACGAAAAACGCATTTTAGAACTAGAAGAAGATATATATACAGATGATTTAACGGGTATATATAATCGAAAATACCTTCTTAATCATGAGTTAAGCAAGGAAGGCCAATTTAAAGCAGATGGCATGCTTTTACATATTAGTATTAACAACTTTGAAGAAATTAATAAAGAACATGGATACGAATCAGGAGACGTAGTTCTAAAGTATGTGAGTAAGATATGTCAAAAAAACTTAAAGAGTGTAGGTGTTAATTTAGTGCGTTACCTTGGAATACATTTTGTTGCTGTAGTCAAAGAAAGTGTTTCAGTAAAGGCAGTGAATCTTTGTCAAAGTACGGTAGATATGATCTTAAGTAAAAAGTTTAAAACAAGTACCGGAGAGGTTTTAAATATTGAACTTCAATTTTGTGAGGTAAGAATTTCTAAAGGGGATGGGTTTCAAGAGGTTTATGAGGGGTTGTAAAAAACGGGGTGTTGTTATTTACGCAGGTCTACCCAATAAATTGACTCTTTTGTTGTTAGTTCTGTACTAAGGAAGGTTTGCCCAAGGGATATTCTCTTCAGTAGCTAGTTCTGAGGCCTTCGCTAGTTCGCTTCGCAAAACTAGCCGTGGCAGTTTTACAAAGTGAAAAAGTTTCTTTAGTAAAAAACAGCTCTGGTTCCGCAGCTAAGAACGACACGTAGGTGTCATTCTTTCACGCGGGTTTACTTCATAAGTTTATTCATCTCTTTAACTACCGCGCCTGGCATGGTCATAATTCCCATGAATCCTCCCATATCTAATAAAGGGTATGAAACAGCGATATAATAATCTGCTGGTAAGGCGGTGGCCTTAGCGATTACCGTTCCATCTTTTTGTTTAACATTTTCGATTAAAACCATCCATGGTAAAAGGGCTGCATTTTTAGCACCAATCTTATCCACAAACTTCATTGTACGTTTTTTAAGATTTACACCATATACAACTCTATCTTTAGAAATTTGAAGTTTAAAAACAAAGTTTTTCTTTGCATTTTTTTCTAGGGTTGCTTGAAGATCAGCAATACTTCCCTCTTTCATCTCAATTTGGTCATTATAATAAGGCATACCTATCATAAAATGATAATTTGAAAGACCGTCAAATTCCCATTTGTCTTGGGACATTGTATGATTAGGAAAGGCCTTGTTTAAAGCTTCTAAAATAGGGGCTTCGTCATTAAGTTTATAATCTTCTTGTAAAAATGCGCGGGTGAAGTAACGTGGATTTGTGATACGAATTTCTTTATCACTTGTATTCACTAAGACTCTCATTGAAGCGGCAAGAAAACCACGACTGGGCTTATTTGCGAGTGCTTTTAAATGAGGGTGTGTAAAAACAATTGAATCCATCTTTGCCTTAGCAACCTTTGAAACTGATACAATCTCAAAACCTTGTGCTTCAAGAGCACTTTTAACCTCGTCGGTTGTCATTAGGGGAGCAACTAGATAAGTGCTTACTTCTTTTGGTCCAGTGTAGCCTACAACAGCTTCTTTTCCTGCACAACCACTAAAAATTAGTATTGTAAGGGCAAGTGCAACAGAAATTAAATTCTTCATTCATATCCTTTTGTTTTCTTATATCAGTTTGTTTAATACAAGAAGTGTTTTGTATAGATAGATTATGCACTCTTAATGTTAAAAAATTGTTAGATTTGTATTTTAAATATAATAATTAATGTAAAAAAGCTATATAAGTAAATATGTATATATCAATATATATTGATATATACTGAAAATTAGGTTATACTTCTATAAATACTAAGAAGGGTACCTTATGAAAAGATTACATATACATATTTCAGTTGATAGTTTAGAAGAGAGTATTAAATTTTATACGGCTTTATTTGGAATGGAACCTACAAAGTTAAAAGATGATTATGCTCAATGGTTAGTAGAAGATCCTGCCGTTAATATGGCCATCTCTTCAGGAAGAGAAAAAAAAGGTTTAAACCATTTAGGTTTACAAGTTGATAGTGATGAAGCTTTAGCAGAGATAGAAGACAGACTCTTAGCGGCTAATATTGCGGGAGAAAAACAAGATGAGGCGGTGTGTTGTTACGCAGAGTCTAAGAAGTACTGGGTTCAAGACCCTCAAGATGTCATCTGGGAAAACTACCATACAATGAAAAATGTTGAGTATTTCGGTGGAGATACCTTTACTGGTGGGTCAGGTTGTTGTACGCCTACTTTTTCTAAAAATGGACAATGGTCTGCTGGTGGTAGTTGCTAGTGGATAATTTTTTAAGTACAGTCTCTTCTCTTAATGATGAAACACGTGTGCTCATTATCCGTTTTTTAGATGAACATGGTGCTCTTTGTGTTTGTGACTTACAAAACTCCCTTGATATGATTCAGTCTAGACTTTCTAGGCACTTGAAGATACTTAAAGAAGGTGGATTTTTAAGGGTTGAGAGAAAGGGAACATGGGCGTATTATGAGATACGTTCCCCCTTAGATAGGTTTAGAACAGAGGCTATAGAAGAGATTAGACACTTAGATATAAGTTTGCCTCAGTTGAAAAAGGAATGTAAGGTTTGAAAAAAGTATTGATTTTATGTACGGGGAATTCTTGCCGTTCAATTATTGCAGAAGCGCTTATAAATGCAAAATTAGATAAGTGTATTCAAGCTTATAGTTCCGGAGTTAAGGCAAGTAGAAGGGTAAACCCTCATGCCAAAGAACTTCTTGAAGAACATGATATGTGGAGAGACGAATACCATTCTAAGACACTAGACACCTTAATAAATGAAGACTTTGATTTGATAGTGACGGTATGTTCTAATGCCGAACAAACCTGTCCTACCTTTCCTCGTCCTATAAAAACTATTCATGTAGGGTTTGAGGACCCTGATGGAAAAGGCCCTGAAGCCTTTATCGATACAATGATGGAAATTGAAACAGTTCTTCTTCCTATAGTGGAGGCCCAATTATGCTCTTAGCTTCGAGTTTATTTTTCATAACCCTTGTTTTTGTTATCTGGCAACCTCGTGGACTTCAAATAGGAACCACAGCGGTTATTGGAGCTATTGTAGCCCTTCTCCTTGGCGTTGTCTCTTTAGATGATGTGGTAGAAGTAACAAGTATAGTTTGGGACGCGACCCTTGCTTTTATAGGTATTATTATCTTATCTATGGTGCTTGATGAGATTGGTTTTTTTGAGTGGGCAGCGATTAAGATGGCCAAGTTTTCTAAGGGAAACGGGATCCTAATGTTTATCTATATCCTACTTCTTGGCGCTCTTGTAGCGGCTTTTTTTGCTAATGATGGAGCGGCGCTTATCTTAACCCCTATTCTTCTTGCACAAATGCGTTATTTGAAAATGGATCCTCTTGCTGTTTTTGCTTTTTTAATGGCAGGTGGTTTTATAGGTGATTCGGCTTCAAGCCCTTTAATTATTTCTAATCTTACAAATATTGTAACCGCGGGTTATTTTGATATTGGCTTTTGGGAATATGCAAAGACTATGTTCTTACCTAACTTACTTAGTATAGGGGCCTCTATTACCATTTTACTTATCTTTTTTAGAAAAGATATTCCTAAACATATAGATGTTCAAAATCTTCCTGAAGCACACTCTGTCATAAAAAATAAAACAATGTTTTCTCTATCTTGGTATTTTTTAGCCTTGTTACTGGGAGGATACTTTATAGGAGACTATTATAATCTTCCTGTTTCTCTTTTTGCCCTAGGCGGAGGACTTTTATTTTTAGCTATTTCTACTTATTTTAAGGCAAGTAAGCCTCTTGAAATAATTAAGGGGGCGCCTTGGCAGGTTGTTTGGTTTAGTATAGGACTATATGTTGTGGTATATGGTCTTAAAAATGCAGGTCTAACAGCCTACTTAGCAGTAGCAATTGATAGCATGGCAGGGTATAGCAATACAGTAGCTGTTATAGGAACAGGCTTTTTAGCGGCTATTTTAAGTTCTTTTATGAACAATATGCCGACTATTATGATTATGGATATAGCCATTGCAGATACTGGGAGAGAGGCCTTAGCCTACGCAAATATCATAGGATGTAATCTCGGGCCAAAGATGACGCCCATTGGTTCTTTAGCCACCTTGTTATGGTTACATGTTTTAGCTCAAAAAGGTATTAAAATTACCTGGGTAGAATATATGAAAGTAGGGCTAGTCATTACTCCTCCTGTTCTGCTAGTGGCATTATTGGGATTAATATAGGCTTCCTTTATCATTAAAAGGTGATGTGAGTAACGATTTTTTAACATAAAAATTCTATACTTCTACTAATAAAAAATATTAGGAGACTTTATGTTAAGTGAAAAAATTCAAAGAATAATGATGGGAAGCTTATTAACCGTTATTTTATATCTATTTAATATCCAAGAAATAATGATTGCAAGTTATCTTTTAACGGCTGTAATTATGCTTGTTTTTGTTTGGGCTGTTTTTGATTTCTGTCCTTCTTTATGGGTTTTGAGAAAAATACTTAAAGAAGAAAAGTGTCAAGTTGTATCTGTAAGTAAAGAAAGTTAAAAAGAAGTTAGTAAAACTTCTTTTGTCTTTATAAACCATTTTTTTAATTTTTTTCTATCTGCTAAGATTACCTTAGCAAACAAATACCCCTTAATCTTAAAAAATCCATTTTCTACTAGGAAATCTTTTTCCTAGAATACTAACAATCTTAGTTATTCCAGAATCTCCTGCATTATGAACTATAATAAGACTATTTTTTTAATGATATATTTAAGATGAAAATATCCTATATATTAAATTTTTAATTCAATGAGCTGTGCACTAGTTGCTTGGATTTTAAATAAGGACTTTGCATTTCATTTATGTTTCATTTTCATGTTAATGTAACATGAATGTAACCCTTATGTAATCTTTGTTCTTTATAATTCCATCAATTAATATCAAGGGTCTAAAATGAAAAACATTATATTATCAATAGTCGCATTAGCGACAGTAGCAATGGCTGCTGGGGACATTAACACACCACATGAACGAATAACAGAAAAAAAAGCAGATATGAACAGCACAATTTCAGTAACTGAAAAAAGCATCTACGATAGAATTCATTTCAAAGGTGACTTAAGACTAAGATATGAGAGCATCGAAAGAGATGATACTCCTGATGAAGACAATACATATAGAAATAGATATCGTTTAAGAATAGGTGCAGAGCTTGATCTTACAGATAAGCTTCACTTTGAAGTTGGTATGAGATCTGGTTTTGCAAACCCAACTTCAGGAAACCAAACATTCGAGGATGATGAGAATTTGAATGACTACTTTTTCCAGTCACTTAGATTCAATGTCTTAGGTTTATCATACAAGTCTGGTAACTCTACTTACAAAGTAGGTAGACAACCATACCTGATGTACAGACCTATTAAATCACAACTTATTTGGGATAACGATGTTTCAATGAACGGGTTAAATTACCAGTACAAGGATGATACAAAAATTATCACTTTAGGTGCGAACCAACCAACTTTGGAAGAAAAATCTAATGCGCAGGAGCATGTTAACCTCTTTATAGCCCAATATGTACATAAAATAAAATTAGAATCTGCAAAACTTAATTTAGGTGCGGGTGTCTATTATTATGATGGTTTAAAAGGCAATACTACTCTTTTTGGTAAGGATAAAGGTAATACCTTAGATGCAAATAAATTGTATGAAAATGATTATCATATGGTAGAAGCATTTGGTGAATTACAGTTTAAAGGTGTATTTGGTAAACCATTAAAATTCGCAGCAGGTCTTGTATATAACGTTGGCGCAGATGAGAATAACTTTGGATATGATTTAGCCGTTCAGTTAGGTAAGGCTAAAAAAGTAGAAGACTGGCAAGTAAAATACTCATATACTGATCTTCAAGAGGATGCAACATATGGTGCATATTCTGATTCAGATAACTTCGGCGGTGGTACTGCTGCTAAAGGTCATGCGATTAGAGCAAAATACAAATTTGGTAAGAACACATATCTTGCGGGTAACTTCTTCTTTAATAAACTTTATGAAAGTAGATCAAAAGATAGTTCTCTTGCAGTAGAGCCAGACTACAAGCGTGTACAATTGGATATGATTATTAAATTCTAGTTCAAACGTAAAAAAGAGCATGTTAGAGATAAGTTATACCATGTTCATCAGCCTGAGCAAAGAAAATATTAATGCCTATCGTTTAATGATGAAGTCAAGAACATATGAGAGAGACGATCTGATAAAAAATGGTCATCCTAAAATATATAGTTTTAAGTCGTAGTAAGTTGAACTTATAAATGGTCACTACAAAGGTCTCTTTGCACAAGCAGAATATTTTAAATTTAATGATGTTGTTGAAGACTATATTGTAACAGCTGACAATGTAAATACAGGTATTTCTTCTGGTTGGTATGGAACTTCTGAATATGTATTTACAGACTTTTATTATATTACTCCTTTCATTAGATATGAAGACGGGGATAGACTTGATGATAAAGATGGATATGATGTTACTTCTAAAATGGCCGGAATTAATTGGTACTTATGGGGCAATACAACGAAGGTTGGAATTATTTATATTTAAACTATCACATTTTTCAGACCTATGCTATAATCATCTAAGCTTAGATGAGGATAGCAGATGTCGACAACGACCTTAATGATATTTTTAAGTATTTTACTTCTTATTTTAATTCCCTTACTCTTATCTTATTTAGTTTTTCCAGCAGAAGAAGTTGCTAAAAACATTCCTAAAAAGAAAACTACACCACCTGTTATTTCTAAGGATAAACCCTTAAGTTTTGAAGAAATATCAGATATTTTTACCCATTCACAAAGTACACCCGATGTTTTAAAAGAGGCGATAGAACAACTTATAAAACATCATGGAAAGATTCATGCTAAATTAGGAGATATTCCCCATCCTGATTATAAACGTTATCTTGCTTTGATTATAAATTTATGTAAAAATCCACAAGCAGACAAGGATATTATTATATCTTTAGATCAAAAACTACGTGTAAAGAATCCTAGGTATGGGCTAGAGATAGATGAAGCAGTAAATAAGGGTATATCCGCAAGAGGTTTTTAAAAGAACATATCATCTAAATTATCTTCATCTTCATGATGAGAGTTTGATAACATACTTTCAGTTTGCATACAGTCACTGATAATAGAATGATCTAAAAAATGTATATCTGAGGCTCTTTGAAGAATAAGTACTTCTTGTCTCCACTTTTGCAAAGAATCTGCGATACCAAAAAAGAATTCTTTCATCTCTTTAATAAGAGAAAGGTCTTCTTCTTTGGCTAAAACTGTTCCAAAGTTTTGAAGGGCTTCTGAAAGATTATTAAACTTATAAAGCTGAGCAAGATGAAGACCATAATCATAAAAAGCAGAAGATATTGCTCTTAAGCTTTGTGTCGTTGGTTCAAGAAGTTTTTGATGTATAAGAAGCTCTAGGGTTTCTTCAATGGTTTCTAGATGGTCATTAAGGGTGTCTATATCTCCCGCGTAGGTCTCAACAAAATCTTTGGCCGAAAGTATATCTGCACTAGGAGAAAAAAATTCTAGTTCATTTTGAGAAAAATGTTTCTCTTTTTCAATACCATCAACAAGGGTAATAGAAATATTTTCTTCTCGTCTTAGTTGATGAAGGCTTTCTTCTAGTTCATGATTTTTCTTTTGCAGTACCTTTAATAATTCAGCATTACTAAGGTTTTCTTCTTCCATATGGCTTTGATAGGCTCGTAATTCATTAAGCTCATATAAACGCTTGCACGAACGGGTTAAAACAGTGATAAGCTTTGGAAAGTCTATGGGTTTAATCAGAAATTTCTCTATGCCTAGGTCTATAAGTTGAAGAAGGTATTGAGACTCATCATGTGCAGATGTAACAATAATACTTTGTTCAGGATCAATATCAAGTATATGCTTTATCATTTCTATACCATTCATAATAGGCATATTAATATCAGTAATAACTAAGTCATAGTTAGAGGCGGTATATCTATCCAGTCCGATTTTTCCATTTTCAGCTATTTCNAWATACNCAMMWRRTNNTCTTKAARMRCYTYMANSATAGTKWWYWCNRWTKYKMATATCRTCTTCTACATATAGGACATTAAGGGGCTTAGAAAATTCTATAAGTTCCTTAATATTGCTCATATTAGTTTACTCGAAGGGAGGTGTTTAACATCTTTCTTGAACTAAAGTAGTTAATATAAATCTTTCCTTTTATAAGGCTAATACCTGTAGTCTCATAAATAGTTGTTTCAATTTTAACACCTTTAATTTCAACAGTTTGAACAAAGGTTGATTTAACAAGGGCAGATTTTCCATTATCAGCAATATCAATTTTACGCTCTTTTACTTCGATAAGGTTGCTTTGAACATCTCTCCAGTATCTACTAAGGTAACGCTTGTATTCGTTAAAGCTTAAACGTTTTGTGTTCGTTTCTTCAATATTTTGCTCGGTTAAACTAACAGATGTTCTTGAAAGAAAGTGCTTCTTCATAGAATTAATATTTTTATGCTCTTTAGCAATCTTTACTTCATCTAGCATTTTTGTAATATTCTTTATATCAAGGGTTTTAGCCGCAAAAAGACCTGAACTAAAGACGAGTGCCATGATGCTAAGAAAAAGTACTTTTGTAAACGAATAATTTTTATTAAATGTCATAATTTATCCTTATAGTGTTTTATATTATAACCCAAAAACAAGATTAATAATCTTCTTTTGCCTCAAAACCAGCGATTTTTTGCTCTTTATGGTACAAAAACATTTCATCTCCTTCTATCACAAGACGGTTTGTGTCTTTTAATGCCTTTAAAAGTTCTTGGGCCTGTTCACTCCCCTTTGCACATGATATTCTTGAAGATACGATTTGAGTAAAGCTGAAGCTCTCATCTGACTTTACATAATGCGCTCTTATTGTATTGCAGCCATCACTTCCATGCAGGGTATTATCATTAATATGAAAGACAAGATGAATGGGAGGTTGATGATCAACATTACTTGATTCATGTGCGTTCAGTTCTATAAGACTCCAATAGGTTTTTTTCAAGGGTTTTGCTGGGGCAAGAGAAGAACAGGAGGCAAAAAATAGTAGGCTAAAGATAAGAATATAATGTGACAATTTGGACCTTTGTTATGACTTCAGTTTCAAGATTATAAGAGAGTGAAAAAATGTAAGTCTTGAGTACAAGAATTATATCAACATTAGATAATTTTGGACTTGAAGGGTATCTTTTTAATTTGGATATTGTTTTACTTGTAGAATAGTATCTGGGATTTTGCCCCCTGTTAGGTTTAACCATAAGGCTCTAGGTCGTCTATGCTCTTGTTCTGGTGTTAAATCTATAGTGAAATTTTTACTTTTTTTAAGTTTTTGTAAAAGATTACTCAGTTCAGTGTCAAATCCAAAGATGTTTATATAGTTGATAACTGCCTTGGGAATAAGTGAAAACTGCTCTTTTATAGCCAGAAATTTTATCTGAGTAAGGTAGCTTTGACGAAGTAACATTCCTACCTTTTGTGCTCGTGAATGAAGAGGAAGCAATTCTCCAAGGATAAGCTTTATCTCCTTAGTATGACCTAATAAGGCTTCTTGTTCAGAGGCTTTCATCTTTTCATTCCAGCCTTTTTCAAGCTCTTTAGTCAGGGGTAATACCTGAAGTTGAGGATGGGTGTCAATAAGGGTATAAGAAGCTAATAGCTTTCCTTCATTAAAATAATTTTCCAGGCGTTTGGCAAGTTCTAGCAGTTTAGAAAGCTCTTTAAGCTCTTTTTTCATATAAGAGATATGTTTGAGTGCCTCATGTTCTAAGTCAGCAAGTTCATAATCCCTAGAAAATATATGTTGACGAAATTTTACCAAGAGGTCATCACTAGATTCTAATACCTTTTGATAAGAGGATATCTCTTTTAAACAAGGAAACTGTTTCGTAATTGAAAAGATATGCTCATAAGAATGGTCATTAATGTGCTTGGTAAAGTCAAAAAATATTTCAGGTTGATGTAAAAGAACCTGAATAAAACAAAGTTTACAAGTAACTCTAGAAAAGGGTTCAAGCACCTTAAAAAGATTATGGGTTTGTTCTTTAACCACATAAACCTGTGCCTTTAAAAAAATCGAGTCCCATGTTTTTTCCATCTCTCTATAAGGGTCTGTCATCTTAAGTAAATGTACATGGTCTGACATGCTATAAGCCATGGCATAGTTTTYATGTTTAACGGCTATCCTAAATCTTTCAAAATGAGTGATTAACCCTTGAAACTCATTAATAATATGCGTTTTTGAAGGTACCTTAGCAAAGCGATTTAATACCCTTTGTGCAGCTTTTATATCTCCTTCTTGTACTTGAAAAACAGCCTCGTTTAAAGTCTCTTCCCAGGCAATTTCAAGTTCTTGGACGAGGTCTGACTCCAGTAGTAAAGGGAAGCTTTGTAGAAGTTCAAAGCTTTGTTGATATGAAGAGGTATCTAGACGAAGCTTTAAGAGTTCTTGAGGGTATAAATTGAAAAAATTTACGCTTCCATCTTCGCAAGAAACGATAAGAATATCCTCTTTAGTTATATCTATGTGAGTAATTTTTGACCTGACACGTAGATATTCATTTGTCACAAGCTTATGCTCTTTTAGGTTTAATAAGCTTACTTGCTGAGTATGCCCTGCAACAAAAAGATAATTACCTGAGCTTGAAAGACACATGGTGTTTATGTCTCCAAGGCTGGTTTGATAATGCTTATGAATTTGAGAAACACGAAGGTCGATAATGTCTAAGCCCCCTTCTATATTTCCTGCGCATAAGAAGTTTTCATCAATAAAACAAAGGCTATTAATACGTACATGATTTGGAGTAATTCGTTTTGGGGAAACTTCAGTATGAATATTGGTAACAACAATACTTCCTCCATAACCGCTAGTGGCTATAAGGTTTCCTGAACTTGAAAAAGCCGCGGCAGAAACATAATTTATCTTAGATTGTAAAAGCGTGTTAGGGGTGTATTCAGGAAAAGAACTAAGTCTTGATACTTGACCCGTAAAAAATAAGTTCCACAGGTAGACCCTTCCTGTAATTGAACCCGCAATAAGGTAAGAGGAACTAGGATCAAAGATAAGGGTTTCTATCTTGTTTTGTTGGGTAGCAAAGGAGTGATGAAGTTTTTGTTTTTGTATATCAATAACACGTACAACAGATTGCGCTTCTTCGCTGTAAGCGAGATACTTGCCATCAGGACTAAAGCTAATATTTTTCTTTTCATTATTAGCATAGGCGTGTTTTAGGTTAAAGGAATGCGTTTTTTCCATTGTTCCAATATCTAAAATAGAAAAAGATTTTGAAAGGTCTACAATAGCTATTTTATTTTCATTGAGTACTCTAAGGTAGACAATTTTATCATCAAAGTTCAATGTAGCACTAGCTATCACCCTATCTCCTTGGTCCAAGTTTATTACTCTATGGTAGCATAAATAATATCGTTTTTTGAGGTATTCTTGGAATACATATTGCTCTTAGATAAGTATGTATATTAATAACAATAACTCTTTTTTATATTCTCCTCCTCAAGAAAGAGGAACTATATACCATGCAAAAGAAATAAATATACCTAATACTCTTGATACATATTTGAAAAATTTTAGTGAAAGAGCTCAAATAAGTTTTGATAGTTTAAGCTCGAAGCTTCCTTTTTCAAAGAAAGAAGAACTAGCACAAACACTAAACAGCATTGGCAAGGCAGCCGCTTTTTCCTCCATGAATGGTTTTGACTCCCAAAAAGAAAGACTTGTAGTTAGTCAGCTTTTTGGGAACTTTGAAGGGGTTGTAAGTGATGAAGCAATTAAAAAGATGATATTTTCTAAACTCAATACCCCCAATGTTGAGAATGCAGAGTTTTTGCAGGCCTTTGTGTCTTCTTTAGATAAGCCTTTACAAAGCATTGATATTAGAGTCTGACCTTATGCACTAAGCATAGAGTGAATGGTTTTCTTTGCATTTGAGTACAAGGCAGTCTGAAGAAGAGTAGCCGGTAGCTACGCTAAAAGAAACCTGCCTTGCATTGAATAGCTTCTTTTTTTATGCACGCTATGCTTAGTGCGTAAGGTCAGTCAGAGTTTAAAAACACACAAGGTATCAAGGGTGTGTTGATAGCTTTGTTCTAAGAGCTTATTTTCTTGATGTGGCTCTTTGATGTCATTATAAGCATTGGAAATACTTTCTTCTATCTCTTTAAACTGGTCTTGATTTAGTCCATTTATCTGAAGGGCAAAGGCCGCAATCCGTTTTCCAGTTTGAGACGAAGAAAAAAAAGATTCTTTTTCAAAAAGTTTTTTATATTCTTTTTCTTCTAGGTCTTGAATGGACTTTCCTTCGTATCCAACTTCTTGGAGTTGTTTATGTGTTTTTTTGGATAACTTTTCTTTTCCTTTTGATAATAAGAATTGGAGTTCAAAATTTAAATGGGCCCAGGATAATACCTTCATCGATAATTCAAAATTCTTTTGTAACTTTGTATGGTCACGAAAGGCTTCAAGGGCATTTTTATTTAGGGTCATGGTATATCCTTATACTCTTTGATATAAGTATAAGGACTAATAATGTTGATATTGTGGGGGATGAGGAAAAGAGAGGATAATCTTTCTTTTTAAACGCTGATGTTTAAGGTATACCAAGTTCTGTGATAGAAGAAGTACCAACCTCTTCTTAGTATTATAATACTAAAGAAAATATGTGTATTTTTTATGTAGTGAAGTTTTTTAAAAGTTAAAGATAGTTTTTGGTAGTATCTAATACAAGAAGCACTATATAAGATATTTACCCTTTAAGGTCATAAATGATTCACAGCGACACCTCAGATAAGATTGACGAATATACACGGAACTATTTATTAGAAAACTTCAATACTCCCTTTTATGCTTCTGATTTTTCACAAACACACTTTGATACCCTTATGCAAGATTTATTTGATAACTTTACCCAAGAAAAAGCAAATGCACGTATGATGAGGATTCGAACCTGTATAGAAGAACACTTTTTAGATCTTTCGCAAATTTGTGAGGTCAGTATACGTGAAGGTAAAATCAAGGTAGTAAAGCACTTGCAAGAGGGGATGAAGACCCTAGAAGAAGATAAGGCTTTTATAGATTTTTCAAATGTGTTAAAAAATATTGTAAATCAAAAAAAAGAGTATGAAATACAGTCTTATTTATTGTGTTTTCCTGAAGATATCTTAGAAGAATTATTTAAAAGCCTTTCTTCTCTTCCTCTGGCCAAGGATAAAGCAAGGCTTCGTGAACTTATTCGCGAAAGTTTAGAAGGAGAATTTGCCTTGCAAACAAGGGACATTATTCTTTTTCTTCGTAAAAAGCTTTATGTCAGGTACTTTGTAGAGATGAAACAGACTTCAAATGAGGAGAAGCGATTTTTAGGAATGGCCCCTGAAGATTTAGAAGCACTTTATAAAAAGCACTTTCCTCAAGGTTTTGAGGACACCCTTCTAGAAATGGCCCCTGAAGTTATTTCAGATGCTTTGAACTTCTCACATATTGATAATTTTAGCTTTAAGGCTAAGTATATTGAAGTCTTTAGAACCCTAGTAGATGTTGCTATGGTTGAATACACAAGATCCTTAGATGAAGAAAGTGTAAGAGGCTTAAATGGATATATCTTGCGTCTGCATTTTGATAGCCTTTTGTACTTATGTGCGCAAATACTGGTAGAGATGGTTATGAAAAGAGATAGGAGGGCAGATGCCTTCTTACGCTTTTATAATGGTGATACCATTGTAAATAAGGCAGGAAAAAATATTAAAAAGCCTTTTGTCAAAGATGAAAAAGGAAATAACTGGAATTACAGTTCTATTTTTTCGATTATGACACAGGCCTCTCAGTATGAAAACCAACATGATAATCAGGTAAAACTTATTTTAGAATCAGAACAACAGCATAAAGAGTCTAAGCAGATGCTGTCTCAAAGCAAGCAGATACATAAAAAACATTCTGAAACGCTTTCTCTTTTAAAAGATGAGCTGCATGCGTGTACCTTGGTGAAAGAGTCTTTAATTACTTTGAAGAGCCCTTCAAAAGACGAAACATCAAAACTTAATCTTAAAAGGCAAGAAGAAAATCGTTTACTTACTAAACATGATACAGCCTTTAGTCAACATAACGAGTCAGCTTTTAAATTAGATAATGCAAAGATACTGGAAAAGAATCGTTTGAAACAATTTAACTCGAGTAAGCTTGCCTTAGTTCGTTTAGAAGAAAAAGGGAAACAACTAGAGCTTCAACAAGACAATATATTTTCTGCTCTTGCTAAGGCCTTAATCTTTAGATAGTTAGTTGTTCTTAGTTATAGGAAGTTTGCTCTTAGTCCAGTTCTTCATGCCCCCTTTTAAATAAGCAACATTTCTAAACCCAAGTTCTTTAAGACGACTCGCAGCTAAGATAGACCTAGGCTCTATCCCACAATAAACAACAAAGGTGTCTTGTTGAGAATACTTTTCTAAGATAAGCTTAGGGTACTGAATTTCTAACCAACCTCTTTGAAGCTTAACAAGTTTATCTGTCTTAATCACACCCTTATCCCATTCAGCAGCTTCTCTAACATCAATAAGAATAATGTTTCCTTCTTTTAATAAAGAAAGTGTTTTTTCAGCAGAAAAGGAAGGTACTTGTAATTTAGCATTTTTAAGTAAGGTCTGTGTTTCATAAGTAAGTTTTGGACCCGCATATAAGAAGGCACCAAGGCTAAGTAAGAGTATTAATATTTTTTTCATGAGTTCTCCTGGAGTTGGGGTTATTTATGCAGTAGCACTTAATAGGAGGTATTGTAGATAAAAGAAGGTCTTAAGTCATTGACCTAGGTCATGTTGATATATAGTTTATCGGACTTAATGGCCATAATAAAGTCATTCGTATCAAGGCCCTCAATAGAGTGTGTCCACCATGATACCTTTACCTTTCCCCATTCTAAGACAAGTTCAGGATGATGGTTCTCTTCTTCAGCAATTCTTCCTATTTCATTAGTAAAGGAAAGGGCCTTTTTAAAGTTTTTAAAGGTGTAAAGTCTTGAAATTCGTTTTATACCTTCAATCTCAAAAAGTTGGTACAAGGGTACCTCTTCTAAAAGCTTTGAAATTTCAATTTTGTTGAGTTGAGGGGTTTTATCTGTGCAAGGGGAGCAAGTACTTTTCATAATAGAAAATAAGAAAGGAGTAAAACCTCCCTTCTTACATTAACCCACGCATCATTAAGTGTTGGTACATAGGCTTAAGCATATACACATCGAAAATCCACCATGAGTAACGTGGAACGGATACATCTTTCCAAAAAGGGATAGAAGGCATTGGCCCATCATATCCAAACTCCGCCATAATAATTTCTCCGTACTTCACTTTTAAAGGACAGACGGTATATCCATCAAACTTCTCTTTCATCTCATTGCCTTCCATAGTCGCAATAAGATTCTTAGCAACGATTGGCGCGTGATGACGAGCTGATCCACCTGTTTTTCCCATAGGGATACCACAAGTATCACCTATTCCAAATACATTTTTATAACGGCGGTGTTGAAGGGAATATCTATCTACTTCTAACCAGCCTTTAGCTGTTCCTTTTTGCCAACCAAGAGAGGAATCTTTAACGGCGTCAACAGGACCCATAGGCGGTACAACATGTAAGAAGTCATATTCCATTTCAACTTCATCATAATGATCCGTTGTATCATACATTTCAAAGTCCTCGTCCCACTCACCTTGGACTTGATAAGCATGACCAAAGGTTGCTAGTTTCTTTTCAACATCAACCTTAATAAGAACATGCTTGAACTTTGTTGTCATACCCTCATAAGTTTTTTGAGTTTTTTCAAGTTGTTTTGCAACATTAGGAAGGCTGAAGAGTGCGCCAGTATTGGTACAAAAAGTACATTGAGCATTAAGACCTGCTTCTTTTAAGTAGTCAGCTGCAAGATATAAGATTTTTTGAGGAGCACCACCACATTTGATAGGGGTGTCCGGCTGTGTAAATATAGCCCTAGGCTTTTTACCATCAGCTGCAGCTTGCTTAAGATCATTGAACCATTTCCAAGTGATTTCACCACCTTCATGGGTCCCTTTTTCAAGGTCATTGAGATATACAGAAGAGATACCATTCTTACCAATATCATCCACGCTAAGACCTTCAATCTTCTCGTAATAATATTGAATACCAGTAGCTACGACAAGGTAATCATAAGACAGTTCTTCGCCTGAACGAAGTGTGATTTTATTATTATCTGCGTCAATAGTCTTTGCCTCATCTTTAATCCAATTTACTTCATTAGGGATAAAATCAAGGTTGCTCATTTCAATCTCTTTGCCATCATAAACACCAGAGGCAATAAACACTTGCCCCGGTTGGTAAAGATGAACCTCATTTGGTGCAACAATAGTAATATCAGGATTAGAAAGATTTTTAAGAAGGTGAGCCATGGCCATAATACCACCGGCGCCTCCACCAAGAATAACTATTTTGCCTTTAGCATTTGAAGCCTTAGCCTCAGTAGCCGTTGAACTAGCAATAACAGAAGCAGCAATGGGAGAAAGCCCCATAAGTTTAAGGGCATGACGACGTGAAATACCATCTTTTATAGGTGTTTCATGAAGTAAATCGAAGTTTTTTATTAAGGGTGCAAGGTCTTGAAGTTTTTTCATAAGGCTTCCTCGTGATGTAGATTATATAAAATAATATAACATAAATATCACCAAAAGCTATCACATTTTTATGAAATAAGCCTATCTAGCATAAATTGTATAGATGTTCGACCATTAAAGACATTTTTATTAAGGGTGTAGGAGCAAGAAATATTTTGCCCTGCCTTGAGTTCTTCTTCGCAACGAAAGTACATGAGGTCATAGGTTTGAGAATCATTTGGATTGAGTCTTAATTCAATTTTGGCATGTTCCTTGTCTTTTCCTAGCTTCCTAACCGAAACGACTTGAGCATTAGAAGCCAAAAAACGTGGTCTAGGGTTAGCTTCCCCATAAGGCTCAAACTCATCTAAAAGATTAAGTAAATCAAAGTCTATTGCAGATGAGTCAATCTCTCCAAGTATCTCTTCTTGAGGGATATAATCTTCAGCAGGTATAGACTCAGCAGTTTTATTAATAGCTTTTTTAAAGGCAGCAATATTTTTTTCTTTAAGTCCCATTCCTGCCGCCATTTTATGCCCACCAAACTTATCTAAAAAGCTCTCATTAGCTTTGATAAGATCATATATACTAATCTGTCCAATACTTCGAGCTGAGCCCTTAGCTATACCATTGTCAATAGATAAAACAATGGCTGGTTTTCCAAATCTTTGTACTAATCTTGAAGCAACAATCCCGACAACACCCTCATGCCAACCAATCGCCGCAACAACAATGATATTATCATCAGGATGAACCTGTTTAATCGCATTTTCGGTGGCTTCTGCCTCGGTTGATTTTCGGATGTTATTGAGCTGATTTAAAAGTTCATATTGTTTATAAGCTATACCGTCATTGTCTGCAGTGAGGAACTTAAGAGAAATACTTGCATCTTCCATTCTTCCTGCAGAATTTACTCTTGGCGCTATTTGAAAGGCGATATCTTCTGCCGATAAAACTTTTTTAGCCAACATGTCTCTTATGATAACCATACAAGGTCTTTGAGAGGTTGACATAAGTGCTAATCCCTTAATGACAAGGGTTCTATTAATATCTTGARGCGGCATAACATCTGCAATAATGGCTAAACATAAGAGGTCCATAAACTGTCCAAGATTAACAGAAGAACCTATCTCTTTTTTGATAAGTCCCATAAGTAACCAAGCAACCTGAGCCCCACATATTGACTTGAAAGGATACTTACAATCTGGAAGTTGAGGATCAACTATGGCGTAGGCATCAGGCAAGCTAGAAGAGGGTGTATGGTGGTCAGTAATAATGAGGTCTATTCCTCTTTTTTTACAAGCTTCAGCCGCTCCAAAGGCATTTATTCCATTATCAACAGTGATAACTAGGTCAGCTTCTATTCTATCAATAATTTTTTCAGATACCCCATACCCATCAGTAAATCGATTAGGAATAGTAGCCTCTATTGGATATCCAATAGCCTTGAAAAACTCTATCATTAAGGCTGTTGAGGTCACGCCATCAACATCATAATCCCCAACAATATAAATCTTTTCGTTATTTTGGATAGCCTTAGCAATACGCTTAGCAGACTTTAGTCCATCATGAAGTAGGGCAGGATTTGGGATGTCAGAGAGTTTTTTGAAACCCGTAGAAAACCTTTGCGAAAGGATTTCGTGTAAACGGGTCTTTGAGAGTTTAGGCATCCGTTGCAGTAGCCGCAGTAGAGGCAGCTTTTACGAATGAAAGTATCGCAGCGTTTGGTGTCGTTAATCTAGAAGTGAATTCAGGGTGAAACTGAACCCCTAAGAACCAAGGATGGTCTTTAATCTCAACAGCTTCGATAAGTCCATGAGACTCACCTGTAACTATCATCCCTGCTTTTTCTAACTGTTCTCTATAAGCAGGATTTGCCTCATAACGGTGACGGTGACGTTCATGAATCGTCTTTTCACCATAAGCTTCTCTTAGGTGGGATTTAGCCTTAGTATCACAAGGATACTCACCTAAACGAAGGGTTCCACCCATAGGTGACTTATGTGTTCTTATTTCTTTAGCACCGGATTGATTGATGAAGTTATCAATGAGGTAAATTAATGGATTAGTGGTTTCAGGATTAAATTCTATAGAGTTAGCATCTTCAAGACCAAGAACATTTCTAGCGTATTCTACAAGGCTTAACTGCATTCCTAGACAAATCCCTAAGAATGGAAGTTTTTCAACACGTGCATACTCAATAGCTTGTATCTTACCTTCAACACCACGGTTTCCAAATCCACCTGCAACAAGGACAGCGTCACAGTCAGCAAGAAGTGCTTCTGCTCCCTTAGCTTCAATGTCTTCTGAATCAACCCAACAAATCTCAACTCTAGTATCAAGATGAGCACCACAATGAATAAGGGACTCAATTAATGACTTATATGACTCTTTGAGCTCTAGGTATTTACCAACAAAACCAATAGTAACACGTCCACTTGGTTGAACGATTTTCTTAACTAAAGCGTCCCACTCTTCCATTTTTGGCTCTAACTCGCCCAGGTCTAATGCTTTAGCAATAGGTCCTAAGATGTTTTGTTGTAAAAAGGCAATAGGCACAGCGTAAATAGTAGCCGCGTCAAGTGCCTCGATAACACAGTCTTGGGTAACATCACAAGAAACGGCTAGTTTTTTCTTGAATGACTTAGGAAGGGTGTCTTCTGTTCGAGTAATAATCATCTGCGGTGTGATACCAATACGACGAAGCTCTTGGACAGAATGTTGTGTAGGCTTAGACTTATGCTCACCCGCTGCCTTGATATAAGGAATAAGGGTTACATGAATAAAAAATGTTCCCTCAACCTCGTCATCATGTTTCATAGTACGAATAGCTTCCATAAAAGGAAGACCTTCGATATCACCAACCGTTCCACCAAGTTCTACAACAAGGATATCATGACCTTCCCCCGCTTCTTTGATGCGTTTTACAATCTCGCCAACGATATGAGGAACAACTTGAATAGTCTGACCAAGGTATCCCCCTGCACGTTCTCTTTCAATTACAGAAGAATACACCTGCCCCGTAGTAAAGTTAGATGATTTTAAAAATGAGTCATCAAGGAAACGTTCATAGTTTCCGATATCAAGGTCTGTTTCTGCACCATCTTTAGTAACAAAAACCTCACCATGTTCAAGGGGAGACATAGTACCCGGGTCAACATTGATATAAGGATCAATCTTTAGCATACCGACTTTTTTGCCTGAGTGTTTAAGAAGTGTACCTACAGAAGCCGCTGTAATACCCTTACCTAAAGAAGATARAACCCCACCGGTTACGAAAATATATTTTGTCATCAAGTGCCCTTATAGTTGTTATTATTAATTGCGAATTATAGCTTAAAAAGCTTTATTTTTGCTAGGGCTTCAACTAGACAAAGTACCTTAAGCAAGCTATAATAATGGATTGTGGGTGTTTAATAATTTTTAAAAAAAATATTGCAGACGAATAGCAGGGCTATCGCTGAATATTTAGATTTATATAAAAGGTATAAACTTAATGGAAACAGCACTTATTTATGTTGTAGCAGCACTTGGGTTCTCAACGGTTTTAAATATATTTTTAAAACGTTTTGGTATTTCTCAAATTATTGGATATATTTTAACAGGTACGGCCTTGGCCTATGCATTTGACTTACATCACGCTAATTCTGAGACCTTAGAATTAGTGGGTGAATTTGGTATTGTGTTTTTAATGTTTACAATAGGGCTAGAAATTTCCTTAGCCCGTTTAAATACCATGAAGCAAATTGTATTTGTTAATGGCACCTTACAAGTTAGTATTTCTGCCTTACTCTTTTTTTCTATATCGCATTGGCTCTTTAACCTTAGTTTTCAAAGCTCAATTATTATAGGTCTTTCTCTTGCCTTGTCTTCTACGGCCGTTGTTTTGTCGTATCTTAAAAGTTCTAAGGAGATACACACCACCTATGGTCAAAGGGCTATGGGGATATTGATTTTTCAAGATATCGCCGTTATTCCTATTTTATTGTTAATTGGTTTTATGAGTTCAGATGATGGAAATGTAGTCGATATTATCGTGCATACCCTTATTTCTGCTGTTATCCTTATTGGGCTTTTGTTTGTAGTGGGTAAACGTATTGTGACATGGCTACTGCACTTTTCGGCAAATACAAAACTTGATGAATTGTTTATGGGTTCTGTTTTAGTGATTGTTATGGGGGCGTCTTTATTAGCGCACAGCGCAGGTTTCACCTACTCCTTAGGTGCTTTTATAGCAGGAATGATTATCGCTGAAACGCGGTATCATCATAAGGTAGAATCGGATATTGCTCCTTTTAAAGACCTTTTATTAGGGACTTTTTTCTTAACCGTTGGTCTTAAAATTAATGTTATGTATTTTTTACATCACATCATGTTAATTGTTGGTATCTTAGTGGTGATACTTTTTTTAAAAACGCTTATTATTTATTTTGTGATGAAGTTTTCTTCAAAACCCCGAAATGCAATGAAAACAGCCCTTTCTCTTTCTCAAGTAGGTGAGTTTTCTTTTGCTATCTTTGCACTGGCTAGTTCGGCGAGTCTTATTGATAATGAATTGATGAGTATCTTGGTCTTAGTGGTGGTTCTTTCTATGATAATTACACCATTTTTAATGACACGCATTGAAGGGATTGTATCTAAAATCTTTCCTGAAAACATTCATGAATATGACATGCAAAAGATTCAAGAGCATAAAAATCATATTATTATTTGTGGATATTCAACCATAGGAAAGTTTGTAGCCAAAGAGTTAGATAAGAAAGGTGTGGACTATATTATCATTGATAACTCTYTGAAACATGTCAAAGAAGGGATTACTGAGGGTAAAGAGATTTATTATGGAGATATGTCAAAGGCGAGTATCTTACATACCTTGCATGCGGAAGAGGCTAGCGCGGTTATCATTACCCTAGATAATGCAGAGAAAAAACGTCTTATATCTGAGTCCATCGCTAAGTACGAAAAGCCCATAAATCTTATTGTTAAAGTTGTTAGCTTAGAAGAAAAAAGAATGTTAGCTGACCTGCCAATTAGTGCCATGATAGATGGAAAAGAAGAGGTTGCAAAGATTTTAGTTTCACACAGTATACAGTGCAAGGTAAATATATAATGAGATTAATAAGTATCTTTGTTTTAGCCTTTATTTTTATAGGGTGTGCTCCTAAAGAATCTCACGTTCAACCTCAGGTTATTGAAAAAATTATTATTAAAGAACCCATCATTGTCGAAAAAACTGTTTATGTGGAAATACCAAAAGAAGTATGTCCTAAGATTTATCCTTGCCCTCCTTGTACAAAGACTAAAATCTGTAAACCTATCACTATTTATAAAGAGTATAAGAAGCTTATTATAGGTGAGATAGAAGAGGTGTATTTTCCCGTGCATCATCTTATGTTGAAGGCCCGTATTGATACAGGGGCACAGACGAGTTCTATGGATGCTCAAAATATTGTTGCCTTTGAACGAGATGGTAAAAAATGGGTAAGGTTTGAGGTAGGTAAGGGGAAGAAAAAAATTAGCATTAAAAGGCCTATTGTAAAGACCATAAAGGTAAAACGCCATGGGGAAGAGGCTCAAGATAGATATGTAGTCAATATGCGTCTAAACATTGCCTCATTATCTCATTACACAGAAGTGAGTTTAAGCAATAGAAGTCAGTATGAGTTTCCTGTCTTAATAGGAAGAAACTATCTGCAAGGAGAGGTGTTAGTAGATGTCAACTTACAATATACACTATCTCCAACTAAGGAAAATTAATGCGCTCTAAGTATCAAATTTATCTTTTTGCCTTTATTTTAATACTAACGGCTATTGGGATTATGTCTTATAAGATTAATGTCTTGGGATTTCCCTTATTTGCAGGTGAAGAAAAGAGTGTATGGAACATAGAAGCAAAGGTCAAGTTTAAAGGAACGGGTGAAAATGCCTTTATATCTTTGGCCTTACCTGATGAACAAGAAGGGATGTCTGTTTATAACCCAAATGCCTCTTCTCCAAATTATGGATTTACAACCGCTCAAAGTGAAGGCTACATCAGAGGGGAATGGGCAAAACGAAAGGTAAGGGGCTCACAAACCTTATATTATTCTATAGATGTGATAATTGATGAATACTTTAGCCCTGACTATCCTAAGGTATATAAAAAGCAATATCAAATCGAGGCGAGTTCTATTGTTATTCAAGCCTCAACGGCGATTATGAAAGATGCTTATAAACACTCGTCAGATGATATAAGTATGACGGCTAGGGTTATTTCTGCCTTTAATAAAAACGAGACTTCTCAAGCCGTTAAAATGTTAAATAGAAAGTACATAAAGAATGAAAAAGATTTACGAGATGTTATTGCCTCGCTTCTTGAAGATAAAAAGGTTACGCTAAGACGTATAGGTGCCTTGAAATTGGTAAATGGTCAACGAAATGTTAAACTCAAACCAATGTTAGAGGTATATGAAAAAGGTAAGTGGCAACTTTTTGACTTGAAAAAAGGGAAGGTTGATAAGTCTGAACAACTGTTTATTTGGCAAAGAGGGGCAGTTTCTCTTTTAGATGCAGAAGGGGTTCGTGATTCAAGAGTTTCTTTTTCGATTACTCAAAATGTTGTTTCTTCTCGTAGCGCGGCTTTACTAAAGGGGGATGAAGGTCAAATATCATTGATAGATTATTCTCTTTTCATCTTACCTAATGAATCTCAAAATGCCTTTAAACACTTACTTCTTATCCCTATTGGGGCCTTAGTAGTCGTCCTTTTACGTATATTTATTGGAATTAAAACCTCGGGTACCTTTATGCCCATATTATTAGCATTAGCCTTTATACAAACAGAACTTATGCCGGGTATAACAATGTTTATCTTAGTGGTATCTATTGGTCTTGTCGTAAGGTCTTATCTTTCAGCATTAAACCTTTTGTTAGTGGCTAGGATATCGGCTGTTGTAATTGTGGTTGTTGGAATTATGGCAATGGTTGCGATTCTTTCTTATAAACTAGGGGTTAAAGACGCGGTGAATATCACTTTCTTCCCTATGATTATTTTGGCATGGACAATTGAGCGAATGTCAATTATTTGGGAAGAAGATGGAGCGCAAGAAGTATTGACTGAAGGGGGTGGTTCATTACTTGTAGCTATTGTTGCGTATTTTGCTATGACAAACTCTATTATGCAGTTTTGGACCTTTAATTTTCCAGAGTTCTTACTCGCTGTACTAGGTGTAATTATCTTAATAGGGCGATACAGTGGATATAGACTAAGTGAACTTTACCGTTTTGCCTATATGCTAAAAAAAGATGAAAAGTGAAATTTATTTTTCCATCGGAATTAAAAAGTCTGGGTATCTTAGGGATGAACTCACGAAATATTTCTTATGTGAGTAAGTATAATGATAGAAAGTTATATCCCTTAGCTGATAACAAGCTCAAAACAAAGGAATTAGCCCAAGAATATGGACTGAAAACACCTGAATTATTTGGATATATCGAATTTCAAGCTCAGATAAAAAAGGTCAGAGATCTTTTACCAAAGGATGAAGGTTTTGTTTTAAAGCCAGCACAAGGCTCTGGTGGTAAAGGTATCTTAATTATAGTTCGATGGGAAGATGATATCTTTTACAAGGCTAATGGTGAGGGAATACCATATCATGAATTAAAAGGGCATATCTCAAATATATTATCAGGGCTTTACTCTTTAGGGGGTAAGGACGATATCGCTTTAATAGAAAAAGTTATTGAATTTGATGATAGTTTTGAAGGGTTTAGCTTTGAAGGGGTTCCAGATGTACGTSTTCTTGTATAYAGAGGTTATCCTGTTATGGCAATGATGCGTTTATCAACATCTGAAAGTGACGGCAAGGCTAACTTACATCAAGGCGCGGTAGGAGTAGGAATAGATATTGTTAATGGAAAAGCAATCTCAGCCATTCAATTTGATAAACCTATTAAGCTTCATCCTGATACAAACAAGGACCTATCCTTACTCGAAGTATCTCACTGGAACGAGATTTTAGAACTCGCGGCAGGTTCTTATGATATGACAAACCTTGGTTACTTAGGAGCGGATATTGTTTTGGGTAAAAATAGTGGGCCTATGCTTTTAGAATTAAATGCAAGACCTGGATTGGCCATACAAATAGCGAATAATATTGGCTTAAATCAGCGACTTCAGAAGGTTGATGAGGTTGCAGATAAGCATCTATCTGTTAAAGAGCGCATAGAATTTTCCCTTAAATATTTTGGAGTTAAAAATGATTAAATTATTTTTAGTAAGTATATTTTTCTTATCCATTGTATTGGCGCATGAAGAGATACGAGAAGAAATTTGGGCTAAGGCCTATATTAAGCTTACAAAAGAAGATATAAGGTTTTTAGCCCGTATTGATTCAGGGGCACGGATAACTTCTTTACATGCGGTAAATATTGAACTTGATGGTGAAAATGAATTAATTATAATTAAGAAGTTTTCTATACATACAGGAATGCCCTTTCATAAGAAAGAAAAGAATGAACACTATATACGAAACATTGGAAGACTTATTAGTTTTGATACACAAAATGAATTAGGTCAGGTTCGGCATATGACAGCTAGGGTAGTTAATGTAGTTAAGGTGAGAAATGTTCAAGGTGTTGAATATAGGTATGTTGTACGATTAGGTTTAAAGTACAAAAACGTATCTAAATATAAGGATGTGAATTTACGAGATAGAAGTAATATGACTTATAAATTATTAATAGGTAGAAATTGGTTAAATGATGACTTTGTCATAAAAACTGACAAGGTCATTATTCACTAAAAAAGTATAGCTTGTTTGTGGTTTGTTACAGGATTACATCCTGAGAGTGGAAAGTAATAGTCTGTTTGTTTATAGCGAATATACTTTGTATCGTTAATCTCTTCTATAGAAGCATTAGCAGAGGAAAGCATAAGATAGGTTTCATAACCCGCGCGACATAAAAGAAAATGGTCTTTATCTGCCTTAAAAAAGGCTTCTGACTCATTTGCGATTAAAATAAGACTTAAAGATAAAAATAATATAAGTTTCTTCATAACTTAATTTCCTCTTGAACCAGGTTTAATAGCCTCAGATTTTCCTTCTTTACATAAGGGACAATCCTGCGGTGCATACATTTCAAAGGTAAAGTCATCAAGGGCAAAAAATGGTACTCCATCAGGAAGCTTACAATTTGGCTTCTTTGTTATGTCAGAGTTAGCTCTATCGCAAAAACCACGGTTAGCAAGAGCCGCAAACCCAACAACAATACCACCCATCTCTTCAATAGCCTTAGCTGCTTCCATGGCAGAACCACCCGTAGTAATGATATCTTCACAAATCATTACACGTTCACCCTTAGAAATTTCAAAGCCACGTCTGATGGTCATAACCTTATCAACACGTTCAGCAAAGATAGAACGCTTATCAAGAGCTGTTGCAAGAGCAAATCCAGCAATAAGACCACCAAGAGCAGGAGCACATATAGTATCTATCTCAAGACCCGAAGCCTTAATCTGTTGCGCAAGTGCGTCTGCTAGTTTTTTAGCATTTTTAGGATCTTCTAGAACCTTAGCAGATTGAAGGTAAACCCCTGAATGATTTCCTGAGCTAAGTTTAAAGTGCCCCTCTAAAAGAGCATTTGCGTCCATATATATTTTTTTAACGTCCATAAGGTAGTCCTTATTAATCTATTTTACTCAAATTAAAGGTGAAGTAATTCACTTTTTATTTGAGGTATTCTCCGAAAATAGGTTTAAAGTTTAGGAATTAAACTTTAAGAATCTCTGCTTCTTTATCTCTAAGTGTAACATCGATTTTTGAAATAAACTCATCTGTAATCTTTTGAACCGCGTCTTGAGCAGCCTTAGATTCATCTGTTGTTATTTCTTTTTCTTTTTCTAGTTTTTTGATGTCATTATTTGCTTTTTGACGGTCATTACGGATAGACACCTTTGTGTCTTCTCCCATTCCCTTCATCTTTTTAACCGTGTCTTTACGCTGATCAACAGTCATTGGAGGAAAGTTAAGGATAATCTTTTCCCCATCAGAGTTAGGATTAACCCCGATGTTTGCCTTTAAAATAGCCGCTTCAATATCAGTAACAAGAGGCTTTTCCCAAGGGTTAATAATGATAGTCGTTGCGTCTTGCGCAATAACAGAACCAACCTGATCAAGAGCCGTAAGTGTTCCATAATAATCAATCTTTACGCCATCTAAGATAGAAACCATTACCTTACCGGTACGAAGGCTTTTAAAACTGTGGAACATATGTTCCACAGAACCTTCCATATTCATTTTACATTCTTCTTGAATTTCTTCTATCATTTTTTTCCTTCAATGTGATTTTTGTTTTATGTTATTTTACTCAAAAAAAGGTGAGCTTACTCACTTTTATTTTGAGGTATTTTTTTTACGATTATTTTACTTGTATAAGCATTACCATGCTTGATGATAACGCGGGTACGTTTAAACTTCAAAGGATAGGTCTTTGTACTTTTAAAGACACCCTTTTCTATCTTAATGTATTCCCAACCGCCTCCACTTACATAGAGTTCAGCTTTTTTAATTGATGACGGCATTGTAACGTGAATTTCATTAAGTTTTGCATTGCTAGGATAGCTTTTTGGAGCGTACCACTGTGCATCTAAATATTTTATACGAAGCTTATATTTTAGGTTTACATCACCTGTTAGTGCAATGCGGTCTAAGTTATGGGCGGGACTTTGTTTTGAGACCGCACCAACATTTTGGTTTAGCACTAGGTCGAAGCCATAAGAGGTGATGACTTCTTTTAGAGTTTCATCAAATTCACCAAAGGGATAAGCATAATATTTTGGTGCATATCCTAGGTGGTTTTCAAAGGAGGATAGGGCCTTATTTGTATCTTTTCTCATATCTTGTGGAGTTAAAGAAACCATATGTTTATGGCCATAAGAATGAAGCCCGATTTCTCCATACTTGTTAGCGTCTTTAATCTGTTCCCAGGTCATAAAGTCGCCATATCCTTTATCGGTGGCTTCTATATAAACAAAAAGGGTAAAAGGGTATTTATATTCTTTAAAAAGAGCAAGACCATTTTTATAAAAGCTTTTATAGGAATCATCTATACAAAATACAACCCAATTATCAGGTATGTCTTTTTTGTCTTTAAGGGCTTGATTTAATTTTGAAAGAGGAATGACTTCATAATTATGTGTTTTGAAGTAATCAAATTGTTTTTTTAAAATTTCAAGAGAGACATTTGTGGAGGCATGTTTAGCATCACCAAAACGGTGGTAAACAAAAAGATGGGCATCCGCCCAAAGCGTAAGAGAAAGAAGCGCGAAAAGGAGCGCTTGTTTCATTACTTAGTCGTATTGGCTTCAGTTGCAGCCGGTGCTTGAGTGTCGTCTATTGAAGCTTCAACAGCAGCAGGTGCAGCAATTGTTGTGTCTTCAATGATAATATCAACAACAGAAGCTTGGTTTTCTTGACCATAAAAGTATCCCATTGCAATAGTGTTTGATACAAACAAGAACATTAAAAAGAAAGTCATTTTAGCAAGAAAGCTTGCAGGTCCTTTAGCACCAAATACAGATTCGTTTGACCCGCTGTACGCGCCAAGGCCAATGCTTGAACTCTTTTGAAGAAGTACAGCGATTACTAAAAACACAACTAACACGATTTGAACTATGAGCAATATAGATGTCATTAAGTTTCCTAAAATGGGATTAACCCATGAAATAATTTCGCAATTATAGCAAAGTTTAACTTATACTTTATATAGTTTATATGAAACACGCTATAATACGATACCGAAAAAGGCTTTTAACTAGATACTGGAAGCCCCAAAGTTAAAGTTATATTAATGGATTTAGCACTGTGAAAAAAGCTCTTATATTAATTATATTGTTATTTGCTATATTTATTGGTGAGATGCTTTTGTATGACAACAATTCACATTCACAAGATGAAAAGCCTTTTATTGCTGTTACTAGCTTTCCCTTATATGAGATCTCTACAAGACTGCTCGAAGATAAGGTAGAAGTAAAAAAACTTATCCCCTTTGGAGTTGAGCCCCATGCTTACACCCCTTCAGTAAAAACAATGACACATCTGTCTAAGGCAGAACTTTTTATCTATAACGGCTTAGGTATGGAGCCTTGGATTACTAAAAAGTATGAAAATGCACTTGATATGAGTCAGTTTGTAGAGCTTAATGCTGTTAAAGAAGATGTCCATGCAGATCACCACGATCATGGGGAAAGTGATCCTCATTACTGGCTTGATATTGAAAATATGATTCGTATGACCTCTATCCTTTCTCAAAAATTAGAAAAACATTTTCCGGAGCTAAAAGAAACTATAGAAAAAAACGAAAAAATGTACATTAATGAATTACGCGTTTTAGAAACACATTATGAAGAAAGCCTAAAAACTTGTAAACTCAGAGAAGTTGTTGTAAATCATAATGCCTTTGGATATTTAGCTCGTAAGTATGATTTTCATATGCATGCAGTAACAGGGCTTTCTCCTGATGAACAAGTCAGTGCAAAGAAGATGACAGAAATAGTGAAGCTTGTAAAAGAAGAAGATATAAAGATTATCTTTTTTGAAAGCTTTGTAAGCCCAAAGGTGGCTCAAACACTTTCAAAAGAAACAGGGGCTAAGATTGAATCTCTTCAGCCCTTGGCAAATGTAACCCAGGCCGAATCGAAAAAAGGATATATCCTAATTATGCAAGAAAATTTGGAAAAGCTATCAAATGCAATGGAGTGTGAATGAAGTTTGATGTAGCTATTTTCGAGGCAAAAAATCTTTCTTATAAGATAAATGGAAGCGATATCATTAAAGATATTTCTTTGGTAATTAAGAAAGGGGAGTATTGCGCGGTTATTGGTCCTAACGGCGGAGGCAAGACAACCCTAATTCGATTACTTCTTGGCTTGGAGAGAAAAAGTGCTGGGGAGATTCGTCTTTTTGGTAAAAAACAAAACAAGTTCAAGTCTTGGGATAAGATAGGTTATGTTCCTCAAAGAGTATCCCAAATAGACCAATATTTTCCCGCAACCGTTGAAGAAGTTGTGAAGATGGGAAGAACTGCTAAACGTGGTTTATTTGCTAGAGAATCTCAAACAGACAGAGATGCAGTTGGAAATGCCATGCTTAAGATGGATGTTACTAATCTCAAAGACAAACTTGTAGGTGAGCTTTCAGGTGGTCAAAGACAAAGAGTAATGATAGCAAGAGCCTTAGCCTCTGAACCCGAAGTTCTTATTTTAGATGAGCCAAATACAGGCGTTGATATGCTTTCACAAAATCGTTTTTACACCTTATTAAGAGAGTTAAACAAACAAGATGAGATGACCATTATTTTTATAACCCATGATGTAGGTGTTATTGCAGATGATATTCAAACCATGCTTTGTATTAATCAAACCCTCTTGGCCTGTGATAATCCTCATGAAGTCTTATCTTGTGATGAGATGAGTAAACTATATGGTATTGATGCGCACTTAGTACATCATCACCATCATTAAAAAAAGGCCAGTATAATTTGTTAGAGATTTTCCAATATGATTTCATGGTAAACGCATTTCTCGCAGGAATAATCATTGCCATCTTAGCTTCAGTATCAGGTTCTTTCATAGTCTTAAGACGTTATGCTATGCTTACGGAAACATTGGCCCATGTCGCTCTTGTTGGTGTTGCAATTGGAATGGTGACCGGACAAAATCCGATATGGGTTGCGGTTGTAGTATCTGTTTTATCGGCGTGGTTAATTGAGTACTTACGTTCTTACCTAGGACTTTACTCAGATTCAATACTCGCGATATTTTTATCAGGTTCTTTAGCCTTAGCCGTTGTTATTGTTTCTGTGGCAGGTTCATTTAATGCCTCTTTATTTTCTTACCTATTTGGTTCTATTCTTTCTGTGACAAATGAAGATCTTATTGTTATGCTAGTCTTTGGTTCCTTATCTATGGCGGTTTTAATTGGCTTTTTTAAAGAATTCTATTTTATAGCCTTTGATGAAGAGGTAGCACAGGTAAGTGGTTTGAAGGTGAAGTTATTAAACTTTGTACTTGTAACTATTATCGCTGTTATCATAGCCTTATCTATTAGGGTAGTAGGAACACTTCTTATTGGTGCGCTGATGGTCATTCCTACTATTTCAGCCTTGCGTTATAGATTAGGCTTTTCTAAAACGATTTTACTTTCTCTTTTATTTTCTATCACAGCAGTTTTAATAGGGATGACCTTATCGTATAACCTTGCCTTACCTTCGGGTGCAACTATTGTTCTTGTGATATTAGTTATCTTTGTTATCTCAATGCTGATAAATAGAAAATGAAAATAGAAAAAGAGTTCTCCCGTTTTGCCAATGAATATGGACAATATAATCTTATTCAGGAAAAGGTAGCACAAAAGCTTCTGGATGATATGAGAACTAAGCCTAAGAAGATATTAGACTTAGGTTGTGGGAATGGAAGTATCCTAAAAAAAATTGACTGGGAATATGATAAATTCACAGGCATTGATTTTTCACAAAAAATGCTAGACTTACATCCTAAAGAAGAAAAGATAGAATGTCGCTTAGGTGATTTTAATGAGGATAAACTTTTTGAAGAACTTGTTAAAGAAAAATATGAGCATGTATTTTCAGCCTCATCCTTACAATGGGCGACAGACTTAGATACAACCTTATATCATATCTCTCAATTTAATGCACCTATTTCATTAGCTATATTTACTTCAAATACCTTTGAAACTCTTTTAAATACAGCAGGTATAGCCTCTCCTCTAAGGTCTTCAGATGAGCTTGTTTACTTATTAAATCAATATTTTCATTGTGAGATAGAGATAGTTAGGTATGAGTTATCATTTGAAAGTATAGAAGAGATATTTACATACATAAAAAAGTCAGGTGTTTCAGGGGGAAGAAATGCCTTGTCCTATAAACAGATGAAGGCACTGATGAAGAACTATCCCTCTAARATCTTAGAATTTGAAGTCTTATTCGCAAAAAACTAAGGTATTTATCCAAAGATTTAGCAGATTAAACAGATATGTAATCTGATTAATCCGTTAAATATGTGGACACTATAGTTTGTAGTTAGGTAAGATTGTCTTTTTCTAAGGTATAAAGTTCATAACGAATCTTTTTAAACCTCTCAGAGAGTTCAGGCTTTACTAGCTTAAAGACCTCTTCTAAAACTCTAGAAGACTCTTGTGCACGTTTATAGTTAGCAATAATGATGCTATTGATAGAAGAACGTTCCATCTCACTTTCTCTTGTCATCTTAAGAACATCATTTTGTGCATCGCGTGAATCAAGAAGGTTCTTAATATCATCAATTTTAGCAAGATGTCTGAGAGTTTTGAGGCGAGAAGAGATGTCTTTGTTATTATCAGCATATCGCGCCATATCTTCTATAACACGAATACCTTCTTTTAAACGGTTAAGGTTTGCATCTATAACTCTGTATAAACCCTTGTCCATTATGACTACTTATTTTTTTTACGAGAAGCTTTTGCCATCTTGGCTTTTTTCTTAGTCTTTGCCTTATTAACCGCGCTTGTATCCTTACGCGTTCCAACCTTTTGTTTATCAGTAGGGTCAGTTGTTCCTCTGAAGTCTTTTTTACGTGTGCGTCCTTGAAATGCGAGCTTAACCCCGTCGTCCATTTCTACACTAGATGTATTTGCTTTTGTTGACATATTTAATTCCTATTCACTTTTTTATGAAGTGTCTTATATTTTAATGGTATCTGCAATAGATGCTATTACTAAAAAGAAAGAATCTTCTTAGTAATAACATCCGCCTAAGCGGAAGTGTTATTTTAGTCGTCACCACCAAAGATACCAAACAGATGTAAAAGAGCTGTAAAGATATTTAAGAAGTCAAGGTAAAGAGCGATAGCACCATCAATAGGAGTTTCGTAAGCACCTTTGATAATATTTTGTGTGTCATAAATAACCAATACACTAAACAACATAACAACAGCACCAGAAATAAGTATACTGAACATTGGGCTTTGTAGGAATAACATATTAAGCAATGAAAATACAATGATAACAACCAAAGCAATCATTAATGGCTTAGTGTAGCTAGTAAAATCAGTCCTTGTTTTAATAGCAAAGAAAGACATAGCACCAAATACAACTGAAGTCATAGCAAAGGCATTACCAATAATTGCGCCACCGCCAGCCATTCCAAGAGTACGTGCTAATAGTGGAGCTAGCATAACACCTGTCATAAACACAAAAGAAAACATAACTACTAGATTGATACCTGGCTTACGCTTAACTGCGAATAGACCAAACAGTAAAGCAATTTCTAAAATGAACAGTGGAAAGAACCACGCTTGAACTGTAGCTGCAAATGGAACAGATACGTAAGCACCAGCTGCACCAGCTAACATAGAGGCTGCAAATAATTTATAAGTTTCTTTTACAAAAGAAACCAGTTTACCTTCGCTACGTGAACCCATCTCTTCATAATGACCTTCACGTGCATAATCACGATCGTATAAACCCATAATAAAATCCTTTGTTAAATATAAGTGTGATTATACCTGAAAAATAATCCCTGTATATTATATACATTATATATGGGATTTTTTTCAGTGCACATTTATATTGAGTTTGTCTAAAAGTATACATATACCTTGTGTGAATAAAGTGTAGATCAACTAATAAAAAAGAACTAATATTAATCTCGAAGATGTGTGAATAATACAAATTTATATAAATTATAAAATTCCTTCACAAACCCCTTGACATTGATTCCCTAATGTCCTATAATTCCCGTCCACAAACACAGAGACTTAATGTTTAAGCTCACTAACCGCGAGGTTTAAAGAGGTTTGAGATCATTGAAAACTAAGTAGAAGACGTTAAATCTAAACAGATTTGAAACGTCTTTTTATAAGACAAAACAAACACAAATAGAGAAACAGGTCAAACTGATTTTCGAAATAAGACAATCAATTTATTGGTTGTCTGCAACGTTGTTTACAATTTATTGTAAATGACACCTATTTATTTCAGCCAGAGATTTTAAATCTTGGGTCAAAATGGATGAAACTTTTCAATTATGGAGAGTTTGATCCTGGCTCAGAATGAACGCTGGCGGCGTGCTTAACACATGCAAGTCGAACGGTAACAGGAGAGCTTGCTCTTGCTGACGAGTGGCGCACGGGTGAGTAATGCATAGGTAACGTGCCCCTTAGTCTGGGATAGCCACTGGAAACGGTGATTAATACTGGATACTCCTTCTTCCTTAATGGAAGTTGGGAAATTTTTTAGCTAAGGGATCGGCCTATGTTGTATCAGGTAGTTGGTGAGGTAATGGCTCACCAAGCCTATGACACATAGCGGGTCTGAGAGGATGATCCGCCACACTGGTACTGAGACACGGACCAGACTCCTACGGGAGGCAGCAGTGGGGAATATTGCACAATGGACGAAAGTCTGATGCAGCAACGCCGCGTGGAGGATGACACATTTCGGTGCGTAAACTCCTTTTATATAGGAAGATAATGACGGTACTATATGAATAAGCACCGGCTAACTCCGTGCCAGCAGCCGCGGTAATACGGAGGGTGCAAGCGTTACTCGGAATCACTGGGCGTAAAGAGAATGTAGGCGGGTTAATAAGTTGGAAGTGAAATCCTATGGCTCAACCATAGAACTGCTTTCAAAACTGTTGACCTAGAATATGGGAGAGGTAGATGGAATTTCTGGTGTAGGGGTAAAATCCGTAGAGATCAGAAGGAATACCGATTGCGAAGGCGATCTACTGGAACATTATTGACGCTGAGACGCGAAAGCGTGGGGAGCAAACAGGATTAGATACCCTGGTAGTCCACGCCCTAAACGATGCACACTAGTTGTTGCTATGCTCGACATAGCAGTAATGCAGTTAACACATTAAGTGTGCCGCCTGGGGAGTACGGTCGCAAGATTAAAACTCAAAGGAATAGACGGGGACCCGCACAAGCGGTGGAGCATGTGGTTTAATTCGACGATACGCGAAGAACCTTACCTGGACTTGACATAGAAAGAATTTAGCAGAGATGTAAAAGTGCCAGCTTGCTGGAACTTTCATACAGGTGCTGCACGGCTGTCGTCAGCTCGTGTCGTGAGATGTTGGGTTAAGTCCCGCAACGAGCGCAACCCTCGTGTTTAGTTACTAACAGTTCGGCTGAGGACTCTAGACAGACTGCCTGGGTAACCAGGAGGAAGGTGAGGACGACGTCAAGTCATCATGGCCCTTATGTCCAGGGCTACACACGTGCTACAATGGGGCATACAAAGAGCAGCGATACCGCGAGGTGGAGCAAATCTGTTAAAATGCCTCTCAGTTCGGATAGCACTCTGCAACTCGAGTGCTTGAAGTTGGAATCGCTAGTAATCGTGGATCAGCAATGCCACGGTGAATACGTTCCCGGGTCTTGTACTCACCGCCCGTCACACCATGGGAATTGAATTCATTCGAAGCGGGGATGCTAAAATAGCTACCTTCCACAGTGGATTTAGTAACTGGGGTGAAGTCGTAACAAGGTAACCGTAGGAGAACCTGCGGTTGGATCACCTCCTTTCAGAGAATTAGACTTAGATTCGTTTCTAAGTCTAAAAAATAAAATGATAGTACATATTCAGTTTGTAAAGATTATATTTAATCAATTATAGATGGGCCCATAGCTCAGCTGGCTAGAGCGCTCGACTGATAATCGTGAGGTCCCAGGTTCAAGTCCTGGTGGGCCCACCATTTATTATTGACAATMNCAATGGGGAATTAGCTCAGCTGGGAGAGCACTTGCCTTGCACGCAAGGGGTCAGCGGTTCGATCCCGCTATTCTCCACCATTGAAACCTTAGTTAAAGTATATTTGACACAAAGTTAAATATAAGTTCTTAGATTTATTACTCATAGAATTTATATTTGATTTTCGGATCAAAACCGTAACGAAAGTTACATGTTATTTAAAAATTTATTGTTAAAGTCTTTAATTTTTTCGTTAA
>NVXJ01000029.1 GCA_002733885.1 Arcobacter sp. | reverse complement strand
ATACCAGTATCCACCAATACTGTACATTTTTTCTAACACTTTTTCTACCTTAGTACGCCAGTTCATATTTTCCCTTTTACTCTAAACCATCAGGCTGCGGTGAGCCTTTTAATGGTTGAATTTCTTTATTTAGTCCTATACGCATTGGTAAGGGCTTTAACATATTCACGCGGTTAAGCATGGGGTCTACGGTATGGTTTGGTAGGGTCTGAAGATAATGAGCAACTACTTCAGGCGCGTCTACTATGCCACCACGTCTTGTCTTTAAGACCTTGATTTTAAGGGCTTTCATACGGTTAATAAGACCCGGATCATCCATATACCAGTATCCACCAATACTGTACATTTTTTCTCTGTCTACCATTTCGCCATTAACTTTTAATCTCGTAATACGGTTTCCATAAGTCTTGGTAGGGTCAAGGTCATAAGTGATTCCTGCAAAAGCACCTAACCAACCCCCACCCCAAGCACCAATATACTTAGTAAGTGATGAGTGAGCATTTCTTTCAATCTGCCAATAAAGCTGATCTCCTGAAACCTCTCCACAGGCTATTTGTGGCCCAATAGGGATAAAATGATAAATATCTTCAAGCTTAATAGCGCCTGGGGCTATATGTGTCCCGTATCTAAAACCACGAATCATCCCCACATCAGAATGACATGCTGATCTAAAGGCATCGGCTAAGAAGTCGTGTGAGCTGCCCTCAATTACTGCGTTCATTTCTTTAGCATCTGAAAAGTTTGAACGGTGTAAGGGAACTCTTGTATAACCAATAGTCGTATCAATAGGCGTTCTTAAAACCGCTCCATTAATAGGATTTACATGGGCATGAAAAGAAGGTCCTTTTACATACTTAGAACGAACCTCTTTAATAATCTTTGCTATCTTAGGATTTGCCTTATTGTTGTTCACATCAATTCTATGTGCCTTCCATTTCCATGAATGAATTTTCTTGTTTTTAATAACTAAGTCCATCTGACCTAACATGGTTCCATCTTGACCTTCTTCTACTAAAAGAACACCATTTTTAGACACTAAAACTTTATGTGTTTCTTCATGCATATCTGAAGATAAAACCACATCAATACCAGGAATATACTCAACAAGTTCAAGGTTACCAGCAAGTCCACGCTCAGAGATAAGTATAATCAGGTCACAGTTTTCTTGGTTTTTAAGTACAGGGATAATATCTCTTAACTCATCTTCACCTGGTGTTAAGAAGAAACCATCCATAACCATAGTACTAACAGCCTGAGGCCCTCTGTCTGCGGCTAAACCAATAATACCAATACGAACACCACCAACAACCTTTACATCATAAGGCTTGATAACTCTAGTACCGGCCTTGCTTGCGTAAGGCGTTGCTGGAAACTCATATAAGGTTGAGTAGTACAAGTTCGCTGTAATTGTATTCCAGTTTGCTAAGGGCTTATTTCCATATCTCGCTGAAAAAAGCTCTATAAAACGACGTGTCCCAAAAATAAAGTCCCAGTTACCGGGAGCAAAGGCATCAATTTCAAACTCATTAAGTACGGTTACCATATCTGAGCCATACGAATACAGTGCTTCGGCTGAGCCTTGAATGGTATCTCCTGTGTTTACAAGAAGGTTATTTGGTTTTTCTTTTCTGATTTTTTCGATTTGGTCATACACATAAGCAAGACCACCTACTTTTACACCATAATTTGGATCAGACTTACGCATATTTATCCGAGGAACTAAATGCCCATGAATATCTCCCATATGAATAAGCGTTACTGAACCATCTTTAGCATTAGCACTTAAAACAAGCACTAAAGAGGCTAAAAGTAGTTTCATAATCTTTGTTTTCATAAAAAATCTCATTACGGACGGATGTAAGACCAGCCAAGCGTTTGTTTTTCAACAAGCTCAACAATAGCGGATTCAACATAACGCACTTCTTCTAACATATCTGAAGGACGAAGGTGATAGGCGCGCATTGACTTAGAACTTACAACAATACGAACACCCTCAGTCACCACTTCTCTCACCTTATCTTTGATAGGAATAGGTGCGTAAAATTTCAAGGTATTTACCCCACCGCCAAAAACAACGATTTCAACTTCGATATTTCCCGCGCCAAACTCTTTTTGAGCAGAGCGAGCATTATTAAGGGCTTGAACTAAATGGTCCACACTGTCTTCACTGACTTGAAGAAGTAAACGGTACTTTAATTGTTCAGCCGCTATCGCAGAAGTTCCAACTAAGATAAATACAGCCATAAGGCCTAAGATGATTTTTTTCATTTTTATTTTCCTATATTTCATTTGCGTAATGGATGTTTTCTTTTCCAAGCGCATCTAATAAACCAAAACTTTTCATGTCTTGATTAAATTTTTGATTTCGTAACCAAAGGTGCATGTCTCCACCTGCTTTACGACGTTTAGTAACTTCAGTGATAAGTAACGAATAAGAGGCTTGATCCATATTCGTAATATGCTCACCCGCAATCACTAAGACCTTATCTCTTCCCTCATCTTTTGCAATATCAGAAAACGTAAATTCTACACTAGCAATAGAGCCAAAGAACAAACTTCCTGCAATATGAAGCACCGTAGCATCTGTAGATCCCTCAGGTGCATAACCTTCAGCTTCTTCTGAAACTAAGAACTCTATATCAGGAGTGGAAATTGATTTTAAGTAGGCAATAATAGAAAATATCGCACCTATAATTACACCAAATTCTAAACCACCATAAAGCGTAACGCCTAGGGTTACTAAAAAGATAATACGTCCTGATCCACGAACGCTTAACATCTTAGAAATATCTTTGGTTTTAATAAGACCAATACCTACAAGAACTAAAACACCCGCCATAACAGGAATAGGCATAGAAGCCAGCATTGGAGAGGCAATAAAGATTAATAAGCCTAAAAATATCGCTGAAATAATCCCCACTAAAGGGGTCTTCCCCCCTACTTCCATGTTTGAAGCTGATCTGTTAAAAGAACCTGCACTAGGAAAACAAGAAAGAAAGCTTCCAACAATGTTAGAAATACCTTGACCCATAACCTCTTGATTCATGTCCAGGGGCTGACCTGATTGAACCGACATAGACTTTGCAATAACCGTAGACTGAATAAGTCCCATAATAGCTATGATAAAGGCGGCTGGAACCAAACCAATAGCCGCTTCTGAAAAGGTCTCAGGAGAGAAATCAGGAGAAGAAAGTGGAAAGGCTGAAAGGGAAAGATTTCCTAACATATACACACCCACCTCATTTAAACCCATAATCATATCAATAGCAAAACCGACAAACATACCTACAAAAATAGCCGCTATTAAGTAAGGAATACGAGGTATAAACTTTTTCACTAAGTACCCAGAAGCAAAGGTAGAAAAAGCGATAGAAAAGGCGTACCAGTTGATTAAATATAAGCTATGAACAAATTGATAAAGTGTATCTTCGATAGGTTCTGGCTTGTTTACCGTAATACCTGTAAAGTCACCCAGTTGTTGAACAATAATCACCACTCCCACACCTGTTACAATAGCAACCATAACCGTATGTGAAAAGTAAGCAAAGGCAGCCCCCGTTTTCATAAAGGCAAAGAACACTTGAAAGGCACCCACCATAAAGGTAAGCGTAATGACATAAGCAATGTATTCAGGTGTTTGGATACTAGCAAATGGAACCACCGCCATAGAAATCATAACAACCATAGCCGTATTTGGTCCTGAAAGAACATGCCATGAAGAACCATAAAAGGCAGCTACAATAACAGGAAATATAGAGGTATAAAGACCATATTCAGGAGGCATACCCGCAATGGTTGCAAGGGCAATAGCCTGAGGTAAGATTAAAATACCCGCAATTACACCCGCTACAATATCATTTTTAACTACCGCCTTATTAATAAGGGAAAACCAGCCTAAGAAAGGAAAAAAAGACTTAAAAAGATAGGCTTTCATTATCTACCTGTTCCTCTTTTAGGTGAAAGATTGTTTGACAGCATACTTGCATCCGAATCTTCAGGCTTATCATGAATCCAAATGTAATAACACACATCAAGGGCTTCATCATCGCTAAGTGTATAACCCGCACCTAAAGGCATATTTGCCTTAACAAATTGGGCACAGGTTTTAATCTTATTCATACCTGCTTTTCTGTTAAAGGTATCAACACCCCATAAGGGAGGAAACATATAACCAACATTATTTGTATTCTTTTGACCCTGACCATTAGTTCCATGACACATAGCACACTGTGTCTTATACATAATCTCACCATTTATTGTAGAAGGGTCTCTTGTCTTTTTAATACCCGCAAAACCACGTCCAGGAAGGGCGACTCCAATAGGAACATCTTTTGAAAGCCAGTGCATATATGTTATTAAAGCATCCATTTCAGGTGCGTCAACGGTTGGTGCAATACCATTCATTGAGTACTTAAAACATGACTGAATTCTTTGGGTCATCTGCACAACCTTGTTGCTCTTAGTTCTAAACATTGGGTACATTCCATAGGCTGCCCACATAGGAGAAGCATGAGGTTGCCTTCCTTCATTAAGGTGAAAAGAAGTACAGTTTAGTCCATTTCCAACATAACGTTTCCCATGTACTTGGGTATTAATAAAAATTTTTCTACCCCATCTAACAATGTCACCATATTCAGTATCAGGAATATCATCATATCTTGGAGGCAGGTAATACTCCCCTGGATTTACAACAGGAACTGCCACTAAATGTGTTGGAATACTTACAACAGGTTCAACCAAAGAAGGACGAACTTCAAGGGCGTCAATTTCATTTGCTGTTACGGAGGTGCAAAGGCCTAATATAAGACTTAAACTAATAAGCACCTTTATAAAACTGTTTTGCATACTAGTTCTCCTCATTTATTGAATACGACATATTGCTGTAATATCTTGCGACATTTATCTTATCCGCATCTGTCATCATATTGGCAACATTTTTCATTAAAGAAAGGTTGTCATTATCTCTATCACCTCTTTGCCATCTATTAATTTGATCAATGATATATTCAACAGGCTGTCCTGCTAATGGAGGAAAAAGTTCTCTAAAGCCTTCTCCCTTAGGTCCGTGACAGGCTTCACAACGTGGAACCATATACTCAGGCTTACCACGAACGGCTAATTCTTCACCACGCTCTAGGGTCAAGTGGTCTACAGCCTTTGGAGTTGAAGAAAAGGCTTGCGTAGAATAATAAGCAGATAAGTTTTTAATATCTTCTTTTGTCATAGCCTTTGCCATAGGACTCATAAGGTCATCATGTCGAACACCTGGAGTATAAACTGTTAAGTCTTTATAATCTCTAGGTGTTTTTTCATAATCCTTAGAAACTCTTTCAAGAACAACACCGATATCAGGTAGGTCTCTGGCAAAGTCTTCTAACTGTTTTTTGATATAAGCTGCATTTAAACCAGCAATTCGTGGGTAGTTAGCCATACCTTCACCATTTTGTCCATGACAAGAAGTACAGGCCATAATTGAGCCTCTACCATTTAAGGCTAAGGTCTTTCCTTTTTCAACAGCTGCCACTTCTTGAACAGGTCTTTCATAATGCACATCTGCATCTTCTTTAAACCAGTACATTAAAGTAATAACTAAACCAAGTGCTATTGCAATGTAATATCTTAAATTTGCCAATTAAATTCCCTTATCTATGTTTCGTGATTCGTAAATACCAAATATATAGGTTCCTAAAAGAACACCTGTAATAATAAACAGGGCATGAAGCTTACCCTCGCCCAACATTGAGAGGGCTGTACCTGGACAGGCACCTGAAAGTCCCCAACCCATTCCAAAAAGTAAAGAGCCTAAAACTAAGTGTTTGGTCATCTTCTTTTTATCAAAAACAATGGTACTACCTGTAAAAATAGCCTTAACCTTGAACTTCTTTAATAAAAAGAAGCCTATTGCACCTGTACTAATTGCACTACACATCAATATCATTAGGTGAAAATCTTTAAATAGAAACATTTGTGCATAAAATTCAGGTGTTGTTGCACCGCCACGACTAAGGGCAAAACCAAAGGCTGCCCCTAGAATTAAAAAAATAATTTTCATTTTCATTATAAGTTCCTAAAGAAAAAAGTAGTTGAGTAAGTTCACGACAATGAGTCCACCTACAAAAAATAGTATTGTTGCAAAGATGCTAATAGGGTTTAACATACTAATCCCTGCCATCGCGTGTCCTGATGCACATCCATTTGCAAGTCTTGCACCAAGACCTATCAATAAACCACCAAAAATTAAGACAAGAGCTTTTAACCATAGTACGTCGGGTAAGAAGGCATCATAATGTTTACCCATTTCTAAGCTAAGGGGCATTTCCCATGAACCACTAGCACTATAAGTAGCAATAAAGCCACCTATTAAGATACCGGCTAAAAACCAAAGGTTTGTTCTTGCTGAGGCTGATGTAAAGGTTTTAGATTTAAAAAAAGATTTTTTTGACACCAAGGCGCAGGCGTTACCAAAGGGTGTAGAACAACCTAAAGGCTTACTCGTTCCCCATTGTTGAATGACAATATATAAACCAATGACAAGACCACCAAACCATGCTTCCCAGATTATTTCTGTATTCATTTATTCTCCCTATTAAATATAAGTTGAATTTTAGTAAAAAATAACGAATTCTAATCATACTTATAGTTTAAAATTATGTAATACCATTAAATCTTACGAAATGTAACATGAACTTATAATATTGTTAAGTTTTATTAATCATTATATGAAGTTATATTGAACAACTTAGTAAAAACAGCCAAAACTACTTAAGCTTTAGTCTTATCCTTAGTGATTAAGCTAAGAAGTGCTGGGGCTAATAAAATATCTGATAATAAGGCAATGATAATAGCGATTCCTGTTAAGATACCAAAATGAATAAGATTACTTAAGATGGCAAAGATATAAACATAAAAGACAAGAGATAAGATGATGGTCGTGGCTACCATGGCCCTACCCGTTACAAGCATCGTTTGTTTTACACTTTCTTCAACACTTAAGCCTTCATGCCTAAAACGTGAAAAATTATGGAAAAAGTGAACAATATCATCTACTGATAGACCAATAATAATCGCCCCCACAATCATCGTAAATAAGTCAAGAGGAATACCCGTCATTTGCATAAAGCCTAGTGTCATTACCACAGGTAGAACATTAGGAATCATACTAATTAAACCTATTTTCACACTTCCAAGTAATAAGACCATCATAATATTTATAAAAAAATGCCATCGCGTAACTTGTAGTCATTGAATTCATCGCGGCAACTAAGGTTCTTTGAAATAAGGGAACCATACCCCTCACGGTTACTTCTACCTCTAGTCCTGGTTCTTCTTCTATCAGTATTTTAATCTTATTATTAAGCTCAGCATACTCACTTGCTTCCATCCATGGCAGCTTAAAAGTCATTCTTGCCTTAGAAAACCTTGAATCAATTTAGTCTTCTAAGTCATCAGAACCACTGTTCTAAAATACTAAGAATTCTTGGGGAATCAAGGCATCATTATCAGTAATCACATAATACTCTTAATCATTTTCATGCAAGGCTCTGTGTATCTCTTTAAGTACTTCAACAACACTCCAGCCCTTACCCACAAAGTATGTATCATTTTCTATCTCTTCCACTTTTTCTAACCCTATCAATTTTCTTTGAATAAGGTAGAATCATACAAACCATTTTCTTTATGTGTATCAATAATGACTTCTATTGTTACCGAACCACGAAGTCCTTCATCAACCATTTTTGTTGATGTTTTAACAAAAGAATCATCAGGATGCCAAGATAAAGGATCATGTTTAAATTCAAGCTTTGTGGCAAAGTAGAAAAATATTAGAAATATTACAAAGGCAAGGGAAACAATCACCTTTACATGATGTAAACTAAAGACAGAAATTTTGATTAAAAGTTTGTCCATTAGCTCAGACTTTTGTGCATGTTTTTCTTTTGCTGGGTTAAAAGGAATCCCCATTAAGATAGAAGGTAATAAAACAAGTGTATTTAGTAGAGCAACCATAACACCAAGGGCTGAAAAATTTCAAGATCAGCAATGGGGCTATCTCCACTGTTGAAAAAGACAAAAGACCCGCTGCTGTAGTTAAAGAAGTCATAGAAATGGCTAAACCTGAGTGACCTAATGCATAAACAATTGCTTTTTCCTTAGAAGAATTCGCATTAAAGTGTTTAAAAAACATTGCCAGAAGGTGGATGGTGGCACCTATTCCAACTGCGAGTAAGAAAGAAGGCAAGATTTGTGTAGGTATAGTGATAGGCGTACCACTAAGCGCCATTATGCCTATGGTTATTAAAAGAGAAAGTACCACAACAAAAAATGGTAATAAAACAGCACTAATACGTCTAAATATCACAAATAAAAAGACAGCCATCATCAAAATAACAAGCTTAACAAAGGTTTGTAAATCTTTTTGAATAGATATCTTTATATAATCATTTACCGCGAGTGAACCTGCAAGAAAAATAATCGTAAGGGTTAACTCTTGATTTAATAAAAGGTTTTCATACATCTCATTGGAAACGGATATCTCTTTTATCTTAGCTAATTCATCTTCATTTTTTGGCCAATTTTCAAAAAGGTCTTCAACAATAAGAACATCTTCCTCGCCTCTTGTGTTTCTAGTATTGATTAAGGAGCTAATGTCATTTAGATGAGGCATAGTATTTTCAAGTTCATTATGAAGCTTTTTTAACTTATTTAAAAACTTAAAGTTGAAGACATCCTTTGTCTTGACAACAACCATAAGCATTTCATCTTACCAAACTGTTCTTTAAAAGCCTCATATCTAACTAAGGCTGGATCATCTTTATGTAAGAACCCTTCCGTAGAAGTATCAATGGTAATATTAGGTAGATACGAAATAAAGAGTAAGATAAATAAAATATTTTTTTTGGGTGAATGACTATCTGTTCACCCATTTTTTCAAATAAAATTTCTGATTTTCTCCACCAGTTCATATTATTCCTAGTAGTTTAGTATATTCATGTTAGTTGAGACCTTTTACCATGTAATGTTTGTTCAGATATCTAAATTGTTTGTACTATACATAAACTCTCTTCTATTAACGTTTGACTAACATCATCAAGCTAGTATTATACTTGCGCATCTTGATTTCTTTAATAGTGTTTGAGACAAGATGTTCACGGAATGTAGTTTATTAAGCCCTAGTGCTTAATAAAAAGGTGAAACACTCTCATAAATGGATTGTTGTCATGCAAAGGAAAGCAAACCTATAAAGAGATATTCTCTTTATAGCGTATATGACAGAAAGTGCTTTTTATATAGACTTTGAGTAGCCTCAAGTCTATGCTATGCCTCTTAAATAAAGGTATATTATAAAAGGATATATTATGGATGTTAGTGCAGCAGCTAATAATGCATACGGACAAATGCATATGAATCAAGGACAAGGTAACGGCATGAAAGATGTAATGCAAGGTTTATCTAATGATGACCGAGCAGTAGTTCGTGATCAAATGCAGTCTTTACCACGTGAAGAAAGACTTGCAATGAAGGAACAGATGAAGGCCCTTGATTCATCTAATCTTAGTAGTGATGAGTATTTTCAATCACTCTTAGATATGTTTTCACAAACAGATACAGTAGAAGCGGACACTGGTTTTTCTGTATACGCTTAATTTCAAAGCATTCAGTCTTGTACTGGATGCTCTTTTTATTGAAACCTTAGAACCATTAAAGTTCCCTTGTCCAAAGCTTTTACGTCTATATTTATATGCATCATGTCACATAAACGCTTGACAATATCTAAACCAATACCACTACTATGATTATGCTCTGTATAGTTACGTTCAAAAACACGCTCCGGATTTTTAATACCTATGCCTTCATCTGAAATTTCTATTTGATTATCATGATATGACAGGCAAATACTTCCTTTCTCATAAGAATATTTACAAGCATTAGAAATCAAATTATCAAGTATCTGTTTTAAGGCTAGTTTATTAGCTAGAACCGTACCATCAAGTCTTATCGCAATAAAGTTTAACTTAGGATATAAATGTTCATATTCTTGTACTAAAGATTCAATCATCTCTTTGATATCAATCTCTTCTAAGGCATATTCATGTTCTTTGAGTAAAAAACTAAGGTTTGTATGTAAGTCAGAAATATCATTAGCACTTTTTTGAAGGCGCTTAAGTGCTCTATGATCTTTTAGACACTCTTCTTTGGATAAAACCTTTATATTAAGCCCTATAGAAGTTACGGGTGTATTTAGGTCATGGATTAGGTCTTTTGCAAAACGATCAAGCTTCTCAATATTTTTTCGTAAAGGAGCCAAGGCATTTCTTGCAAGAAAAAAACTAAGAAAGGCAAAAAAGCTTAATAAAAAAGCTTGTATGCCTAACAGTTTATAAAAAAGTTTATTGCGTTTCGTCTCAAAGCCCAAGGCATCTTTAGTAATAAAAATATATTGCTTACGCTTATTTCCAGGTACCCATTTTTCAAACCTATCGCTTTTTTGAGCAAAATTATCAATACTAAAATTATCAAAACTTCGATCTATATACTCATGGGTGTAGCCTTGTAGACCTTCTATACTTTCCCCTACCTTTAAACGCTTTGCATACTTAATCATAGAAAAGTGTTCAAACTTAATCAGTTGTTGTTGCATTTGAGCATAATAAAAATGACCCGCTACTAAAATCAACAAGGCTACAGAAATAAAGTAGGTAAGAAAAAATTTCCAAAATGCTCTTTGTTCATCACTATTCAAGTCTATACCCTACACTTTTTACTGTTTGTATAGGCAGACCAATTTTTCGAAGTTTATTAATACGTACTCTTAGTGCACCTTCACTGGCTTCATCACCTTTGCCAAGAATATACAAGATATCTTCTTTACTCACTGTCGTAGCTAAATTCTTAAAAAGTAAGGCAACAAGACGCTGTTCATAATCTGTCAAAGAAATGTATTTTTCATCTTTATACAGTTCACTCTTATCAATATAAAAGGAAAAATCTTCAAGATGGATAATATTATCACGGCTATGATGACTTTGACGTATAAGAGCCTGAATACGAATTAATAGTTCATCAAAGTCAAAGGGTTTTTTAATATAATCATTAGCCCCCACTTCAAATCCCTTGGCTAAAGAGGTGATATCATTAAGAGCAGAGATAAAAATAGCGGGGGCATCAATAGAAGCTTCCCTTAATGTCTTAAGGGTATTAAAACCATCTGTGCCTGGTACATTAATATCAAGCAACATTAAATCAAAAGTTTCAGTATAGGTTATATCAATGGCCTTGTCTCCATCTCTTACCCATACAACCTCATATCCCTCATCATTAAGTAGGTCAATAAGGGTTTCTGCTAAGGTAAGGTCGTCTTCTAGTAATAATATTTTCAAAAGTGTTTAACCTTCTTTTTAATTAGTACTATCTTATCCCAAAGCTGTTAGCTAATTGTTAAGAAGGTCTTTAAAAAGCTTTAACCTGCAAAATTATTATGCTGAATTTTTTCCTTTGCAACAACAATAGCTTTTTGTCTTTCTTTTTTATGTATGTCTTTTTCAACAAAGATTTTCTTACGCGTTACAGGGTCCATCTCTGTGTAATACATAACAGCAGAGTAGGTAGAAGGTGTAGGCGTAAAAACCTGAGCTTGTTCAGGATTCATCTGAAGTTCTTCTGTCGTAAAACGTTTAAGTTCATGCATGTCTTTTTCTTCACACCCAGGATGCGCGGCAATAAGATAGTAGGTTAAGAACTGTTGCTTACCCTCTTCCCTATTAAGTCTGTCATACATATGTTTAAAATCAACAAGGGTTTGTTTGCCGGGCTTACCCATCAAGTCTAGAACATGTTGTTGGGTATGTTCAGGTGCAACCTTCATCTGTCCAGAGATATGATGTTTTACCAACTCTTTTAGGTATTCATATCCATACTCTTTATCTTCAGTGATAAAGTCATAACGAATACCCGAGGCAACAAAGGCTTTTTTAACCCCATCGACAGCGCGAACTTTTCTAAGAAGTTCAATACTTCGTTTATGGTTAATTTTCATAGAAGAACAAAGGTGGTTAGCATCCACACATCGTTGGTGGGCACAGGTACCATGTTTAAGTTTTTTCTTACACTCATACCCATACATATTTGCCGTTGGGCCACCTACATCAGAGATAATTCCCTTAAAGTCTTTATACTGCGTAAACTTTTTCACTTCTTTTAAAATAGACTCTTCAGAACGTGTTCTAATAGTACGACCTTGATGCACTCCAATGGCACAAAAGTTACACTCTCCCCAACATCCTTGGTGAGTATTAATAGAAAATTTAATCGTTTCTAAACACTTTACCTTTCCCTCAGGTCTATGGTAAGGGTGTAATTCTCTTGTAAAAGGAAGATCAGAAAGTGCGTCCATCTCAGCCTCATTAAGATAATCACAAGGAGCATTTTGAATTAAGTAACGGTTATCTACAGGTTCACAAAGTCCCTTTGCTGAAATAGGGTCATTGTTATCATAAAAGGCGTCAAACATATCTATGTATTTTTCTTTATCTGCTAAACATTCTGCGTGAGAAGGAATCTGGATATGCTCTAACACAGGCTCTTTAGAAATATAACAAATTCCACGAATATCTTTAAAATCTTTCTTATCTCTAAGAGCAACACTCAGTTCTTCAATAGCAACCTCACCCATTCCGTAAATAAGTAAGTCTGCCTTAGAATCAAAAAGAATAGGTTTTTTAAGCTTATTCGTCCAGTAATCATAATGCGTAATACGTCTTAAACTCGCTTCGATTCCCCCAAGAACAATAGGCACCGTACCCTTAAAGTTACGACGAATAAGATTAGTATAAACATTAACTGCTCTATCAGGACGCTTAGTGTTTTTTCCACCAGGAGTATAATCATCTGAGTTTCTAAACTTCTTAGTCGCTGTATAATTAGCCACCATAGAGTCAATACTACCGCCTGAAACACCCCAATATAAAGAAGGTTCTCCAAGTCGTTTAATATCATCATCATTTTTAACATCAGGCTGGCCAATAATACCCACCTTGAAACCTAACTTTTCAAGCATTCTACCAACAACCGCAACACCAATATAAGGTGAGTCAATATACGCATCACCCGTCACTAAAATAACATCAAGGCGGTTCCAGCCTCTTTCTTTCATCTCTGCTCGTGTTGTCGGTAAGTATTCAAATTTAGGTTTTTTCATGGCGGAATTATAGCGGTTTACGGCTTTAGAGCAACTCAGAGTTAAAACTAGGTCTTATACTTAAGATATAGATAGATTATACAAAAAGCTCTAATCTTATGGTAAATTATAAAATAAAAGCTTTCTTTGAGCTAAATAAGTATAAAATATCACAATAATAAGCCAGACAAATGGCTAAACACTTAATATCAAGGCTTTCCTGTGTATGAAAAAGAACGTTCTATCATCAAAACAAAACTTAAGCAAGAACTTCTTAAAGTCAATGCCTATATCAGCGACGTTGAATCTTACACTGCAATCACTGCACCAGAAAGCCCGCTGGGTATCATTCTTAGTAAACAAAAAGAATCTGATATACAACTTCAACGCACCTATGCTAGAAAGAGAAAAATAATGAATTTTCTAGACCGTGTGGTTGATGATGTTCAATCATTTTTATGTACTAACTGTGGAGCTATCATTGATTTAGAACGCCTTTTTCTAATGCCTAAGGCTAGTCTTTGTGAGACTTGCGCTAGTTCTAAGTAAAATAATTTTTGTTAAGAAAAGTTTAAATAATCTTGTAACTTTTTTTCAAACTCTTTTTGCAATGCTTCTGGTTCAAGAATTCTTACACTAGGCAACCAAAACCTCAACACCGTAAATATCTCTTCTTTATCTGTTATTTTTATAATAACTTCTGCACTCCCATCTGGCTTTTTATAAAGTTTTTGTTTTTTTTGAAATAGGCTTTCTTTCAAAATATACGACTGCATCCTCATCTAACCATAAGGTTACTTCAAAAGGGTTAGTGTTAGGAGAAAACCAAATATTTATAGAGTTTTCCATAGATTCAATAATCTTTTCATCTACCTCAAAGATATCAGCTTGCAGTTTACAAGAAAGAATTTCCTTAAGGTAAAATTTTTTAACATATCCCTTATGCTCAGCTAAAAGATAATAAAATCCATTATAGATTACCATTTTAATAGGACAAATATTTTCATATTTTTGGTTTTCGTGTTGTTCATCATACCAACGGTGGTAAGTCATACCAATCATCCGTTTTAAAGAGATAGCCTTTTCAAACTGGGCCACTAACTCAAACTTACCTGAAATATCCTCAACATCAACCCTTGCATAAAAAGGTCTATCTATATGGGTCTTTAGTTCACTCAAAAGCTTATGCGCCTTAGTATAAGTAGTTCCACCAATATCACGTACCATAGAGTCAAGTATCTCAATAATGATTTCACCATCATTAGATGACTTATAGTTTTGAACCTTCTTATACTTCTTGCCATCGCCAGCTCTCGCACATGTTCCAGGCATCATCTGTTCAAGCTTCTCAAAATCACGCTTTAGCGTCCGAGGTGTTACTCCCCACTCTTTAGCTAAGCTTGTCATTAACAGTTCTTCACCATTATTAAGACGTTCAAGAATTAGAGTTTGTCTTGTGTTTTGTAGAGGTTTTCCATTGTCGCTAAACTCTTTTGGTAATGCCATTCCTTCTCCATTTTAAGGTTTCATAATACACTGTAATTGTTAAGGCTTACTGCATCAAGTATATGGTTTACACTCAGTAAGAAAACTATTAGTGGGAACGCCCCTTATATTCAAAACTTGGCCACTCATTCGAGTAGCTTTATTTGCCGCCCAAGGTCGGCATGTAACAGTAGTAGAGGTAAACCCCATAAGTTCTTTAGAACTTACAGAAAATAGTATAGTACCTTCTGTAGAGTGCACTATAAAACCTCGACCATTTTGAACAGCATGTGATATTTGTGGTTCAGCAGGTGCTAACTTCTTTTTAGATTTAGGTTCTTCTACTGCAGCCGACTTTTTTATTTTTTTAACTTTTTTTGTTCTATTCGATGATGTTGCTGTTTCTACTTCATCTAAACGAGAAGACAAGACACTCCATATTTTTTCTATTATTAAGAATACAATAAAAGCCACAACTATTCCAAAAATATTACCCATATAGTCCTGTTCAAAATTACCAGTTTTGTTTCTTAATGGATTTATTAAAAGTGCAATTGATATTATTAAAAAAAGAGATTTCCATGAATTTCTTTCAATTTTTGCTATTAGCCTCTTTAAGATTATCTTGTAGTTATTCTTTATTAAAGCAAAAAGAATTTCCCCAATCCATAATAAGGTATTTTTAATTTTTATTAAAAGCCATAAGAAAATATTTTTTATTCTTTTCAATAGCCATTTTAACATTTCCATCTAATTAGTCCTTCTAAGTTTTTTTAGCTAATAATAATTGTGATTCGCACATGATAACCAAAGTAATTTAGTCTGCCAAACTTCGTACCCTAAAGATTCAAGCACATCTTGGTAAAAATTTAGTTGTTCTTGATATTTACTGTTTTTATCTTGTGTTTCACGTCCCGTTTTAAAGTCAACAATCACCCAACCCTTATTTTCCTTATCAAAATAAATAAAATCTATAAAGCCCGTTTTTTCATCAACCGTAAATTCTAATTCAAAATGATGTTCTACCCCACTTTTTAAGAGTTCATAAACATCACTACCATAAAAGTTATCCATATTTTCAATAATAGATTTTCTTTGAGAAGGTTCATATATCATCATTTTATCAAGAATATCATTTTGATTTTTACTAAAAGTACTCCAGTATAGTTCTATGATTTTATGCGTAACGGTACCTAACTTAGCAGCAATATTATCATTGCTTGTAGTATCTGCACTAGACGTGGCACTCACTAAAGTATTTGTCTCAAAAGAGATAGGTTCTAAAGTATGTTGAATATATTCAAGCTTTTGACGAGGGGCGTCTTCACTACTGCTATCTTCAAGCCCTATACAATAGCTCTTATTTTGTCCATAAAGTTCATCTGAATCAATTTCCAAGGCTTGACACATCATATGCAGATAAGAGTCTTCACGAAGAGATATAGCCCCATCTTTCTTTTGCTTTAAATTTGCAGATATAACGACATCATGTTCAGCTCTAGTAAGGGCAACATAAAGCAGCCTTTTTTTCTCAGCCAAGTGTTTTAGTTTATCTATCTCTTTTAAAACTCTATGGCTTAAGGGGGTGTAGTCATTTATCTTAAAACCAACAATCTCTTTTTTCTCATTGTTTAATGTAAAATTATTGTGCTTTAGTGCGTCAGATGTAATTTGAGAGTATAAGCCTTTGTCACTGTTGCCCAGTAGCACAAGGGGATAAGCCAGTCCTTTAGTTGAGTGGATAGAGCATATTTCAATTGACTTTGTACTAGCTGATTTAAAAAAGGCTTCATCTTCTTTAGCCTCAGAAAAATATATAGCATTTTCAAGTAATGATAAGAACTTGTAGAGGTTTGCTTCCCTAGAATCTTCATAATCTTTACATAATGTCAAAAACTTATAAAGGTTAACCACTCTTTGTTCTACATCATCATAATGAGCGTACACACCCATTATATTTGAATCATCATAAATGTATTTTACAGCTTGGGATAAGGTCATACTTTTAAATATTTTTACATACTCATTGAGCTTATCACTGACTTTGTTAAGCTCTAAGTACTCTTTAATACTATTATCATCACATCTTAAAATGTTTGACCTCATTGCACCCACGACATAATACTTTTGAGAGCCACTTAAATATTTTGGTTTTCTTGAGATTATATCAATCGCTTTTAAGACATTAAAGATATCATTCACTTCTTTAGTATAATAAAAATTATCACTTGCACTTACCTTAGCCGTAATCCCTTTCGCTCTTAATCTTTGTTTTAAATCTAGCATTTTTGTACTGCTGTCAAATACTATAGCTATCGCTTTTTCTTTTTTATAAATTTTTTCTGAGATATCTTTGTAGGCACTGTGCTTTGCATGATAAACTTCACTTATAAACTGAGTAATAGTATCAAGCTCATTCAACGGCTCAGTAAGCTCTTTTTCTTCTTTAGTTTGGTACTCTTGTGATGTTATTAGGTATTTAAAACTACCCTTCTCTGCTCTTTTTTGATTAAACACAAACAAGTCTTGGGCCTGTGCTTCATAGTTAGGTTTTATAAGCTTTAGATGCTCATCTTTAGTCAGTAATTTCTCAAATATTTTATTTACCGTTTTAAGAACCACCCCATCACTCCTATGGTTTTTATCCATAGGCTCAATAGATGAGAAAACGCTTGTATCATGTGTCGCGTCATTAAACACTTCTATTTCTGCGCCTTGAAAAGAGTATATTGACTGTTTAGAGTCCCCCACTACGAAGAGGTTGGTATCTGCGTTACATGAGTTTTTAACTATCTCAAACTGTGTAGCATTTGTATCTTGAAACTCATCCACCATTATGTACTTAAAGTTTGTTTGTACCTGTGGAATGATTTCTAGGGTTTTACTAATGATCGTGTCAAAGTCTATTTTACCTAGTTCATCCAGTTTAGCATCGTATTTACTTTTTATCTGATGAAGCAAGTCTTTTATCTTATCAATCTTTTCAAAAAACAGAGCCTCTTTTTGTATATCTATATAACTATACACCGATAAAAGCGAACTACTCTCTAACTCTTTTTTTATAGGATCTGCTATAGGAAATGACTTTGCACCCATTGAAGGAGCTTTGACATCTTCATCTAACTCTTTCCAATCAAGTGCATTAAAGTTCAAAAAGTTATCATGAAACTGTTTAAACCATTTTAACCGTGTCGGGTCATCTTGTAGTTCAGCCAGTGCTTCGTTTATGTCAGGAAGCGGATAAAGCTCATACATTAGCTCTTTATAAGTTTTCAGATTAATACTGTCTTTTTTAAAGCTATCATAATCATTTCTAAACTTTGTGTTACTTACATATTTGTTAATAAGATTTTCTATAAAAAACATACTAATATCTTGGGAAATATCTAAAACCAATTCCTTATTAGCTTTATCATTAAGTACCTCAAAAATTATAGAAGAAAGCTCTTTTTGTTTTTCATCCTCTTTGATAATATCAAGCTTAGTATCAATTCTCGCTACATCTGCATTAGACTTAATGATGTCAAGACAGTACGCATGAATCGTCGATATTTTAGAATTAGAGCTATCGGTGTAGGCTTGTTTCAAAGTTTCTTGGACATAGTCTTGTTGTTCTTTATTTATATGTTTATTAGCTTCTTGTATAGAACTAAAGTCCTCATTTCCACTTGAGAGCTTTGGATTAATTATCTTAGAAACAAGCTCAAATATACGACCCTTCATTTCTAAGGCTGCCGCTTCAGTATAAGTAATGGTTACTATCTGATTTACTTTAGCACTTTTTAGATTTTCATAACAGCTATCTTGAGTTTGATAGTCTTCTCTAAAGTAGTCAAAGCCTAAAAGAGCATTTATATATCTTCTACTAAGGGTATATGTTTTACCACTACCAGCACCCGCTGAAATTGCAAAGCTTTTTTGGATGGTGAATTTATTTAGATTCATACTGTTTYCTTTATCTCTTTAACAACAATAAAATAAGCCCTACCATTTTATCTTTATCTTTTGGATTAGATTCGGCTATAAGTAGGGTAAGCGCCGTAAGTGTTTGAGGGTTTATCAAGTCACTAAAGTCAAATTTCGCCTTATCTAAAAACCATATAAAGCTAAAAGCACCTGTTCGTTTATTCCCATCATCAAAAGGATGATTTTTCACGATGAAGTATAAAAGGTGAGCGGCTTTTTCTTCTATTGTTTCATAAGCATCTTGACCAAATGCAGACTGAAAGACATTACCAAGAGTTCCCCCAAGAGAGCCTTTCACTTTTTCTTGTGCAAAAAGTTGACTGGCTTCTTTTTTAGATATAAGTTCTTGTTTAAAAACATCAACTTCTTCATAAAGCTTTTTAGACAACGATGCACGGTCTAAACTGATGCTACTGTTATCTTCACCTCTTTTAGGTAAGTCCTGTTTGTCATAACTTTCTAAATTAAACCAAGTCGATGAGAAGTTTTTTATGAGATCTATTATCTGCGTATTTGAAATATAAGGATTATCACTGGATAGTTTTTTTATATCTTCTAGCACCTGTAAATACAACTCTTCTTTTTGTTTTAAAAGGTTTTCATTTAGGGTAAAACCTTTTGTAATATGCTCTTTTAAAGTTTTTGTTGCCCACTTTCTAAAATTTGTACCTAAAATAGAATCTATCCTATATCCAATAGAAATGAGTACATCTAAATTATATTCTTTTACTGTTCTCTTTACTTCTCTCTTTCCCTCTTTTTGAACTTGTAAGGATTCTTTACAAGTTGCTTCTTGATCTAACTCACCACTTGCAAAAATATTTTTCAAGTGTATCGTAATATTTTGTGGACTCACAGAAAATATTTCTGCTATCTGTTTTTGACTCGCCCAAACAGTATCATAATTGCTATCTACACTAAGTTCAATAGCACCATTTTCAGCTTGATAAATCATTGGTTTTTTATTCATCAAAAATTCCTTTATTTAATTTATGCTTTTGTTCACCATTAATTAAGTCATTTAAATCAATAGGTAATATTTGTATTTTTAAATCTATTTTCACACCATCTTCACTATAATTATCAGTCTTATACGTTAATACTACTTTTTGAGTATCCTCTGTTTTTGGTACAAATAAATAAGCGATATTTTTAGCCTTATAAAAATGTAAATAAGAAAATATTTGGTAAACATCTCCTGATGAAATATTTACCGTACTACAACCTTTTGTTTCATTTTCCTTAGCTTCTAAAACTTTCCATTTTGCATCTGTTACGATTTCAGTTCCATCTTTCATTTCTAATAAATAGTCGGGTTGAAGTCTTGCCATTTGGCAATCACCATTACTTAGTAAATATTCATTTTTACCACCATTAACCAAGACTGTGTCTATTCCCAAATTATCTTTAGAATTGTTAAGCACAAACTCCATATACTTTTCAAATACAGTTTCCATAGGAAATAGTAATGCAAATACATTGTCCTTGCCTCTTAATGAACTAAAAGATTGATCTTTTAAAAACACCTTAGCAAACTTCAGGGGCATCTCATAATACTCCATACCTCTATGCGTATTTATCTTTGATATATCTATATCATAGTTTGTAGAGAGTTGCACTTCATCAAATATAAATAGCTGTTGTCGTAATGCTCTTTTATTTTCATAATCATTTGTTTTTTTGAGTAAGAGTTGAATAGTAGATTTTAAAAGTCTATTTTCAACTCTATCTTGTAAATATTCATCAAACTCGACATAAAATCTTTCTTTGTGTATATAGTTTTGCTTTATATGTTCCTTGAATTTCAGTTTTCCTTTTAGAAAAAACTGGTTATCTTCTTTTGATACATATTCTGATTTTAGTCCACGATGGATAAGCTTTTCAAGATGTTCTATAAACATAGAAATAAACATTTCATAAATATTTTTATTTTTTATGCTTGAAAGATCAGCTTTGCTTATTTGTACTTCATTTATGTCTAAAAGTGGTTTTAGCATTTCAGTAAAAATATTACGACAGTCATTCTTAACAGCATCACAATCAGTAATGTTATTATAAATCTTTGGAAGTATTTCAATACTCAAAGTTTTTGTTTGAACTATACCAACAAGACTAGTAGCTTTTAAACATTTTGGATTAACTCTTGTAAATATATTATATGTTTTTTCATCTTGTTTTATAAAATTTTCCAACTCTATAAATTCATCTTCTGTTAAAGTTCTATTACCTACAAATTTATCTTTGTCTGTAGGTTCATTATCCCAACCAATATATCCATATTCAGATATAGTTATTTCCCTCATATTTATGCAGGCTCTTTAGATTTTGTAAGTCCATTATAAATATTAAGATATTCGTTAGTTTCAAACTCATCCGCTATTTCATAGATTTTATTTAGCTGTCCATCTCTCAAAGTAATATATTTACTGTTAGCTTTTGGTTCTATAAACTTATTGTTTAATACATAAATAATATCATTCCAATCTCCATAAAAGTATTCTGCTAAAAGAGGAATAATATTTACTTTAAAAATATCATCAAGTTTATTTTTTGTTGGAGTATCAATTAATGGCATAAAATAACTATGCCCAATAGTATGTTCCCTATCATGAATATATTCTATTCGCTCATTTATCGCTGTAAGTATCTCTTGAACATTAATTTCATCAATTCCATCCTTAATAATTAATGGTTTCCCATTGCCAAATGCTAGTAATTTTGGTTTTGGCATCATTTCTTCAAAAACAAACCTTCTTCTAAGCGCTGTATCAATTTGTGCAATACTTCTATCTGCTGTATTCATAGTCCCAATAATGTATAAATTTGATGGCACTCCAAATTTAGCATCTGGACTGTTTGCTAGAGTCAACATAATTTGTTCTTCTTCTCCTATTCGCTTTGAAGGTTCTATCAAAGTTATTAATTCTCCAAATATTTTTGATATGTTTCCTCTATTAATTTCATCTATTATTAAAATGTAATTTTTATTAGAATTATCAGTTTCCTCTACTTTATAATTTAATGGGCCTAATATTTTATTAATGATTATTTTTTCATATGACTTGTAAATTGGAGATTTATTATCAAAAAATACTTTTTCTAATTCCATATGAGAAACACTCATTGATGTTCTTTCTTTACCTGCTTTTACAACAATTGAGGGGGTAGAATTTTTATACAAATCAAAAGGTTGTTCTCTCGGTGTTTTCAATGATAAATTGGAGTTTTCCCTTGACATATGATCTATTAAGCTATTTGTAAAATCATCATATAACGTCTTAAATAATTCCTTAGTTAACTCTTGAACTTCTTTGTCTACAGTAAAATTTGTTGTAAAACTTTTTTTCGCTTGATTACATAAGTTTTTAAATATCCCAGGCTCAACGTTATATTGGATTTCATTATTAATAGTTCTAGCTTTTTTTCCCTCAACAAATTCTTCATACCCATAACTTTGGTGAAACGTTACAAATTCTATTTGCCCCAAATCTTTATAATACCTAAAAATACCATTTAAAGCATTTCTATCATTTTCTTTAACTGCATCCAAATAACTAATCTCATATTCTTTATCATCTATTTCGTATACGCTCTCTTTATCTTCAAGTTCAAAAATAATTTCTAATGCTTTATTAATGGTATTGTATGTCTTACCTGTTCCTGGCGGTCCATACAAGATTTGATTTAATATCTTATTTTCATTTTTTTTCTTGACCTTATCTTTTCCTCTTAAAGTGTTCATCTCCTGCTTTCCACGTTTTCCCACAATAAAGTCCCATCTTTCCAATATATTTTTAGCACTAGTTTTTCCACTACCGGCAGGTTGATACTTAGAAGATTCTAATATCCCTTCTTTACCAATAGCAATGTTATATGCTATACCAACTATACATTTATGTGGGTATTTCTTATCATCATATATTAAGTCATAAGCTACTGCTTCCCTATCTTTACATATTGACTGATCATAATCATATTTTTTAATTGCTTCTAATATATTCTCTCTTGATATTACGCTTAAGTCTATTGTTTCAAGTTCAACAATATTATACTTTAATGTATTCCGAACATGTTCCAAGAATGGTTGTAAGTTACCTTTACTTTGAGAAGTGTCATCACCCCATTCACTACATACATATACTTTAGTACCATCAAGCAGCCGTAAAGCCTCTTTTGTAAAATATCTTTTTTCTGGGTCTTTAATATTTATATTTTTTAAAGCATTAGCATCTTGCAACACACCTCTCGATCCTTGTAAGCTATCAGGAAAAATATTTTTTAAATTGATATATTTTACATCTGAATTTTCTTTTATATACTTTTTAACTACTTCCAAAACTAATCTATTTATCTTAATTATTTTTATACCATCTAATTCAAAACTCATATTATAATATCCTCATTTTATTATTCAAAACACTTTCATGACAAAGGTACTTAATATCGCAATACCCGCACATCTTTTCATCACTATTATCAAACCCAAACTTACCATTTTCTATATTGTCTTTGGTCCCAAAGATAAGTTTTTTCAGTTTATTTTCAAACTCATCATTATAAACTTCATTTTCACCGTCTTTACATAGATTGGCAAAGTTATATTCTTTTCTATTTGTTTTTCTATCTTTACTTTTATCTGCTTTAAAACCTACCAATGATGCAAGGTATTTACTATCAGGATAGGCTTGTGATGCATACAAAATATAAAGGGACAGTTGAATGTCTTCAAGCCCATCAATCTTATCTTGAGTGTCTTGGTCGATATTACTTGTTACTTTTTTTGATTTATAGTCAATGATATTGATTTGATTTTCAAGCTTATCGAACCTATCTATATACCCTTTGATAAAATAATCTTTATCTTCTTTGTCTTTGATTTCATAAGGGTTAAGTTCTTTGTCTAAGGCAAACTCTTTTTCAAACTCTGTATTTTGAAAATACTCAAATTCTTCAGCTCTTTGTATGTAGTAATCCACAAACTTAGCTAAAAGACCTGCCCTTCTCTCATCTTTTAGTCCTGCTTGAAGTGTTGATAAAAAGATTTGATGGTGGATATTTTCTTCTAGTTTAGGCTTGCCCCTTGGTTCTACTGTATCTTTATGTGCATATGCCTGCAAAGACACCTGATACATGAGTTCATACAATTCTTCTTCATGTGTACTTTTAATACCCTTATCTTTTATAGTTTGCCCAAATAGCTCATAACAAAGGTGCATCAAAGAACCCTTCTCCATCACATCAAAGCCTTCTTCCTCTTGATTCGGTGCTTGAAGTCTAATCTTGTTTGAGTACAGATACGCTAGAGGACACGTTAAATACTTATTAATTTGAGAGGCTGAAAGATGCGTTGCTTCAAGACCTTGAACACCATTTCCATCATACGCAGTAAAATCTTCACTTACTATACTTTTATAATAATCACTTGTATCTTCATCGGGTTCTTTTGTTTGATGATTAAGGGCTAATTGACTTACACTTTTAACATTACTTATATCTATGATTTCATCAAACTCATTATCAATCAAAATAGATGGGGTTAGTTCTCTTTTACCACTGTATGAGGCAGTAATAATATATAAATTTTCACACAATCTTTTCAGCTCATTTAACTGCGTTTGAGAACTTGTAAAGTAGTTGTTTGCACAAAAGTATTTTAAGTCATCATCATAAGAGTATAAAAAGTTATCATTTGCCTTAGGGGGAAAGTGATTTATATCTGTTCCAATAAATATAATGTGTTTGTATTTTTTGCTTAAACCTACAACCTGATTTGGTTCGGTTATTTCTATTCCAATTTTTTCATCTAAAATGTTAATCGATGCTTTTATATTTTCTTTGGCTATTTCACTAAGAGTAAGACTTAACTTTTTATAGAGTAACTCAAGTGCTTGTATTTGTGCCTGATATCCACTTAAAGCTATTTTTACTTGGGTGGTAGTCGTGTTATAAAAAGAACTTAAAGGCGTACCAATAGAACTAAAACCTTTTATCTCATACTCGTCTAAAAATAGTTTGTAAAGGGGTGCATATTCTTGGATATCGGACGCCACAATAAGAATCTCATTACTTTGTGTTCCCTCTTCAAGAAGTTTTCTCGTTATTCGTATAGTTGTTTTTACCTCATCTATATTATCAAAGACTTCGTTTGAAGGTTTTATGATTTTTGGACGGGGTAGCGTTTCTTGTATTTTTACTAGTTTTTTATAGTTTGATAGTTTTTCTAATATCTGTTGCTGTTTTTTAGACTTTATAAAACTTATGTTTTCAATTACAAATGAATCTACATAGACTTCATCATAACCTTTTCTAAAAGAATCATCCCAATTTTCAAGCACGATTTTTTCTATATCTGCAATGTCTACTAAGTTATTGATTCCTTTATATTCTTGATAAGACGCATCAATTTCTAAGATAGCGTCTAACTTCTCACCACTAAGTAGACTCTCAAAAGCAACACTATTTCTTTTACATTTCACAATAAAATTATAGATAGTATTTAAACTTACGGCATCTTCATTAAGATAAGAGAAATATTCAATTTTCTTATTTTCAATAATTTTATAGATAATGCAAGACGCTAAAATATCGTCAATAACTATCTCAAAATGTTTACTTTCAAAGACTTCTAATATCAAGATATCAAGTGTTATTACTTTGTCCAAAGGTTTTAAAATGCTTTGTTTTTTTAAGTCTCTTACTTTTTGATTTGAATAGGTTATGTATAAATTATGAGATAAGTTTTTCATTTTAAATATGGCCCATTATCTTATCAAGTGTATATTTCATATCCACATCAAGATCCATATTCTTTTGCATCCAGTTAATATAGCCACTATCACTTTGACAAACATCACTTATCTTTTTACCCTTATGCTTTCCAAATACAAAAGTTTCAATAAAAATAGGAGTTTTTGTTAATTCTTCCATCTTTGACATAGGATTAATGCCAGGAAACTGTTCCTGTGTAAGGGCCACAAGTTTAGATAGAAGTAACTTCATAACAAGAACATCTCCAATTGCGTCATGTGCTTTTATAGTGATATTATATTTATCTGCCTCGGCTTGTTCTTCTTTATAGAGTTCAAGACCATATCTAAGATATTGGAGTGCTTTTGATTTTTGTTCTGACAGTAAATGTTTTGCTACTCTTAGCGTATCTATAATTCTTATTTGAGATACAAAACCCTCTTTTTCCATCATCCCCATATCAAAGGGCATGTTATGTGCGATTAGATAGTTGTCTTGGTTATTTAATGACTGCAAGGTTTTATAAAAACCTGTGTCCGTAAATACACCTTTAGTTTCTATCAGATCAGGAGTGATTCCATGAACTGCCATTGCTTCTATTTTTATAGGTAAAACAGTACTACAAAGTTCATCAAATACTTCAACTTCCCCTTTGGCATCAACTATTATTGCCCCCACTTGTATGATCCTGTCTTCGTCTTGGTTTCCTGTTGTTTCGGTATCAAATAATATATATTTTGCCATTTAAATTATTCCTTGATTGATAAATATTTTGTACATTATGCATTCGTAATCACAATACTTTTAATTCTTGTTTATTATATATTCTTTAACTTAATTATTATTGCTTTATTTTGTGCTTATTTAGTGTTGATTTATTAATCTATGGCCCACTTGGCTTTTATTAAATCATCCATAGACTCATAAATATATTGTTCTTTACTTTCTCTGTTGGTAATGATATATTTACCATCTCTAAAAACACCTATACCAAAGGTATCTGTTCCAAACTGCTTCATAGCTGCAAATGACATATTTTTAAAATGCTCTTTCGTCTCTTCCTGTAATACTTCTGTCCACATAATATCTTCCTTATGTTCTAAAATTGAAATTAACAAAAGTAAACTCACCTAAATTGTTACCGACATAGTCTTTGTAATCATTCGTGTGTTTCCCTGTATTTGGATACTTGTATTATATTAAGTAATCTAGACATTTATTGTCTTTTTTTATTGTAATTACAAACAGCATTAAAAACTTCTCTTATTTCAGCTGGAGAATGCGTTGAGGAAGAAGGAATCTTTCCCTGAATTAACCGTAAGTATCTTGCCTTCAGATTTAAATAACCAAAACTTGATCTTCTTCTTTCTTTACAATTGTTGTTTGTCCCAGATTCACTCGAGGTAATTTAAAAATAACATTATTTATTTTTCCTTGAGCTGAAGTATCATCAGCAAGAATATATCCAGTATCTTCATGCTTAACTGCCTCGATTAATCTCTTCTGTTTACCTTTACTTCTATCATAGGCAACCTTCCCTGGGCCGTAGATAGTTTCATTCGTATTAGAAATCCCTCTAATTAATATTCCACAATAAATTTCACTTCCGTCCCCTCCTCCACGACAAATATCCACACCACTATAATGGAAGTAGATACCTTCAGAGTTCATCTGTTTTTCATTTTTATGAATAAAGGTATCATCTATACCTAAACCTTTATTTAATAAGTACACTTCTATTTCAATTAAATCAAAAAGTTTTCCATCACGTTTAATTTTGACTGTGTTTAAAATATCTAAGGCAATAGTGTCATATATCTTTTGAATGCGTTCTATGTTCATCTTCTTCCTATTTTTTTACGGTAAGGTTAATAAAATCATATCGAGAAAACTTTGAATCAGATTCATTAAAGCCCTGAGGCATTGCAGACTTCAAACCATTCTTTGTTAAAAGATTATCTTCCTCTTTTGTAATAGTTGCAAACAACAGCCATTGAGAGAGAAAGTCATCAATAATCTTTGTTGTTGGATTGTTTATTTTGAGGAGCATCTCTTCAAGAACTTTTAATGGAACTACATGTTCTTTATCAATTAATTCTTTATTACTTCTATTTGGATCGTCAAGGACTTTTCTAGCCGCAGCGGATGTAAATTCATTGCCAACTATTTCACTCCAACTTGCTTTATTATTTTTAGTAACATATCCTTGTTTATAACAGAAATATTGATCAATAAAATGCCTAAAATGGTTAGTTCTACCATATTCTAGTTCTATTAAAATATGCTTTAATTCTATTTCGATCTGAGTTTCTAATTTAATACCTGACAAATATGTTCCTTGGGTTCGTATTCTTCATAATTTTCCTATTCTTTCAACTTAAGATAAAACTCTGCTATATCATAGACTTCATCATTAAAACACACCTTATAAAAAGGTATCCCCATGTGCCAAGAGATACAGGCAATTACTTCAAAGGAATTATTTTTTAATTTATCTTCTTTATCACAAGACAAGTACCAAGAAACTTCTGATACTTGAACTTCATCCCCAAGAATATCCTTTTGAACCCTTAGTTTCACTTGCTCTAAAACTTTTTCTTCTTTTAGCTCTAAACGTTTTCCTTTGTTAAACCTATGTTCATACGCTTCATACAATTTTTCTACATTTTCTTCCATACGCACTTTCCTTTTTAATATTTAATCAATGATTATTGTCTTTAATGTTTGTTCAGAATTATCTTGAAAAAAAGTTTCTACTAGGGTTCCTGCTGCTTCATTTGAATAAGAAACTATTTTTCTATGCTCTAAGATATTTATTGTCTTTTTTTATAAACTACTCCTCTACAAAATAAAGGCGCTTCACTCTTATTCTTTTCTATCTCCCGTTATACACGCTTCAATATCTACAATAATTTCATCTATGGCTTGAGTACAAGGTTTATAAAGAACCTTAGTAAACTTTTTTGTATTTATAGCTTTACTTGGTTCAAGATTGTTTAAAATAGTATGCTTAATGCCTCTTCTTAAAAAGTTCACATCAATCACCTCTCCGCTTGTACCAATAACAACTAACATTTCACAATCTTTAAGTTCACGGTATAGCTTTTCATAAAACGGTGCTTCTTCTCCAAAGAAAACAATATCGGGTCTTAATTCATTATCACATTTTAAGCAGCTTTCTCCTTTTTGAGAGCTATACCCTATATCAACCCTATAATCACATTCTTTATTGACACACTTTAACCTTGTTAAATAACCGTGTAAGTGCATAACTTCTGCACATCCACTTCGTTCAAATAAATCATCCACATTTTGAGTGATAATACTTATATTATCAGGATATTTTGCATTTAGTTCAGTTATTACCTTATGTGCGTAATTTGGTTCAACATTTTTTAATTCTTCTCTTCTTTTATTGTAAAAACCAAGCGTAAGTTCTTTGTTCTTTTCCAAACTATCCGCACTACAAATATCATAAACAGAATGATTTTCCCATAAACCACCACTATCTCTAAAGGTACTAATCCCACTTTCCGCACTTATCCCTGCACCGCTAAAAATTATTACTTTCATCTTATCTCCTCTTTAATATACATCATTAAGATCTTGCATTTGAACTACATCACAACCAAATAATTTTCCCTTTTCTACTACCTAACATACTCTTTATTATAAAGATAATTTATAAATTTCAAGGCTTAAAAAGTAGTTTTATAAATTTAGTACACGGGAATATTTTTTGAACAAAGGTGTATCACTTTGTAAGAATGCCTTTCTTAATGATAAGACTATTTTACTTTAGTACCTAGACATTTATTGTCTTTAATCTTAAAAGGGTAATTGAATTTTAGTTTTTACCTAAAAAGTACATTTAGGTCTTCCTTTCTAAGCCAATTATATAAAATTATTCAGATATATTTAGTTGAAAAAAAGGGTCTGGTGAATCTGCTACGGTATAGAGTTTACCCAACCCCTTTCACTTGTATTTTTCAAATAAACTATATTTTAAATAATAAACATCTTTATTATTCTTGTGTTTCACTTTCTTTATCTTAATTACATCTTCTTCATTTGTAGAAGCTATAAATCCTTCCGTAGCGCCCCCATAGTTAATGAGGTAAAAAGCATTTTCTTCTTTAAAGTTCTCGTTACAATATTGTATGATTTTTTCAAATACTTCGGTAATAATAAGTTCGGCGTAGGTATCATAATAAGTATAAACACCATCTACCCTATCCGCGTCATAAAACCCTTTATCAGGGTGATGCTTTTCACGTCCTATATATTCAATCGTGTGTAAATCATAGTTTTCATTTGTAACCACATCATCAAAACTAAAAAATGCCTCTGGCTGTGAAAAGTCAATATGTAAATTTATTCCTTTAGTAATAGACTGAAAACAAAAGCCTCCTTTTACATTAATAATTGGTTTATATTTAAATCTACTTATATTTTCATCTAACCATTTTTTAAATATTTCTTCAGAAATCAAGGGAGATGTTTTGTCTTTTTTTGTTAATTTATTATTTGTCATATAAAGGCCTTTCAAATTAAATTACTTTTTATTTCTTCCCTATGAAAAAACCATAGATAAATTCATTAATGATATTTTTAATTGCGTATCTTCATGTAGTCCAAATATTATGGTTATATCTTTTGTACTGTTTTCTTCAATAATATTTATCACTTCGGATATATTCAATAAAGAAGTATTTGGATATATATGAGAATGCATCAATATCCCTGTAAGTTCAATATGAAGGTTTTCTTTTTTCAGGAAAAAGGGTTAGGTAAACCCTATACTAGGTAGGGTTCCCTCGACCCCTTAGAAGTGTTCAAAATTCTGTGTCAGCATCGAATAATTCCTGGAAATAGATGTTGATGCTGCTTAAAGTCTTTTGTTAACTTCCAGGAAGTCATTGTTCATCTTTTATCATTTGCATTAACACTCTGGCTCTTTCATAACCTATACCTAATGTTCTTTGTAAAAAAGAGATAGAAGTATTCTTTGTTTTTACAACAATGGCCTTTGCTTTTTTATATTCAGAATTTGTTATTTTCATGATGCTATAAACCCCATTACATTTACATTGTTCTCGCTATCTTTTATCGCACATTCTTCTTTTAGTCTTTCAACTAAATCCATAGCATTACAAATAGGATTAAAACGGTTTTGTCTTGAAATCGCTGCGAAGTCACCGGGGGCTAGGTTCTTTATCTTCTGTAATTCTTGTTGCACTTTGACAGAGGGCTTTCTTAACTTTAGATGCTTTGCCTCATTTAAAAAAAGTTCTAAGGCTTGTTCTTTTTTTAAGTAGCCAAACTCTAACTTCAAATCAAAACGGCGTAAACTGGCTTGGTCGAGTCCTTCCATAAGGTTTGTTGTTGCGATAAAGATGCCATTATAGTTTTCCATCTGAACTAGCATCTCATTTACCTGAGTCACTTCCCATGACTGTTTTGCGGTTCTTCTGTCTTGTAAAAAGCTATCGACTTCATCAAAGACTAAAATAGCATCTTCATTTTTGGCTTCTTCAAAGGCATTAGCAATGTTCTTCTCCGTTCCCCCAACCCACATAGAAATAAGATCAGATCCTTTTTTTAGTAAGAATGGTTTATCTAACTCTTGCGCTAACCATTTTCCAAAAGCACTCTTTCCTGTTCCTGGTACTCCATAAAAACAAAGTCTTGCACTAGGATTTTGTTTAATACCTTCTGCTAATTTTCTCAAATCAAGATTCGTGTTGTTTAGACTTGGATCATAGCTTTTAGGTAAGGAAAATTCACTTTGTTCTTTTATTTGAGTATATCCTTGCGCCTTAAGAGTGTTATTTAGTACTTGTTCAAAGGCTTTAGACGTGTCTTCCGTGCTGTTCTTAACATTTTGAACTACCTTAGCCGCTCGACTAATTAAGGCAGGGGCGATATGTTCGTCTTGTGCAATCTTAATTATTGCTTCTTTACTCAGTAGACCCGCACTGTAATTCTTGATAATTTCTTGTCGCTTATCTTTAGGAGGGATAGGCACTTCGATACTCATATCAAAACGTCTAACAATAGCCTTATCAATAGACTTAACATCATTGGTTATCCAGATTGTTGGTATCGCATTGGTTTCTAACATACGATTTATCCACGCCTTATTCTTTTGACGTTTAGGAGTAAAAAACAACATATCTCCATCATTAGAAAACACATCTTCCACTTCATCAAACATTAACAAGAGTTTTTTCTGTGCAAAAAAACTTTGAGCGAGTTTATAAGCTTTTAAACGCTTAGAACCTTCAATAGGCTCATCATTTTCATCACTATAACTTACTTCATAAATCTTTGTTTGTAGTTCAGCAGCAATGGCCTTAGTCAGTTCTGTTTTCCCCGTACCAGGTACGCCATACAAAAGTATATTCACCCCTTTTTGTTTAGTTTGTATAGCCTGCGTAAGATAAGGAAGCATGAGGTTTAGACTGGTTTTTAGGTGTGTAAAATCATTCATATCTAAAAGTGTTGGCTCACATTTTTTGACAAGTTCTTTAATCATTTCTTCAATCTCATCATCAAGTGTCATCATCTTGTCTATAAACTCATCTGACAGCACATCAAGCTTACGCATTAAACTTTGAGTTCCGCTTCTATCCATCACAACCAGACCTGACTGTGAGAGTCTTGACTTAGGAGAAAAGGCATATTTAACATCGCTCTTTGAATATCCTAACACTACACTTAAAATATGTTCAATTCTGTCACTGGCTAAGTCATGACCTAGTGTATCCCCCGCACTATCAAAGACCTCATAATAATGAATATAAATAGTAAAAATAAGAATATCCCTCTCTACGGGGCTAAGTTGAAGCATATCTTGAATTTTTTCTAAGTTATTACTTAAAATATCGGGCATAGAGAAGGTCTCTTGTTCTAAAACATTATTTAGACTATTATTTAAAAAAGTGACAACATCTTTACGCTCATACTTCATTTTATCTTCAGCATAATCATCAAGGTCTAAGAAATAGGAAAGATTCGTATCATTTAAATCTCCATCTTTATCAATAAATTCTCTGTGCCCATTTAAGTCTAATAAAATTGATAAGGACCAAAAAGAGATTTGTTCCTTTGCCATTTCATCTACATAATACGTCTTTGTATTAACCATCTTATGTGAACTACTTTTATTACGTCTGCGTCGTTTCATGCTAATTCCTAATGTTGATAGTAGAAGTATAGAAAATAATATGGACATTTAGTGTCTTATTATATTTTATTAAACTATCTTGACATATATCAATTACCAAAAAACATTAATATACTATAATTTTAGGGATTTTAGACAGAGGAAACTTCATATTAAAATATTCCAGTGGAAGGTTTTAATATGAATAAAATGAAATAAAGGGTTATTACATGACTGAACGAATAACAAAAAACACAGCCCGTAACATATACTTTGGTGGAAGTCTTTTCGCCATCTTAATATTTACGGGGTTGACACTTGATACTGTACAACGTGTTCCCAAGACAAGTCACAGTGAAAATATCACTGAGGCAGTTGCTAGTGGGAAAAATCTATGGGAAGTAAACAACTGTGTTGGTTGCCATACCATTATGGGAGAAGGTGCTTATTATGCGCCTGAACTTGGAAATGTCTTTGATAGACGTGGACTAGGAAATGAAGTTGCTTTTAGAGGCTTTATGCAAGCATGGATGGCATCTCAGCCTCTTGCCATTGATGGTAGACGCAAAATGCCACAGTTTAACTTGAGTGAAAAACAAGTAGATGATTTATCTGAATTTTTAATTTGGACAAACAGAGTGGATAAGAATAACTGGCCACCAAACATTGAAGGATAATTATGACTGGAATTAAATATAGCTCACAAATGGTCGCAAAGCCATATTTCATCTTTGCATTAGTTCTTTTAGTAGGAGAGATTCTTTTTGGTCTACTGATGGGGATTAACTACTTAAACGGAGATTTCTTATTTCCTTATGTGCCTTTTAATGTAATGCGTATGGTTCACACGAACTTACTTATTGTATTGATTTTATTTGCTTTTATGGGAGCGACGTATTACCTAGTTCCTGAAGAAAGTGAAAGAGAATTATGGTCACCGCTTTTAGCAAAGATTATGTTTTGGGTATTTGCAGCGGCAGGTGTTGCTACAATATTAGGGTATTTATTTGTACCTTATGCAACCCTAGCAGAGATTACTTACAATAGCTTACTTCCTACTATGGGTCGAGAGTTCTTAGAACAACCAACCATTACTAAGATTGGTATTGTTGTTGTGATTTTAGCCTTTATCTTTAACATTGGTATGACCATAATGAAGGGTAGAAAAACAGTTATTACCGTTGTTTTACTCACGGGTCTTCTAGGTATGGCGGTATTCTTTTTATTCGCTTTTTACCTACCTGACAACCTTGTATTAGACAAGTTCTTTTGGTGGTTCGTTATTCATTTATGGGTTGAGGGTGTTTGGGAATTAATCCTTGGAGCCATCCTTTCATTTGTACTGATTAAGGTAACAGGTGTGGATAGAGAACATATTGATAAGTGGTTATACCTTATTATTGCGATGACTTTAGTTTCGGGAATTGTTGGAACAGGTCACCATTTCTTTTACATCGGTGCGCCTTCATACTGGTTATGGATTGGGTCTATCGCTTCAGCCGTTGAGCCACTTCCATTTTTCTTGATGGTGCTGTATGCCTTTACTATGGCTAAGCAAAGAAGAATTGACCATGACAACAAGATTGCACTTACTTGGGCAAAGGGAACAGCGGTTATGTCTTTTCTAGGAGCTGGTGTTTGGGGATTTCTTCATACACTTGCACCCGTTAACTACTTTACTCACGGTACACAGTTAACAGCGGCCCACGGTCACTTGTCATTTTTTGGAGCGTATATTATGATTATCTTTACAATTACTTCTTACGCAATGCCAATTATGAGAGGTCGTCCTCATGGAAATGGTCCAAAGTCTCAAAAAGTGGAACTTACCTCTTTTTGGATGATGGTTATTGGAATGCTTGGTCTTACCTTTGCTCTTACGGCTGCTGGTATCTGGCAGGTAGTAATGCAAAGAATGGGTGTTGAGCCTTTAAGTTTTATGGCGACGCAAGCTCAGATAGCATCAATTTATATGGTTCGCCTTGGCTTTGGAATTATGACCTTTGTGGGTCTACTTCTTTACATCTACAGCTTCTTTGTAAGTGACGCTTATCCTGAGGCTGAAGCAGTAAAGGCTTAGCTTATGGAAGAGAGTATTGGAAAGGTATGGAACAAGCTTGTTAGTAAAAAAGTAAGCACAGAGCATGAAGATGCTCGTGTTTACTTTACTTCGCGAGATAAGACCTTGAAACTTTTTTATCACCTTCTTGGTGGGGAAAAAGGAAAAGACCTTCATATCACTGATAAACGTTTTATCAAAACCTCACGCTCTTTTTTAAACAAGATATCGGGCTCTGGAAAGAGCTTTTATCTACCATGGCAAGATGATAAGGGAGTTTATCTTCCTGAGTCACTTGCCCTATTTCCAAGTATTGAGCTTAATGAAATGCTTTACTTTTGGCTTATAGCTATGAGTACAAAAGTGCCTTCAAACAGTAAAAATCACGTAAAAGAAAATATGAATGCAAGTAAATACCTAAGACAAAAATATGAAGGTTTTGATAACTTCTATAATCTTGCCATAGACTACATCATTGAAAAAAGATCACATCTACATTTCAATACCCCCAAGCTTCAAGATAAAGAGATGTTATTTATTAAGGTCTTAAAAGATAAGAACTTAGTAAAAGACATTGATTGCCATATAAATGAAATTTATCCCTTTGACTTATGGATTTATCCTCCTTCTAAACGTACTTCAAGGTATCAAGATTTTAAGGAAGAGGAGGAAGAAGAGGTTTCAAGAGAAGAAAAGAGACAAGATAAGACAGAAACTCTTGAAATGAAAAAGCAAGCCGATAAGCTTGATGATAAAAAAGAAACAGATGGGATGTTAATGTTCTTGCCTGACTCACTTATGAGCATTATGGAACAGGTTAATGTAGACAGAAGCGAGGATGATAGCTTTGATGAAGATGCACTTTATAACGCTATGGACTTAGATGAGATTACTCTTGGAAATAAAAAAGCGAACTTATCCGCGCGTTTAAAAATGGACTTAGACTTACCCACCAGCCAAGAAGAAGAATATCCTCTAGGAAAAGGGCATTTTATAGATGAATGGGATTATAGAAAACAAACGTACCTAAAGAATTATGTGTGTATAAAGCCCATCATTACCTTAAACACACAGGCAATCCCTATCCCAAAACGTTTAAAGGCCATGGTTAAAAAAGTACAGTCAGAACTAGACCTCATGGAGTTAGATCGTATTAAAAGAAATAATCTTCCTTATGGTGATGAGATAAACATGGATTCATGGATAGATTATAAGGGGATGCAAAACAAGTCCAACCATAGGCAAAGATTTTTTGAAAGCTTTGAGAAAAAAACAAGAGATATATCCACCCTAATTTTAGCGGACATTTCCCTTTCAACAGAGGCGGGTATAACCCAAGAGATACGTATTATTGATGYTATTAAAGACTCACTTATGGTCTTTTCAGAAGCACTTGAGCGACTTCAAGATCCTTTTGGGATATATGCCTTTTCTTCTTTGAAAAATACAAGGGTGCAGTTTCATATTATTAAAAATATTAAAGAGAAGTACAGTAATGAGATTCGTGGACGCATTGACGCAATTAAGCCAGGATATTACACAAGGCTCGGTGCGGCGATTAGAGAGTCCTGCAAAATACTTGAAAAACAGAAGACTTCAAATAAATTACTTCTCATCATCTCAGATGGAAAGCCTAATGATGTGGATAGATATGATGGAAGATATGGGATTGAAGATACCAAAAAGGCCATTACCGAGGTTAAAAAGTTAGGGATAACACCCTTTTGTGTGACCATAGACGTAGAAGCAAAGGATTATCTTTCTTATCTCTTTGGAAAAAATGGATATGTGGTCATTAGGGATTCTAAAAAACTTCCTAAGGTACTGCCTGAAATATATATGAATTTAACAAAGTAAAAGGATAAATTATGAACCAGAAAATTAAAGAACCAACTTACTATCTTGAACAAGCCAATGAGAAAAAACTTTTTAAAGCGGCTGCTGAAATGAACCTCCCCATTTTAATTAAAGGCCCCACAGGATGTGGAAAAACACGTTTTATTGAAGCTATGGGAGAAGAATTAGGACGTAAGGTTTATACGGTGATTTGTCATGATGACTTATCTGCGGCTGACCTTGTTGGTCGTCATCTTATTAATGAGAAAGGTACCTATTGGCAAGATGGGCCTCTAACTAAGGCCGTTAGAGAAGGTGGGATATGTTATTTAGATGAGATTATTGAAGCACGAAAAGACACTACTGTTGTGCTTCACTCCCTGGCGGATTATAGACGCATTCTTCCTATTGACAGAACAGGAGAAGTGATAGAAGCTCATCCTGATTTTATGTTAGTTGTATCCTATAACCCTGGGTATCAAAATGTTTTGAAGGGGATGAAGCCTAGTACTAAACAAAGATTTATCTCTTTATCCTTTACTTATCCAAAGGCCGAGGCTGAGATAGAAGTTGTTATCAAAGAATCAGGTGTGGATAATGAGATTGCTAAAAAGTTAGTAAGTATTGCAGGAGAGATTCGTCAACTCTCCGACTCTGAAATTCAAGAAGCGGTTTCGACTAGACTACTCGTATATGCGGCTAAGTTAATCTCAAAAGGATTTAATCCTTATGAGGCTTGTATGCATTCTATTGTTGAGTCATTGTCTGATGAAGAAGAGGTCTTAGAAGTACTTGAGAAACTTATCTCTTTACACTTTACTAAGGCCTAGCCTACTAAATAATTGTTATATTCTATATACGTGCTTAATGACTCACTACGTCTTACATCTGCGGCGAACTCATTATAGTTTTCGAAGTATTGAGCAGTTTCATTAAAACTATTTTGTTGAGAATTAACAACTCCTGCTTGGTAAGCTTCGATTTGCGACTTTGTTGATTGATACCCCGCAATACTTACAACACCTTCTCTAAGAGTACCTTTTTGGTCTTGGTTTAAGACATCTGTGTGCGAAAGAGGTTGGACACTTGGTCTATCTATAATAGTTGAGAGGTCCGCTCCATTTGTAACTAAGGTCGCATAATTATTTGCTTGACGGATATCTTTGGAAAAATCTGTATAGTTTTGTGTATACACATCTGTATCGGAAGAAGTATTTGAATTTTCTGTATTTATTGCATTATACTGCTGAGTATCTGCTATATAAGCATCAATTTGTGCTTCTTTTGAATCTTTACCTGCTTTTAGCGCGACAGTTTCTCAAAGTGTATCTTTTTCTTCTTGAGGTAAATCGTGTATTTTATCTACACGGTTTTGAGGAACATATAAAACGGCATAATTTGTACTTAAAGTATTTGACGCTTCCATGATTTTTCCTTTTAACTACTTACTAATTATACTTAAATTAAGTATAAGCCAATTTCAATAAATCATAAAAGTAAGCTTATCTTTATAAGTAATTAAAAATAAAATATCAAGCTTGTACCCACAAAGGGGATACAATATTTGTTAACCTAAAACAGCCATTTGAGATTGGAGGTAGTTTGGAAGGCCTACTTTTTCAATGAGTTCTAGTTGTGTTTCTAAAAAATCAATATGTTCTTGAGTATCCACAAGAAGCTTCGTGAAAAGGTCTCTTGAACCGAAGTCTCTAATGCTCTCACAGTAGGCAATAGCTTCTTTAAGATCACCATACCCTGTTTTTTCAAGGGCAAGATCAGAGGCTAAACATTCAGGAACATCTTCCCCAATCATCATCTTATGCATATCTTGAACGTTAGGAAGTCCTTCAATCATTAAGATATGATCCATCAGTTTATCCGCATGTTGCATCTCTTCTATAGACTCTTTATATTCATGCGCACCGAGTTTTTCTAAACCCCAGTTTTTATACATTTTTGCGTGTAAATAGTATTGATTAATGGCAGTAAGTTCATTTCGTAGTTGTGTATTTAGCCATTTTATTGCAGTTACGTCACCTTTCATATGTGTACTCCTTAGATTAATTTGATAAAGAGTAACATAAAAGGCTTAATGGTATCTCTAAAAAAGAAGCTTAATCTTTTGGGCAAGAATTCACAACAGACTGAGCATGTTTCATGCACATCCCACAATCCTGTCCTAGTCCACACTCTTTTTTAAGTGTACAAAGAGCATTTTTCCCTGACTTGCTTACCTCAGATTTAATTGTTTTTTCGTTAATTGCATTACAGTTACAAACATACATATTTTCTCTTTTAAATGGTATTGATATTTATTATTAGTATTATAAAACAAAAGAGCTTAATTGGTAATGAAATTGATAAACATTATCTAAAAGAAGGTGAAGACCTAAGCTTGACCCATAAAAAGGGCTAAGAAAGGATAAGATAAAAATTTAGAATTTAACATTCCATTGATTTGAATTACCTTATCACGTTTTATCATAGTATCTGATATTTCGACATACATACTTTTAACCCGTGAATCTACATAATAATCATCTTTATTTGAGATTTGAGGGTCAATTATATAGGTATTAAGCTCTACAACTTCAATATTTCTAGTCTTATCTTGGGCCTTATCAAAATACTTTCCTAATAAAGCTTGTAATTGTGAAGCCTGTGTTAAAAGTGGTTTTAGCATATATGGGTTTGTATAAAAAAAGGCCCCTAAGCCAAGGACAACCACTGCTCTTACTATCTTGAAAGTTTTCATATCCCTGTTCCTTGAATGTTTTGGAAAGTATAATGAAGTTTTATTAATGAATATTATATAAGAAAGGAAAAGAAGTGAGCTTGAGATACAAGCTCATTAAGATTATACGATTAAAAATCCACGAATTGCAAAAAAGAAAAATGCGGATAAGGCTGCAGATATAGGCACCGTAATAATCCACGCTGTAAAGATTTTCTTAACCGCATTACGTTTAACAAGTATACGTCTGAAAAGCTTTTTAAGATGTTGGTGTTCTTCTTGTGTTAATTCATGTGCGTCTTCACCATGTAAGATACATTTACCACGTTTAATACTACATAAGATACGTTCTTGATCAATTAAAGAACTTTCTTCAAAACGGGCAATAAAATCTAAAACATCTTCATCTTCATTTTTATAAATAGCCAAGCGACTCGTATGTGATTCCTCAATTTTTCTTGCTATTAGCCACTCTCGTAAAAGGCCAACCCCAAAGATAGCCCCAACTGCAATATGCGTTGAAGACACAGGAAGACCCAATACAGAAGCTAAAATAACCGTAACAGCGGCTGCCATACCTACAGAAAAGGCACGCATACTGTCTAGTTCAGTTATCTCATTTCCTACTGTTTTAATAAGACGAGGACCAAAGAGTGCAAGCCCAACTGAAAGACCAAGGGCACCAATAATCATAACCCATAAGGGAATAGCAACGCGGTTTTCTAAGGTAGTAGCGGTAAGAACCTCATTAATAGCAGCTAGTGGACCAACCGCGTTTGCTACATCATTAGTTCCATGAGCAAAGCTTAAAAGCGCAGCTGCAAAAATAAGAGGTACTTTAAATAAAGAGTTAATATCGGCTCTGTTATTATTAAGTGTTAGCGCGCGCTTAGCAACATAAGGAACCATTAAAAAATAGACTATTGCACTGACAATAGCAGCAAAACTAAGGGCTATTAAAAAAGATGGTTTTTGGGTGTCAGGTGAAAATGTTAATACCGAACAAATAGGCGTCCAAATCTTACCAAAACCAACAAGGGTAATAAAGGTGACAAAGGCTAAACTCATTAAGGCTACTAAGATAGGCACATTTTTCTTGGCTGAGCCTATCATGTCATCTTGAAAGACCATCTTTGTTTTTATAAACAACAAAAATCCTGCCGCAATGACACCTCCTAAGACCGGAGATATTATCCAAGACGCCGCGATACGTGCCATTTGAGACCATTCAACAATATCCCAACCCCCCGCTGCGATACCCGCACCCATAACCCCACCAACAATTGAGTGTGTTGTAGAAACAGGAGCACCCATTGCAGTTGAAATATTTAACCATATAGCAGCAGATAAAAGTGCGGCTAACATAATCCAAACAAAGACCTTAACATCCTCTATCTTAGACGGATCAATAATACCTTTTTTAATGGTTTCAACAACGCCTCCACCTGCGATCAAAGCACCTGCCGAGGTAAAAATAATAGCAATTACAATTGCCCCCGCCATCGTTAGTGCACCTGCACCATAAGCTGTTCCAACATTGTTTGCTACATCATTAGCACCAATATTTAATGCCATATAAGCACCAACAGCTGCTGCGAAGATTAAGATAGTTGGACTTCCTATATGCGTTGCATTTACTGCGTACATAACCATAGCAACAAAGCTTAAACTAAAAAGAATTTTTGCAAAATATTGAACCTGTGTTTTCATCGTTTTCCCTAAACCCCACATTATGAAGCTTTCCCTTCCTTCATAATGCAATTTATAATATTTTTTAACTATTCAAATATATAATATAAAATAACTACTTATAATAATTATACATATTTAAAATAAAAAGTGGAGTATATCTTAATAAAACAAAAAATATTATAAAATATATAA
>NVXJ01000028.1 GCA_002733885.1 Arcobacter sp. | reverse complement strand
TAATAAAATCATAAATAAAATTACTAATACTTATTTAAGGGCCTTATATATGTGTTACACTGCATTTTTAGAAAATATTTTTTTCTATCAACCTAAATCATAAAAATCAAGGAGTTAACACTTGCAAACCTATAATCGATATACAAAGTCCTTATCTAAAACTATTGGTCTTTCTCCAGATTTAACAAATGATTTGCTTAATAAACTTATTGAACATATAAAAAATGATAATTTTTCCAATGAATCTTTTGCAAAAAATTTGAATAAAAATTTGAAATATTCTCTTCAAGTCCAACATGAAAAGAACATGCAACAAGCCGCAATAAAAAAAGAAGATTTATACGTTCAAGAATACAAAGATTTAATTATCAAACTGTATCAAGGTTCTGAGAAAACATCTGGTCTTGGTTATAAACGAATACATGAATATTTAGTATTTCAATGCGAAACAGAAGAAGCTAAAAAAAAGGTAATTTCCGCCTCAACAATTCGTAAGTATCTTCATGAAAACTGGGGCATCAAGAAAAATATAAACAGAAGAATTCCCACGGAAGCAATTGAGGCTAGAATTAATGGAAATTATAAAGACTCCTACTAATTATATAAGTACCTAAGTCAGGAATTTTCTAGTTTCACAAGTTACACTTGTAAGCTATTTTTTATCTTTTAAGTTAATTATGTTGTTGTTATCATCTTTAATTAATGTATCTTTATTTTTCATTGATTGTCAAAGTATATATTTTATTTTCAACATATTGTTTGAGCCAAAAGTATAGATTATCTGCTGGGATTTTAAATTAGATGAGGTTTTTTTAATTTTATGTTATGTCTCTTCCTAATACTTCATCGGTGCTGCTATTCCTTCATTACTTAAAACGGTAAACGAAGCATTTGTATAATCATTATTTTCAATATAAGTAGATGCTTTAATTTTTGATAGTACATATACAGTTATGCAATCATAATCAGTATAAGGTAATATGGAATCATATTTCGTAAACAATGCCTCAAGCTTCTTATAAATATGAAAATCTTCATTATAAGCGCATATATGTATTCCAATTTCTATATCAAAAGACAAAACAACATATCTATCTTCTTCTTTGATTAAACGTGTTTCGATAATATCAATATTACTAGGAGTTAGAATTTCACTCATTTCAAATTTACAAGTATGTATAGGAAAATCAATAATTGTTTTGCCAATTTCTCTTGGATCTATTGCATCGAATAAATTATCTTCTATCCATTGTTCCATAGAACTTCCAAAATATTTTTCTACATCTTTTGTTATTATTGTTTTAGTAATGTCTAGTTGTTCTTTATGAACTAAAATTTCATCTTTTACAAAACTTTGAAGGCTTAGGTGAGCACTTATAATGTTTGTGTCTATTTTTAGTTTAGTTAAATCATCTAATAAAATACTTGCAATTTTTTCATTCTCAAAAAAATCTTTTGGATTATTAGAAATAAAGTGAAGATGACTACATCCGCTATCTTGAAGTATCATTAATATATTTTCCCAAATAAGCGTATCACAATAACCTTCTCCATTGCTCTTAAATGGTTTAATTCTGGCCATTGAACGTTTCGCAATTTTTTTGTGGCTTGTTTCAGGGTAATCTACAAGAATCATATTATATTTTAAAATTATGTCCAATAAGTGTTTTTCATATCTTTTTATTGCGTCAGAAAAATTATAAGACTCTGATAAGTTAAAGTCTTTTTGAGTTAGTTTATTTAAAGAGTTCATAGGAGATTCAATTTTACTTGAATACTCTCTATACTTTTTACCATATTGGCTTAGAACTTCATCGTAAACAACCTGAGGGAGTATTATTTTAAAGTCAAATGATGATATGTTAGAAAAAAGCATTTTGAATTCACTACTTTGAGTCCAAAAATCTTGTACAAAAATATTAGTATCTATAATAATATATTTCACAGCACCGTCCTTCTTTTCCATTAAAATGCAATTAAATAGTCTTATACAGATAACCAATACAATTCGCACAGACTTTTCTTCCGTATTTAGCAAGTAATTTTCTTGCTTCAACTTCATCCAAACATATAGCGATATTCTTTTTGCTATCTGACTTAGCCATTGCACCACAGATAGAGTTATTAACTGAGTTGCATGGATCTACTTCAAAATCTCCTTTAAAGATATGGTACTCATCTGTAGCTTTATGTTCTTTTACCGTAAATGCTTCTTTTATATTAGGCATCATTATAATTTCCTCTATCTAAATTCGTGAAATGATTATATCTAGATTCTTCTATTAGGTAATGATGGATATTATAAAGAATGCAAATACTTTTCTGCAAAAGGAATAACAACGAATACAGTATTATTTTATAATAATCCTTAATCTATAAATAATGCACTATAAAATAAAGGATTATATTTTGTATAATCACTTTTCAATATGGAAGAATAGCTCAGTTGGTTAGAGCCCCCCGTTCATAACAGGATTACCGTAGGTTCAAGTCCTACTGTCTCCACCAGTAATCAACTTAGATCCATACAGTGAAGAGCAATACACTATATTTATTTGGGTTAATACATCTTACAATCATATTAAGGAGTATAAGATGTATCATTACTGTTTATATGCAGTCAAAAACAACTTAACTAATTTAAAACCCTATTATGGGATTTAGAAACACTAAATAAGGAACAGTATGAAAAAAGTATATGAAGTAAATGTAACCACAGCTAATACAGCAGAAGGGATAGAGGGCATTTATTTTTATAGATTGTTTGAGATTAAAGAAGACGCGGTAAATGCCTTTGCCCTATTTAAATCGTTCTACACCTCAGACCTTATAAAAATAGAACTTATTGAAGCAGACATTAGCGAAAACGACGTACTCTTTAATCAAAGTACAATAGATGAATTTAGAATGCAAAATGAAGATGGTGAAACACCTCAAAGAATATTTTAGATAAATGTTCCTTAGATACACGTCGTTACTAAGTTTAAGGAAAAAATTTGGAAACAAACTGGATAAGTATAAAATGGGTCTTCAAAAGATAATTTACAAAGTGTTATAGATACTCTTGAAAAGAAGACAACTGGGACCAGGGATATAAAAAATATTTTAGACATAGAATAAAACTCATTATTATTACAAAGTACATTCTAGCTTCTTCTTTTTCAAGAGGTTTTAATGTATTTTATATCACAAATTAAAATAAGGAGCTAGACTTTAAAAACCTCTTTATTATTAGTGGAATTAGGCATTTACTTAGTGTATGGCAGGTGCTACTATAGAGCATGAAAATGAAAATAAGAATATTAAATCTACAAAGCCAATGAGTAATATCTCACTTTAGCTTGCACTTCTTGATAAAGAGTAGTTTTACAGCTCAAGTAACTTTTTAACTTCATCTGACTTATAATATGATTCAATAGCCTTATTAATAACAGTATCTAGCTTTTTCTTATCGGATAGACCATTTAAGTCATCTTCTAGCAAAGCAGCTATTATTTTTACTCTTTTGATATTTTTTACATCTAAGTTAATTCTTTTTCCAATTAGTTTAATTTCATCCATAATAATCCTTTTATTTAATAATTACCCATATTATAGTAAAAATAGAAGACTATGCAAGTATAACTAACTATTTGTCATATTTAACAAAACTATAACTATTATAAAACTTAAAAAACGAAGTAGCTTAGACCCTAAGTATGAATAAAAATAGTACACAATATTTTATTGTGATATACTATTTTCATATTTCAAAGTAAAGTAGGGTGATTATATGCTTCAAGACCAACTTTTAATATTTGATAAATGGCAAAAAGAGTTCATTAATGAGAAAAAAGTACTTAATATGTCAAAAAGCACAATAATGAACTATTCTAATGTATTAAATAGACTTTATGACTTTTATGGAAACTATGAAGATGAATTAGACTTTTATAATATAGATAGATCATTTGTACTAAATTTTATTAATAGTCAAGGCAATATTAAAGAAAATACTAAAAACCTTTATATTACAGTTATAAAGAGCTTTTTTACTTATATAAGCAAATACAATCAAAAATGCATTGATTTTAAAGATAGGTTCTTAGACTTAAAAGCTAAGGTACAAAAGAGTGATCCGGAGTATCTTAGTAATGAAGAGTATGAAGTTTTAGTTAAATATTTAGATTCTGTTGTTAGGCCCAAGTCATTTTTACAATATAGGAATAGACTTATCGTTAAGACCCTTCTTTTCACGGGTATTCGAGCAAGTGAGTTGCTTGGTATAAAGATGGAAGATATTGTTCTAATGAAAGAAGAAGGTGTTTATAAGATCAAGATATTAGGGAAAGGCAATAAAGTAAGAGCCGCTTATATTTCTGTAGATCTTATTGAAGATGAACTGTTATTTATAAAAGACTATATAACTAATTATATAGCTGAAACATCAAAGGGCAGGGTAATGGCTCGTTCTGAGTTATATATTATGATTGAGAAGCTGTTCAAGCGTCTTGGCATTAAGAAGAGGGGTGTCCATCTGCTCAGGCACACCTTTGGAAAGAAAATGGTGCAGAATAATGTTAATCTATCTACGATTAAAGAGCTTATGGGACATGAGAATATTCAGACTACTATGATTTATGCGAGGAGTGATGAAAGTAATATGATTGCTGCTGTTAAGGTGTTCTAGTATTCTTCTATGTCCAAGAGGAAAATTGAGATAGGAAGAAGAGCCGGATTAAGGGGTGCCTTTTCTTCCTTCTTGTTCTAAGTATAAATTACTACTTGGTTTAAAAAGGACTCGGCTCCTTGTTCTAGCTTGAGAATAAAGTTTTTAGGATTGGTGAAATCACGAAGGAACTCTTGACGAACAAAAATATCAAAATACTTTACTTCATCACCCTTATCTTTATCAACAATTGAGTATTGTCGAGAAGGTTTTGCATCTTTCTCTTCAAATAGTTGTGCCAAACTTACAGATTTGGAACGTTTGTTTTGTTTATATACAGCTACCACTTGAATTTCATCACTTTTTCCAGAGGGGTCAAGTCTTTTAAGTAGCTTAGTTGTTTGCGCTTGTGCTTTGCCCGAGTCTATTGATACAAGACATCGATACGTTACTGCTTTTTTATTAAAATCCATCTCTAGAGTAAACTTGAAGTTTTTATCATCCTCTAAATAGTAGGTTGATACAACAGTCTTATTTTTTCCCAAAATTTGATCATAAATACTATCTTCTCTAACCTCGTCACGCTTTAAAAGCAGATGAACATTAGATGTAGTTCTATCGGTAAGCTGAAGACCAATATCCATCTCTTCTTGTGCATAAGCTTTACAAACTACGGCAAGCGCATCTTTAGGTATTTTTCCTTCTGCACTTTCATTAACAGCTTGGGCAGAAGTTTTCCATTCTCTGCCCATATCTTTCATATTACTTACATCATCATTCCCTTCAAAAAATCTACGTAATTCGCTTAAGATATATTTATGATCTTCGTCTTCAATACCATCTTCGTCTTGTAGTAGTTTTGTACTCATAACCTTTAAATATGCCCATGACCAATGGTAAAGCTCTATTTTCTTTTTACGAGTACTATATGGGATAATAGTAGGTTCAGCAGTAATCTGGTTGGAGATGGAAATAATTGCAGGAATATCTAATTCTTTAGCAAACTCAATATAGGCTTCCATCTGAGCTTGTTCAATCATGGCAGAACCGACTTTAGTCTCAACAAAGCAAGCCCATTCTATTGTTGGGTTATTACGCCCACTTGCTAAAACAATTAAGCCATCTGGACGTGCGCTACCATCCTCATTAGAAATTTCAGTATAGACGTGAATTGAAACATTACGTTTTGTAATCTTTCTTGCACTAATCTCATTTAATAGATGCTCTCTATACTCTTTAACGGCAGATAAGGAAGCAAGAAATACATCTGTTGTAACTCTTTCAGATTTCATCTTGGGTTGTGGAAATAATTTTGCTTTTTTACTCTCAAGTGTTTCCACATCGAGTTTTAAAAATTCATGTAGCTCACTAAGACTTGCACCTATAATTTTTGCCATGGTTATCCTTTGATATATCATATCTTATGAATTCTTATAAAATAATTGCGTGAGTGTCAGAAGGAAAATGTAAAGAACGTATCCTTACTCTCGAAGCCTTTGGAATGTCCTCGAACGCAAAACATTAAGTTAAATAAAAAACTATATAAAAAAGACTTGCTATGGTCACGTGAAGATGGAACAGCAATTAGCATAAGAAATCTAATAACAATTTATTTAAATACTCCTAATCAAGAAGATACAATAACCTTGTTAAAACAGTTTGGAGGCGCAAGAACAGATTGAGTACTCTATTTCACCTATGCAATATCAAAGTAAATATAGCTTACCTTCTTTAAAAATCATAGCAATAGAACCAAAGCAGAGGTATTGACAAAACAGTTTTCACCTAGTAAAGTGCCTGAGATGCTCAAGGAATACAATATCTCCTATCCAGCGCTTTTCAAAATTCAAAAGATATTAGGGCTTAGTAGATGATAGAAAAGATAAAGCTATGTACAAATTGACAAAAACATTTCAAAATGCTATACTTATAACAAATTAAAATGAAAGGTTTTTGTCATGTTTAGTAAAGCTTTCAAGCAAAAAATACAGTACTTAAAACCTTATAAAGTCTATTCAAATAATAGCTTTCAAGATATAGAAGAAGCTGCTCTTTCCGTTTTAGTTCATAGAAATATAAAAGAAGGAAAGCTGATTAAAGTAGGGAAGGGTAAATTTTATAAAAGAAAAAAAGGTGAGCTCCCAATTGAAGGAATAAGTCTAGATCCAAAGAAGTATTTACCTTCTGACAAATACTCAGTTCGTCATAACTGTATAAAACCATCTAAGTATCCTATAGCTGAGCTGCTTTTTTATAGTAATAGAAATAGGGCTATTCCTCTGGATAATTATATTTCAAAGATTCTCGATCAAGACAGTATTATACTAGCTGAGTTTATTTCAAGAATGTTTGGAAAAGCAAGAGTGCTAGAAGTTTATCTTGATAACTTCAGATCTAAAGGTTTAGTACAAGAAAATGTGGAGGTGCTTCTTGGTGTATAATTTATCTCTTTCAATGCCGAAGCTCACTGAAAATTTATTTTTAGAAATAAATAAATTTCAAGAGATAGAAAATTGGACCTTAGTTGGAGGCACCGCCTTATCTATCTATTTGCAGCACAGGACTTCTGAAGATTTAGATTTTTTTATAAATCATCATATCTTAGATAAAGCTGCCATTAAACAAATTGATAGTTTACTTAATAAACTTAGTGACAATGGCTGGAATTCGTCTTTAAGTCTACAAGAAGACAATCAAATTGATTACAATATAAATGGAGTTAAGGTTACATTTCACTCAACTACTGCAATAAATATAGTTGATATAGAAACTAACTCCTATAATCAAGGATGTATAAAAATTGCAAGTATTAATACCATTGCTGCAATGAAAATGTATACTGTTTTGAAATACCGAATCAAGAGTAGAGACTTTTATGATATTTATACTTTAATAACAAAAGAAAGTTATACCTTTTATGATTTAATTGCATTAATGCAAGAAAACTATCCAACTGCAAACTTTGAAGAAAAATATATTGAAAACAGATTTCTAAAAGCTAAATTAAGTACTGACGATGAAGGATTAGAAACTTTAGAGCTTAGTGAAGTGCAGGACTTTAACAGCCTACGTAATTTTTTTAGAAGGCTTTTTATTTCACAGATTTTAAAAGAAAAAGAAGCCGTTGAAGAGATTATGAAAGATTTGTTTAAAATGCAAGAAAGTAGGTTTGGTCTTGATAATTCTACATTGTGCATCAAACTTGCAAAAGAGAGCAGCTTAATAAACTTAGAGACTGTTATATCTTCAGGGTACAACATAGAAGGTTTAAATATCAACCTTTCAGGTAAAACACTCTTTAATTATTTGATGGATAATACTGAGCTCCTTGAAAAAGCACTGCATTTAATAGATAGTATCCCTAAGGGCTTAAGTAAAGAAGCAGAACATGCTGGGAAGGTAGACGTAGTCAAGATCATTGAAGATGAGAAATTAGTGAATAGACAATTGAAGAATATAAATAGTCCTGAAAAGATAGCAGCGTTTGCGATGAGTAAGGGTTTAGATACAAATTTATTTATTAGGAAAGTTCGTACTAAGACCAAAGTTCTAAATGAATTAATTAGCATTGGTCAATGATGATACAAAAGATAGGGTAGAAGAAATTTATAGATAGTCATAATTTAAGTCTACACACAGTTTAACCACATTATTTATTTAGTATTAATAATCGTATAAAAAGAGATGACAATGAAACTACTGCATACTTCAGATTGGCACTTAGGTCAAAGCTTCATGGGAAAAACCCGAGAAGAAGAACATCAAGCTTTTTTAGCTTGGCTTCTTAAAACTATTGAAACACAAGACATAGATGTTCTTATAGTCGCGGGTGATATTTTTGATACAGGTACCCCTCCTAACTATGCCCTTGAACTCTATTATAATTTTTTAACTAAACTTACTGCTTCAAGGTGTGAAAATATTATTATTACCGCAGGAAATCATGACTCTGTTTCCACACTAAAAGCGCCTCAACAGCTTTTAAAAGCACTTAATATTCATGTTATTACCTCTGGTGATGAGAATGAAGATGAACTTGTTTCTATTTATGACAAAGACAAATTACAAGCTGTCATCTGTGCTGTCCCTTTTTTACATGATAGAGTCGTTAGAAAAGCGCAAAGTGGACAAACTATGCAAGACAAAGAGTTTTCCTTAAATGAAGGGATTAAAGAACATTATAATGATGTCTTTGAGCAAGCAAGTAAATTTATTGGAAATAAAAAGGTTCCTATTATTGCTACAGGACATTTAACTACAGTAGGTAGTAGAAGTAGTGAGTCCGAACGAGATATTTATATCGGTGGAACGATAGATATAGGCGGCGATTTTTTAGGACAAAACTTTGACTATGTAGCCCTAGGTCATTTACACATTAACCAAACAGTTGGCAGCGATCATGTTCGCTACAGTGGGTCACCCATACCTCTTAGCTTTAGTGAAGCAAAAACACAAAAAAAAGTAAACATAGTTGTCTTTAATGAGAAAGACTTAGAGGTTCAAGAAATTGACATTCCTTTATATAGACCACTTTTACTCATTAAAGGTGATGTAACTAGCGTAAGTTCTGAATTAGAAGCTATCAAAGATAAAAGCACCTGGATAGAAGTTCATCTAAATGACAGTAATCCTTTCGATTCGAATCAAGCAATTAGAGACTTAGCAAAAGAACTAGAGTTAACCCTTCTTGCGGTTAAGATTGACAAATCAGAGCAATCTCTTCATGCAGATGATTTTGATGTACTGAGTCTTGATGAGTTAACACCTTTAGAAGTTTTTAACCGTCGATTAGAGTTAGATGCTTTTGAAGATGAAGAACTGAAGGACGAACTTGTTAAAAACTTCAATGTCATTGTAAATGAAGTGGAGATCTCATGAAAATACTACGTCTCAGATCTAAAAACATAAATTCTCTTAAAGGTGATATTGAGATAGACTTTGTTGAGTTATTAAAAGATAATGCTCTCTTTTCAATAACGGGTCCTACTGGCTCAGGGAAGAGCACTTTGCTCGATATCATTACCTGCGCCTTATATGGACAAACTCCTCGTCTTAAGAATCCAAGTGATCTAATGTCTCGTCATTGTGGTGAAGCCTTTTGTGAAGTTGAATTTGAAGTCAAAGGAAAGGTATATCGCTCTTCATGGACACAAAAAAGAGCACGGAACAAAGCTGATGGAAAACTCCAGCCTGCTTCTATGGAGCTTTCAGATGTTAAGGCTGAAGTGGTTGTAGAAACAAAAGTCAGTCGTGTCCCTAAGTTTATTGAAGAACTTACGGGATTAGACTTTGATCGATTTACGCAATCAATGATGCTAGCCCAAGGAAGTTTTGATGCATTCTTAAAAGCTAAAGAAGGTGAACGTTCAGCTCTTTTAGAAAAAATAACAGGTACCAAGATTTATGGAGATATATCAAAAAGGGTTTATGAAAGATACAGCGAAGGGAAACAAGCTATTGAGCTAGATACTCAATTACTAAAGAATATTTATTTCATGGATGGGGATACCCTAAAAGAAAAAACAGAATTACTCACTCTCAATAAAAAGCAAAAACTCGAAGAAGATAAACATCTTAAAGAATTAAGTCTAGCCTTGCATTGGACAGATACGCTAACAAAGCTTACCCTAGAGAATGAAAACCATCATAAAAGCTTTGAAGAAATAAGCAAAGACAAAGAGGATCACAAAGAGGACTTTACGCAATTAGAGTTAGCGAATAAAGCCCTTAATGTGTCTTCGCTATATACACAAAAAGCAGGTCTAGAAAAAATAATTATCATAGATAGTTCTTTTTTAGAAGTCTTAGAGAAAGAGCTTGAAGTATTAGCTTCAGAAATAGTTGTAAGCAGCAAGCTTAGTAAAGAGACTAAGCAAGAGAATATTCAGGCTAAAAACACTTTAGACAAGGAAAATATAAAGCTCAAACAAGCAAGAGAAATTCAAACCAAAGAACAAGAAAACAAAAAAAATGTTATAGAAATACAAACTACAATCGAAAGTCAAATAGCTTCACAATCGCTTCTCAAAGAGAGCCTTCATAAAATAAATGAAACCTTTGAACAACTGAGCAGCAAGGTTCTAACTAATAAGAACTACCTTCAAACAAATAGCAAAGATGAAAAGCTCATAAGCAATATGAATCTTATAGAAGATAATTTGAAAAAGTTTTTAGAAGAAGAAAATAAATTAAAGATGCTGTTAGATGAGAAAGTAAAAGTAGATAGCAGTTTTAAACAGATTCAAGAATCAGAGACAGATCTTCAGCAAGAACTAAATGCTCTAATTTCAACTTCAAAGGGTTGTGAAAAAACTTATTTAGATATTGAAAAACAAATGTCTACTGACATGGCAGATGAACCACGTTTGAATACAGAGCTTAAAGAGATTGACACCCTACTGACTCAATTAGTTAATTATAATGAATTATTAAAACAAGATAAGCAAGAAAAAGAAGATATCGCGCTATATGGTGAAAAAGAGAAAGGTTTAGTGGAGAATGTAAAAACTACCACAGATCATATAAAAGAGTTAAAAACTCATATTGAGACTCTACGCGTAAAAAAAGAGCAAGAACTTCTCATTAAGAAATATGAAGCTGATAGAGCTAAGCTTGTATCAGGGGAGGTATGTTTTCTTTGTGGTTCTACGGAACATCCTTTTATAGAACATTCACATACTGTACTAGTAGATGAAACGGCATCCTTCATAAGTGAAAAGGAATTACAGTTATTAAGTAAGGAATCAGAACTAAAAGCTCAAGAATCAAACCTTTTAAGTACCAAGAATAAAATAGAAACCTCTTCCTTAGAGATAGAAAAATTTAAAACTCCTATTGCTACGATCATAGAGCTATTTAACAATGCTTCTATTGAAATAAGTGCAGAGAGTGAAATCAACCTTAAAGATAAACAGAGCCTATATGAAAAGAGTCTAAGAGAGATAGTTAAAAGACGGCAAGAAAAAGAAACACTCTTAAAACAAAGAGATAGCGCAGCTCTAGGACAACGAACAAAAGAAAATGAACTAACTGTTCTTAAGACAGAGAGTATTAAGCAGCAAGAGCAGTTGAAACAATTTGAAAGCAATAAAAAAGTTTCTCTTACTTCAATAGGTAGCTTAACCAAAGACTTGAGTATTCAGTGGAAGGAATATGGCCTTATTTTTGACAAAGGAACAGCTTCTTTAGAAATAAAAGATTTGACTGAGAGGAAAGATACTTATATTGCTTGTAAAGAAAGTCTAGAGACTTTAGAAAAAGATTTAGCAAATACTAATCTAAGCAAGACAGAAAATGAAACAAAAATAACGTTTTTGAAAGATGAACTTCTAAGTGCGAATAAGAAGCTTTTTGACCTCACGGTGAAGCTAAAAAGTTTAACAGAAGAAAGAATTTCCATACTCAATGTAGCAAACCTCGATGCACATGATAAAGAAATACATGAAACCTATCAAATGATAGAGTCAAAAGCTAAAACTGTCATTTTAAAACTTCAAGAGTTGACAACAAGACACTCTGAAAAAGCTATACAAAGAGAAGCCCTTTCATCTAAACTAGCTAAAGACCATGCTTCTTTAAAAGAACTATCCCAAAAGTTTACTGAACAGTTGAAGACTAATAGTTTTGAGACACTCGAAGACTTTAAAGCAGCATCTATGGACAGTGACACACGACAAGAACTAGAACATTCATGTAAAAATATAAACGATAAGTTTAATGAAATAAAAATCTTATCAGAAGAAATAACAAAGCGTTTAGAAGAGCATAAAAAAACACCTCAAAGTGATAAGCCAATCGAAGTTTTAAAGGAAGAGCAAGAGATTTCTCAAGCTAAAGTAGATGAGCTCCAGTTGTCCATAGGAAGAGATGAAAAAGAGCTTGAACTTAACCATGACAATGAGACAAAGCACAAAGATAAAATAGCCTCACTCGAAAAGAAAAAAGCAAGCTTTAAAGTCTGGGCAAAAATGCAAGAGCTTATCGGTTCAGCAGATGGAAATAAATTTGCCAAGTTTGCTCAGGGCATTACATTAGACCAGCTCATTAAGCTTGCTAACCAACATCTAAGCATCTTAAGTAAACGATACACACTAATTAGAAGCCAAGAAGAAAAACAGTTACTAGAAATAGAAATAATTGATGCCTTCCAAGGGAATATAACTCGCCCTGTAAGTACTCTCTCTGGCGGAGAAAGTTTCATCGTAAGCCTTGCCCTTGCCTTAGGTCTTTCAGAGTTAGCAAGCCACAAGATAGCGATAGATTCCCTCTTTTTAGATGAGGGCTTTGGAACTTTGGATGAAGAGAGTTTAGAAACAGCACTTAATGCTTTAAACCTTCTTCAAAGTTCAGGTAAGATGGTTGGGGTTATTTCTCATGTGGAAGCTCTTAAAGAGAGAATACCTTTGCAGATAAGGGTTGTTCCTAATGGGGATGGAACTAGTTTTGTTAAGATGTATTAGATAGACTAAAAGGATGACTATGATAAAAAAATTAATAAAAAAGGAAAATAATGTTAATAACACATGATCCATCTGAATATATAAAAGGATTGCAGCAACTTCTTATTTCAGATAAAAAGCGAATTAGCTTTCTGTTTGGTGCAGGAAGCTCTATGGCAAAAAAGAATACTGATTCTTTAACTGTACCTTCTGTGCATCCACTCACTAATGATATTGTAGATAATTTGTCTGAAACACCTAAATATAAAGTTTTATTTGATGAGCTAAAAGAAGAGCTTACAGAAAATTTTAATATTGAAACAATTTTATCTAATTTTGAACAGAAAATTGGTGTTATTGGGAAAAGTACACTTAACGGTTTAAATAAAGAAGAGCTCGATTCTTTAATTGAAAAATATAAAGAAAAAATCCAAGAAAAGATTAGTATTCATACTGAATTTACATATGAAAAAGCCAAATCAATGGTACAAGTTGACTTTGCTCGTTGGATAGGGCAGGTTGATAGGAAATTCCCTATTGAAATTTTTACAACTAATTATGATTATTTATTTGAATTAGGACTTGAATATTGCAATATACCGTATTATGATGGTTTTAGTGGAAGCTATAAGCCATTTTTTAATTCTGAATCAATTGAAGATATGAACTTTTTACCTAACCAAACTAAACTTTGGAAAATTCATGGTTCCTTAGGTTGGCAAATAGAGGAAAAGACAAAGAAGATAATCCGTACGGAGAGTAGTGGAAAAGATATATTAATATATCCATCTATTCTAAAATATAATAATTCAAAGAAACAACCATATGAAAGTCTAATGGATAGACTTTCAAACTTTTTAAAAAGTGATGATTCGATTTTAATTGCTTGTGGCTATTCTTTTGGGGATGAACATATTAATGCAAGAATTGAGACTGCATTAAATACTAGTACCACTGCTCATGTAGTTTTTCTTTATTATGATAAATATTGGTGTGACACAGATAGTAAATATAAATTCAGATTAAGTGAAGAAGACTCGCTATATAAAGCTGCCATTGCAAATTCAAAGATGTCTGTGTATGGAATTAGAGGTGCAGTTATTGGTGGTAAATATGGTGAGTGGAAATTGAAAAATGAGCCAGATAAAGATGCCAGTGTAAATATTGATTTATATTTTGATGAAGATTTTGATGATTCAAAAGAAATAGGTTCACAAGAAGTAGGTTCTGAAGGATGGAGTGGTAAAGGAGATTTTACGATAACCGATTTTTCAAAACTCGTTAACTTTTTATCATCTCTTATGCCAATAAATGAAATTCGTTCTTGGAGTAAAAATGCAAAATAATCAAACATCAATTGGTGAAATTGATAGTATCAATGGGAATATTATTACAATTCGATTATTTGACAACATTAAGTCTCATATGCCTATTATAGATGGTGTTGTTTATAGAATCGGTCAAATAGGTTCATTTTTAAAAATACCTCTTGGTTATGCAAATCTATATGGAATTGTAACTCAAATAGGTTCTGCGGCTGTACCAGAGGCATTAAAAGAAACATTAGTAAATAACTATGAAAATGCAAAAAATACTCATTGGCTTGGACTTGTGTTAGTTGGTGAACAAATAGGTAGAAAGTTTGAACGAGGCATTACCCAATTCCCAACAACTAGTGATAAGGTTCACCTAGTAACTATAAAAGATTTAGATGTGATTTATGGTGGATTAGATGATAATGAATCGATTACAGTTGGAAATATTAGTGCTTCGGAGAGCTTAGAAGCCAAGCTTGACTTAAATAAGCTTATATCAAGACATTGTGCAATTGTTGGATCGACTGGTAGTGGAAAATCGAACACGGTTGCAATTTTACTTGAAGCTATTGCAAAAAGAAACTTTAAAAGCTCAAGAATTTTAGTTATCGATCCACATGGTGAATATAATGAAGTTTTGAAAGAACAAAGTAAGGTATATAAAATTAATTCTTCAGTAGGACAAAATGAACTTTACATACCTTTTTGGGCACTTCCTTTTAATGAATTAATGCAAATATTTTCGAATAATCTAACTGATACCCATCGAGAATATATTAGAGAAAAAATTGTTGAAAAGAAAATTGAAAGTATTGCTACAAATACTTTAGATGTTGAACCAGAAATAATAACAGCTGATAGCCCAATCCCCTTTAGTTTAAAACAGCTATGGTTTGAATTAGATGATATTGAAAGACAAACTTTTAACGCAAGTAGAAATAGTGATACATTGTGCGACAAGATCGTTATTGGCAATGCAAGTTCATTAAAGTCGAATGAATACACACCTGCTGGAAGTGGAGGGGGAGCACCTTATTTAAGTCACTTAAAAAAAGGAATATCTTCTTTTCTAGATAGTATTAGAATTAAATTAAAAGATAGTCGATATAAGTTCTTATTTTATCCTGGGGAATGGGAACCTGATTTAACTGGAAAAATTGACAAAGATATTGATGAATTACTATATGGCTGGTTGGGTGAAACTAAGCCTGTGACTATTTTAGACTTATCAGGAATCCCAAGTGAGATTATGATACCAATATCTGGGACATTGTTAAAGATTGTAAACGACACACTCTTTTGGGGTCAAAATACCCTTGTAGGTGGTAGAAAACAACCATTATTTATAGTTTTGGAAGAAGCTCATAACTATTTAAAGGCTGGGGAAAATTCGATTGCTTCTAGGACTGTTCAAACTATTGCGAAAGAGGGAAGAAAATATGGTGTTGGACTATTATTAATTACTCAAAGACCATCAGAACTTGATGAAACAGTATTGAGTCAGTGTGGGACAATTATAGCTCTTCGTATGAGTAATGCAAAAGATAGAGGTCATATTAAGTCTGCAGTTCAAGATGAATTACAAACTATGGTTGACTTATTGCCAAGTCTTAGAACAGGAGAAGGTTTAATATCAGGGGAAGCTGTAAAAATACCATCAAGAGTGAGGTTTTATAAAACCGCTCATAAAGCAAAAAGTTCAGACCCATTGGTGACAGTAGAATGGGCAAAAGAAAACCCAAATATTAGTGAATATAAAGACACTCTTAAGTTTTGGAGAAGTCAAAACTTTAATTTATAAAAAGGAAAGAAAATGTATAAAAATGATGAAATGATTCCAGTACAATCGTCGAATATTGAGTCTGTAGGTTATGATGAGGCTGGACAAGAAGCCTATGTTAGATTTTTAAATGGTAGTGTTTATGTTTATAGGGATGTTCCTCAACATGAATATGATGGCTTAAAAGATGCACCTTCTGTTGGTTCTTACTTAAATAGAAACTTTAAAAACGTTTATGCTTATGAGCGTATAGAATAACATTGAAATGAAATTAGTATTTGTACATGGTTGGAGCGTAAATTCAACAACAACTTATGGAGAACTACCTGAAGTATTAAAACGAGAATCTCCTGTAGAATTAAATATTGAAATAGAAAACATCTATATAGGTGAATATATCAGTTTTCATGATGAAGTCTTACTTGATGATATTTCTCGTGCTTTTGAACAAGCTAGAAAAGATAAACTTGGTAATGAGGATTTCGCATGTATTACGCATTCTACTGGTGGACCGGTTATCCGTTTATGGGTAGAACTTTTTTATGCAAAAGAAAGGTTAAACGAATGTCCTTTGACGCATTTAATTATGTTGGCTCCAGCTAATCACGGTTCACCTTTAGCACTTTTAGGTAAAGAGAGAGTAGGGAGAATAAAAGCATGGGCTAATGGAGTAGAACCAGGAGAGGGTGTTCTTAATTGGCTAGAACTAGGAAGTCAAGGGCAGTGGGATTTGAATAGCTCTTGGATGAATAATAGTGCTATAGGTAATGCGTTTCACTCTTTTGTACTTAGTGGCGAAACCATTGATAGAAAACTATATGACTTTATTAATGACTATTTAGTAGAAAAAGGTAGTGATGGGGTTGTAAGACTTTGTGGTGCAAACTTGAACTATAAAAGTGTTAAATTAGTGCAAGACTGTACACTAGACGGAAATCCACTAAAACTTGTAGGTGATATATACAATTCAAGAAAATGTGCATTTGAAGTTATAAACTCTGCAAGTCATACCGGGGATAAAATAGGTATTATGGAAAGTGTGAAAAAAAGTAGAAAAGTTAAACCAGTAATCTACTCAATAATTAAAGCACTTGAGGTAAATAATCAAGATGACTATAATGAAACAAGCGAGATAATGCGTCATCAAACGCTACATACACAGTCTAAACATGACAGGTATATGATGTTTGTTTTTAGTTTAAAGGATAATTATAATAATTCAATCCATGATTATGATATGTTACTTTTAGCTGGAGACGACTATGAACCAGATATATTACCAAAAGGTTTTTTTGTTGATAAGCAAAAAAATGATTCAAGTGGAAATCTAGTTTACTACTTGAACTATGATAAATTCAAAAAACTAAAAAATGAAAAGTTAGGTATTCGTATTGTTGCTAGACCTGATAAAGGCTTTAGTTATTATGAAATTGCAGAGTTTCATTTAAATAACTTCGAGTTAAAAGAACTAATAAAAGCAAATGAAACTGTTATGGTAGAAGTAGTGCTTGAACGAAGAATTGCAGAGAATACTTTTGTTTTAGATAGTGGAAGTAATTCAGAGAAAAAATTCAAAACGAGAGAACCTAGTATAAATAAATTAGCATAGGAAAAAATATGGATTATGAAAAGTTAAGAAAAAATATTGAGAATGAATTGTCGCAAGCGCAAAAAGATATTGATGCATGGGATGAAAATTATATTACAATTAGAATTTTAAAATTGGTTAAAGCTGCGTGCACGCATTCGAAAGAGAGCTTTAACTTGGAGATACTCAGTAAAAAACAAAAAGGTAAAGCAGAAAAAAAGTTTGGAGACATTGCAGTATTAGTTAGATATATAGAGAAAGGTGAAATTAAAATTGAAGGGGTAGGCTTTATTGAAGCAAAACGTAGTTATTCAGATAACCGTGAAAACTATAGTAAACTAGATGCAAAGAAATTTGATGTATTTTTAGAAAACACTTGTCATTCTTTTTATTGTTTTTATTCTAAGAAAAGAAACAATATTCCTATACTATCAACAGCTTATTTACAACAACTTTCTAATAATGCTAAAAAGAAGACTGAATCTTTTGGCGATAATGATTTGTTTTCAAAAAATTTTCCAGAGGAGATTTCACAGCAGTTAAAAAGATTTATAAATTTTTACGATTTAGATTATGGGAAAACTGCCATTGATATTGTCCTTGGAAGGGATTCCCGAGAATTTGTTCCAGAAAATATAATTTTAGTGGAACATAATAAAACGTCATCTGACGATACTACTTTTAAAGGTCTGAATATGGAAATATATGAAGTCTCTAAAGAAAAAACAATTATAGAGAATCTCTTTATGCAAGAAGCTGATTCTGAAGACGATGACAACTTAATAAGTCATTTCTAGGATATTTATGAATCTATCTAAATCCCTATATACCAAAGCCATTCAATGCCCAAAAGCACTCTGGCTAAAAAAATACAAAAAAGAAATCCTTACACCTCCAGATACAACAGCTCTTACAAGATTTCAAACAGGACATATGGTTGGGACCTTAGCTTGTAGTCTTTTCCCTAATGGTAAAGAAGTTATTTTTAATTCTGATGACTTTGATGGCATGGCTAAAACTACAAAAAAATGGATGGATGAGGGTATAGAACATATATACGAAGCTACTTTCTTGTATGAAGGTATTTTAGTCTTAATTGATGTTTTAAAAGTTTTACCTGAGGGAGTAGAGATATATGAAGTAAAAAGCTCTAGCTCTGTTAAAGAGATTTATCTTCATGATGTTTCTATACAGCTGTATGTTCTAAAACAGCTAGGCTATACCGTACTTAGCAGTAACCTTGTACATATTGACAGCTCTTATATTAGAGCTGATGAACTTGAGTTGGAGAAGCTTTTTAAGATAGTAAATATTAGTGATGATGTAAATGCTTTACAAGCTGATATTCCTAATAAACTTAAAGAGTATGAAGCATATTTAGCTGATAAAGAGAATGAGCCAGATATTGAGATTGGAGGTCATTGTAAAAAACCTTATGAGTGTAATGCCAAAGAATATTGCTGGAAAACACAGAGAAATATTCCTGATTACTCAGTTTTTAATATCTTTAATCTTGGAAGCAAAAAGCAAGTTGAGCTTTATGAAAAAGGTATTGTTAAAATAGAAGATATTCCTACTGATTATCCTATGACCGCTATTCAAAAACAAAAGGTTCAAAACTGGAAAGATCAAACAACCTTTATAGATAAAGAAAAAATACAAGACTTCATTGATACCTTAAGCTATCCTATCTATCATCTTGATTTTGAGACCTTTCAACAAGCTGTACCAGAGTGGAAAGGTATTAGTCCATACCAACAGATACCCTTTCAGTATTCACTTCATATAGAGCATTCTAATGGGGATATAGAGCATAAAGAGTTTTTAGGGGAAGATGGTGTTGACCCTCGGTATGAATTAGCAAAAAAACTTGTTGAAGACATCCCTACAAATGTAACTGTTTTAACCTACAACATGAGTTTTGAAAAAGGTGTAAATTCAAATCTTGCTGAGAGTTTTCCTGAGTTTAGCAATCATCTTCTTTCAATCAATGAAGATATAAAAGACCTGATGTTTCCTTTTCAAAAGAAGTATTATGTAACACCTGAAATGCAAGGTAGCTATTCTATAAAATATGTATTACCCTCATTAGTCCCTGAAATGGCGCTAGCCTATAAAAATTTGAATGGTATTCAAAATGGTGGTGATGCCATGAATGCCTTTCCAAAACTTTCAACTATGAATCCAGATGAAAAAGAAGCAACTAGAATTGCCTTACTAGCATATTGTAAGCTTGATACATTGGCTATGGTAGAAGTTCTTAAAAAACTGAAAGAAATATAGAGATATACATAAATATGTATTTAGTTTTAACTTAAGCTAGGAACAGGCTATTAGAAAAGCTGTAACAAATTAAATTAGTATTATAAGGTTTCAGAGAATAAAGAAAATACAAATTTGGCTAAGCTGTATAAACCCACCTTTTTTCCTAGAATAACTTCGTATAATTTCACTGAAAAATATATTAAGTTGAGGATAAATCACATACTAATCCATGGAAGCTGATTCATGTCTAACATTCTCAACTATTTAACAAGAGCTAATTTTATTTTAATCCCTTCTTCTTTAGCTTCTCTGGCAGATTCTCTCATCTATGTTTACCATGATTACCCTTCATATAATAAATATATCCGGTCTAAATAAAGTACGTCACGACTTAAAGAAGGTCTTCCCCTTGGTGTTTGGAGATAGAGTCCTATTGAGATTAAGAATTAAATATAAAATTCTTGCTCCAAGGTCCTTTTGTTATCATTGATAATTTTTATTAGCCTTTTCACGTCAACATTATCACTACTGATTCCTTTGTATTTTTCTTTGTGAATTCTATATAAATCAGTAATTCCTTTTTCTTTTATATCTTCCTCAATACTCTCAGGAATGAAATAAGAACCCCGGTTCTTCACAATATCTAAATACTGAGTTTGATAAATTTCAATACCTGCAAAATCAAAATCCCCAAAATGTAAGTACTTATTAGGAATTTTTTTTAACCAGGTTTGTAAATACTTACTTCTTTCAACAAAAAGTATCTGTTCCTCATAATCAAATATCTTTTTTTGAGACAATGCTCTCGTAATATTAGTAAAATTCTCTACTCCGACAATAAGAACATCTTTTTCAACTTCAAGTGTTGAATTTGCATGGATGAACAAGGCGCATCTATCAGGGAAGTCTATTTCAACTACTTTACCATTTACCACCATAGGAATAAGGTCAAAGCTATTCATATGAAAACCTGATTTAGGATTTGTACTTTTAAGTTTTGTTGATACACCGGCTTTTGCAAAGGTGTCTCTATCTGCATCAGAATCTTCAAGAAGTTCAATATACACTTCCAGATTAGAAATATGAAACTTATTAGACAAGTCAAAGAGTAGGGCTTTTTTATTAAGTAATATGACTTTCCTAGAATTGCTTGTAAGACGTTTTAGTTCAACAACACCCTCAGCTTCAAGTTCAACTAGTAAACGCTTTCCTGGTACTGTAAATGATGTTTTTAATATAGATTCTTGTTCTAACAAAGACAAAAAGGCTTTAGCATCATTAAGACTCAATTTGTTCAAGTGTTTTCCTTACTGGTTTTTTCTTTTCGATAACAATGCTTCTTGAAGTTTTATTCTTTTCATTAACTTGATAGTAGTAAGTTCTTTCGTAGAGCCTATGTGTTTTTGATGTAGGTGCAGCAGTAGTGAAATTTATTCCCATTGAGTTAGCAAAAGAGATAATGGCATTCATATTAGCTTGAGACAGGGTTCCTATCTCATCCAAAAGGACATGGACCAAGATATTTCTATCTTTACTTGCTTTCTTTAATACGGCATCTAATAATGAGACATAAATCAAAGTCTTAACAATTATTGTTGTGCCGTTAGACCCCATAGAGTTCCTTGCCTTTACCCATTGGGATACACGACCATTTTGACTATATAAGAATTCTGTCTCAAAAGTATCTAAAACAGTTATTTTCTTTGAGTTTGAGAGTCTAAGTAAATCAGAAATTTCTACCAGATAGTCATAGGCTTTAATATGGGCTTCTGAATTTCCATCCCAAAACAGAGAGTTTTTATCACCAATAGGTAAATCAATCTCATTTAGAGACTCAAATAGTGACAATATCTCACTCTTGTAAGGGCTATACTTGATATCAAGCTTGTCTAATACTGCGACATCATTAATAGCAAGGCTAAGATTAGCTCTAATCTTATTAATTAAAACTCTTACTTTATCACTCTCTTTAATGATGTCTCCAAAAGCACTATTTAAACTACTGCACTGATCTCTAAAAATAGTTGCAGCAAGACTTTTAAGTGAAACGAGCATATTAGAATCTCTGAATACTTTTAAGTCCTTAGCCATCCCTAAAATATCTAAAGTATTTGAGGCTTTCATAGTGAGTCCAAACTGTTCTTTCTCAGCATTAATATTAGAGATAATATTACTCATACCAATACGTATGTCTTCTATAGGGTAGTTCATATCTTTTTCAATGGCACCTAGTTCAATTCCATGAAGATAAAGGTGTTTTTCACACTGTGTAGTAGAAATTTGATTAGCTATACCGTATTCTTTACGCTCTCTTCTGATAAGAAATTTATCATCACAATCATTAATTTCAGTACGATATTTAGCTATGCCTTCTTCAACATCTTTAATTCTTTGAGTGAGGGTTGCCTCTTCTTTATCCAGCCTGTCGATAAGAATGTCGTTAGAGGTAACTGCATTACTATGAGCTGTGGTTGCCCCTTTAAGTATTTTGTTAAGCACAGGGATATTTTCAATAATAATTCTATCTTCAACGTATCTAGAAACAGCGGGAATGTCTTTTTCAATCTTTAAAATTTGTTTTTTCAAGGAGTCAATCTTGGTCTCAATACTTTTAAATGGTACTGTATCAATACCTTCTTCTTTTAAAGCCTTTTCTTTTTCATCATTAATATGGTTAACATCTTTTTTCAACTTTGACGATAACTTGTCTTTTATATTCAAAGACTCTTGTTCATCCTCTTCAATTTTAGTATTGATAACACCTACAAGCTTCTCCGTACTGGTTCTAGATGTTTCTCTTTTCTCTTCTAAAACATCATAGAAAGAAGAAAGTTTTTCAGAGGCGAGTGAACCTTCCTCTGTTTTTGTAGTAAAAGCTTCTTTAGCTTCTTTTTTCGCAGTATCCCACTTAGCTGTACTAAGCAGTAATTTTTCTCTTAGGTCATCTTTTAGACGTTCCAACCTAACTGTTTCATTTAAGATTTGTTGAGTAACGGTACCAAGACGCTCATTAGCCTTAAGACTTTTAGCCGAAATAGTTTTAATTTCATTTTTTAGGCTATTGATGTCCTCTTGAAGTTTATCCTCGACCTCTTTTCTTACACCTTCTTTAGCATCATCAAGATTTTGGATTTTTAGGGTTATAGATTCTTGGCTGTAATTGGAATGGGCTAAATTTTCTTCATTGATTTCTAATCCAAAAAGAGAATAGTCACTATTAATAATCTTAGGGTCCAACTCTTTATTTAATAAAATCTCTTTTTCTTTAAGCAGTGAAGCTAATAAATCTTCTTTAGGATGTTGGTTCTTTCTTAAAAATCCTAAAAAAGTTTCTTCATCAACATTTAGTAAATCTTTTTGTTCTGATATTTGCTGGAGAAAAGGGCTTAGTCTAATATCAAGGTTAGTGGTTGCATCCTCTCCAAGTCTAATAATAGATTTATCAAGCTTTTCAGTCTCAATAGAATTCGCACGAACACCATCTTGTAAAGTATCTTTCTCTTGCTTAAGGTTTACTAACTCTTGTGCCAGTGTCTTAACACTTTCTGTTTGTTCTCTTAGTTCATCATCAAAAGGATTTCTTGAATTCAATAAGCGCAGCTCTACATTTAACTCATTAACTTCTTTAGTTAAACTCTTGTTCAATAAGACAAGTACTTCTTTTTCAGTAGAAGAATCCGTATTAATAGAAAGGATCTCTTTTTTCAAGGATGCATGGAGTTCTTTAATCTTTTCAGTATGTACAAATTTAGATGCTTTTGTTTTACTGTCTTCAGCATTTAATTCATCTGAACATTGTTTTTCTAGCCCTAAAACTCTTTTATCAAATCCAAAACTAACATCTTGTTTACTTCCTACTAAGTTATTAAGTAGCTCTATATCATCAGACAGTTCATCTCTATAAAAAGGGAGCTTGTCCACTTGAACTTGTTTTTTCAAGATAAGACCATCACTATACTGCTGTTTTAATACGATAGCTTCATCTTGTTTTATTTTACTTTCTACTTTACTACTATGAGCCTTTTCTAAGTTTTCTATTGATGTGTTTCTGCTTGATTCATTTATCTTTAATTTAGCTTCTTGTGAAGAGAGTAGACCAGGTAATTTCTCAGTAAGAATAGGAAGCTCTCTTTTTGCTCTATCGTAATGGGCAAAGAGTTGTTTTAAATGATACGATGCTTTCTTTTCAAGGTCATGATACTTGGTGTAAGAAGATAATACTTTAAGTTGTTCTTTTTCTGTCTTTTCAAAATTAACAATAGTGTTCTTTAAATCAATAACCCGATTAATGCTATCTCCAAGAACTTCTAAATCAATTTGTGCATAAGAGTCAATACTTCCAGCGAGTACCTTGTCTATATCTCTAGACTTAAGAGAAGAGTTAAGAAATATACTGGACAATACAGTTGGGATTTGTTCATAGTCCCTTCCACATTTAAGTAAGGTGTATTTAGCAAATTCTCTGAGGTCCCCTTTGGTGTCTCCATATAATATCTTAGTGTATTTTTCAAGACCTGAGACCCTATTGCTTAGTTCAATACCTTTTTCTTTAAATAAAGAGAAGACATCTTTAGGTTCTCTAAATTCATCATTATCAATAAAACACCCTTTTAAAAATGTTTCTATATCCTCTACGTCCAATAAGGAAAAGCGATAGTTAATACGATTACCTGTTCGGTAAGTAATTAAGAGGATATTGTTTTGTGCTCCTTCATAGTAGTAACAGATATAAGAGTTGTCATGAGGATAAGCATAAGCACTCCACGCCTTCTCTTCTGTTTGTCTATTGTTAAGACCTAGCTTATCAGAACCATAGAATGTAAGTAGGGTTCGCATTGTCGTTGTCTTACCTGAGCCATTAGTACCAACAAACATAGTATTGCCATTAATATTGATATGTGAGTAGGGGAACCTATCTGTATTGAAAAATGTAACTGTCTTTAAACCCTGCATTATTCTTCTCCTTCTAACTCTTCAGAAATGTTTATCTTTTTAATTGTTTCAAAAAAGTCTATTAAATAATTATAAGAAGACAAAACCTTGTATTTACTATGGCGAGTGTCACTTAATACAATAATCCCATACTCTTTTAACTTACTAAAGACACTTTTACATTGTTCATCAAGAGGGTTGTCTTTTTTAACACCTTGGATTTTACGAATCTGACCTTCATAAGAGATATTGTTTTTTATYCCAAGTTCTAGTTCTGATGGGGAAAACTCTTGACCTACCTCGAAGGTACCTAATGTCCCTCTAAATAGATCTACTAATCGTAATAAGGTTTCTATACGAGATATACGGTCTAAATAGGTTGTATCATCAAGGGTTACGTTAAAGATAAAATATCCATCTCCTTGTACCAATTCATAACCTAAGACTTGAAAATAAGCTAAAAGGTACTCAAAATTTCTATCACAATCATGGTATAAGTTTCTAACAGAAATTTCAGGGTTGTTGTTTGTAATAAAACTCCCCTCTCTTAGAGAGTTGAAAATCTTTTCAGTGGTTTTAGGGAGTCTATTTAAATCAATGGTCATATTAAGCCTTTTCTCTTTTCTTTACATCAATGCATAATCTATTGTCAAGTTCTGTATAAGTGTCCATGAAGACAAAATAATCTTCATAAGAAACGATGAGGTTGAGGTAAGACTCAACTAACAATTCAATGTCTGTATCTACTTCAAATTCCATAATAAAAGACAAAAGCGTTTGATCGGTATTTGTAAGTAGATACTCATCTAGAATAGACTCATAATCTATAATACTTGTAACAACTGTGTTTAGTAGGCTAAGATCTACTTTTACGTTTTCTTTTTTAATTTCTTCTAAGCTATTTGTATTGTTTGAGATACTTTTATACTTAAGTGCAAACTCTTCTTCATAAGCTTCTTCAGGATGGAGTTTCATTTTTTTATGTTTGAACGAGGTGGTATTCATTTTATAAAGAGCCACTTTTTCTTGCTGCACGATATCTATTATATTTGTAGCATTTTTAAAGTCTCGTTTATCCAAGAGCTCTACTAAGCCCTGAATGTGAGCATAAAACTTAGAACTGGCTTCTGCCTTAGCTATGTATGTCACTACGTCTTCAATCAGTTTTGAAAGAGAAGTTCTAATACTACTTATTGTTGCATTTAGTCGAATTTCTTCAACTCTAATTCGGGTGTCATTTACGGTGTCAAAGAAGTTACTGTTTAACTTCATTTTTTCATGGATTGCTTCAAGGGTATCACTTAGCTCTTCTAACGACACTCTAAAAGTCTCAAGCTCTTCTTTTTTTGCTGAGGGTTCAGATATTTCTTTGTAGGTAAACTCGACATGTTTACGAATATGTTCAAAAGAAGCCATGAGGTTATTAGGGAATTTACGTAGTGATATATAGATTTGGCGGATATATTTTTCGCAGTCTTCTTCTTTGTTTTTGCTCTTCCAATAAAAGCTAATATTATCCTCAATCTTTTTAAATAAAGAAGGATGGTGATACAGTTCTGACTCATACCCATCAACAAGTACAGATTCAAAGAAAGACAAAATAGTATCAGACAACCTAGCGTTATCACAGTATATTTCTATTAAGCCCTTATCTTCTAAATCTTCTAACACATCAGGATTTTTAAGAAAGCTTTCAGCCTCCCATATACTAATTTGAGAGTTTCTTTTATCGAACATATTATCAAAAAAGTTTTTATTCTTACTAAGGATATTAATTATTTGGCTTGGGCTATTTTGCATTATTATTCTTTTGCTGTCACAGACAAGTTCCTTTTGCAATTTTCTATATCATGAAAAATAAAGTACTCGCCTTGATGCACAAGTACTTTAATTAAGATTAAAGTCTTTTTTCTATGACTTCTATAAGTCTATCTCTCATAACAACACCTGATAAGGCTGGCTTATGAAGAAGATCTTCAATTTTATGAACATGGTCTAAAGTCGTTAAACTATGCTTATTCATAAGTGTTTGAATGAAATATAAGACTTCATAGCCTTCATCTTTATCTATCCTAATTCGATCTTGAATACCAGTGTATTCAGAATCACCTTGATCTCTTAACCAAGTATACTTATACTTGGTAGATTGCAAATTACTTTTTTTAACTTTAATTCCCATGCCTTATCCTAGGTTATTATTACGTGTTGAATCTGGATTACTAACAGGAGTAGCGACCTCATTAATATTTCTTACATGATAATTTTCATAGTTACCTTTGTTAATTTCCTTAACAAATTGACTTCTTGTCATATTTTTATCATTATAGTTATCATGAAATTTCTGATTTCTACCTGTATCACTTTCACAAGTCGTACTTACTCTTTTTCTACCCATTTGAAACTCCTTGTTTGCGTTAGGGTTGTTGTAAAAAGCAAAACGTTAATAGCCATTTAAGGCATTTGTCATTACAATATCATTCTTCAAAAAGTATCATAAGAGTTTTGTTTTTTACATATTACTATTAACATAGTAAACCTCTTGTGAGAATTAACCCACACTAAAAACCAATAAATACACCTATATGAAAAAGTATATTTTTCCGCGAACTCAATTTAATATTGAGCCACTGATTAAATTATACAACTTTGAACAACCTATGTCAAGAATTTTTCTTAAATATTGCATATATTGGAGCGTATATACATAATAAATGCTCCAACATGTTGATAATTTGGATAAAACTTGACTTTTTATTTTTATTTTATTATATTGTTTGTCCGACAAAAAGGTTTTAAATGAATGAAAGAATAATAAAAATATATAAAGCTATTTATAGTGATCAAATTTGTACGAAAGAATATTTAAAAAACTATCTTGAAATTTCTAGTATCAAAACTGTAGAAAATAATATTAAAGAAATTGAAGATATTGTTTATGATATAAAATTACGAAAATATAGATTTAAAAATTTATTACCAGAATATATTCCTAATGAAACTTTTTTTAAAATATTTGAAGGTGCTGTGGTTAACAAGTTATTGAAAAATGACTTTTTATTGCTTGAAAAAGACATTTCTTCTATAAAAACAAATAGAATGATAAGAACAGATGAACTTTCAAATATAGCAAAAAAAATTATCCAATTTAGTAATGCAATTAAAGACAATTGTATTTTAAAAGTTAAATATAAAAAGGCAGGTATACCTACAGAAGACAAGTTTATAAGAGCTCACACTATTTTTTCTACTGGATTCACATACTATGTATATATTACATATGATGAATTAAATAAAAAAGATGTAGGAGAGGAAAGGACTTTTGCTTTTAACGCAATTGGTGATATTGAACCTATTGAATACCTTACAAAGACTACCTTTAAAAAAGAGCAAAATGGTAATGCTTACGGGAGTTTTAAAAAAGAGAAATTTGTAATACTTAATATGAATAAATACAGTGCTAATTTTTTCAAAAGAGAAATCCTTTTTAATAATGATGCTTTTGAAATCATCGACGAAGAGAGAGACGGGGAATCCATCACTGTAAAAATGTTTTATAATAAAATATTTGAGGTTACAAAAATTATTCAGCAATGGATGCCAGAAATTAAAATTCAAAATAATTCAGAAATAAAAAATGAAGTATACGCCCAAGTTGAGAAGAACTTATCCAAATTATTAAATTAACTTTAGGGCTTTAATGTATAAACCAAATATAAATACAATCAAAATATCTGAAAATGATCAATCTCGCTCAAACTTTATCCGGTCTTTTGTACAAAGTACTCCGTCATCATTTATGTCCATTCCTGAATCAATAAATACTATTCCAAAGACAATTGTACAGTTTTGGGATGACACAGATAATCTTCCATGGGATGTAAAAGAATGTATTGATTCTTGGAATTATTTTGAGGATAAAGGATATGAGCAAATACTATTTAATGAATACACTGCACGGCAGTTTATCACAGAAAAATTTACTATAGAGCATGTTGAAGCATTTAAGCGTTGTTATCACCCTGCAATGAAAAGTGACTACTTCCGTCTTTGTTTTATTCTTTCGAAGGGAGGATTATATGTTGACGTAGATGATACATATAATGGCTTCAATATTGAGCATCTTTTTGAGGACAACAGGCTTAAACTGCAGCCACTCTGTTATGATATTGAAACTGATATGATGATTGAACCTGATATATTTATGAATCCCATAAATTATTCAAGTAAGTGGATCTTTTATTTTAATAACAATCCACTTATGGCTTCATCTGGAAACCCTGTAATTGAGTATGCCTTACAACGGGCAACTAAAATTTTACTTGAAACAGATCCGAATGATTTTCCAGAGATTCAATCTACTACCGGGCCTGGGAATTTAACTGCAAGTATTGTGGTAAATATGGGAGATAGTAAACTGTTTAAAAAAGATAATAACTTTTTAATACTATCAGACTGGGAAACATATGCTCAGACTATATGGAATCTTAGCTATCGTCAAGATAGCCGAAACTGGAGACTTTCAAACCAGAAAGAATTTTCCCAGAAGATAAAACCTTCTGATGAGGGTAGAAGCTAATGAATATTAAAAAAAGATCGGGCGTGGTATTCAAATTAATTTATCGGTATGCATTACGAGCACGATGGCTATTTGGTAAACAAATATGTAGAACTTTTAATGACTCAGGTCAAGAAACTACATCTCCTGCTATTGAACACATTTATGTTATAAATCTAGATCGCCAAATAAACCGATGGGACCAGATGAAACAAGAACTATCATATGTTCTTGATGCCTTAAAAAGACCACTCATTACTAGAACAACTCGTATCTCTGCAGTTGATGCCCGACAGTTTGAAACAACAATAAATACTGGTGATATTGTAGAAACATATTCACTTGGAGAGCAGTTATTTGTTGATCCTCGTCATGTACTGCCGAGTAGACTTGATTTAGATGAAGAAATTGATATGAGCCGTCAAGAAGTTGCTGTCGCCCTTTCTCACATAAAAGTATGGCGAGAAATTGCATCTGGCCATAACCAATATGTTTTGGTTCTTGAAGATGATGTACATTTCAAACATACCTTTGCAGGTTATCTTGATAAGATATGGAAACAGCTTTTTAGAATACCTAGTGATTCATCTCAATTCGATATTCTTTACCTTTCCTTTAGTGAGGTAGACCTTGGTGCAGAAAAAGTTCAAATTACTGAAGATACTTTCAAACTCTTTCGCGGTATATGGTGGCTTTCTGGTTACGTGTTATCAAAGAAAGGGGCTAATAAACTCTTGAGTCTTCTTCCTGTTAGAGGGCCAGTCGACCTTTGGATTAATCACATGTTCAAAGATATTGATGCTTTAGTTATCTCAAAATCTATCATTTCCCAACGAATGGATGAAAAATCAGAGAATTCATATTCAATATTGCCAATGCTTTCCAAAATAGGCGTTCTTAATAGTGAAGGTCCCGGTCGTTTTAGAGAGCAGTCTTTAACAAGTCCCGTATTCGCTATGGGGGTGTCTGATACAGGTCTTACGTCTCTTGCTATGGCTTTATCTATGCTTGGGTACAGATGTTGTAGTGATTTAGACAGGTTGCCAAGTTTAAAAGAAAAGAATCTTTTAAATAAAGAAAGCTCTAATATATTCAATGCTTATGTCAATATTAGGTCTATAGAACAGTATTTAGATGAATTAGCAATTATATATCCAGAAGCAAGACTAATAGTTATGATTGATAATGATTTCAATGAAAAATCTGACATGCTTGAAACTCTAGAAGAAAAAATATCTTTTAAACATAACCAAACAGCTTCTGTCATAGCTTCTCAATGGTCAGATAAAATCTTAATCTTGCCATCATCAACTCAGAATAAATGGAAGTCACTTTGTGAATTTTTGGGTAATGTTCCTCCTCCTACCGCCTATCCAACTCTTTTAGATTTGGGACAACGTCAACTCAATCATATAGAAAAGAAGCCTACTCAAGCTCTTCTGTCACAAGGAAATTGGCAGAAATTTGACACCTCCCCTTGGGTTATTAAACCTGGATTACAGTGGAATGGACTGTTTTTAAATGGAGTGAAAATTAATGTTCAAGAGCTAAGTGAAAATCAGACAACTATTATTGATCACTTCAAACAGCTCGATGAATCTAGATGGCATTTGAGAGATGACACCTTTCAAGGTAATTTGGCTTTATTCTCTCCATTAAATCTTCAAATAAATGATAGTGGACCTATGAAAATTACAGCTTACCGTGAAGATATGGGTGTTAGAGAATAYAGTTCTGGTTCTTTAACTACTTGTGCAAAGTTTTTATTTGGTCGTTTTGAAGCTRCCCTCAAGCCTCCAAAAGTAAGTGGATTGGTCACTGGTATATTTTTACATAGAGATTCTCCTCGTCAAGAAATTGATATTGAGTTTCTCGGTAATCAACCTAAAAAAATACTAGTTAATGTTTACTATAATCCGGGAGAGGAGGGATCGCGATTTGATTATGGCTATAGAGGCACCCCTATCTTAATTGATTTAGGATTTGACGCTACCGAAGATTTTCATACATATGCGATTGAATGGGAATCCAATGAAATACGATGGTTTGTGGATAATAAGCTTATTCATACACGTGTCAATTGGGCACCGACACCAATACCACACCTGCCAATGAAATTTCATGTAAATCTTTGGCCATCTGAGTCCCGTGAGTTGGCAGGAAAGCTTATTCATTCGTTTCTTCCCACATCTACTTTATTACAATCAGTTAAATTGTCAACTTCCAATGTTAGTTAATAGCACTTCATTAATAAATAGGCCAAATATAAAATTCTTTTATTACAGTATCTAATATAGAGTATCGTGACAATATTATTATTGTATGCTATAATATTGTCACGATACTCTAAAGGATAGAAGATGACATGTACTGAAAAAATTAAGCGTAAGATTAAATCCCTTGATTACAATAAAACAATCTCATTTTCTACCTTAAAGACAAAAGAAGTTTCTATTGATACAACTAGAAAAGTACTTCATAGACTTCATGATGATGGATTTATCACTATCGTAGATAGAGGGTGTTTTAAAAGAGAGAAGCAATTCAATGAACTGTTATTTGTTTATGGTTCATTAAAAAAAGGTTTCGATAATCATTCACTTCTTGGAAAGTCTGCAAAAAGGCTAGGTAAAGCACATACAGTGAAAAAATTTGGAATGTATGAAGATACATTTGGAAATTACCCTTATCTGCTTGATGCTCCTTTGAAAAAAATAAATGGTGAACTTTATCAAATCACAAGAGCAGAACTATTAAAAAAAATAGATGAGTTTGAAGGTGTTCCTGAGTATTACCAACGAGAAAAAATAGAAGTAAAGTCTCACCATGGAGTGCAAAGGGCTTTTGTATATATTCAGAAAACAGCTGAAATCCCAGCAGATCAAGAAGCTCTTAAAGAATGGAGTAATAATACTGATTACAAAGTTAAAAAGCTATACAAACATTTAGATACGATGATTAATAACTAATGCACTATACACTTGAGGGAACTACTAAGAGATATGCTGGAAATAAAGGTTTCACTTTTGATGATTTCAACCTATCCGCGGATGACACATATCAGTTTGGTTGCGAATTTGAGTTTTATATCAAAACTAGTAAATATGATTATGGTGAAACTATTGATAAAATCACAGAAGAAGTATATTCTTTAACAGGTGCTGATATTTTAGTAGATACAACAAATTTGCCGACTGCATATGATAAGAATCACTGCATACAGATAAAACCAGATGTGTCACTGAAAGATAATGGCATTGAAATTTCAGTGCCTATTACAACAGAAGATGGAATCGTCCATTATATTCAAACAATTACTTCAATAATACAAAAATATGGTTATACAAACCAAGAAACTGGATTCCATATACATATTTCAACTATTGATAACAATGGCGTAAATTTTAATTTTTACAAGTTTATGCTTTTATGTCACACGGCTGAATTACTATCTTCATGGAAACAAAGACCAGGTTACAGCCAAAATGTTATGGATGTTTTATCAAGTAATACAAAGCAGCAAGCCAGAGTTATAAAAACTAAAAAAGGCACTATTTGGAACTTAGAAAAAGTAGAGCCTAACCACGTTGAAATTAAATCCATTGGTGGTGAAGATTATCATAAGAACATTCACAAAATTATAGAAGAGTTTCTTCAATATACTCAACTATTTATTCAAACTTTACACGATGACACAGAAGGTGACCGAGAAATCTATAGAGCACATAAAGAACAACTAGATACACTTTCTAGGGAAACTGAGGAAACCTTTGCCACGGCATTGTCTGAAGCAGGAATTGTGTAACAGATTCAAAAGCCATATTATCTAATATGGTTAACATAAGGTTAATTCTCTTGAAAAGTTGAGATGTAGATGTTTCAAAAAACTCAATCGGGAACGCTTTGATTAATGCAAGAGCTAAGGTTCTTATTTGTGAGAATTAAGCTTCTATAAATTAAATACCTGACCCTTTTATATTTGTTATTTGTGAGAATTAAGCTTCTATAAATTAAATACCTGACCCTTTTATATTTGCAAAGCATTCAAGATGAGCTTAAAAAAATAGATCACAGTCTTACAACAAAATCAACAAAAGACATTCACGAACGTGTCATCCATAACCATATACAAAATAAATTTTATTTTCAATTTAAAGCACCCTTACATTTACAAGTTTTTGATGGGTATATCCAAGGACTTTATCAAGTTTCTGATGAAGAATTACAGGATATTTACCTTAACATTGCTTATTCAATTGCACAGCTTATTTTAACTATCTTTGTTACAACAGCGCTACTTTACCCCATTATTGTGTACCTAAATAAGGAATACATCAACCAAAGTAAAAACCTTTTACAAGCCAACTTAGAAATAATGTCTGTTCTTGGAGGAGCTGTCGCTAAAAGAGATAGTGAGACGAATGCTCATAATTACAGAGTCACACTGTATTCTATTGCATTTGCAGAAGCCTTGTCCCTCAACAGAGAAAAAATAATGGGCTTAATAAAAGGTGCCTTTTTACATGATGTTGGGAAAATTGGCATAACTGATTCAATCTTACTTAAACCCGATAAACTTACTGCACTAGAATTTGAAGAGATGAAATACCATGTTGAGTTTGGCATTGATATTATTTCTAAAAGTAAATGGTTAGATGATGCAAAAGATGTTGTGGCCTATCATCATGAAAAGTATGATGGCACGGGTTACAGTAAAAATATATCAGCTGAGCAGATTCCATTAAATGCTCGTATCTTTATGATCTGTGATGTTTTTGATGCCTTAACATCCAAACGTCCTTATAAAAATAAATTTACTTTTGAAGCGTCTATTAAGATTATAAAAGAAAAATCAGGAACACATTTTGATCCTAAACTTGTTTCTGTCTTTTGTAGTATTATACAAGGCCTTTACACTAACATTTCTCACCTTGAAAATGAAGAAAGCCTCAAGCTCATGTTAGATGAGAAGCTCTATTACTTAGCCTGCTAACTAGGAGGTTTAAGTAATAGAGGCCTTAAAAACTATTGTAAGGCACTCTTTTTTCGTGACATATCTGCTTCTTCCTGCTCTTGATCTTCACAAAAATGATCATTTTTATAAAACAATAAATAAGTTGAAGGAACAACGAGAAGTGTTAAAAAGGTAGAAGAGATAATTCCCCCTGTAATCACAACAGAAAGCGGATACTGTATCTCTGAGCCAACCCCAGAGGCGAACAAAAGAGGTAAAATCCCAAACAAGGTGGTAAAGGCTGTCATCAACACTGGACGCAATCGTAAAAGGGTTGCATCTTTAAGTAAGATTTTCAGTCCAACATKGGGAWATTTTACTCTTAATTCATCAATAAATGAAACCAAGACTATCCCATTTAAAATGGCAATGGCAAAAATAGCCAAAAAGCCAATAATAGCTGAGACTGAAAGGTAAATACCACTTATCAWAAGMGCGATTATCCCACCAATAAAGCCAAAAGGAACATTAAGTAAAATCAGCATCGCCTTTGAAARTGAGTTAAAGGCCGTGTATAAAAGAAGTATRACTAAGAAGATAGTAATAGGGATAATCACCATTAACTTTTGTGTTGCTTCTTGCATGTTTTTAAAGTCACCTGCCCAGCCAATATAATAACCATCAGGAATATTTACATCAGCTTTTATAATGGCGTCTGCTTCGGCTACAAAAGAAGCCACATCCCTTCCCTCAACTTCCATAGAAAGCACCATATATCGCGAAAGGTTTTCTCTTTTGATAAAAGAAGCGCCTTGTTGTATGGAGATATCACAAATCTGATCAAGGGTCACAAGTGCTCCATTAGAAGAGCGCATCGTCACATCTTTAACCGCTTGAATATCTTTTTTAGCGCCTTTTATCTTAGGTACAATACCAAAACGCCTAATACCTTCAATCTTCTCAGAAACCGCCTCTTCACCGATACCATTACGAATAACATCCATCACTTCATCAACAGAAATTCCGTACCGTGCAAGGGCTAGGTAATTTGGCTCAATTTTAATCTGTGCCTGACCGAGTTGAACTTCAACTTCCATCTCTTCAAGTCCATCAACATCTGATAACTTCGATTGTATCTCTTTAGAGATTTGATCAAGAACTTTTTGATCATCTCCATAAATTTTTACCGCAAGCTCTGCCTTAACGCCTTCAAGCAACTCTTCAATACGCATGGCAATAGGTTGGGTTGGAATAAACTGAACATATTCAAAATGCTTCTTTAAATCTTTGTTCATAATATGCGTTAGTTCTTCTAAGTCCTCAATATCTGGCTTTAAGCTTAAAAGTACCTCCATATAATTTGCCTGAGCGGTTTCTCCATTTTCACTTCTACCTATCATTGATAAAACAGAAGAAACCTCATTAGGATAGTTTTTTAAAATATACTTTTCTATCAGTCCTGCTGTTTTAGTAGAGTGCACCAAGCCCGTACCAGGAATTGAAATAACACGGTACATAATAGACTCTTCATTTAACTCAGGCATAAACTCACGCCCTTGCAGACTTAAGATAAAGGCTAAAACAAGAAAGACTCCCGTGACACTAGCTAAAAGAACTTTTGCATGTGAAAGAGCCAGTACCAAAAGGGGGGTGTAGACTTTTTTAATGGCCATCATTACTGCATTTTCTTTTGATTTTGATGGTTTTAAGAGTAAAAAAGTCAACACAGGCACTAATATAAGTGCAACCGCTAAAGAACCAARCATTACAAAAACAATATTAAGTGCCATAGGACCATAAAGCTTACCTGCAAGTCCATCAAGACTTAACAAAGGGATGAAAACCGCCGCAATTATTAAAACCGCAAAGGWAACAGGCGTTGCCACCTCTTTCGCAGAATCAGCTATTACGGTTAAACGGTCTGCATTTGGTTCATCATGCAGTTTTCTAAATGAGTTTTCAACAATAACAATCGTTCCATCTACTATCATACCAACTGCRATAGCAAGACCAGAAAGCGACATTAGGTTCGCCGAAATTCCATAATAATCCATTAATAAAAAGGCAATTAACAAAGATATAGGCAAAGAAACAATCACGATAAAGGCGGAGCGAAGTTCAAACAAGAACAAAAATAAAACAAGGGCAACAAGCACAACGCCTGAGGCTAAGGCTGATGTCATAGTGTTTACCGCCTTATGCGTAATCTCCGTTCTATCATAAATCGTKCTAATAACCACACCCTTTGGTAAGGCAGCATTCACCGTAGGAAGTTTTTCTTTAATACGCTCAACGACCTTCGCCGCATTGGTTGCTGTTCTTTGAAGTACCATTCCCATAACCGCTTCACTTCCATCTATACTAACGGAGCCAAAACGCGGTGCAGAACCTGTTTCAACAATGGCCACATCGCGTATGGTGACGGACTGTCCCGCGCTCGACTTCACAACTGTGTTTCTTATGTCTTCTAAACTTTTATAAAGACCTGCGCCACGAATAAGATACTGTTCACGGTTAAATTCAAGGTATTGTCCCCCTGCTGCGAGATTACTTTTTTGTAAGGCATCTACTATATCAGCGTAAGTCACCCCAATATTTTGAAGTTTTTTAGTGTCAATTAAAACATTATATTGTTTTTCATCTCCACCCCAACCAATGACCTCCTCAACACCGCTAACTGACTTAAAAAGAGGCGTAACAATATATTCTTGCATCTCACGAATTTCTCTTAAAGAGTAGGTCCCTGAGGTATCCTTTATTTCATACCAAAACACCTGCCCTAAGCCTGTCGTGTTAGGTCCTAGCTTAGCCTGCCCCCATCCTTGAGGAATATCGACCCCATTTAAACGCTCTGTTACGAGTTGGCGTAAAAAATAAATATCCATGTCATCTTCAAAAAACACCGACACATACGAAAGTCCAAAAATAGAGTTAGACATAATAAGCTTAACCCCTGCCATTCCAGACACTGCCGACTCAATGGGATAAGTAATAAGCTTTTCTATATCTTCCGCCGAATTACCCGGGCTTTCCGTATAAATAACAACTTGTTTAGGGGTGATATCAGGAAAAGCATCTACGGGTATGTCTTGATAGGCCTTAAAACCAAAGGCACAAATAGCTAAAAAGATGGTAATCACTAGAAGTTTATACTTCAGTGAAATATCTATTAAAGTATTCAACATCTTAGTGTCCGTGCTCGCCAAGAGATGATTTAAGCATCATTGACTTAACATAATAAGACTTATCACTGGCGTATTCTTCGCCAACTTCAAGTCCCTTAACCCCAACATACTCATCATCTGAAGTAATGATTTCAATGACACGCGCTTCATAAGGAGAAGCCTCTTCTTCATGTTCTCCGTGTTCTTCGTCTTCTCCTTCTTCATGCTCATTATGAGCTTCATCTTCATCATGTCCACCATGTTCCTCATGATCTTCTTCTTTCACAACAAAAACAACCCACTCATTATTGTAAAAAGATAAGGCAGATTTTTTAACCGCGACATGGGTTTCATCTGCGTCAAAATATAAGGTAGCACTCACATAAGCATTAATAAAAAGCTCATCTACTTTTTCATCTACGCTTGAAAGAACAACAATTCTTTGTGTTTTTTCATCAAGTTGTGGCAAGATTTGCGTGACATGCGTGATGATTTCTTGGTCGGCGTACTTAACCAGCATTTTTTGAGATAGTTTGACCTTTCTTGCGTATTCAAGGGGAAGATAAGACTTAATATAAAAAGCCTGAGATTTAACAATAGAAATTATCGCCGTGTCTTCACCAATAACAGAATGTAAGGGCTGTAAAATTTCAGAAACCTTACCCGCAGAATGGGCATACAAAATATAATCAGCAGAAGCTTTTTTCAAAGTCATTGTATTAATGCCTAAGGTCTGCAGTTGAGAGTGCAAGGCTGAAATCTTTGCTAGCATAGCATTTTTTTGTATGCTTTGCAGGTTCAAGTCTTGCATAGATGCCATCCCTTTTTTATATAAAGAATCGGTTGCATTATAATTTTTTTCTAAGGCAATAAACTGTTTTTTTAAAGAGATAAAATCAGCCGTCATCTTAGAAAGCATGATAGACTCTATAAGGGCAATGCGAGCCCCTTCTTTTACCCGCTGGCCTGGTTCAACATAATATCTTTCTATGTGTCCGCTCACAAGAGACATAACAGCTTGTTGTGCGTTTGAGAGTTGAATGACTTTGGCATTGAGTTCCACCGATTTTCCAAACTTTTTTTCTTCTGCTTTTTGTGTTGGTATTTCAACGCTAAAAAGAGTCGTCATTGAAAGTAAGCTTAGAAATAAAATTTTAAGGGGTACGTAGTTTGTTTTAGTAGTCATTATATGATCCTTGAAGGTAGTTTGTGTAAATTATATTTTGATTCAAAGCGTTTTGAATTTGGATAATTGCTTCTTTTGTTTCTATCATCTTGTTTTTAATATCTTGAAGTTCTAAAAGATTAATATTGGCAATTTTATAACCTTCTTTAAACATTATAAGAAGTTCTTCTTCTGTTATTAAAATCTTTTGGTTTTGAGACTTTAGAAGCTCTAGTCTTTGTCTTTGAGAGCTTAGTCTCGTTTTTTCAATATCTTGTTGTGTTGTTTCATTAAGGACTAAAAGTTCTGACTTAGTGGCCTCAAGTTTTGCTATCGTCTTTTCTTGAGACTTCGTGTTAAAAACTGCAAGGGGGATATTTAAGCCGATTCGAGCAATATCTTGTTCGGGTTCAGACTCATACTCAGCAAAAACTTTCACCCATTCCACAGCATTAGAATTCACGTCTGCTTCAGCCAAAGCTTGCTTCCCAGCTGCTTCAAATTTTAAGATTTTAGGGTTAGTGCTTTTTGTACTTAAGAGTTTAAAACTTGAGGAGGTGTCAAGACTAATTTCTTCATTAATCCCCGCAAACTTCAAGAGTGAATAATAAGACTGCTCGCTTTGAAGGGATAAGGTGTTATTTGAAATACCAATCAGCTCAAAGGCGACTTGAGACTGCAACATCACCCCTCTTGAAATGGTTCCTACCTCATATCTTGCCTTAGAAATTTCATAAATAGTTTTTGCAATTTTTAATTCTTCATTTCCAAGACTTCGCAGCATCTTCTTTTGAGAATAAAGACTAAATGCTAAAGAAATATCTCTAATAAACAGGGCTTTTTTTGAAATATAATTTACCTTAGCATTCTCATTTATAAGATGAGAAAGCCTATCCTTAGCTGAGCCAACACCCCATAAACGAAGGGGTTGACTGAGATTAACTCGGTATCCATTATCTCTTTCACCAATGTCAGGTGAGAAGTTTGAATATTCTAATGCTAAAGAAGGGTTTGCGTAACGCGTAAGGGCTGAACCTTCTTCTTGAGCCTGCTCTAGATTTAGCGTGCTGGCTTTTAAATAGGGGCTATTATCAATAGCCTTTTGTAAAAACTCATCAAAACTTTGCGCAGATAAAAGTGTGCATAAAAGTCCTGATATAAGTATGTTTTTCAACATGGTTATCCTTATATGTGGGTATAAATTTGGTAGTACTATAGGGTGGGAAATCTCTTTAGGAGATAGGGGGTTTAGTAAATTTCAAGGTAGTTTGATAGGTGTAAGTTTCGTTTAATTGAGCTAACTTTACCGCGCGAAAAGATCTTGGTAATAAATGCGTGTTTGAAGTTAAAATATAAGCATGATGGTATTCAAAATGGATATCACAAATATCATCATGCTCACTAGGGGATTGTAGTTCTTGAGCATATTCACTCGCACTACAATGTCCTTCATCATAAAAAGCAAAGGTATACTCATGCACTGTGGAAAAGGCAAATGAGAACAATAAGGCCAATGTAATGATGATACGCATAGAAAATTATACCTTAACTTTCACAAGAGCCACTTGAACAACAAGATTCTGGCTCTTTTTTTAAAAAATAAGGTTTAAGCACAAAGTACAGCACTAAGACCCATAAAATAAAAGAGCTTAGGTATTCTAAAAAACTTGCTTCTTCATGCATATGAATCATCTCTTTAATGGGGACATCTCTTAAAAGATAATCCAAGCCAAAGCCAAAAAGAACCGAACCGATAATAATCGTTCCGAGATAAATATAAAGTGTTCGTGTTCCTAACATTTTTTTAACCACACCAATCGTTACGGTATTAGTCGCTGGACCCGCTGATAAAAACACAAATGCAGCGCCCGGGCTAACACCTGCTAGCATAAGCCCCGCAGCAATAGGAAGTGAGGCCGTAGCACAAATATACATAGGCACTGCAATTATAATAACAATGATATAAGACAACCAAGAATACTCAATCAAAATTTCACTAAGATTAGAGGGGATGGCCACTGCGATTAATGCGCCTAGAAGTAAACCAAAAAGTAAAGGGGAGGCAATATCGCCTAAGAGTGTCCCAAAGGCATACTGCATAGCCCCTCTAAAAGAGAACTTCTTTTTTTCACTTRTACTTGAACAGCAAGAACTTTCAGATGCGTCACAAGAAGAAAGCTCTTGGCTAAGAGCTTCTTCTTTAACAGGTGCCATAGAAAAGTTYGAAACAGTRGAAATAGGTTTTGTCTTTGAAAAAGCGGGCGTAGAAACTGTTTTTRTYAATRCKTGTTCTGTRTCTTTTTCTGGAAAATARTTAGCTAAAAYCCCTGCAATRATAGAAATAACCATAGAACTTATTACTCTATAAATCGTAAATGCCCAGCCAAACATRCCRTAAGTAGCGAGGATTGAGTCAACWCCGGTAATAGGRGTGGATATTAAAAATGAAAGRGTAGCGCCATTTGAAGCACCTGATTTTTTAATAGAACTTGCAAGTGGAATTACCCCACAGGAGCAAACAGGAAGAGGCACACCAAAGATAGTTGCCTTAATAACAGAAGTTATCGAGTCTTTTCCTAGGTGCTTTGACACAAGGGTGTCAGGCACTAGTTCATGTAAGATACCTGCAAAAAACAAACCAAATAAAATGTAAGGTGCCATTGCATTGGAAAGGTCTACTAAGGCATTAAAAAAATCTATTATAAGGTCCATAATTATTTAGAACCACCACACTTACCTGAGCCGCATTTTTCTGATTTTTTACCATTATTGCTGTCACATGTTTTACCATCTTTAGAATCAGCCCATTTGCCTTTGAAGCTATCATACATCCATTGCGCAACTAGTGTTCTTTCTTCTTCACTCATACCCTTACCAATAGGAGGCATCTTTCCAAAACGTTTATAGGCCATTGGCATACAAACACCCTTATCTTGTGAAGGATTAACAATATAGTCTTTAACAAAGCTAACAAATGCAGCTTTATCATTTCCTTTTACTTTTTTGATACGCATAGAAACCATATTCATCGGAGGTGCTTTCATCCCAGACTTATCCATCTTTGCCTTCATTTTCTTTTTCATTTCAGCTTTTTCTTCATCACTAGCTGTTTTCATTTTCTCTTTCATCATCTTCATTTGAGACATCTCCATCATGCCCTTCATTTGGTGACACGAAGCACACTTGTTATCATAAACGCTTTGACCCGTTAAGGCAAAGGCAGCAGAACTCATCAGTAATAAACTCATTAAAATCGTTTTCATATGTTTCCTTTAAGTTATAAATGTAATCATATTACATTTTTGTTATATAAGCAAAATTATTATATAATATATCTTTGAAAGAGATAAAATGAATAACTTAATTAAATTAGCAAAAGTATTTTCTGATAAAAATAGACTAAACATTATGGCTATGCTACTAAGAGATAAAGAGCTATGTGTATGTGAGATATCTGACACACTAGAGCTTTCTCAACCCTTAGTTTCACGCCACTTAAAACAGATGAAAGAAGCAGATGTTTTAGACTCTAGACAAGAAGGAAAATGGGTAATCTATTCACTCAATAAAAACCCCTCTGCACTCTTAATGTGCTGTATCAAAGAACTTAGTAATGAA
>NVXJ01000058.1 GCA_002733885.1 Arcobacter sp. | reverse complement strand
ACTGAAGAAAAGTCTTTAAAATCAGCTCAAAATATTATAAATAACAACCCCAACTTTAAAGACCTCATCACCTGTCGTTTACAAGACAACTTAGAAAATATACTTTTTGGTGTCTTAAAAAAAGATGAATATTTTGACTTAAGCATATGTAATCCACCCTTTCATAAGTCCCATAAAGAAGCCAGTGCAGGCACAATAAGAAAAAACAAAAACCTAGGTAAGAAAAATGAAAAGCTTTTAAACTTTGGTGGCGAGGCTAATGAACTTTGGTACCCCGGTGGAGAGATAGCCTTTATAACAAAGATGATAAAACAAAGTGCTGTTAGGGCTAAAAACTGTTTATGGTTTTCAAGCCTAGTATCAAAAAAAGAAAGCCTGAACGTAATTTATAAGGTCTTAAAACAGTTCAAAGCCGTAGAAGTCAAAACTATTGAAATGAAACAAGGACAAAAACTAACGCGCATTGTTGCTTGGACTTTTTTAAATAAAGATGCACAAGAAAAGTGGGCAAAGAAAAAGAGAATTTCGCCAGCATGATTAAAGGATTAGACGGATTTTTAAATAATCTGTTAAATCTGTTGAATCACGCTGGCGATGCTTTCTTTTCCTTAAGCGTCTAAGGCTTCCAATTTTTCTTCATACATCAAGGTTAATTCATCAAACTCAGTTTGCACCACTTCTAAACGTTCAAACTTTTCTTCAATCTCAGCCTCATCTTTTCCTATACTTGAAGAAAGTGCCATAATTGTGTCATTATCTCCCGAGGCAGAAGCCTCTTCTAAGGCCTTATGCTCGGCTTCCACCTTATCTTCAGTTTGCATAATAAAYTTTTCWAGYTKTTCWATCTCTTTTTTAAGATGTGTGGTTGCCTTTGAGCGTTCTTGAAYAAGGGCTGMACGCAGTTTTTTGTTTTCTTTTTTTGTYACCTTAGATACGGGCTTACCTTTGACTTCTTCCTCATCTTCAGCCCAACCTATCTTTTCTAAGAAAAGGTCATACCCCCCRTCAAAGTGTTGCGCCCCATCTTTAGAAAAGATGATSAGTCTATCCGCYACTCTTCTAAGAAGTTCTTCRGAGTGAGATACRATGATACTRCCCCCYTCAAAACGCTCTATSGCCTTAGTTAAGGCTTCAATAGARTCTATRTCAAGGTGATGRGTTGGTTCATCAAGAAARAGTAGGTTCGAGGGACGYGCTAGTATCTGWCCTARCATTACCCGTGATTTTTCTCCCCCTGAAAGTAAGGAAACCTTTTTATCTGCATTGTCCCCTGAAAACATCATTGCCCCACAAATACTTCTTACTCTAGACTCACCTAATTTTGGATCGGCTGAATATATCTCATCCATAACCGTTTGTTTAGGATCTAACCTTGAAATATTGGTCTGACCAAAATGCCCGAACTCTATACTCGTATGAGAAAGTACTTCCCCCGTGATTTGTTTCAACTCTCCTGCTATTGTATTTAAAAGAGTTGACTTACCGGTTCCATTTTTACCAATAATTGCGAGGCATTCCCCTTTTTTAAGGGTAAAAGAAATATCTTTAAAAAGTATCTTCTCAGGGCTATAACCAAAGCTCAAATCTTTAACATCAAGAATAACCTTAGAAGTGGTATCTTTAAAATTAAAATCAAAAGAAAGATTGTTATCAAAGCCTAAGTCGTCCATTGAGTCCATCTTGTCTAAGAGCTTTTGTTTTGACTGAGCCTGCGCCGCCGTTGAAGCCCTTGCCTTATTTTTAGCTATAAATTCTTCTAACTCTTTTCGCTTTTTATCATTAGCAATTTTTTGTTTTGCGTATAGTTCATCATTATCCGAAAGTTGCGAATAAAACTTATGCGTATCACCGGTAATAATTTCTAAATTACGGCGAACTAGTCCCATAGTATGCGTGGTAACCCCATCCATAAAGTCTCTATCATGGGTAATTAAAATAATCTCACCCGCAAAGCTTTTTAAGAAGGCCTTTAACCATCTCAAAGACAAGATATCAAGGTAGTTGGTAGGTTCGTCAAGCAGAAGTAAATTTGGCTCCGTTACCAAAAGCTTTGCAAGGTTAATACGGATTTGATATCCCCCTGAAAATGAAAGAGGATCCTTATCTAAATCTTCTTGCTCAAAACCTAAGCCAAAAAGGATTTTTTCTACCCTATAGGTTTCATACTGCTGTTCTTCCGTTAGCGCAAGGGCTGCTTCTTCTCTAAGGCTAGGTTCTGAAAATTCAAGATGTTGCTTAAGTGCACCTATCTTATATCCCTTAGGAATACTAAGTTGCCCCTCATCATAATGTTCTTCATTCAGTATGAGCTTAAAAAGTGTAGACTTTCCTGATCCATTTCTTCCAACAAGACCCAGTTTCATCCCTGCATTAAGTTTAAAATTCAGCCCTGAAAAGAGTTCTTGGTCTCCATAGCTTTTTGAAATATTTGATAATTGAATCATATATGAACTTCTTTGATTATTGTTTTTCATATTATATCTAATATAAGGGTCTATAATAAAGCTAGGCTATTGTATACTTTCAACAATTATTACTGCTAATGCTAAGGATTAAAATGTCATACAAAAACTCAATTAAACGCCATAACCATAAGGTTCATCCTTGTGATGCTCATCGTAAGCAAAACCTACTTAAGCATCTTATAGATGTTCATGAAAACAAAAAGATTCTTGTGCTTTCAAAAGCGAACACAAGTACAACAGAGATTGAAGACAAAAACTTAACCCTTAGTAATGATGCTGAGCTTTCAACACTTGAAGAAGGAAGCTTTGACATCTTAATCAGCTTTGACCTTCCAAATGATCCAGACATTTATATGAAACGTCTAGCTTACGCAAATACCCTAGCCCTTATCCTTGTAACTGACGCTGAAGAAGCTAAACTTTATCCTATAGAAACGCTTCTTGGAAAGAATCTTCCAAGAGAAAGCGTTCAAGGTTATGAAGTACTTCGCTCACAAAAGAAGAAAAATCCTCCTCACCGTCCTACTAAAGCGCAACTCGCAGAAGAAGAAGCAGTTAAGCAGGGAGTTAGAGACAAACAAGATAAAATTAGAGAATGGGCGGCTAAACGTGGTGAAGAAGCTTCTGCTGAAGAGTTGAAAAAAGTTGAGGATGATGCAACTAAGTTCCTAAAAGATTCTAAGGCTGACTTAAAAGAGAAAAACTCTTTTGGTAAAAAAGATTGGGATAAGCCTAAGGGTGATAAGAAACCTTGGGAAAACAAATCAAATGATTATAGAGGAAATAAAACTTCTACCTCTACTACGGCTAAACGCGCACCAAGAAAAATCATTATGCCAACAAATAAAAAGGGCTAAGACTCTAGGGTTGAAAAGTTCTTAAGCTCTATCCTTGAGCAGTCTCCCTTAAGAAGCTTTTCGCTTCTTGCATATTCTTCTGTTAATTCTAAAATATCTTGAATATCATCTTTTTCAATAACATGTACATGCTCTTTTTTTTCGGAGTTAATAGAGATCTTTACATCACTTGCACTTGAAGATATAACTAAATTTCTAGCACCCTCACAAAAATCACTTTTAATCGCTTTTAGTACCTTTTCAGACTTTAATAAGTCCGATAATGTAATCTCTTTGCTAAAATCATTTTCGCATAAAATTGTAAAACTCACTTCTACTTGACCATCCATGATAAAGCCTTGTTATTTTTTCTAAGTGTAGCAAAGTTTGCCTAATAGACTAAAATACAAGGCACTATGAAAGATTTTAACCTTAGTGCTTTATAATGAAAAAAAAACTAGGAAATATACGTGCACAGAAAAAGAGGAAAGCCATTAGGCTTATTAGAACTTGTAGCCATTGCCTTAGGGGGAATGATTGGAGGTGGTATTTTCACTGTTTTAGGAATCTCAGTTTCGATCATCGGTGTTTATACCCCTCTTGCCTTTATTATTAGTGGCTTACTTGCAGGACTGGCTGTTTACTCTTATATCAAACTCGCGGTATATTATAAGGATGAAGGTGCTACTTATTCTTTTTTTAAACGTAGCTTTCCTAAGGCGAAATTTGCAGGTGCACTAATTGGATGGTGGGTGGTATTTGGCTATATTAGTACCTTAGCTCTGTACGCCTATACCTTTGCTTCTTACGCAATTAGTGGTTTTGACTTTGCGGATAATGATACTATACGAAAGTTAGTGGCAGGTTCTATTTTACTTCTGTTCACCCTTGTTAATGTTTGGAGTGTTAAGGGAATGGGAAAGATGGAAGATATTATGGTCTATCTTAAACTTATCATCTTAGTGGTGATATCTTTTGTCTTAATCAATCATGCAGATACAAGTATTCCAAGGCTTTTACAAGAACATGAGGCTATTAATATCTCTTCTATTTTTATAGTTGCGGCCTTAACCTTCGTTGCCTTTGAAGGCTTTCAACTTGTTATAAATGCCGTAAATGAAATGGATAACCCTGAAAAAACTATTCCACGCGCCATCTATATCTCTTTAAGCATTGCTATACTCATCTACTTTATACTTTCTTTAGGAGCTATACTTGCTATACCATTTGAAGACATTATTGAAAATCAAGAGTATGCACTTGCTGCAGGTGCAGATAAGGTATTAGGCCACTGGGGTTCAGACTTAGTGATTCTAGGTGCTGTTTTGGCGACTAGTAGTGCTATTAGTGGCACACTTTTTGGTGCTTCTAGGCAGGTAAGTGTTATCTCAAAAGATGGATTCTTTCCTGCTTTTTTAAGTAAAAGAAAGAACAATATTCCTATCTATGCCATTATGACTATGTCAACCCTAGCCTTTACCTTAGTTTTAGCAGGGAATCTAAAGGTTATTTTAGAATTTAGTAGTGTGACTTTCTTATTGGTTTCATTCTTAATGGCCTTTACCAATTTTAAACTCTACAAAGAAACAAAGTCTTCTTTATTCTTAACTATTATAGCTATGTTAGGACTTTTTATAAGTTTATGTCTCATTATGTATTATGAGTTTATCACGCAGATTGAACAACTTTACTTTATGGGAAGTTTATATGTTTTACTTAGCCTTGGGGCTTGGCTATTTACCAAGATTAAGACGAAGGTCTAATCTTTTTTATCCTTAGGAAAGAACACATCTTTCATTTTTTCTATATCTTTTTTAGCGTCTAACATCTCAAGGTATAAGTCTTCAACCTTCTTTCTTGCCCAAGGTGTTTTTCTTAGGAACTTCAAAGAAGAGTTAATCGAAGGGTCATTCCAAAAACAGCGTATTTCGACTTTTTCTCTTAA
>NVXJ01000027.1 GCA_002733885.1 Arcobacter sp. | reverse complement strand
CTGAAGACCAATAATAATATGACAAACTGAACTGAACTGAAAAGATATTTCATTAACTTTAAAGGTTCATATACAAGTTCTATACTAGGAAAGTAATACCCTTGAATTTTCATATCTACTTCACTACCTTTTATCTATAATTTTACATTAAAAGGTAATGGAGCTTCAAAATGCAGAAAACAATGAAAAAAATACGAGGGTACTGCCGCGTTAGTACTAGCTTACAGGAAAACTTAAACCAACGGTTACTTATCCTTGATTTTGCACATAAAAATTCAATGGTTGTTGATGATATAGTTGAAGTTACAACAAGTAGTAAAAAGAATCGTAAAGATAGGCAAATTGATTCAACGATAGATACTATGACTACTGGTGATGTACTTTTAGTATATGCCCTTGACAGGATAGGTAGAAGTACTATCGAGACATTGCAGATACTTGAAGATATAAAAAATAAAGGTATTAAGCTTATCATCATTAAAGAGAATATAGTAATAGATAAAGAAAATGATAATCCTCTTAATACAATGATGTTAACGATGCTATCTGCAGTTGCAGAACTAGAACGGTCATTTATTAGTGAAAGAACAAAATTAGGATTGGCAAGAGTCAAAGCTAATGGTACAGTTCTTGGAAGAAAAAAAGGTGTTCTTGGAAAAAGTATGTTTGATGAACATCTTGAAAAAATAAAAGAGCTCCATTCGTTAGGTTTGAGTTTGCCAAAAATAGTAAACCATATTGGGATTGGTACTAGTGTGGGGCTTCATCGGTTTATAAAAACTAGAAAAATTTGATAATGTAATAAATTATTCTGTAACAAACTATAAAAAAGCTCTTTGTAGATAATTTCCGTAACTTTCACTAAAATGATTTTATACTCTTCTTCACTTGAAGGAGCGCCCATGCAAGATACAAACAATACTAAAACGATAACCCTTAAAATCCATTCCCAAGATTTTGATATTACCATTCAAGACGATTTTGGTTTAACTTCTAATATAAGCCGCTTAGAATTATTAAGAGCTTATGTTCGGGCAAATTATGAAGTGTTTCAGATGGAAGTGAACCTTAAAAAATAACCTTTTTCAAGAAATACCACTAAAAAACCCACTCCTTCAAAATAACGAAACAAGCCACAAGAAATTCCCAAACAACATATAAATACGTTGAATGGGCTTTTACTGTTTACTACTTCGATGTTGAGCCACAGCAGGGGCATTGCTTTCCATAAAAATTACTCATAATGAAAGAGAGCTAGTCTTTCACACTTTAGGTCGCTTATAGAAGGTCAATACTGTCTTACCTAAAGTATTTTATATCCGCGTACGGTTGCCTTCTTTTCATACTCATAATATTTGTTCAGTTAGCCAGAATTAACAGGGATAAAACAGAGTTTTTCTATGTTAACTTTTTATAACAAATTAACATAGAAATTAATATAGAAAACATTGGAAGGCGCACCAAATGATTATAGGAAACAACAAGACAACAAAAAAAAGTTATAACGAAAGAAAAACAATGATAAAAGAGTATGAAAGTACGGGCAGTTGGTTAAAGAAGGAACTAAAGTATTCAGTTAAGTATTACACCCAGAGCATGAATCCTGCGCGGTTGTACTACCATATCAAGAATAGTAAAGACACAAATGTAGCAGTCAGTAATAAGTATGGTTTATCAATAAAAATAGTGGAAGAGATAAGAAATACTAAAGCCAAATAGAGAACTTGGCTTTAGTGGTTTTTTTATGGTTTTTTGTATAAAAAGAAATTTTATACTTAACCTAGCAGAGAATCAAGATTGATAGTTATCCAAGTAATTGAAAAGTACCATATTGGCGTGTTGTTGAAGTTGTTCCTTTTCGGCAAAAAAAGACAAGCCCTCCTTTTTTGCCCTCTTGATTAAATGCTTTCGTTCCATCTCGTAAGGGTCTTGTTTTTGCAATGTGCTGTGAGTAATCTTATTCTTCATTGTACTACCTCCTACAAGCTTACTAGGCTTGGGTGGATTGGTTTAACAATATTTTCAAAGGTAGGTACTTCTATTGTATTATTAACAGCGATGGGTAGCGTTGTATTGCTACTTAAATAACTATCGTTACACTCAGAGTCCAATTTGAACAAGAAGTCTCCACCACTTGTCTTGGCACTATTCAGTTCCTCGTTGAAGAAGATAGGATCAATAGCGCGTAGTTGTTCCATTAAAGCATTGGTGGTGATTTCTCCATATAGTTTACCAAAGACTCGTTTTAGTAGTTTACGAGACAACCTGTTTTTACGATAACATTCCTCAAGTTCAGCATAATATGGGGCGTATGCAAGGTCATCTTGTAAATCTGTAAAGAACTCGATGTTTCGACCCTTAACTGCATTAGAGAACGATTTAAATCTGTTAGAGCTAACTCCAACAAGTGCTTCTTTTTCAGGAGTGTTCATAGCTGTAGTTGCCATTTTAACATCAACTGGATATTGTAATAACATAAGTGCAAAGTCCTCTAGTTCGGCTGTAACAGCTTTAATAAGAGCCTTGTAGCTACCATATTCAAGGAAATCCTCATGGGCTATATTACCACCTGTTTCAAAGATAGTAAGCCGTCTATCTTTATGTTCAACTTCAAGGGCTTTAGGTTCATTTGATGTGATTAGTATCATCGCAAAAAGAGGAGTCTCTTTTTCAGTATTTTGAAATTTCTTTTGGAAAGTTCCTGCACGGTTAGATATAAGAGCCTTTAGTTGGTTCTTAAATTCTTTGTTATTTTGTATGCCAGAGGATATTTCGTCCAGATTCATAACTAAGCGACCTTCAACGATGCCCCCTAGGAAATCTCCCTTCATCGTTTTATCATTTACTTGGATGCATTGGTTCTTTCCAAATAAGGGAACAATAATATCATCATAAAGTACTCCTTTACCAGCACCCTGTTGACCTTTTAAAAATAATGCAACAGGAGATTTTACTAATCCTTGAAAAAAATATGCTAACCAGTTAATGAGCCATTTTTCATAATTTTTGTTGCCTTTAACGAGATGGTCGATTAATCTGTTTATCGCTTTTGTTTCGGAAGCCATTTTTGAAATATCAAGCTCCATATAAGATGTTGGTCGAAACGTATTACGGTGTATTTCCCCTTTCTCTTCAAAGAACTCCTGTTTACATTGAGGATTAAAAGTATCACCTGAGCTGAGTAACAGGTCATATGCTTTGATATTTGCATCAGCATCTTCGGATATGGTAATAACTTTTTTCAGTTTAGAAGCAAGTACTTTTTTTAGCTTTGATGCTGGCATTTTATTAATTTCACCATCTTTAGACATCCTGCATGAATAGTCACCATCAGTATTAAGCCAGATTGATACGCCTAAATCATCTAACGCGTTTAAAACTTCATTATGCTCTATTTCTAGCCAGTTATTAGCAACAAATTTCTTTGCATCTTCTCTTTCAAAGATAAAAGTGTTCTTCTCAATTTGCTCAAGTAGCTCATCCTTGTCTTTTCCGTGTAAACTATTCGCGTAAGTGCTGAGAGTAGTTAGATGCTCATTCTTTTCTTTAGTATAGTTAATGGCATTAATTGCCGATTGGCTTTGTTTAACCTCTATATTTGTATCTATTGCTTTTGGGCTAGTAGTAGCCGACTTGTTTGTTATTTCTAATTCTGTTTGAAAGTTCATTATATTAATCCTATATGATTTTTTATCTTGAGTCTTTGCTCAAATTTTGTTGGTTCGGGAAGAACACCTTGTACATTTATTGGAAGTGGTGGCATTGTGGAATCAAAGCAAGCTCGTAAATAGAACCAGCTTGTTCTAAAGTTGGTATCAAAGGCATGCATGATAAAGTCTATAATGCTACCTGCAAATTCACTGCCGAAGTCTTTAATGTAACCATTGTGATTTATTGAACATGAGGGAGTGTTTTCAGCTCTTAGTTTGAACTTATAGTTACTATCAACGCTGTATCCTAGGTGCGTAATTAATGCAGACGTAACTTCATCATTTAAAAACTTTTTTACATCTTTAACTTCTGGTTTTGATGTGTTTTTTAGGTAGCTATAGATATCCATTACTTTAGTTTTAGCTTTCTCTGAAATGAAGATTGAACCTTCTTCGTTTGATGTTGCAGCTAAAGTTGTTTTAGTCGTAGTACCCTTTTTAGGGTTAGATGCGATGGCAGGAACTGTTGCCATTAGTTTAATCTTTTCTTGAGCATATGTATCGCGATAATCAGGTTCAAGTGTATAGTCGATAGAGGCCAAGTCCAAAGCACCACCTTCAAAAAGCACACTTGGAATACTCTCTTTTACGAGTGGATATTCTAAGATAGGACTAGGCTCTACTATAAGCCTAGAAGCATCGTTTTGGACAGCAAGGTCAGTATAGTATCTCTCAACTACACCAGCACCTGTAACTTTTGCATAAGCGAGGTTAACATCACTTCGCCAAGCTCGTCTTTTTGTAAACTCAAGAAAAACTTTATTGGTCTCAGTCGTACTATTAGCGACTACGATGTAAATGTGCCAAGAGTTATGTTTAGACCTTTTTTTTTCAGTTACCGAATTATATATTCCCGCTGAACTTGATGGCCTGATAAGCATTGCAACACACTCTAGGACAGGATATAGTTTAATTAAACTTTCTCTTACTTCTTGAGGTGTATCAAGCTTGTAGTGACTAGGCATTGAATCGTCATAATCTATGTCGAATAGTAAAAGAGACAAAATATTGTTAGGCATGGTACACCTCATTACAAAATTTGATATGCTCTTTACCACGGTAAATACAGTCTTTACCTTCTCTAAAATCTTTAGCTGTTAGAGAAAGCCCAGTTGTTTGTTGTGTCACTCCAAGAGTGATAGTATCATGAGAACTAAGAGCATTTAAGTATGCATCAAAATCTTTTAGACTCGATACCGCCTGTAAAGCATAGTTTGCTTGGTACATATTTGCGGCAATGGTTTTGCTAAAGTCAGCCTTGTAGCTTTTAACTACAGGCTTGTTTGAGCGAAACAGTGTGAAGTAAATATTGTCATCGTTATTGATGGGTATGACGGTTCCATTTATTTGAAGGGTCATTGAAGACCTCCAGATGATAATGGGGAGTTAAAGCCACTTGCTCGGCTGTTTTTATACTGGTTTGTCAGGGGTAAGTTTTAGGTCAGAGCCATGACCATGTATTAGTGAGGAAAGTAATCTATAACGATTGCTTTTTATACTCAAATTATAACACAAAATTATATTAGAGTTAAGAAATAGTAACAGCTTAAATGATGAATACCATTAAAAAAACAAGAAATTATACGATTGTGCTTTAAATCGTTTACTAAGTGTTGAAAAAGAATTTATAAATTCTTTTTCAATAAATTAAGAAATTGGTTTTTTAATGGTTTTTTATAGAAAAGCTATTTTTATTGGTGCGTACTTTACAAACTTCTCATTTAAAAGTGATGATAATCCTAATATGAAAAAAGATAATTTAAACAAACTTACCCTAAGTAAAAAGTTCACAGGAATATACACTAAAAAAGTATTAGAAAAAGGCGTGATTAAAACCAAAGTTTATGTAAGCATAAATAACTCAAGAAGGTTACTCGGATACCTAGAAAACATATCACTTGCATACGCAGCCAATTATAGACAAGAAGAATTATCACGCTTGCGCCTAGGCGAAAGTCCTCAACTCATCCGTAAAAAAGACATCATCCTTTTTGAAGAAATAGCTCAAGATTATTTTGATAGGCAACTTGCTCAACAAGTTCAATCAGCTAAACGAACCAAAGCAAGATACACAATGCACATCAAAAAGACGTTTGCAAAAGTTCCCATCAAAGATATCAAACCTCAAATGGTTTTAGAATTTAAAAAATGTAAGCTTCTTGAATACCAACCTGCTACCGTTTTTCGACTTGTTACCATCATAAACTCAATCTATTTTAACAGTATACATAGGACTGGAAAATTCAAAGGAACAAACCCCGCTTATAAAGTGTTTACAAAATCGGAGTTCAATAACAAAAGAGAGCGTTGGCTAAATTTAGAAGAGATACATTTATTACTAGAAGCTGTTATGGACTCAACCTCAAAAGTTAAAGTAGGTGCAGAGGCTTTTATAAAAATAAGTTTAAGTTGTGGGGTAAGAAGCGGAAGTTGCCTTGCCCTCACCAAAAATAGCTTTAATTTAAAAGAACGTACGGTAGAGCTGTACGATGGCAAGAACCGCGAGTTTTACACAGGATATCTCAACGATAAGCTCTTATCAGATGAGTACCTGTACAATCTATTGCATGGATTGAAAAATGATGATTACGTGCTTCGTTACAACGATAAGCCTTTACTAAAGAAAACATTACATAGATTTACTTATCCCATTTACAAAAAGCTGTTTAATTCAGAGTTAACTGATGCAGATGAAAAGTATAAAGTTTGTAATCACACCCTAAGACATACTTTCGCAACCCATGCCGTTATGCACAACGATATCTTTCTTGTCCAGAAACTACTTAATCATAAGGATATAAATATGACTTTACGATATGCAAAAGCTGATGAGCAGAAGAAAGCGGCAGCTGTTGCGAAGATGTTTTAGATAATCACATTAAATTTACATAATTAATTGGTATAGTTAGTTAAAATATTTTATTAAGGACTTTTTAATGGATAAAAAAGAAAGAGAAAAGAATAGGCTAATTAATAATCTTGTAGATGCATTATCTGAAAATAATTTAGCAATTTTTGCAGGTGCTGGATTGTCTATACCTGCTGGTTTTGTTAATTGGAGTCAATTATTAAAACCTATTGCAGATGAATTAGATTTAGATATTACAAAAGAAAATGATTTAGTTACTCTTGCTCAATATCATTGTAATATGAACCAGTCAAATAGGGGAAAGTTAAATCAATTACTGGTAAATGCATTTTCAAAAGATACTGAAATTACTGATAATCATAAGATACTAGCAAGACTACCTATTAGAACTTATTGGACAACTAATTATGATAAGCTAATTGAAACTGCTCTGTCTAAGGCAGGAAAAATAGCAGATACTAAATATACTAATAAACAATTAGTATTTACAAAACCTAAACGAGATGCAATTGTATATAAAATGCATGGAGATGTAGACCATCCAAGCGAAGCAGTTCTTACGAAAGATGATTATGAAACTTATCATTTAAAAATGCAACCTTTTTTAAATGCATTAAGTGGAGATTTAATATCAAAAACATTTTTATTCCTTGGTTTTAGCTTTACTGATCCAAATCTAGATTATATATTAAGTAGAGTAAGAATTGCTTATAATAGTGATCAAAGACCTCACTATTGTATTCTAAAATTAGTAGCACAGTATAAAGATGAAGCACAAGCAGATTTTGAGTATAGAGGAAGAAAACAAGAATTATTTGTACAAGATTTATTAAGATTTGGAATTAAATCAATACTAGTTGATGATTATTCTGAAGTTACAGAAATAATAGCAAGAGTAGAAAATCAGTATAAACAAAAATCAATATTTATTTCAGGTGCAGCTCATGAGTATGGAAGATTTGAAAAAAATGAAGTAGAAGTTTTTGTTTATGAACTGAGTAAAAGTATAGTAGAATCAGGTTATAAAGTAGTTTCTGGGTTTGGGCTAGGGATAGGTAGTGCTGTTATTACTGGGGTACTTGAAAGTGTGTATATGAATGGAAATAGGCTCGATGATAGTCAATTGTTATTGAGACCATTTCCTCAAAGTAATATTGGGAATGAAGATATAAAAGTTCTTTGGAAACATTATCGAGAAGATATGATTTCATATGCTGGAATAGCTTTATTTTTGTTTGGAAATAAACTTGTTGATGGAAAAGTAGAGCTTTCTGATGGTATGAAACAGGAGTTTGAAATAGCAAAAGGACAGGGTATACTGTTAATACCAATAGGTGCAACGGGATATATGGCTAAAGAACTTTGGGATATAGTAATTGAATCATTTAAAGATGAATATAAAGATATTCCACAAAGTGTAAAAGACAAAATTATTGATTTAGGCAATGAAAGTAAATCTCTTGATGAAATCAAACAGATTGTACTTGATATTATTAATTTATTAAATGGAGGTCAGTAAAATGGCAAGAAAGGTTTTTTTTAGTTTTAAGTATAAAGATGTGTCTAGAGCGATGGTTGTTCGCAATAGTTGGGTGACTCAGGGCAAGGAAACTGCTGGTTTTATTGATAAAGCTGATTTTGAAGAAGTGAAAAGAAAGGGTGACCAAGCTATTAAAAATTGGATAAATAAACAATTAGAAGGTACATCCGTGACAGTTGTTTTAGTTGGAGAGAAGACTTGTGCCAGTAAGTGGGTTAAGTACGAAATTCAAAAGAGTATAGAAAGAGGGAATGGACTACTTGGTATTGATGTTAGTAAAATAAAAGACTTGCAGGGAAATACTTCTGACCGATGTGGAATAATTCCAAGTGGATATGATTTTTATAAGTGGAATAATGATGATGGATATAGTAACATGGGAGATTGGATTGAAAAAGCGGCTAAAGATGCAGGTAAATAATTTTATTTAATAAAATAGGTATTTACACATGTTAAAGCCAACTAAATCAGAAGAATTGTTTTTAAATTTGAGCTATAACAGATTTTATGATTTATTTGATGAAGCTATGGAAGATGACTTTTGGAATAAAGAGTCTTGGTATCGCTTTAGTAAAATTTCTCAAATATTTGCAATATATGCCGAGTTGTTAACATATGAACCATTGAAGTATGTACTTAAAGATATTAAGAAGAATAGACCTCCAATGGAAGCTGAAATAGGTGGTTTATTATTTAAATTTGTAAGAAATATTTTAGCTCATTTTCCACTCTTTGAATCATGGAATAATGTTTGGATTAGTAAAGAACTTGTAAATTGGCAAAAAGAAGGTCAAACTATTGATAGGTTCTTAAAAAAGTTTACTGGAAATCAAGAAGTTAAATATAGGATTTGGGAAGAAAATAAAAAGCAAATGACATATATCAGCATTAAATTTCCAGAAATTTATGATAAAAATAAAATTTATTTAAAAGATATTATTTCTGAAAAAGATGGTGTTAAATTTTCTCTTGTAATGATGAAGAAAATATTAAACACTCAAGTAGAAGAAATTTCAAAAATATAAAGCTTTTTCATAAAACCCAATCAAAAACCTCATTAAACCGAGGCAGCTAATAGGCAGTTAAATCTGTCTATTAGAATGACTCATCGATAAAAACCTAAAGCCCTTATTTAATATAAGGCTTCAATACTTCAGGAATATCTATACTTCCGTCTTCATTCTGATAATTTTCCATAATCGCAACCATAGTGCGTCCAACCGCGAGAGAAGAACCGTTAAGAGTATGGGCTAAGATGTTTTTCTTACCGTCTTTGTAGCGAATTTTTGCGCGTCTTGCTTGAAAATCTCTTGTGTTACTTATAGAGCTTATTTCTCTGTAACAGCCTTGGCCAGGTAACCATACTTCAAGGTCTATGGTTCTTGCTGCTGAAAAGCCCATATCTCCTGTACATAGTTGCATTTGTTTATAAGGTAAGCCTAGAGCTTCTAACATGTCAGAGGCACAGGATACCATCTCTTCAAAGACTCTATTGCTATCTTCTTGTGTCGAAATGGCGACTAATTCAACCTTTGGAAATTGGTGTTGACGGATGATACCTCTTGTATCTCTTCCTGCCGCTCCTGCTTCTTTTCTGAAACATTGAGTGAAGGCTGTCATTTTTATAGGAAGTTCATTTATTGGAATGATTTCATCTTGAAACAAGTTTGTTACAGGAACTTCACCTGTGGGGATAAGGTATAAGTCTTCGCCTTCTATCTTGTATAAGTCATCTTCAAACTTTGGAAGCTGACCCGTTCCCATTAAACAAGGCTTGTTTGTGATAACAGGAACAGAAACCTCACCAAAACCGCGTTCAGCATTAAAGTCAAGCATGAAGTTTACTAAGGCTCGCTCTATCTTTGCACCCATTCCTGCAATAACAGAAAAACGGCTTTTGGCAACCTTTACACCTTTTTCAAAATCTATCCAACCGTTTGAAGCTAAGTCCCAATGCTCTTTAGGCGTAAAAGAAAATTCTTTTGGCTCTAAAACTCTTTTGATTTCTACATTTTCATCTTCATCTGCTCCAAGAGGAACATCTTCATCTGGAATATTAGGAATGGCAGATAAAATAGTATTTAATTTTTCTTCTTGCGTTCTTGTAAGTTCTTGTCTCTCACTTATAAGAATCTTATTTGCATCAACTTGTGCCTTAAGTTCAGTAATATCTTTTTTCTCTCTCATATACTGACCAAAAAGTTTTGATTTTTCATTTTGTTGTGCCTGTGCGGCTTCAAGTTCTTGACGAGCTTGTTTATAAGTTTGGTGAACATCTTTAAGTTCTTCTAACACGCTTGCATCAACTTTTCTTCTTTGCAACATAGCGGCTACAGCGTCAAAATCTTTGTGTAAAAGTTTAATATCTATCATGAAATTCCTAGTAAAAATAAGTATGTTGAGTATAGCAAAAATATGGTTAAAGCTTGATGTTACCTTGAGTCTTGGCATTAATGATAATTATATATGTTACAATCTATGTAAATTAATTTAATAGATTGGGTCTATGAAAAGCTTCTCCTACAAATATAAGAGTGATAAAGAACTCTCCTCCTTTATTTCATCACATAGCTTTGAAAAAGAAAAAAATTGCCTTGTTCAAGTTTTTTCAGGTTGCACGGATCCCTCTTTTTTACAATCCCTTTTAAAGAAACTAACACATCTTATTCCTAATGCACATATCATTGGTTCAACCACTGATGGTGAAATCCAAAATCAAGAAGTCAGTCTACTAGAAACTATTATTTCAATATCTTGTTTTGATAATGTTACCTTGCGCAGTGGTTTTGTAGAAGGACCTGATAGTTATGAAAATGCACTGGACTTATATTCTAAGATTGCTAAAGATAAAACACGTTTGATGATTGCCTTTAGTGATGGAATATACGCAAATGGGGAAGAAATCTTAAATGCCTTTCATGACACAAATTCTCAGATGGTTGTTGCAGGTGGAATGGCTGGAGATAACGCTAAGTTTGAAAAAACGTATATCATGCATCAAGGAAGCTTAAGTTCGCAGGGAATAGTTGGTGTTTCTCTTGAGGGAAATGGCCTGCATGTAAATACTCATTATAGTTTTGACTGGGTGCCTATTGGTAATGAAATGACAATTACTAAGGCTGAAGGTAACCGGGTATACGAGATTAATGGTATTTCTGCTTATGAAACCTATAGAAAGTACTTAGGTGAAAATGCGGCTAGAAAACTCCCTCGTATTGGGGTGGAATTTCCCTTAATTATGCAAGAAGATGGGCTAACTATCGCTAGGGCAATCATGAAAACCCATGATGATGGTTCTTTGAGTTTTGCAGGTAATCTTCCTAAGGGTGCAAAGGTTCGTTTTGGTGTTGGTAATCCTGAGCTTATCTTAAGTCATGGTAGAGAAAATGCCCAAGTGATTTTGAAGTACCCTGTAGAGTCTGTATTTATTTACTCTTGTATGGCAAGAAGACGGTTCTTACAAGAAAATATTGAAGCCGAACTTGAATTATATTCTCAAGATATCCCTGTAAGTGGATTTTTTACCTATGGTGAGTTTTTTAGTTCTAATCAAAGTAATAAGCTCTTAAATCAATCTATGACTATTTTGATGCTCTCGGAAAAAGACAGCTTATTACCAAAACAAAGTAATCCTCCTATACGAAAATATATAGAAGAAGGAAAAGAGTACGCAGAAACCCTAGAAGCCTTAGCTCACCTTGTAAATGTGTCTTCTTATGACTTAAAGCAGCTTAACCAAAATCTAGAACAACGTGTAGAAGATAAGGTGAAAGAGTTAGAAAAAACAACAAAATTCTTCCAAAATATTTTTGAAACGGCTAAAGAAGGGATCTGGGTTTTAGACCTTGATAAAGAAACCATTATGGCTAATGAAGCCCTTATCAATATCTTGGGTTTTAATGAAAATGAACTCATAGGAAAGTCCATTCATGAGTTTATGGATGAGGTTAGCAAGGAAAAGTTTGATATTGACTTAGCAAAGTTAAAAAGAGGAGAAGGTGGAAGTCAGTATGAACTAGAGCTTATTCATAGGGATAAAAGACGTGTGTATTGTCTTTGTAGTACAGAAAACTTATGTGATGAAGAGGGCAGGGCCTTAGGCTCATTTGTTATGGTAACAAACATTACAAAGCGTAAGCAAGCCGAAGAAGAACTTGTTTCATTTAACTGTTTATTAGAAGAACGTATTGCAGAAGAGGTCTTGAAAAACCATTCTAAAGATGAACTTATGTCTAAGCAGATGCGCCTTGCTCAAATGGGTGAGATGATATCTATGATTGCTCATCAATGGAGGCAACCTCTTTCAACTATATCTGCTATTATTGCCTCGGTTCAATTAGACTTGAGTTTAAAAGATGAAGAAGAAACACCTCTTTTTAGGGACATGCATAAGGTGACAGAACATATACAATTTCTCTCCGATACTATTGATGACTTTAGGCACTTCTTTAATCCTAAAAAGTCAAAAGATACTGTTAAACTCGCTAACCTTTTAAATACTGCTCTAGGGATAATAAAGCAGTCTTTTATACGAGAAAATATTGACGTGATATGTGACTTTGAAAGCCTGCAAAAGCCTATGAAACTTTATTCTAGTGAACTGGTCCAAGTATTTTTAAATATTATGAAGAATTCCATGGACGCCTTAGTCGAACACCAGAAAAAAAGTGCTTATATCTTAATTCGTGGAAGCGAGTATGATGATAAGTCTGTGATCAGTTTTGAAGATAATGGGGGCGGAATTCCTGAGGCAATTATGGATAAAATATTTGAGCCTTATTTCACGACAAAAAATGAAAGAAATGGAACAGGTCTTGGTTTATATATGTCAAAGATGATTATTGAAGAACATTGTAGCGGACATATTATTGTTGAAAACACAGATCTTGGAACACGCTTTACCATTGTTTTAGACCATGATTAAAATTAGGATAATACTTTTTTAACTCCTTTTTAGTCGACTTTAGGCATAATCGCATATTATAAAAAAGATAATGGACTAAAGATGTTGGATTTTGAAAAATATATAAAATACTCTAAACCAGGCCCCCGTTACACTTCTTACCCTACTGCCTTAGAATTTACAGACAGCTACAACTATAATACTTATATAAATAAGCTAAAAAAYCAAGATTCATCTCGTCCCCTGTCTTTATACTTTCACCTTCCATTTTGCCGTTCTGCTTGTTACTTTTGTGGATGTAATGTTGTTTTTACCTCTAAAGAAGATAAAAAAGAGCGTTATATTGACTATTTGTTTACAGAAATGGACATCTTAAAAGAACACTTAGATGTTAACAGAGAAGTGATGCAACTTCATTTTGGAGGAGGAACGCCTACTTACTTTTCTGCGGAACAACTTTCTCGCATTATTTCTAAGATAAAAGAAATCTTCCCCAATTTTCAAAAAGACGCTGAGGTGTCTTGCGAGATTGACCCACGCTTTTTAAATGAAGACCAGATGAAACTTATGGTTGATAATGGCTTTAACCGTGTAAGTTTTGGACAACAAGACTTTGATGAGAAGGTGCAACAAGCTGTTCATAGAATTCAGCCTTATGATATTACAAAGGCGGCGGTAGACTTGGCTCGTAAGTATGGAATTAAGAGCATAAATGTTGACCTTATTTATGGTCTTCCTTTTCAAACCTTTGAGACCTTTAAAAAGACCCTTGATATGACGCTAACCCTTAATCCAGACCGTTTGGCTGTGTTTAATTATGCTCATGTTCCTTGGCTTAAAAAGACCATGCGAAAGATTGATGAGACAACACTTCCAACACCTGATGTGAAGCTAAATATCTTAAAATACACCATAGACTTTTTTGAAAATAATGGTTATAAGATGATTGGAATGGACCATTTTGCTAAGCCTAATGATGAGCTTTTCTTAGCCATACAAAAGGGCGAACTCCATAGAAACTTCCAAGGTTATACAACTAAGGGTGGGGCCGACTTAATTGGTATTGGTATCACTTCTATAGGAGAGGGTTTAGATTATTACGCTCAAAACCATAAAGAAATGCTTCCTTATGAAGAGGCTATTGATGCAGGTAAACTTCCCTTCGAAAGAGGTGTGGTTTTAAGCCAAGATGACCAAATTAGACAGTTTGTGATTATGGAACTAATGAGCAATTTCAAGTTGGATATTAAGCGTTTTGAATCATTATACGATATAAACTTTAAAGAATATTTTGCAGATGAGATAGTGGCCTTGCAAGAATTTGTGCAAGCAGACCTAATAATTATGAACGAAGATAAGATTGAAGTAAGTACAACAGGAACGATGTTAATAAGAAACATTGTTATGCCTTTTGATGCTTATATGAAATCACATGCTGGAAATGCAAAAACATTTTCAAAAACAGTATAGGATAAGACGTGGCAACAAGAACCGGAGAAATTTTTAACTTTGCAGAAACAACAGACCCTTGTATCAAGTGCGCAAAGTGTATACCTGTATGTACTATTTATCAGGTTAATGCAGATGAAGTAACAAGTCCTAGAGGATTTTTAGACCTTTTGGGTGCCTATCAAAATGGTAATCTTGAATTAGATAAAAATGCTAAAGATATTTTTGAAAGCTGTTTCTTATGTACAGCCTGTGTAGAAGTATGTCCAAAAGACCTGCCTACAGATATGGTGATAGAACAAGTAAGAGCAGATATAGCCGACAAGTTTGGTATTGCACTTTTTAAACGTGTTTTCTTTTATCTTTTACGTCATAGAACTATCATGGATATTGCCTTTAAACTAGGATATGTGTTTCAGACCTGTGGTTTTAAAATCAAGGCAGAACAAACATCTATCAAGCCTAGGTTCAACCTTCCCCTTATCAAAAAAGACAGACTTTTACCTGCTATGGGAAAGACCTCTTTTTTAAACAAGTATCCTGAAAACATAGAAAATGGTGGAAAACGTAAGGTCGCTATCTTCATTGGTTGTTTAGCAAACTATAACTATACAAATATTGGTGATTCTTTACTAAAGGTTCTTAAAGAACTTGAGATTGATGCCTTCTTAGCAAAGGGTCAAAAATGTTGTTCAGCTCCTGCTTACTTTACAGGAGACTTTAACACGGTTGACGCCCTTGCAAAAGAAAACATAGAATATTTTGAAAGCTTTATAGACTCGGTTGAAGCCATTATCATTCCTGAGGCTACTTGTTCGGCGATGATTAAGATAGATTATGAACATTATTTCCACGATCAGCCTGAGTGGCAAGAAAGAGCGGTTAATCTAAAGTCTAAGATTTATATGGCGACCGAATGGTTAGAAAAAGAAACCAATCTACATGAAATATTAAAAACACGTGGGAAAAATGATGTTCTTGTTACGTATCATGACCCTTGTCATGCGAAAAAGATGCAGGGTGTTTTTGAAGAACCAAGAAAGCTTATTAAAGATAACTATAACCTCGTTGAGATGAGCGACTCTAACCAATGTTGTGGTTTTGGTGGTGTTACGATGCAAACAGAGAAGTTCCACTTTGCAGAAGCAGCGGGAAAACCAAAAGCGGCTATGATTAGGGAAACTAAGGCTAAATATGTTTCTTCTGAATGTTCAGCCTGTAGAATGCAACTAACGAATGCGATGTTTGAAGCTGATGTTGACACTATATTTAAAAATCCTATAGAACTAATTGCTGACGCACTAGAAAAATAAGTCTTAAAAGTATCATAAACCTTTTAAATAATGATAAAAAATTATAAATAATTTAATTTTAATACTTTTGTAACATGCTTAAAGTATAATCCACGTATTAAAAAATCGTGGAGTAGAGAATAATGCATGTAAAAGTAATAATGAGTAGTTTAGTGCTCGCTCTTTTAGTGGGCTGTGGACATGATGGTGATAAAAATATTGATGATGAAGTAAGTGTACTTATCAGTAGCTATGCTTTAACGGGCGATCCTTCAACAAATAGAACTATTCCTTCTATTAATAGTCCTAAGGCACAATTAGGGATGAAACTGTTTTATACTAAGGGCTTAGGTGGAGATAAAGACTCTGCCTGTGTAACCTGTCACCATCCTGTTCTTGGGGGAGGGGATAACCTTTCTTTATCTGTGGGTGTTGGTGCTGTGATTGAAGATCTCTTGGGTGAGGGTAGACTTCATGATGCTAGTTCTGCTCATTATGATGGCTTTGCGCCTGTTCCTAGAAATGCACCATCGACTCTTAATATAGCCTTATGGGATAGTGTATTATTTTGGGATGGACGCGTTCAAAGTATCACACCTAACGCAGGTGAAAATGGAAGTGTTGGTGGGATTAGAACCCCTGATTCAGCATTTGGTTTTGTAGACTTAAGCGCAGGTGCTAATCTCACGGTTGCTCAAGCTCGTTTTCCTGTTACCTCTCCTGAAGAGATGAAAGGCTTTGTTTTTGAAGCAGGGAATAGTAATGACGTATTAAGAACGGCTCTTGCAACACGTTTTGTATCTCAAACCATTACTAATACTTGGCAAAATGAATTTGATAGCGTGTATGGTACAAATTCTGTAAATTTTCCAAACATAGTCGATGCCATTGGTGAGTATGAACGCTCTCAAGTTTTCGTAAACACTCCATGGAAGGCTTATGTTCAAGGTGATACATCAGCAATCTCTACGGAAGCAAAACATGGTGCAAAACTATTTTTTAGCTCTTACGAAGCAGGTGGGATGAACTGTGTTATGTGTCATAGTGGAGATTTCTTTACAGATGAAAGTTTTCATGTTGCTGCCATGCCTCAAGTTGGTCGTGGAAAGGGTGATGGAGTTGAAGATGACTTCGGACGTATGAGAGAAAGTTCTGATAGTGTAGACAAGTATGCTTTTAGAACACCAACACTTTTAAATGTTGAAATGACAGGACCATGGGGACATGCGGGTGGATACACAAGCTTAAGAGCAGTCGTTACTCATATGGTTAATCCTGATACGGCCGTTCCTGGATATGACCTTTCTCAACTTGACAGTATGGTTAAGACAACTAATACAGCCTCAAATACGGCCTTAGCCTTAGCCCAACTTAATGCAAATAGAACGGCAGGTATCTCGCCACATCAAAGTGTTATTGCCACCGATGGACAGATTGATAATCTTGTAGAGTTTTTAAAAACATTGACAGATCCTTGTACCAAAGATCGTAATTGTTTAAGTCCATGGATTCCAGATAATCTAAGTGGACCAGATAGCTTACAACTTAATGCGGTTGATCAAGCCTCTTCTCTTTTATAACTTTATTATGGGTGTCTAAGCACACCTGTAAGCTACCCTTGTAATACTACTGCATACTATTTCGCTATACTTCTAAAAAATATTTCTTGGATAATTATGGAATTTTGGAATCATATCTACGCAAACTTCGACCCTGTTGCTTTTAGCCTCTTTGGACTAAAGGTTCATTGGTATGGAATGATGTACGTTCTTGCACTTTTATTTGCTCTTTTTGTTGCAAAATGGTTAGTGAAAAAAGACAATATTGACTTAGGGAAGACGAACTTAGATGACTTCTTTATCTGGGTAGAAGTAGGGGTTATTTTGGGTGCTCGCTTAGGATACATACTCTTTTACGACCCCAATACCTTAGATTATTTAACCCACCCATGGAATATCTTTAATCCCTTTGTTAATGGTGAGTTCGTAGGTATACGGGGAATGTCTTATCATGGAGCGCTTATGGGCTTTATGTTGGGTGCTTACTTGTATGCTAGAAAAGTAGGCGTGAACTTTTGGTTTTTAATGGACAGAGTGGGTATCGCTGTTCCTATAGGTTATTTCTTTGGGCGCATTGGAAACTTTTTAAATCAAGAATTAATTGGACGTGAAACGACACTTGCCGATACACCTTGGGCTATTTATGTAGATGGTGTAGTACGCCATCCTTCGCAGATATATGAGGCATTTTTAGAAGGTATTTTTATCTTTATTATCTTATATGCATTTAGAAAGAAGATGACTTTTACAGGCTCTATTGCTCTTGGATATGGTGCCTTATACGGTTTAGGACGTTTTACCGCAGAGTTTTGGCGTGCACCTGACGCGCATATAGGATATGTCTTAGGTACGACGTGGTTAACTCAGGGTCAGGCCATGTCTTTAGGTATGGCTATCATGGCTATTGTTTGGTTATATATCTTGTATTTTATGGATGTTAAAGCGAAAAAAAAGAAGGCTGAGTAAAGAAAGGTCTTTACCTTTCTTATATTAAATAATCTTTATCTTGTGTTTCAAAAAGCTTCAATAAGGCCATGAAAAAGGCTGTAATTGCAGGCCCCAAAACCATTCCCCAAAAACCAAATGCTGTTAATCCTGCAAGAATAGAAAAGAAGATTAAGAGCTCATTTATCTTCGTACTCGACTTAATAAAATTAACATCTATATACTTAATAATCATTGGTTTAACAAAGGTATCTGCAATAATAGAGATGATAATGATAGAGTACAAGGAAATAAACAAGGCATTGCCTGTGTTTCCTAAAGAAAGCTCATAAATCATAAATGGTAGCCACATTAAAGCCCCTCCAACAATAGGAATCAAAGAAGCAATACCGTACATAATCCCAAAAAGTAAACCGTTATAACCAATGATACTAATCATAACACCAAAGAGGGTTCCTTCAAGTGTTGCGGTGGCAATAATAGAATAAAACACCACTGACATAACATTAGAAAGTTCTAAACTTAAGAGCGTAGTATCTTGCTGAGGAAGGCGGATGATTTTAATGAGGTAACGCATAATCGTTTTCCCATAATACTGAGCAAAGAAGTAAAAAATTATAATTAAAAAAGCATCTTTTAAAAATGAGGCCGAATACTTTCCTATATTTGCAGCAAGACCTAAGGAATCCCCTGCCATAGAGCTTAGATTATTATAATCAGTAAACTCTTGAAGTTGAATTTTTATAAAGGCAAGAGAATCTGGAAGATTTCCTATCCAAAGTTCGATTTTTTCATAAACAATGGTAAAGGTATCGATGTTTACGCCATGGAGTTTAATGGTAAGGGCTGTTAAAAAGTAACCTAAGGGCGCAAAAAGTAAGATGGCGAGTAAGATACTTGAAGCAAAGGCTGCAAAAAAATCATTTTTAAACATATCCAGAAATTTCTTATGAATATTGGCCGTTGAAATTGCTAAAAGTGAACCAATAAGGATAGGCATCCAATAGGCGTTATAAAGTTGGTACATCCAATACAGGGAAAAGGCAAAAAGCATCATAAAAAAATGTTGTGGTTTCATATGGGTATTCCATTTTAGGTTATTTTACTCAAGCAAAGCTATTTGCCTTTGCTTGAGGTATTTATTCAAATAAGGTTTGACCCTTGAGTGGCTTGAATTTTAAGACCTCATAAGTCTTTTGTGTGGCTATTCTACCCCTGGCTGTTCTTTCAAGATATCCATTGGCAAGTAAGTAAGGCTCGAAGACATCTTCAATCGTTCCCTCATCCTCACTAAGAGCTGCTGCAAGGGTACTTAAACCCATAGCCCTACCTTTGGCATTAACAAGAAGCTGAAGTAATCTAATATCCATCTCATCAAAGCCATTATCATTTATACCAAGTTCATTTAAGGCGTACTGGGTTCGCTCATGTAAGATAGAATTTTCATCTGCAACCTCGGCAAAGTCACGTACGCGTTTTAAAAGTCTAAGGGCAATTCGTGGTGTTCCTCTGCTTCTACGTGATATTTCTAAGGCAGCAGGTCTTTCTATAGGTTTTTCTAGCTTAGCTGAGGCCTTAATCATAATGGTTGCAAGTTCTTCTGTATTATAAAACTGAAGTCTAAAGTTCATCCCAAACCTGTCTCGAAGGGGATTAGATAACATACCCGCTCTTGTGGTTGCACCTATAAGTGTAAAGCGGGGAAGGTCAATCTTAACGGTTTGAGCCGCGGGGCCTGAACCAATGATGATATCAAGTCTAAAGTCTTCCATAGCCGGATAAAGTATCTCTTCAACTGCGGGAGAAAGACGGTGAATCTCATCTATAAAAAGGATATCACCCTCATCAAGATTGGTTAAAATTGCTGCTAAGTCACCAGATTTTTCTATCATTGGTGCAGCGGTTACCTTAATGTTGGTGTTCATTTCAGAAGCGATAATAAGACCAAGGGTTGTTTTCCCTAGGCCTGGAGGCCCGTAAAAAAGAACATGGTCTAAGGATTCTGCGCGTTTTTTAGCCGCCTTTATAAAAACACCAAGATTCTTTTTTAACTGTTCTTGACCAATGTAGTCATCCCATGAGTCAGGACGAAGTGTTAGTTCTAGTTCACTCTCAGAGGTGAATTTTTCTATTTCTACAGAGCCTTCCATCTTAAAGCAGTCTCATTAGTAAGTATGTTCACTAGAAGGAAAGTCTTTTGTCTCAACCTCGCTTTTATATCTAGCAACCGCTTGCTTAACAAGGGTAGCTCCATCCATATATTTTTTCACAAACTTCGGAGTAAAGGCTTCAAATAGACCTAACATATCTGAGAAAACTAAGACCTGTCCATCTACTTCTGTACCTGCTCCAATACCAATGATAGGGATGTTTACAGCCTTAGATACAACTTGAGCAGCTTCTGCTTTCACCCCTTCTATGACAATACAAAAAGCACCCGCTTCTTCAATAGCCTCGGCGTCTTCAATAAGGGTTTCAATATCTTCAGGGGTTTTACCTCTAACAATGTATCCGCCCTGACCACGAACAGATTGAGGAAGAAGACCAATATGCCCACATACAGCTATGCCATTGTCTGTAAGTGTTTTTATAAGTGCTGCCTTATCTTTTCCACCCTCTATCTTGACCGCGTCTGCAGGAGATTCTTGGTAAACACGAATAGCATTTTTAAGAGCAGCTCTTGGATTATTGTAGGTTCCAAAAGGCATGTCACATATAACAAAGGTATTTTTCGCCCCATTACATACAGCATTTGTATGATAAATCATTTGATCAAGTGTAGCACTTAAGGTATCAGGCTTACCATTAAAACTCATATTTAAACTATCACCTACTAAGATAATATCCGCGCTTTCTTCTAGTAAACTTGCAAAAAGTGCATCATAAGCAGTAATCATTGTTAATAAACGTTCATTTTTTGCTTTTTTTATAGCGTTAATGGAGAGTTTCTTCTTCATAGGAATAACCTTAGGTACATAAATCTTTATGTGAATATTAACGTATTATAGCTAAGCTATAAGTCAATTTATTTTTTTAAAGGCAGGAGTATAGAAATATTTACTCTATAGTGCTATAATTGTATAAATTTAGGAGAAGTAATGGGCGTTCGTCGTGACTTAGAAGATAATTATGACTTTGAAATCGTTGATGAGTTTCTTGATCATTATGCAATGATGGTAGAAATCATGGAGCCTTTGATCATAGACTTAGGTAAGGTTGACCGCTATACACATGCCTTAGATGAACTTTTTAGAATCTTTCATAATATAAAATCTGCTTCAAGCTTTTTAAAAATTGAAACCATGGTTCGTTTATCAACCTTTGTAGAAGACTCTTTAGAAAAGATGCGTTACCTTGAGGGACCTGCTAATGAAGAGGTTATTACTTGGTTAGTGTCTGTTAATGATATGTATATTCAATGGCAAGAAGACCTTAAAATGGACAATTCTATGAGCAAAATTAGCTTCTCCCTCTTAAAACTACCCGATATGGAGACTATTTGAAACAATTAGTAGGTTACATTACCACTGGCTACCCCGATAAAAACTTTACAGCAGACTTAGCACTTTCACTTGCACAAAATGGGGTTGACTCTATCGAACTAGGGGTTCCTTTTTCAGACCCAGTAGCCGATGGCCCAATCATAGAAAGAGCAAACCATAAAGCCTTAGAGTTAGGATTTAAATTTCAGGACCTCTTAGATGTGTCTTCTCAAGTTGCTAAAGATGTAGATATCTTGTGGATGGGTTATTTTAATCTGTTTTACCAATATAACATGGACAAACTTCTTCCTAAGGCAAAAGAATTAGGCGTATCAGGAATGATTATCCCAGACCTTCCACATGAAGAAGCACTAAGATATAAAGAACTTTTTAATAATAATGATGTGGCAAATATTGCCTTTGTTGCGCCAACAGACACAAACGCTCGTATCAAAGAAGTGGTTGCTGATGCTCAGAAGTTTATCTACCTGGTAGCTTACGCAGGTATCACAGGTTCAGGTAACTCTGAAGACCTTCAAGGCATTATTACTTCTATAAAAGAGTACACACCCACACCTATCTTTGTAGGTTTTGGTGTAAATGAAAAAACAGCAAAAGAAAAAGTAGAAGGCGCGGATGGTGTTATCGTTGGTTCTGCCTTTATTCAAGTGCTTCTGGATGAGTCTCTTACAAAGATTCAAAAGATTGAAAAGTGTTCTCAAATAGCAAAGAATATCAAAGATATGATAAACTCTTAAAGAGTTTATCTCACAGCCCCCTTACTTTAAACTCAGACCTGCTATACTTTCATTATATTAGTGACACTTACCTTTTATCCATTGCGGATATACCTTGGGGACGACTTGGCTTCGACTGGAGTGGTTTCGGGGATTGGTTGCATGTGGGACTGAGCATTTCCCTTACGCGGCTCAACTTGCTTAAACGCAAACAACACTAATTACCGCCCAGCTTACGCAGTAGCATAAGTTTTACCCCCTCGCAAGAGGACGGGCTGCTTCGCTCTTTGATTCTATCCAAGAAGAGATTATGAAGTATAACCCTCATGATAGATATACTTTTAGGATGTTTCGACTAAAAACGAACTTAGAAAATCGTCTTGTCTAACCTTGCAGGTTGTGTGAAATCAAGATTAAATTTAAACAACCTTTCTAAACATGTAGACGCCTCTCTCTATCCATTTTAGGACTCGGGTTCGACACCCGACGTCTCCACCAATTTTTACCACTTATTCCTTTACTCTTTAGCAAAAGAAACTTTTTATTCTGTATAAACACTATTTATTAGTTTTTCTTTATTTTACATATATTGCTTTATTCATTGAAAAATATACATTCAGTACCTTTTACTTAGCATCTTCTTTATAAAGGAGGGATGCTTTGATGATATAGATAAAAGTACTGCCTTCAGACAATTTGGATTTCACATGAAGAGTAATACCTGCTTCATCTATAATAGACTTCACTATACTCATGCCGATACCAAATCCATTTTTATATTCATTCTCGCGATAATAGCGGCCCATTATCTTTTCAGGGTTTTTAATTCCCTGTCCGTAATCTTGAAAAGAAAGTGAGATCCCGCCTTCTTCTGTCTCTTGGATGCGTACCTCTATGCGGCCGTCTTTGTCTGAGAATTTAATTGCATTAGACAAGGTGTTGTCGATAATACGTTGTAGCTTCGTTGGGTTGAAGATAATAACTGTTTTAGTGGGAGCATATAAGGAGAGTTCTATGTTCTTAAGTTGACAAATGAGTTCAAAATACTCTATACGCTCTTGAATAAAAGCTTCTAAAGATATTAGCTCATCTTTATAATCGACACGATTTTCTTTGATAAGGTAATCCATATCGTTGTAGATAGTCGCTAATGATTTTGTAGCAGATTTTATACGGTTAAAGTATTTGTTTTTACCGTATTTACTATCAAAGAGGTCAACATTGACGTTGATTATGCTTAAGGGTGTATTCATCTCATGCATAGACTCTTGAATAAAATCATCAAGTTTTTCATTTACGCGCTTAAATGGCATAGAAAAGCTGTTTAAAAAGTAAAAAGAAAGAAATAAGATAAGTGCGATAATACCAAAAGCAATAAAGCTTACCTGTAGAAGTACTGATGAATAGGATATAGTTGTTCTAGTAATAATATAATCTGCAAAAAAATACTTTTCTGATGGAATTTTTGTGATGAGGAAGCGGCTAAGGCCTTGGCTGTGATATCCTCTCATAAAGGAAGGCAAGGGCTCTTTAATCTGTGTATAGATGATAGAATAATCTTTAGTATACAAGCCTGATTCGTAAGATGTGAACTTTGGAAATTCAAAAACTTTATTGGGGTTATTTCCAAATGTACCCATAGAACCTATGATATTAGCTTGAATAGATTTGAGCTCGATTTCTGTCTTGATCTCTTGCACATTAAGCTCATGATTGACGTAGATAGATAAAGGTGCCAAGAGAATAAAAGAAATAATAAAGGTGTAAATCAGACTGTAACGTCTTACAAATTTTCGTTCATCAACAATCAAGACGATATCCTACGCCGTAAATATTTGTAATAAGCTTTTTTGGTAGTTTTCTTCTAAGATTGTTGACTTGAACACGAACATTGGCATAGTCTACATTATTGTTCCATACCAGATCATACAGCATCTCTAGACTTACTATTTGATTACGATGAATGATAAAAATATCAAGGATTTGACTCTCTATTTTGCTTAGGGGTATCGGGCCGGATGCACATCTAAGTTCATAGGTGTCTACATTATATTGATAGCCATTTGAAAGTTCAATAAAAGTATCATTTGTTTTAAAGCAGTTTGATTTTAGTGCTTGTTGCACTCTAAGAAGCAGCTCTATCAGATCAAAAGGCTTTTTTAGATAATCACAACATCCCGTCGCATATCCTCGCAGCATTGCATCTGCACTTGACATAGATGTTACAAAAATTGTTGGTATATTTTTCCCTTCATCAGCCAGCTCTTTTCGCAAAGAAAAACCATTCCATTGGCCAGGAACATTGACGTCAAGTAGCAAGAGATCATACTCTATGGTAAATATAGCATTAAAGGCATCGTCACTGTTTTTATACCCGTCCACCTTATATCCCTTTGATATTAAAAACTCTTCTATACTCTCTTTTAAGATCTGTTCATCTTCCAATAAAAGAATTCTCATTTTATTTTTCCTCTTGAAATTTTGTTCGAGTTTGCATCCAATAAAAGTGAGACCATCTCTTCATGAGTATGGTCTTTTAATTGTTGTCTTAGTTTCTCCTCAAAGGCAGCTCTATCTTCTTCATGGACAGATTCTTTGAGTAATAGCAAGGATTTACTTGTAAGGTTATTATATATGTTTATGGAGGGATTTCGATTGATAGTAGAGTGATATAAGTCTTTACGGGCATAGGTGAAAAAAGTATCTAACTCTTCTTCAAAGGCACTGAAAAGTTTTATCTTTTTCTTAGAGAGTATTAAAATGAAGGAGCCTAGATTTTGCCCCTTGGTATTTAAAATAGCTTTTGAAAAATAGAAATGTTTGTCTCCTTCAAGTACTCCCTGCTCTAATAATTTTTTAAGGCCTACCTTTTGTAAATAGGCTATATGATTGATATTTGCTTTTTCGTTAGCCACAATGGTCTTTCCAATACGAGGTCTTTTATTGAGTAAGACTGCCTGGTCCTCATATTCTTCGTCCAGCAGAGCTAAAAAGTCAACCTCATAATTAGTAAAGTAGTCTTCTATATAGTTAAATCTCTGTATCACTTCGACAAATCCGATAAACTCATTATCTTTGATAATGGGAATGGAGGCGATTAGTACTAGACGTCTTGCTGCTTCAAAAGAAAGGTGAGGAATACGTGTCTGTAGCATTTGCACAAGATCAGGACGGTACTTCTTTATGTTTAATCCTGCATCACTGTTATCCCAGCTTCTTGCAAAAATAATAAAGTCCTTTGAGATGATTTGAGTACGTACTTTTGATCCGCTAAATGTTTCTAATGTTTTCATATAGCGTCTTAATATCTCATAGCCCTTAGTTGTATTGTTGTTTTGTATCGCAGTTTGTAATGTCTCATTTTGTGAAAGTGCAAAGGCAAAAGAAAAAGCCTTTGCTTTTTCTTCTTCTATCTGTTTATCAAGTAGGTTTATAAGGACCACATTAACTCTATTGATAAACATCTGTTTGTTTTGAAAGTAAAAATAAACGATGGTGATGAACAAAATTATTAGCATAAAAGAAAGATATTTTTGGTACAGTTTCATCTTTCTCTCCTCTTTAATTACAGTTTTAGAAAAATCATCTTGCTAATCAGTCTATCCTCTATTTTACACAATATAAGTAAATTTTATGTAAAAAAAATAAATCTACTGAAAAATATAAATTTACATTTCCTTTTCATTGTTGTTTTAAACTGCTCTTATCTATATATAAGGAAAACAAATGAAATATGTTTCAAAAACAAAGTCAATCAGTTTGGCTTTACTTGTATCTTGTGCTCAACTTGGTGCCGCAGATTGGCTAATGTTACAAGGCTCTCAACCAGAGACTGTTGCGCCTAAAGGGGTGAATGTTCCCTACAGAAGTAAGACGCCAAAACTGTGGGGTTTTATACAGGCAAACTATAAACAGGATAGAGGGAATGTTCAGATAAGTCCGACAGGTGTCAATCAGACGCCATTCTCATTGCTCAATCCTGACTTAGCAGACCAATCCGGATTTAATGTCTTCCGTGCAAGACTTGCCCTACGTGGTATGGCAGATAACGAGAACCTTGTCAATTACTTTATAATGACAGAGTTTGGAAACAGTGGTGTCAATAACCTCGCTGGACACAGAGAGGTTGCAACATACTTTACCGATGCTTCGGTGACATTGAAGCATGTTCCCTATGCAAAACTGCGTGTTGGTATGTTCAAGACCCCTGGTAGTGAAGAGGGCTTACAAGCAGTTTTTGTCTCCCCCTATATCGAGTTTACATCGATGACAAATCAGCAGCTTCTTGAGAGACAGATCACGGAAGTTGGTACAGCACAAACAGGTGCTCAAGCTGGTGGAGCATCAACTGTACACTATACAAGTACTACTGTTGATCAACCTATTGCTGCCTTTAGAGATACAGGTGCACAGGTCTTTGATACAGTACCTATTACAGACACCTGGTCAGTGTCTTATGCCTACATGTACGGTAACGGGAACGGTATCTCGATGAAGGGTTCAGATAAACAAGCAACACATTATGGATATTTGGCGCTTGAAGATAATTTCAATGGTAAAAGAGGTTACTACCATGAATCAATGAAATTTTACGGTTGGATCCAAGATGGTGAGCGTACGCTTCTATCTAATGACGGTACAACGACAACAGAAATAAATGCAAACAGGCAGCGTTACGGTCTGGGTATGACCTACTATCAAAACGGTCTTCGTTTTGAAGCAGAATACATGAAGGCAAAAGGAATGATTTTTACGGGTGCTAAAGACAAAGATCCTGATCCCTTAAAAGAAGATTGGCAATTCCAATACGCTGTAGGTGATGAAAATACGGCAGATGGCGGTTATGTAAACTTGCAATATGAGATTGTTCCTAAAAAGTTTGAGGTCTTTGGACGCTATGACATTATGGATCGTTTACCTAATGATGAGAAAGCACAGCGCAAGTTCAAAACAGCAACATTGGGCTTTTCTTACCGTTTTAAAGGAGCGACACGTATCGATGTTAATTACGCGTTCAGAGATGCTACAGCCCCAGGAAATGTTAATGCACAGAAGGTTCTAGACAATATGGGTGACCGTGTTTCAGTTCAACTAACTGCAGCATTCTAAGAAAGGAAAAAATATGAAATTTAATAAAATAGTGTTGGCTGTTATGGCTGTGCTAATGATGATGGGAACTCCCCTTGCTGCCCAAGATGGAAGCGACACCGTTAAGGTTGTCTACCCCTTGGACTTTGTAGATGTTAAGCGTGTTCATTTTATGCTTAACACTTTGAATAATTTGGTGAAACATTATCAAAAAAATCTGGTTGATTATGAGATAAGTATTGTTGCCTATGGGCCAGGTCTACAGTATGTAATGAAAGATTTTAAAGGCACAGGTTTTACAAAAAAGCCATACTTGACACGAGGTGGTCCCGTTGGAAACGGTACACAGGGTCGACTTTCTGCTTTAAAACAGTTGGCCGACGATAATCTTAGAATCTTTGTCTGCGAGAATACTATGGAAAAGAAAAATGTTAAAAAAGAGCAGCTCCAGCCTTATACTGAGGTGACTCCGGGTGGGATACTTAAACTTATTGAGTTACAAAGAGAAGGCGCTTCTTACATTAAGATTCGATAACTCTCTACAAACCTTTTATATCTTATAAAAGGTTTCCCTTTATGACAAAACTTCTCTTATCTTATGAGCATTTTGAATAATCCATCTACTTCAAGCCTTAAAAATCCTGAAAATTAGAATTTTTCGTAATACTCTGAAATATCTTTGTTGTATCCAGAGATTCTATTCTATATCTACCTATCCCCGTAAACTTTTTTTCTGGGCATATTTTTTCTTGGAAGTAAGTCGTCGTTTGACTGACCCTTTGGTGGGTTTTGTGACGACACGCTTCTTCTGGACGAGATTGACACTTTTGATGAGTAAGGTAAGGCGTTGCATTGCTTCGTTTCTGTTTTGTTCTTGGCTTCGGTGCTGTTGATCCTTGATGACGATAATACCTTCTTTAGTAATCCGTTTGTCTTTGAGGTCTAAAAGCCTTTCTTTACTCTTCGTTGCTAGGCTCGTCATGTACAGTAGTATACTTCTGCACTATGGGCCTTGATTAAAGAAATAATTGGTGAAAATCAACTTTTTTAAGGTGCATGAAAATAAATCGTAAAAGTATCGTTATAATAATATTGCATATTGCCTAATAATTTCACCAAAGCAAAATATTGTATATGATATCGCCATAATATATAGGATCTCAATGACTAAAGATGAACAACTATCTAGTAAACGACTTAGGCCAAAAGTAGAATCAACTTTTGGAAAAATATCAAATGGAAGTTTCGGGAAAGTATCCAAGGGTGATTTTGGAAAGGTATCAAAAGGGAACTTTGGAAAGCAAGCAAGTAATGGAAGCTTTGGAAAAACGCAATCCATTATTAAGGCTAAACCAAAGGCTAAAGCAAGTGAACTTTCATACCTTTCTTGGTTACATGAAGATGCTCAAATGAGTAGCTATACTTGTATGGTTTGTAATTTACATGTTCAAGATTGGCATCATGTTAAGTTATCTAGCTCTGATAAGAAGAACCATAAAAAATTGATACCCTTATGTAAGGCTCATCATGTAGGAAACAAGCTTAGTCCCCATGGTACACCGACTTTGTGGAGAGAGACTTACTCAATGCTTCACCAAAATAAACTAGCTGATGATATTTACAATAAGTATAAAGAACACTTAATAATCCAATAATGTACTTCATTGTTTTATCAATCTAGTGTTCTTATGATACTTAGAAACTCTATTCCATATCTACTTTTCCTCGAAGACTTTTTTTCTGAGCATGTTTTTTCTTGGAATTGAGTCGTCGTTTGACTGAGCCTTTGGTTGGCTTAGTTACGACACGTCTTTTTTGGACGAGATTTACACTTTTAATTAGCAGGGTAAGACGCTCTATCGCTTCATCTTTATTTTGTTCTTGACTGCGGTGCTGTTGCGCTTTAATAACGATGACACCTTCTTTAGTGATGAGGTCTAAAAGCTTTTCTTTATAAAAGGCTGGCAAAGAAGAATCCTCTATATCGAAACGAAGATGAATAGCAGCAGAAACCTTGTTTACCTTCTGCCCACCAGAACCTTGGGCTCGAATGGCTGAGAACTCAATTTCACTTTCGTTTAAGGTGACGGTATTTGATATCTTTAGCATTACTTTCCTTCTGTGGTAGGTAATTAGACAAAGTACTTTTATTTATCTAGTAATAAAATACTTTGTATAAGGTTTTCTTGTAAATTTTTAAAGCTTATTGCCACGGGAGAACTTTCGTCAAGGTAGACCATTTCATCATCGTCTTTTTCTTCCATGTCTCTAATTAAATTTACAAGTTCTTTAGGTTCTGAGATACTTTTAACTTCCATACTCAAAGATAATATCTCATCTAAATTCAAGGTATTAGCTTTAATAATCTCATTAATATCATAGATGTCTCTAGCCTTCACTCTATTTAAAAGTGCTAATAGCTTTAGTTTAGATATTGTTTTCAAATCAAGCATACTTATGTTTGTTTCTTCATATAATTCATGGTTAGCGTTAATTACAAGATTTTTCATAATTTTTGTAGATGCACAAAAGAACTCAACCTTAACATCATCGAGTAAAAACTTTAGCATGTACTCACTTGGATTTAAGCCATTCATTCTTAAAGCACTTTCATGTATATCTTTTTGTTTTACTGCACCAAGAGCTGACATGGCACTTTCAATTTCTTTGTAGGGTAGTGTTATTGGTGATATGATGTCTACATCTTCAGATATTCTGTGGTTTAGATGATATGCCAAGGCGGTTCCACCAATAAAATAAAGTTCTTGCTGAAACAGTGAAGTACTAGCTAGCTTTTTTAAGGCTGTTTTTACTGCTAATGTCATCTATATATCCTCGTAATATTTTATAGGTAGGGTTCCTGTCATATCTGCCGCTTAATTCTAACTCTAACCCCTTAAGGTTGATAAAACCATCCTTATACATCTGTTTATACATTAAAATTAGCTCCATCTTTACTCGTTGTATTCCAAACATACTACATAACTCATAAAGGTCTTCCTGATCCATTGCACTTAGGGTTCTTCGTATAATTGTTGTTATCTTTTGGTAGGTAGGTTTTAAACTTTGCCATATTTCTTTTGAATTAAACCTTTTTGGGTCATATATGGCGACGCTTTCATTGTCATAATATTCATAAGGCTTAGCGTTTGTTAAGAGAAAAGTGTCACTAGCTTCAGGTATTAGTTTTCTATAAAACTTTCCTCTTTTAGTTTGTGCTGCGATATCGCAGGACCTATGAACTGATTTTTGCATACTAATCGTTGAAATATCAAGGCTCTTAAATACATCGTATCCAAACTCTATATTAAAAGGTAAGGAATGTATTATGTTTCTAATATTATTCATATCGCTCATTCCTAATCCTTTTTTTGTCAAACTATACCATTATATGTATGTTTTGTCAATTTAAGGAAAGTGAAAATCCTGAGCTTAATATTTAATCCTTCGTTATAATGTCAAAAAAATGGAAAAATTATGTTGCTTGATTCAGAACTTATAGAGGGGTCACTTATTAAACGTTATAAGCGTTTTTTAGCTGATGTGAAACTTGAAAATGGAGAAATTGTTACCGCGCATTGTCCTAATACTGGTTCTATGAAGGGCTATAAAGAAGAGGGCTTACGTGTTTGGTTAAGTAAGAACAATAACCCTAAACGAAAGTTAGCTTATACCTGGGAGATGGTGGAAGACAGCTCGGGGGAAAAGATATTTGTTTATGCAGCTAAGGCAAACACTTTGGTGAAAGAAGCCATAGAAGCAGGAACAATAAAAGAACTTCAAGCGTATRATAAAATCCGCACTGAAGTAAAAKATNKKWWRKCRAAATWKCCGCATAGACCTTCTTTTAGAAAAAGACAATGAGAAGTGTTATGTTGAGGTGAAGAGTGTGACTATGAAAGAGGGAGATATCCTTATGTTTCCTGATGCAGTAACCACTCGGGGACAAAAGCATTTACAAGAGCTTATGGAAGTAAAAGCGCAGGGAGATAGAGCAATTCTTTTCTTCGCGGTTTTAAGAGAAGGTGGAAATGGCTTTTTACCGGCTTATGAAATTGACCCTGTTTACGCACAACTCTTAGAAGAGGCAAGAGATAAAGGGGTAGAAGTTTTAATCTATCAAGTAGCCTTTAACGACTTAGAGATAAGCTTGGAGAAAAAGATTGACTTTGCACCAGAGTGAAACAAAGAGCATGAATATTTTTGATCCCTTCTTTAAAAGACTTCAAAGACGAGCCTCAAGAGATCAAGCCTTTAACCCCTACAAAGATCCATACTTGCGTAATAACTTAAAGTTCTATTTCGAGTACCTTTATGGGATTAATCAAAATCAAATCTTACTTATCGGTGAGGCTCCGGGTTATAAGGGATGTCGTTTAACGGGTATCCCTTTTAGTTCTTGTGACCTCATTCAAAGTTCTCAGCATAAACTTTTTAAGCATCTTAGAAAAAAGATTGTTTTACAAGAGAGTGCCAGCGAAAACACTGCTGCTATGGTTTGGGAGCAGCTAGAAGACAAAAAAATTATCCCCATCTTTTGGAACGCCTTTCCCTTTCATCCCTTTAATAAAGGAAAACAAAACTCTAACAGAGCACCTAGCACGAAAGAAGTCGAAGAAGGGCAGTGGTACATCAAAGAGTTAATTAAAATATTTGAACCCAAGACGATAGCCGCCATCGGAAGAAAGGGTGAACAAGCCCTTCAAAAACTTGATCTAAAAACAGAAATTAAATACATTAGGCATCCTTCTTATGGAGGGAAGTCAGATTTTATTAAACATATTAATGAAGTTATGAGTTTAGATACTAAATATTCTCAGACTGCTAAATAATAGGCTTCGATAGCTGGTGTAAGTGTAGAATCACGATCTAATCCTGACCAAACTCAAAATAGTATCTTCCTAGATGTAGGAGTACGAATAAAAGTATCTTGTCCTCTTTATTTCAAGATTGTCGCTTCCTTTGTCTAATACATAATTTGTTGTATAATTGATTTATGAAAATTTTGAGTAAAAATACTATTATTAACATTGTTAAAGATATCTCGAACAAAGAGTCTATTCACGGATTGCGTATTGTTGGTATATTCGGATCTTATGCTCAGGGTACTGAAACAGATTTTAGTGATGTTGATATCGCTTATAAAATCGACCATTCTATTTTTTCTAAAAAATATAAAGATGGCTTTAGTAAGCTTCTACATATAGATTATGTTAAAGAACTTTTACAAGAAAAATTGCACAAAAAAGTAGACTTTATCTCTTTAAATTCTAATAATTTAAAACTTAACCAAAGTATTTTAAAAGATATTATTTATGTCTAAGGTTTCAAACCGACTAGAAAGTATTTTTAATTCTATCAATGATATAGAGTTTATCCTTGATGCTCATGATATAAAAATTACGGCTGCCATTGAAGATAAAATCATCAAACCTGCGATACGTATGCATATAATAAAAATTGCAGAACAGTTTTCAAAACTAAAAGACGATAATGAATTTTCAACACTAGAGCATTTTGAAAGTCATGACCTAAAAGGTTTGTCCTCAGTAAGAAATTTTATCGCACATGATTATGATAGTGTTGATGACTTGATTATAGAAGATGTAGTAAGACTAAATCTTCCAAAAATAAAAAATATTGTAGAATCTTTACTAAAGTAAACAAAGATATTATTTTCAGGGAGTAGCCCTTTTCTACTACTTTGATATGTTTTGATTGTATTCAGTGCTTTAATTCTATTAACTTTCTTATTTTTATTAAATACATCCCTCAACATCAAGGGTTAGAAATCCTGCTGATTGGCATTTTTCATAGTACTCTGCGATGTCTTTGTTGTACTCATTAAAGTTATATTCTTTGTTTCGTTTTTCTATTTTGCTTAAACATGCTTTTGGGGCTAGATTATCGCTCTTTTTCAGATTACAAGTAGGACAGCTAATGACTAAGTTCCAAATAGCATCTTCATAGATATATGACCAAGGAATAAAATGATTAAATTTCACCACTTATTCCTTTTCTCTTCGTTGCTACGCTCGTCATGTACAGTAGTACACTTCCTTACTATACGCCTTGATTAAAGAAATAATTGATGTAAATTTATATAAAAGTACCCTGTCCCCTTTATTTTCTGTCCCCTTTATTTTCTGTCCCCTTTATTTTTTACTATACGCCTTGATTAAAGAAATAATTGATGTAAATTTATATAAAAGTACCCTGTCCCCTTTATTTTACCGTTAAGGTTAATATTTTAGACTGCGAAGGAATAGGCTTAGATAGATGTTATTAGTGTAGAATTACGACCTGACTCCAATTTTTTGTTAATGAATGGGCCAGTTAGCGTAAAGTAGAGTTTAAAGAGCAGCCATTAACTTGATTTCATCTCTTAGTAAGTTAGACTTTTTGTCTTTTCTTTCCATAACCTCTATCTTTGTAATAACTTCCATAAAGTACTTTTTCGCCATAGGATAGTTCTTTGTTTGTTTATATAAGTAGGCAATGTTTTCCTCAAGTGACATTATTCTTGCTAAGTCATTGCTTTCTTTTGCTAAGTCTAGTGTCTCTTGAAAGCTTTTAAGTGCTTCCTCAAGCTTATTGTCTTTTACAAGTATTTCGGCATAGAGTTCATTTAAGTACGCCGTATGTTGATGCAGTTTAGCTTTTTGCATCTCTTTTAAAGCTAAATGATAATAAGCATATGCCTTATCTAGAATATTCATATTTTTATAGGTGTCTGAATACCGCGCATATAAGAGTATAAGATTGATGGTTGTGCTTTTTGATAAACGAAGTGCTTCATCTAAGTATTTTAATGAGCTTTTATAATCTTCTTGCATCCCATGAACTTGACTAATATGAATCAAAGCATCAAAGGTTTCATAATATAGGTTTAATGATTTTGATAGTTTCAGCACTTCAAACACTTTTATAAGGGCTTTTTCTAAGTCACGTTCTTCTTGATAATTATAAAWKTMAWSMWTNNWAMTWCTTAACATCTCTTTTTTTAGATTGTTTTTTTTGAAATATTGATAGGCTCGATCACAATATATTAAAGACTTTTTATAATCATGTAATGAATAGTACAACTGGGCAAAAACCATATATGTTTTATTAATGTTGAGTACATCATTTTGTAGTTTATAAAAAGTTTGTGCAGCTTTTAAATGCTGCTGGGCTAAATCATATTTTTTTAGATCAATATATCTTAGTGCTTGTCTATGGTCTAATTCAGCAAGAAGTTCCTCGTGGTTTAGCTTTTTTGCTAAGGAGTAGGTCTTATTTAAATATTCAGTTTCTTTAATTTCTTCATGGGTGTTTTGATAATAATGAGAAAAGTTATTTAGTGCTAAGAGTTCCATGTCCTTATTATTTGTTTTAAGGGCTAAGTCTAATTCTTTTTGACAATAAGTTAAACTTTTTTTATTACGGGTAATGATATATAAGCTTGAAAGAGAACTTATTACTCCATGATAGTTAAGTGTTTGTCTTTTACGATAGAATTTTTCACATTCTAGTAAATACTTTTCAGCAACGGTATAGTTGCCTATGAGCCGGTATTGACGGGATAAAAGGTATTTTATTTCTATTGTGCCTTCTAATACTTTTAATTGGAGAGAAAATTTAAGGGCTTCATTTAAAAATTTAAGAGAAGTTTCAATGTCACCTGAAAGATCGTATTTTTTAGACAAGTCTATTAAAAAACTGACTTTTTGTTTTTTACTTAATTGCCTCTTTTTTTCTTGATAATCCTTTATCAATTGATTCAGTTCGGTATTTTTYACTTCTTTGAGCATTTCAATCTGATAACTTGTAAACATGTAAGCAAAACTAGAAACATTATAAAAGTCTACCGCATTTTTAGAAATTTCTAAATAGTGAGCAGGATTGAGTATGAAAATAATTCTTAATTGATAGTCTGCAATAAAATCTCTATAAAAAAGTAAATTCTTAATATATTCATTATTGGTATTTTCATATAAATTTATGACTATAAATTCTTTTTTAATGGAAAGGATTTCATCCAGTATATGTTCAGTTTTAGGAGTGAACCTTCTAAATCCTACATTGAAACGCTCACTATATGTCTTTGAAAGTTCAAGGCTATCTACACCCAATAAAGCAAGAAATGATGTCCCTTCAGATATTTCAATAGCAGAATCTAATTTATCCAATTGTAAAAGTTCTTCAGGAACAAGTAGGTCTTTTAGCATAGTTACTCAGTTGTAATAATAGGGTTCAAGTCATACCAGATTTCACCATTGTAATAGGCAAAAATTAAGGACTCATTGGTGGCGGTTCTTAGCTTTTTAATAGACTCAGGTTCATAGTCTTTAGGATTTTTATGCTCTTTGATATATTCTAGAAATTCTTTCATCTCAACGGAGGCAGATGAATAGTCTCTCTTCATTTCTAAGATGGCATTTTTTACATCATATAAAGAAATGGTTTCACTTTTATTTCTATATGCCTTTAGTGCGGATTCTTTTACAATCTTTATTAATTGTCTTAAATTTCCACCGCTGTTAATAGCAATTAGTTCTTGTGCATCTTGGTCAATTAAAGAATTGTCTTCTAGCCTTGCACTAATGATATCGGTTAGTTTTTTTATATTTTGTGGGATTAATTGACCTTCTTTAGTTTTAAGTTTAAAACTAATTTCTTTGGCATCATATCCTGCAAAGGTACTACTTCTTTTAAGATGAATAGGCATTGTGATGATTTTTGAACATTTGATTTGTAAAATAGTGTTTATTTCATCTGTAAAAATATGATCAGATTCTTTAATTTTTTCTATATCATCAATAATAAGTAAAAGTCTCTTTTCTGATTTTAAAATCTCTCGTTTATATTTACTAATAATTTCATTGATCTTGTCAAGAAAGTCTTTTTTCTTTAATTTTACAAGCTCTCTAATGATTTTTTTGTTTTGATTGTCAATTTTAAAGGTATCTTTAAAATCAAGACCAATTTTTAAAATACCGAGATCGATTTTAAAGCCTGAATTACTTTGGTTATGCTCAGTGATAAGTTGATCTGTAGTTTTTTCAGTAACTTCTTCTAATTCTTCTAACTTTTTCTTTCTCATATCTTCTAAGACATCAATAAACTCTTTTTTAAGTTTGGGAATGTCTTCAACAATGACAAATGCTATCATTAATAAGATATCAGCTACATCAATATCTTTTCTATCAAATACATCTCTTGCATTTAAGACTTTAATATCATACTTCTTGGTTAAGTCTGGGTAGTTTGATGAAAATAGTTGTAAGGCACTACTTTTTCCATTTCCACTTTGACCCGCAATAAAAATAGTCTCTTCTGAATCAGATAATTCTAGTCTATCATTTAAGTCGTCTGTAAAGTCTTTGTATATATCTACATAATAATCTTTAGTGTCTTTCTCTAAGTAGGTCTGAGGGTCAAATATATTGTATATATCTTTGATAGAAGATGCTTGTCGCATATACTTTAGCCTTTTATGGAGTCTTTTATCTAATAATTTTATTATAGCTAAAACTATTTTATAAAACTTGAAAGACACTCTTTAAATATTCAAGAAATTTCGTTTACTTGTTTTATAGTATTCTTGCATTAAAAATAAAGAAAATAGGATACTTTAAAGTCACAATATAAAAACTTTTTAGTAGGCTATCCCCTTTTTTCATCGAGACGTTTAGTGGTAAGAAAACTGTTTATATGATAAACTTGCACTTATAAGGATTATCATGAAAGAAAATCAAAAAATTACGACATACCCTAACAGTAAAAATACAAAAACTGAAACATACCAAGATGGAGATGCCTTTATTACAAGGCATTTTTATAATGGGAAAAATGCTTATGTTAAGGAATTTATTACTGTAAAAGATGGTATTAAAACAGTTAAGCACAATACTGAAAAAGGTGTTATGTCAAAGTTGGAACATTTTGTAGATGAGCTAAGACAAGGGATAGAAACAAGATACTTTGTTTCAAAAGCTGATGGTAGCGCGAAAAGTACTAAGACTTATGATCAAGGTAAGTTACATGGTGAAAATATAACTTATAATGAAATGGGTAAAATCATTAAACATGAAGTCTTCGCTACAGGAAAGCTTGTATTAAAATATTTTGGTGAAGATAATGATAACGGCGAGATAACTAATGTTGAAATCATTGATGAAGATAATGTTAAAAATTTACCTGTAGATGAATACGAAAAACTACAAACTCTAAGAAGTTAAAAAGTTAAAGCCTTCATCCTTAAAAAAGGTGTTTAGGATATAAATCTATTTTATCATCTGAACTTTTTGCTTAAATAAGAATTGCTCTATTATGCTCCCTTACTTTCTTTAACCGTAAAGAACGTAAGCAAAGAAACTCTCTCAACGGCTTCGAACCCAATCGCTATTGGGTGCCTTCACTCCACTTCTTTTATCTCTAAAAATGTCAAAACTATCGGTGGCGGTTTTACGAAGTAAAAAGTTTCTTTAGTAAACTCGCTACGCTCAGACAGAGCCATTTTCTTAACGAGATAAAAGAAGTTCCATTCAGTTCTGTAGATGTTTCGATGTAAGTAGATAAGGGAACGCACTTATTAATGAAAAAGCTAAGGATTTTCTAATGAAATCTGGGGATGCAATAGCTATTACTTCTAAATACTTGCTTAGGTGAGAGTAGGAGTGTCATTTTATTTTTAAGCAGTTAGCCCTGTGAATGAGTTTAATAAATACTAAGGAATATATGCCTTCTATTAATCCTTGCTCATTCGTCTAAGAACAGAATATACCTTTGATCTTGATATTTGATAATACTTTGCAATAGAAACTATGGACTCTTTGTTTGCTTTTCTTTGCACAATGTCATCTCTTATTTCTCTACTTAGGCCTATGACATTACAACCTGAACAGGCGGTGGTGTTTCCTGAGTTTAGGTTGGTGTAGGTGGCGTAAAATATTTTGTCGCAAAGCATACATTTTACTTGCCAGTAGGCGTGGGTGTTTTGTGCATATGCAAACTCTTGTACATATAAGTTCCCGTAGGTCTTACCTTTGATATTTATTCTAGCACTCATATGAAACCAATCTTGATAATTTAAATAATATAACATGATATACAAGTAGTTTAAAATTTAGGTAAGATTAAAAAACTATATTTGTAAATCCAACTTGGCTCTTTATAGACGGCTTATGCTCTTTTCCTATACCAGCTTCAAAATATTAATATATAATACGCTAAAAATTTATAGATATAAAAAAAGGGTAATAAATGGCTATTGATAATTCATCATATGATTCATTAGAAAATACATATGTAAAGATACAAGAGTTCTTTGATAAGAATCAACTGAAAGCTGAACATTCGGCAATGATAGTAAAACATGAAGAGTTGGCTGAGTTATTAGAGAGCTTTGATGTTGAAGCGCTTGAAGAACAGTCAAAAGATATAAATGCACTGCATAAACAACTTGATGAGATAAAAGAAGTTTCTGAAAAGATTGTTGAAAATCTTAATGATGTTGGGGACTCTGTTTCTAGTGCTACTAAAGTTGCTAGTGGATTAGATGAAGTGTTTTTGAAAATTACTAAGATCATTGTATAAAAGGATAATGCCCTTATTATGAATAAAAATGAAACCGACACGATAATAGAAAATTTTATGCATCCAACGGTATATACTGGGGTTGAACCCTTGTTTCTTGTAGCTGAAGAGTTAGCTACAAAAGAGCATATGGGGGATATTATTGATGCGGTCTGGGTTTATTGGAAAAATGAGGATAGCAAAGAGTTTAGGTACATTACAAAGTTTGCTGTTCCAGGGGAAATTTTAGATCGTAATTTTTATACTAAAGAAGAGCTGGAACCCTTTAAGGGGAGACTTGCCTTACCGCACAAAGATAACTTCGAGAAAATGATTGCACATAGTGCCATAAAGCAAGAAATTAAGGATGTTAAGGCTCAACGTAATGCTCTTAGTCATGTCATTGAAAAGGATTTTGCTAATCTCAGAAAGATAGTAAAAGAAGCAGATGAAGTTTTTTTTTTTAAAAAGGGGTATGGGGATTGGATTGATCCCTTTTATGATATAAATATTGAAGTGCCTTACCAAATAGTTGAGTATGAAGATGGTACCCTTGAAGATGGAGAATATAAGCTTAAACATCCAACAACCGGTGTCATTAAACGATATGTTATTGAGGATGAGTTTTATGCTTATATCATAGCGGGTAGAGCAGATATCGCAGGTTTGCAATTAAAAGATGAAAGCTACAAGACAATGATTTCGGAAATGAAAGATAAGGCAAGAAAAGTTTTCACAAGCATAGAGTGGCTTAGTCTTAATGACCCTCGTGTTAAAGCTATAACAGAAAAACTGCCAAGACATCCTTTTGAAAATTATTTTGTGTATGTTGAAAAGGGGAAGGAAGCTAAACGTTATCCCCCTGATAACCTGGTTAAGGCACTTATTGGAATGATTGAAAAGTATATGCCAAAGGTAAAAGGGCCTATGGGTGTAGAGTATATTCCCGTTGATAATCTTTTGTATTTGTTTCATGAAATTATTCCCAGAGCTGAGGCACTTCGTGCACTAGAAGCATGTGATATTATTCATCAACCTTCTGCTCTTGTACTTGGATATGAAGGGAAGCATGAAATTCCACCTAAGTTTTTAGTATCAGTGAAACATATCGCTTCTGCGTATAAGAAGTTTCCACGTTTTATTGAGGCTTGCGAAGCTTATACATCTTCTCATTAAGAAGGGTATCAGCTTGTGTTTTATTGAGGGCAGAGCTTAGATATCTAATACCACATAAAGAGTATTACAGTATAGTCACGAAAATGAAAAAATAAATAAACTTTTTGCACAAGGGATAGAACTTGGTATATGAAAACATAGTATTAATAGGCTTTATGGGATCTGGTAAGACAAGTGTGGGGAAGGTTCTTTCTCGACATATGTTTAAAGATTTTGTGGATGTTGATAGCATTATTGAAGAAGAGCAAAATTGTAGTATTACGGAGATTTTTGAAACTAAGGGTGAAGAATATTTTCGTACTCTTGAGCAAAAATGTATTAATGAACTCACTCAACAAAAAGGTCGCATTATTGCTACGGGTGGTGGGCTTCCTATATTTAGTAAAATTTCTGAGAAGTCGCTTATTGTTTTTATAGATGCTGACTTTGATGTGATACTGAAGCGCTTACCTGCAAAAGAACGTGCTAAACGTCCTTTGCTTGAGGATGAGCTTAAGGCTCGGGCCTTGTTTGATGAACGCATTGATACATACAAGGAACTCGCGAACTTTAGAGTGGACGCGAACCAACATATCCCGACCTTTATCCATGTTGTGCTTGACCATGTTTTAGATCAAAGGATTTTATAAGTTCAAGGGATAGAGCTTAGCTATCCGTACTCTTCATTTTTTGTGCAAGAAAGTTTGAGGTTGGAAGATCTACGGTGTTAACATGAAGTACTATCCATTCCGGTGTTCTACGTATAAAGTTTGTAATTTTAGTAATATCTTCATATCTTTTCCAGTACTTAATAGCGTTGTCTAGCTCTTCTAAAAACATATCATGGGCTGTTTTATGCATGTCGTATTTTGGAAAGTCATATTTTTGCATTAAGCGTTCTTCATTTGCAAAATGCTTATGAACATGTTCAATGTATTCGTCTATTTTTGCTACAAGTTCTTCTTCTTTGGCCTCGCCTCTGTCATAAAATATAGCAAGCTTATCAATAGCATTTAAAATTTCTATTTCATTTTCGTGTGTTGTTTGCATCTGCTCAAGTGCCATCTCTTCTACTTGTTCAATGTATACTAATGCCATTGGGACTCCTTTGTATTTGTTATTATAGTAGGAATTAAGAATTAAACTATTGATTAATGTCATTTTTAAAGAATTAATGCCTTTAAAAAACTAATGCCATATAAAGAGTATTACAGTATAGTCACGCCTATGAAAAAAACAAATGAACTCATCACCAAAGATATCAAACAATTAATCTTTCAAATCGCAATTCCTTCAAGTATAGGGATGTTTTTTAATACTATGTATAACGTAGTAGATACCTTTTACATCGGTCAAATATCCACCGAGGCTATCTCGGCACTTACCTATAGTTTTATGGTTTTCTTCATGCTCTTATCTATAAGTTTTGGCTTGTCATCTGCAATTACAGCCTATGTAGGTGGGGCGCTGGGTAAACACAAGAGAAATATGGCACAGGTTTATGCATCAAATGGTATAAGCTTTTTTATGTTGATTGCCTTTGTTTTATCACTTGTCAGTTTTTCACTTTTAGAATATATATTTGTAGGAATGGGGGCGGAGGGGAAGGTCTTAGCATACGCACTTCAATACACTTACATCATACTTATGGGAATATTTCCTATGCTTATTGGCTTAGGTGCAAACGCTGTTTTAATAGCCCTTGGCGATACAAAAAGTTATAGAAATATTTTGATCATTGGATTTATTTTAAATGTGATTCTTGATCCCTTATTTATATATGGTTTTTATTTTATACCTGCCCTTGGCATAAGTGGTGTTGCTTTTGCAACCGTTTTAATTCAGTACATCACACTTATGTATATGCTCTATAAACTGTATAAAACAAGGCTTTTTGAAGTATCACTGTTTTTTAGATCCCGGCCCAATATAAAAGTGTATAAACATTTAGCCAGGCAGGCTGTTCCTACTAGTATAAATATGTTTTTAGGGTCTTTAGGAAGTATGATTACCATGTACTTTGTATCGACTTATGGATTTAAGGCGGTCGCGGCGTTTGGGATAGGATATAGAGTTGAACAGATTATATTACTTCCAATGCTGGGCTTAAATACCGCCGTTATCTCCATAGTATCAAACAACTTTGGTGCTAAAAACTTTGATAGAATAGATGAGGTTATAGATAAGGCTTTAAAATATGGATACATAATGAGCGCCATTGGCGTGGTTTTAATAGCCTTGTTTGGTAAGTACATGATTATGGTGTTTGACACCGATGCACAAGTTGTAGATATTGCGTACACTTACATCATATTTGAAAGCTTTATATTCTTTTCATTTATAACCTTATTTATATCAACCTCTACACTTCAAGGTATTAAAAATCCCTTTATAATCCCTTATATTAGTTTTTACAGACAAATCTTTATGCCTCTCATTTTCTTTACTTTAGTGGTGAATATTTTTGTCTTAGACATTATATATTTATGGATTAGTATGCTGCTTATTATTTCAAGTGCGGCTATTTTTATAAAAATATATGTCAAAAAGCAATTACCAAAATTTAAATCTGAAGTGCAATTTTTTAGTTTTTTAAATCAAGCCACCCTATCAAGCCCATAAAAGGCTTCATTTGGCGTTAGCCAATTAAGTGCT
>NVXJ01000057.1 GCA_002733885.1 Arcobacter sp. | reverse complement strand
TAATTTGTGGACTTTGTACTTCTTGGTATCCAATCTCTTTGCGCAGTTCTCTCGAATAGTCTTTTATTTTTTGCAGTATTGCAGTTCCTTTTGGAGTATACATGGGCAATCCTGGCCCAATAAGTTCTGAAAATACTTGACGTCTTGCCCGAACTAAAATCTTTTTGAGTTTTAAAGAAACATCCTCTTTGCGGACCGCATTTACTTGTTTTGACATATTACGGGATTGCCACCGCTTGAACAATCTTATCAATAAGTTGGTCTGCTGTTACACCCTCAGCCTCTGCCTCATAAGACAAGATAATACGGTGACGCATGATTTCTTTAATGATATAAGCAATATCCACAGGAGAAACATAATCTTTCCCACGTAAAAATGCCATGGCCTTAACTGCCTTAAAGATATCAATACTCACACGAGGACTCGCACCAAATTGTATATAATCTGCAATATCACTTAGCCCATAAGCCGAAGGATCACGAGTAGCCGACACAAGTTCTATCATATACCTTTCAATTTCTTCATCCATATGAACCGAAGCCACTTCTTTTTTAAGTTCTTCAAGTTCAGCCAGAGAAATAACTGCATTAATAGAAGCATTTGATTTTGAAGAAATACGTCTTGCTATTTCGAGTTCTTCTTCTTTAGTGTTATATCCCACCACAAGCTTCATCATAAAACGATCAAGTTGGGCTTCAGGAAGTTGGTAAACCCCTTCTTGCTCTACGGGGTTTTGCGTAGCCATAACAAAAAATGGAGGGTCAAGTTTAAATGATTCATCTCCAATGGTTACTTGCTTTTCTTGCATCACTTCAAGTAAGGCAGACTGAACCTTCGCAGGAGCACGGTTAATCTCATCCGCAAGAAGTAAATTTGTAAAAACAGGACCATGTTTGATTTTAAATTGGTTTTGAGCAGGGTCATAAATCTCTGCCCCTAAGATATCTGAAGGAAGAAGATCGGGAGTAAACTGAACCCTTTTAAAGTTAAGACCTAAGGCTTGAGCAAGGGCATTAACTGTTGTTGTTTTTGCAAGACCAGGGATACCTTCAATCAAGATATGACCCTCACATAAAAGTCCTATTAAAAGACCATCTATCATCTTCTCTTGGCCTATTACAACCTTAGCTACTTCGTTTTTAATCTTAGTTATTTTTTCGTTCATTTATCTTTGTCCTGTGTGTTATCAATATTATTAGTCTTATTATAGCAAGTGAAAATTACTTTTCACCCTGTAGTATATACTTTTGAAAGAGATAGTAATTTCAAATTGTGTAGAAAAAGTGGGAAAGCCCTTAGAGCTTAGATAAGGCCCTTGTCTTTAACTTTGAAAGACTAAGTCCTTGCTTCTTATACACCGCCTCTTCAAGTTCATCTATCTCTTGAGAAAAAAGTCCTGAGTCACAAGATACTAAAACCTCTAAAAGTGCCTTAGTATTTTTTGCTTTTTTAATTTTTTCACCCTTCTTAAACCTTGGTGTTTGTCGACTTGGAAGCCTTACTAGCTTTGCGATAATAAACCCAGCTAAAAAGATCAAGACATAATAAATATATTCCAAATAAGAAGAAAAGTCTATCTTGTTTGTGGGTAGGTCAAATTCATCTATCAAGTCTTCTCGTTTAATGCCCTCTTCTTTAATTTTTATCTTAAAGGCCTGTGTTTTCAAGGTTTTTTGTTTCTTATCTTTTAAGTCAAAGTATTGAAAACTAACAGAAGGTATCACAAAGTCTTTTTTACCCACAAAGGCAAAACGTTGAATCCATTCACCCTTATAACCATTTTCACCCAATTCAAGATTAGCTTCAACCTTATCTGTAAAAACTTCTACCCCATCAATCTCAAAGTCAAGAGGACGTAAGTCTTGTAAGTTTCCTTCACCCTTTAAAAAGATTTCTAAGTGCACCGGTTCATAGGCTGATACTTCACTTAAATCAAGCTCTGTTTTTAAACTCAGTATTCCTGTTAAAGTAGAGTTTGTTTTACTAACAGTAACCTTTATGGGTTCAATACGAACCTCTTCTCTTTGCACCTCAAGGTCATTCACATTATCTCTACCCTCAATAACATTATCAATAGCGCTTTGAGTGGTAAACAGCATAACAGGCTTTAAGACTATCTCGTAAGACCCTTCTTCTTTTGCAAAAACAAGATACTTATAGCTAAGGGTTTGAAGTTCACCATCAAAATGTCTTTTTTCAGACAAGAGCTCAAAGCTAAAAGGAATATTTATAGGGGGAGAAAACTCAACATCATCATTTTTACCTTCCTTAGAGAACTTACATTGCATGCTTAGTACGCTGGCTTGATGAAGATACAGGTCTTGTTTTTCTAAATTTACATCCCATTCATACTCACTCTTAGCACTAAGGCTTAGGCAAAGTAGTAAAAGACTACCAAGGATTTTCTTCATTTGTTTTCCTTTCATTGATGAGTTCATATTGTTTATAAGACAGACCCGATTGTTTATTATTAAACTGAACCTGAGCCTCACTTTTGGACTTTTTGCCCTTTTGTTTTGTTCCCGCGCCGGCTTGTGCTGTTACCTTCATRTTTGAAGARCCTGCMCCTTTTTTCTTTTGGGTGTCTTTTTTATCYGCCTTAGCATTAAGCYTTTTACTATCATTTTTCTTYTTACCCTTTTGCTGACCYGTTTGAAGRCCATCCGCTTTTTTAGCCTTTGCAATGTGTAAAAGGTTTTCATCTGTTTGCTTATCGTACCTAAGAATAAGGCTTTTTTTATAAGCCTGTCTTGCTTCTTCATACATCTCAATTCGCACATACGAGTTCCCAAGATTATGATATACCTTCGCCTTTAAAGAGGCACTTTTTGAGCGCACCCCCTTATAAGTATCTATGGCTTCTTCATACTGCCCGGCCCTGTAATAGGCATTTGCCAAATTATAAAAATCTTCAGGTGAACGTAGTCCTGTTTTCTTATATACTTCAAGCTCATCTAAGTACCTTTGTTCTGCGTAAGCCGTGTCCCCCGAACTTTCAGTGGTGAAACTACGCATATCTGCTTGAGCATTTACGCCAACAAGAGTCAACAATACAAGTAATCCTTTTGCAATATACTTAGACACACTCGTTACTCCAAAAACAAAAAATATCAGCGCTAAAAACAAGGGATAATAAAACAATTCTTGATGCATTAACAAGTCCGCAGAAGAAAGCTTTTTTTCTCTAGTATCTAGCCAAGACGAAATTTCAGACAAGCCATCAGACTCAACAAAAACACCACCTGTCCCTTCAGCTAAGGATTTGGCATTTAAATTACTTGAGCTTACTACAAGATGTTTGCTACTGTCCTTAAGCCATTGCCCCCTCTTATCTTCAAGTCTTGCACCCGAACGTGTTGCCATCATAACAATGGAAATACTAATGCCTTTTTCTTTTGCATAAGCTATCTCTTTTGAAAAATCATCCGAGTCCCCACCATCACTTATGATAATGAGGTTTTTTTCCTTGATTTGAGAAAGTCTTGTACTCAGTTCTAAAACTGAAGACATATCTGTCCCCTTAGTAATGACAAGTTCCGAATTAATAAGCTCAAGCTGATGGCCTAAGAGTTCTGCGTCTGAGGTTAAGGGCGAAAGTATAATCGCATTAGTTGTAAAACCAAGTAAGGCAAAACGTTCATGCACTCTAGAGCCAATAAGTTCTTTTATAAAGATTTTGGCCGCTTCAAGACGAGTAGGTTCTAAATCTTTTGCCTGCATAGAATAAGATAGGTCTAAGGCAAGTACAACTTCTGAGCCTTCAAAATCTTGTTTAACGGGGACCATCTCAAAGACAGGTCGGGCTAATGCTAAAATCATCATCATAAGGCTTAGGTATAAAAAGACAAGCTTATAACGTGTACTTTTGGCTAAGGCATGTTCTTTTTTCTTTTTTCTATAAAACATCATGGACAGTATCACTAAGCCTAGCCAAAAGAATTCAGGACTTAAAAAACTCATGCAAGCCCCCTAAAACGTCTTAAGATATAAAAAGACAAGAGGAAAAAAGTAAGGGCTAAAATGTACTGATAATAAAAATCTTTTTTCAAGAACTGGGCGGACTTAATATCAGAGCTTTCCATCTTGTTTATCTGAGAATAAACGTCTTTGAGTTCTTCTTCATTCACTGCTAAATAAGATTCGCCCCCTGTTTGAGAAGCTATCTCTTCTAAAAGCGCAGGATTAAAATCTGTCCCAATGGCAATAGTATATATTTTAATATCTCTTTCTTGTGCAAGCTTTACCGCGTCTGAGGGAGAGATACGTCCACTGTTATGTTCCCCATCAGAAAGTAAAATTACAACCTTCGAAGAAGCCTTTGAAAATGAAAGTGCGCGTATAGACTGTTCTATCCCTTCCCCTATGGCGGTGTTATCCCCTGCCATTCCTGTTTGAAGATAAGATACCATTTGTGAAACAATATCTTTTTCATAGGTTACAGGAGAGGCGATAAAGGCAAAGTCTCCAAAAAGGACAATCCCAACATTATCATTTAAACGTTTGGCTATAAAGTCTTTTACCACGCGCTGAACTGTTTCAAAGCGTGTTTCTCGTACTTCACTCAAACCAGAAGCACGCATGGAACCACTCGCGTCAATGGCCAGGACTATATCTATACCCTGTCTGTTTAAGGGATTTGTCTTATCAATGAGTATAGGTGAGGCTAAAGAAAAGATAAGTAAAAGAAGAATCAAAACTTTAAAAAGATCTTGCATCCAAAAACGTGGACGCTTTAAGGAAAACAGACTTAAGTGCACAAAAACACGTTTGACAATCTCTTCACGGCATTTATACATGCAATAAAGTATAGGTATCAACAATAGTAAAACTAAGCTATATTCAAAGGTAATCATTGGACTTATATTAGCCAACTTCATGTGTGAAAAAGATACGATAAGATAAATTTTTATATTTATTATAAATACTCTTGACATTAAGTAACAAATCCCCTATAATTCCCGTCCACAAACACTTAGTGCTTGTTTAGGTCTCCTTAGCTCAGTTGGTAGAGCATCTCACTTTTAATGAGGATGTCGATGGTTCGAATCCATCAGGGGACACCATTTTTCTTAAGCTTTTAAGAAATCTTAGTTAGACTTTTTTTGATTTTTCTCTTAGACGAGGAAAGCTTTTATTTTTATGAGGAAGTGTACATTAAGTACATGACGATTAAAAATCAAAACTTGACGAAGTATAAGTTAAAATGTGGTCCCATCATCTAATGGTTAGGATTCATGGTTTTCATCCATGCCATAGGAGTTCAAATCTCCTTGGGATCACCAACTTCACACCACTTTTTCATTC
>NVXJ01000026.1 GCA_002733885.1 Arcobacter sp. | reverse complement strand
ACAGAATTGAGGATTCACCGATGGCAGTCCCCATCGACGCGCAGTGGCACAACGGAGACAGGAGGATTTATCTAAAACTTTCATGGATAACAACTGAAACAAGACAATAAAAAAGAAAAACAACTAAATAAGATATGTTTGGTTTTAAATAGATTAAATGAAATAAGAAAAATAGCATTAAAAGAAAAGGAATTAAAACTAGAAGCAAAACACGATTGGGCAGAAAAATTCCGCTTATACTTTTTTAGAGTTCTTGCCTCATTATTATTTATAATCACTTTATTTACAATTGGTTATATTGAAAAAGAATACGAATGGGCTACTCTACCACTATCCAAATATGTAAGTAAAACTTCCAAATAACCAACAAATTATTAAACAAGGACTGACATATCTCAATATTAAAAATACAATACTTTCTATTAACTTTATTATCTCTATTAATATTACTAGCTGTTTATAATATGGGAGTACTACTTAACTGGAAAACAATTGAAATCCCCAAAGGAAATAATGGAGCGTATATTTTACTATCTGCAATTGTTGCAGGTGTTGCAATCTTATTCAACTACAGTGACTTAGTAAGAACTAGACAAAAGGAACAATCTAAAAGGTATCTTCACCAAATAAAAAAGCTCACAAAAGAATTAAACACTACACTTAAATTAGCTATAGAAAATAAGTTCAATTCTTCTGGAGAAGTTATATATCCAATTCCATCCCCTTTACATACTCAACTTTATTCTATATTTATGGAAATATCTACACTATTTAAAGATTTGAAGTTTGAAAATAAAAAAGAAAAAAAATCGGTACAAAAGGAAATTAAAAACTATATTAATGATGATTACTTAGCTGAATTAGATTCTTATCTTAATATTCTATCTTTAAAAATATCACATTACAAAAGTAATTCATTTGATTCAAAAGTCACTAAACAATATGTCGAAATTATTTGTGTATTAAATGAACTTAATTTATATATCGAAAGTTCTAATGTAAATGGATATAACACTAAACTATTATTTAGTAATATAGAAAAATATGAAGAAAAGACTAACTTAGAAATCAAAAATTTTCTACAACCTATGATAGAGATGATAGAAGAGATTGAAAAAGAAGAAACTTTAGAAGAAAATAAATTCTTCTAAAAACATTTAACTAAATACTAAAATATATCTATCAATTAGAACAAATGGGTTTAGACGAAACCGTATTAAAAACTATTGTCTCGAATAAAGCCTTAGTAAATATTTTATTTGCCTTAGCAAATATAGAATAAATTACAATTATAAGAATAGGAAAGAACCCGACAATTATATAAAGATGTGGAGCATTATAAAAATTTATTTCTATCATTAACTGAATAGCCTCTTGAAACTTTTTATGATGATTTTTATTATCTGTCAATATTTGTTCTTTAAATAATAAATTAAACTCATCATATTTTTTCCTTTGAAAAATCGTCACCACTGAACCAAAGAAAATGAATTTTAATAATAAATTTTTCTGCATAGAGTCGTTAAACATGCTTAAAATAATTTCTTTAAATTCAACAGAATATTCATCACTATCTAATATTGGTTTCATAAAATCAACATACTTCCAACGTTTATTTAAAGCTTGTTCAGTAGTATGTTGCATATATTTAACCACAGCAAATAAAACAATCAAACCAATTATTGTAAATTCTAATATATCCATTACTCAACTCCTTCTGAATATTGTGAAATTCTTAATTTTTCCATTTCTTGAAGATGCTTATTATTTGTTCTAATAATAAAATAAGAAATAATCATGGCTGATACAATAGCAAGATAACACGGATTAGCAGCTAACGATTCTATCAATTTATCAAACATTAAAATCCCTATTTCAATTTGTATATAGGTGATTATAACACATATAAGTATATACAATTGTATATAAATAGATATAGACTTAAATAATATGTATATTATTTATAAATTAACACACATCTTTAAAAGAATTAAAACTATTGACAGACTATAAAGATAATAATAGAATATGGGTAAGATTTATTCGAATCTCTCGTTCTCCACCACCAACCCCTATTTTACGGACTTTCAAGCACTTTTTAAACAATCAAACTTTCTCTTGCGTAGGCTTCAATTATAAACAATCAACTTTATTTACAAAAGTATATGATATACTTGCATTATCAGTATGTTACTCACTCCTTTCTTTGATAGGAAGAAGTGTTAAAGCTAAGGGGTTCGAAACCTTTGGCTTTTTTTTATGCCTTTTTTCTTGATAAGAAAGGAGTTTAAATGAGTAACATGCTGATAATGTTAATTCTCATTTGTATTTATGCACTTGAATTAAATTAACACTTTGGGAGCTTCGGCTCTCATTGAAAAAATTCCTCAATTATAAATACTAATCGTCTTATCAAAATCATTAATTTCACTATCAATAAACTTCACATAAACATTAAATGTCAAACACCGATAAGATGCAGAAAATACAAGATAAGAAAAATAGTTTTAATACCCGATATCCAAATGCGAGAAGACCTCTTAGACGATAATTTTTCATCCTCTGATATAATGTGCTAATTCATATAAGGACAATTATTTATGTCAAGTTTTATTTTTATTTTATTATTTGGTTTTATTGTAGCCGCTGTATATTGGTACGTTAATAGAAACTTTAAAAAGCATGAGACAAAGTTTGATGACTTTGCCTATAAGATGCAAAAAGACTTCTTAGACAATTCACCTACCCTAGTAAAAGGGCTTGATTATTATAAGATAGTTCAAGACTTTTACACACAAAAGGGATATAGCCTTTCAAAACATCCTGACTACTCTACAGACTTTATTGCTAAGAAAGAAAATGAGCTACTATTTATCCGGATACAAGTGCCTCAAGACAAACAAGGCCTTACTGCTCAGGTCTTACAACACTTTATAGGACAAACCGTACTTCAAGTTATTGATGATAAAAGCCATAATGTTTCATGGGCTTATGTGGCTTCAAAAATGTTGTGTGAACGTTCTGCTAAGATTTTGATAAATTCGTATGAAACTAAGTTGAAGTTTGAGTTAATTAAAGCGGAGGTTTAAAGCTCAAAAAGAGCTTTAAGTTTAAAAGGTCTACCTTTTTCTACACCCTGTAAGTGTAAGGTCTGCACCCTCGTCTTTTCCACCTTCTTTACTATCTGAACCAAAAGACATGATTTCTAAATCTCCATCTTCATTTAAGTAAATGAAGTCATTTCCCCATGAATCTCTTGGTAAAAGACCATCTGTAAAGTAAGCACCATCTGCATAATTTTTATATTTGTCTTCACTTGGATTTTCAGATAAGGCTTCAAGTCCTTCTTCAGTTGTTGGATAAACTCCATTATCAACCTTAAACATTCTTAGTGCATTTTTAATGCTTTCCATTTGCGTACAAACAAGTTTTTTCTTTGCTTTTTCACTCTGACCTAAGATATTTGGCATTACAAATGATGCTAAAAGTCCTAAGATAACAATTACAATCATAAGTTCCATTAAAGAGAATGCATTTCTTTTCACTAAATTCCTTTAAGTAGGTCAGTTATCGACCTACTAAATATTTGTCATGATTATACTAGAAAAAAGTAATTCTATTATTACACTATGCTAAAATAATAAAAAAAAGAATTTTAATGAAAAAGACAGCACTTATTATCACCTCAACACTTCTCCTATCTTTCCTACTCTTATACATCCTTTTGTTCACAAGCAGTGGAAATAATCTTCTAAGACCAAGTATAGAAAATAAAATTAATGAAAGTTCTCCTGTCAAAATCAAACTAACAAAATTTGCTTTAGATATGAGTAGTCTTGAACTGGGCATAGAAATCGATGAAAAGAACACCTTTAGCGCTATTGGTAGCTATTCTCTTTTTTCCAGAAGTTTTGATATAGATTATGATCTTTCTTTAAAAGACCTTTCTAGCTTTAGCTCTCAGGCTAAGCGCAGACTCACAGGAAAGCTTTTAACACAAGGAAAGGTAAGTGGAGACCTGTCTCATTTTAAGGTCAAGGGTTCTAGTAATATCGCTTCTAGTAAGACAGACTACGCGATTGTCATTGATGATATGAATTTAAATAAGGCTGCTATTAAACTCACCAATGCAAGAATACAAGAACTTCTTGCAATGCTTGGTGAAAAGGCTTATGCAAAAGGAAAAATCGATTTACATGTTCAACTCATTGATCTAGACCCTAATAATATGAAGGGAAGCATTGCTCTTGATATAAAAAGTGCAAAACTTAATGCAGGCATCTTAAAAAAGGAGTTTGATATAAGGCTTAATAAAACGGGTCTAAGTGGAAAGGTACGGGCTAAACTAGAAGGCTCTAAAATCACCTATCTAGCAAAACTAAACTCTGAATTAGCCAAGATACATTCTAAGGGAAGTATTCAAACCTCAGGCCTCGTAGTAGACAGTAGCTACAGCATTGATATCAAAGAACTTGCTCTTTTTAAAAGCCTTACCAATGCTCCACTTAGAGGGCCCTTCTTTACTAAAGGAAGTATAAAAGGACAAGAACCCGTGTTTAATATCGCAGGAACAAGTACCTTTGCCGCTTCTAAGACAGACTACGCTTTAAAGTTAAATAACAAGAAGCCTCAAGAACTTGTTTTACATGTTAAAGATGCATCTTTAGCTAAGGTCTTATATATGATTGGGGAACAAAAGTTTGCTGATGCTAAACTCAATATTGACCTAAACCTACAAGACTTAGACCCTAAAACACTTAAGGGGAAGGCACTCATTCAACTAAGTAAGGGACGTATCAATCAAAAGATTATGAAAAAAGCTTATCAAGTTGTCTTACCTAAGACAAGCTTTTCTTTAAAGGCTAAGGCAGATCTTTCTTCTACTGATGTACAGTATGATTTTTCATTAACTTCAAATCTTGCAAAAATTCTTTCAAAAGGAAGTATAGAGCCTGATTCACTTAAGACTCAGGCTAAGTATTCTATTAATATCAAAGAACTAGCCCTTTTAAAACCTATTACAAAGGGCCCTTTCAGAGGTCCTTTTTCCACTAAGGGAGAAATAAAGGGAGATAAAAAAGAACTTAAAATTAAGGGGAGTTCAAATGTCGCTAAGTCAAAAACATCTTATAGTCTACTTCTTAAAAACTTAGAACCTCAAAGTGCTAAGCTGTCTGTATCTCATGCTAAGCTTTCTAAACTTTTATATCTTTTAGGTCAGCCAAATTATGCAGAAGGAAACTTAGATATAAATGCTGATATTAGCTCTATCTCAAGACTTAATGCTAAGGCTAAAATCTCTATCAAAAAAGGACTTATTCATAAAAAAGAGATGAAGAAAGCCTTTGATATTTCCTTCCCTTACACCAAGTTTGAACTTACAAATGATACTACTGTTAAAAATGATATCTTGAAGGGCTCTAGTAAACTGAGCTCAAATCTAGCCACACTGAGTATGAAGAAAACGCACTATAATCTTAAAACATCTTCTTTAAAAACAGATTATGATATTTTCGTGCCCTTCTTAGAGAGACTAGAACCTATACTAGAAAGAAAGCTTTATGGACCAATGAAGGCAAGAGGCGAAATCATACAAGATAAGCAACTCATTATTACCGCCCACTCAAATATCTTCAAGGGTAAGTTTAATGCAAAGATAGTTGATGAAAAAGTAAATGCTGATTTTAAAAACTTACGTGCCTTAGAAGTGCTGAAAATGATGGGATATCCTGAAGTTATGGATGCACCCGTAACGGGGACCTTTGTTTACAACACAAAAACGAGACAGGGTAAACTAGACTCTCGCTTTGATAATGCGGTCTTAACACGTTCAAAGATGACAGACCTTATTGGTAGCCTAACCCACACAGACCTTAGAAAAGAACGTTTTAGTAAGGGAACTCTTGTTAGTGTAATAAACAAGGATATAATTGATTCTAAACTCAATATGAGCAGTAAGAAGATGAGCCTTAAGAGTAAAAAGTTTATCATCAATTCTAAGAAACAAACTATTGACGCACGATTTGCCCTTAAAATTAAAAAGTATCCTGCAGATGTCATTGTCAAAGGAGCTATCAATAGTCCCAGTGTCCAACTTGATGCTAAGTCTATGATTACACCAGAGATTCAAGAAAAAGTTGGAAAAGAGATAAACAGATTTTTAAATAAGCTTTTTTAAAAGCTTATCTATAGAAACTTATAAACCTCTTCTTACCTCCTTTGTCGCTTCCACCATATTAATGAGGCTCGGTCGTGTTTCTTCCCATCCGCGTGTTTTTAAACCACAATCAGGATTAACCCATAATTGTTCAGCGGGAAGTACTTCTAATAAGAGTTCAATCTGTTGTACCATCTCTTCTTTTGAAGGCACACGAGAAGAATGTATATCATACACACCTGGCCCTACTTCTTGCTTATATCCATGCTCTTTAAAAACCTTTAAAAGCTCATTTCCACTTCGAGCCGTTTCTATGGAAATCACATCCGCATTCATATCTTCAATGGTTTCGATAATGTCATTAAACTCACTGTAACACATGTGCGTATGAATCTGTGTTTCATCTTTAGCAATGGCCGTAGAAAGCAAGAAAGATTCAAGTGCCCACTTTTCATACTCTTTTATCTTTTCAGCTCTTAAGGGATAACCCTCTTTAAAGGCAGCCTCATCCACTTGAATGATATTAATCCCCGCATTTTGAAGGTCATTTACCTCATCTGATATCGCCAAAGAAATTTGCTTAGATGTAAGGCTTCGAGGCTGATCATCTCTCACAAAAGACCAGTTTAAAATCGTCACAGGCCCCGTTAACATCCCCTTCATTTGCTTGTGAGTCAAGGACTGAGCATAAGCCGACCAAGATACCGTCATCTCCTTAGGTCTAGACACATCTCCGTAAATAATAGGAGGTTTTACACAACGGCTTCCGTAGGACTGAACCCATCCATTTTGTGAAAAGGCAAAGCCTTTTAGTTGTTCACCAAAGTACTCCACCATATCGTTTCGCTCAAACTCCCCATGTACTAAAACATCTATATCTATCTCTTCTTGAAATTGCACACACTCTTTAATAAGCACTTTCATAATTCCTTCATACTGTTCATCATTAATGAGCTTATTTTTATACTTTCTTCGTGTTTGTCTTATCTCAGTAGTTTGAGGAAAAGAGCCTATGGTCGTGATAGGTAATGAAGGAAGGTTTAGGTACTCATGTTGAATCTTGATACGGTCTTCATAAGATGAGTTACGTATATAAGAATCTTTACTTAATCCTTTTATACGTGCTTGCACTAGACTATCATGCACAAGAGTAGAACTTTTTCTTTTTTCATTCGCTAATGTGTTTTCATATAGTAGTTTTTTCTCATCTTGGGTAGAACTTTCAAAAAAATCTCCTGCAATTAAGTGCAATTCTTCTAGTTTTTCTAAGGCATACGCCATCCATGACTTTACCTCTGGGTTTAAAGTTTCTTCATACTTAAGACTAACAGGAACATGCAATAAAGAAGACGAAGTAGAAACAATCAATCTCTGCTTAGGTATAATTTTTGAAATCTCATTTATAACCTCTACTGATTTTCTAATGTCATTTATCCAGATGTTTCGTCCATCAATAAGACCAACACCCAAGACCTTTTCATACTTGTTAATAAGCTCCAAACTCTGAAAGTTTTCCTTTCCATACACGAAGTCTAAAAACAGACCCTTAATCTTTGTATGCACTAAAACTGAGGTAGCCTCTGTGCTTTGTTCAAAATACGTTGCAACATATATATCTGCATTACTAGCACTGGCGCATAACTTCTCATAAGCAATTTTYAACAAGCTCAAGGTCTTTRCATCCGCCCCTCTAACAAGAGAAGGTTCATCACACTGAATAACTATTTTTKCRTCCAAAGAAGAAAGCTTAGAAAAAAGCTTTTCRTACTGAGCCATCACCTTATCAAAAAGTTCTAAGACCTCACAATCAGAGCTTTTWGACAGAAGTAAAAAGCTGAGTGGCCCTATGATRTTTATCTTAGGCTTAATACCTAAGGCCTTTGCTTCTTTATACTCATTTATAATCTTATCTGCATTTATCTCACCAAATTCTAAGCCAGATGAAAGTTCAGGAACAATGTAATGATAATTAGAATTCATCCATTTTGTCATTTCCATCGCCGTATGAGTCTTATCACCCTTAGCCATAATAAAGTAACGCTCAATTGTGTTATCAATATCTTTAAAACGTGTTGGTTCGACTCCTAGTATTATGAGGAGATCAAGCATATTGTCATAAAGTGAAAAATCATTACAAGAGATAAGGTCTATCCCTGCCTCTTTTTGATAAGTCCAATGTCTCTGTCTTAACACCTTCGCTGTATCTTCTAAATCTGTAAGTTTTATCTCACCCTTCCAGTATAACTCTAATGACTTTTTGAGCTCTCTTTGCTCACCTATTCTTGAAAAACCAAGCACTGCTGTCGTGTTGTTCATTTTGTAAACCTTTTGTTTCCATTTATGGAATTAATATAATTTTGAAATGTATTAGGAAAAAGATAGAGGTATAGGTGGGGCTAAGTCGGTTGAATAGATTTTAAAAAGATATCGGAGTTTGGGAACGTTTAAAGCGTGAAGTAGTGCGCAACGGGTGCGACGATTGAAAAAGCAATTACAATGGCATTGACAGCGCGATACCTTCGGCGCAAAAGATTCTATTTGAAGAAGTAAGTCTTCCAAATCAGGAGGAGGATCTTCATCCTCACATTCTTGACTTGAATACTCATGGCAATGCGCCACTCTAGAAGTAAGAGCTGAGAGTTTAATCTCAGATACAAGGGCTTGTATAGCAGTTAAAGAAAAGTATTTACCCTTAAAACCCTTTGCCATATCAAGCCCTTTCTCAAATATTTACCGCATTGTATCTAATTCTAGATTTTACTCTAAAAAAATAGCCCCACATAATGTAACCCTATTACTTTTTTGTACAAATATACCTACATAATGTTGTGCTATTGGCTCAAAATCCAATAGCACAACATTTAGATTTTTATAATTACATACTTTAATGCCAAAAAACACTAAAAAATTTCCTTTTATCAAATAGCCCTACATATTCAATGTCATGCTATTTTAATATTTAAGGCTTAATAGTATAAAGTGTTGTCTATTAAAGAGTTATGTCCTAAATCATCAAATTGAATTACAAGAAAGGTATACCTAAATGAATTTAAATAAAAAAAAGATACAAAGACTATTATCCATATTTCTTGGTCTTTTTATTATTGCTAATATTTTACTTTATGCTATTGAATACAAAAGATATGTATCCTCTGCTCCTCTGCAACTTAAAGAAGCAAGAAAAGATATTGTTAATGCAATTATGTTTCATATTTATTATACTTTTTTTGTGAAAATAATGAGAATTGATTTTTTAAATCCAATTTTAAATCCTTTAAAAATTCCTCGTGATTATTTCTATAATAAGGGGATAAATAAGCTACCAGAACATGAAGCAGAACGAGCGATTTGGTTTGATATGTTTGAAGTGGTACCTTATAACTCTTCAGTAAAAGGCAAATACGGTTCAATGGCACGAAGATATGGACAAGAATTTTCAAAAGACTTTATAAACAAAGTATATGAAAATATCAAATTATTGTCACTATATAAAGTAAGTGATAAAAATACACCTGATATTAGTGAAGACGTGCTAGAAATCTATATAGATTTGATAAATTTTTATATTTATGATTTCCATTTACATCCTAAGGGCACTTTACTTCAGATTGAAAATATGCATAAAGTCAGTACTGATTCAAAACAATATGAACGTTTTTTAAATATTTATAAATGGGAATATGACTTACTTACATATTATCGTTCACATGATGCACGACAATTTAAGCGAGTTATGAATAAAAGTAGAGGTTGGTACTCCGCATATAAAAATTATTTTGATAATAGATATATTATTTCATCTTTCATTTTATTTTATAAAATTAAGAATGATACATTTAATTGTGAACCTGATATTAAGTATCAGGTAAGTCAAAGACAAAGTATACAAGTTTATCAATCACTTTTGAAAGCTTATCCAAAAACATCAAAGTTACGAAAAACGATAAGTAGACAAATTTTTTATTTGTTTGTTCCTAATGAAAATTATGATAGCAAGCAAAAAACTAAAATTAAAAATGTACTTGATTTAAAAATCAACTGTAAACAAAAAGAAAAGGAAATATAAATGACACAAGAGCCTTTAGTGGCAAACGACATAACAAATCAGAAAGTTTTTGATAAGTTCTTTACAACAAGAACAGATTAAAAGTTTTAAGAAGCTTGAGCGGTTAAGACGAAAATACAATCTTTCAAAATTGAAAGGTTGTCAAGCTAGACCTGTTAAGTTGTATGGAACTTTTATTAAGCACATAACAAAAAGGAGGAGCGAATAATTTCCCTAAGTGAGGGGAAACTATATCGCTCACGATGAACGTTAGTATGACCCTTGCCATATCGGTCTTAATATGGTACCATTAAAAGACCGAAGGAGTTTTTATGCAATTAGTAAATGATATAAAACCCATAACCTATTTAAAAAATAGAGCAGCTGATGTGTTAAAGCATATAAATGAAACTCATCGACCTATGATAATCACACAAAACGGTGAAGCTAAAGCTGTTATTCAAGACCCAAAAAGTTATGAAGATATGAAAAATGCACTTTCTATTTTAAAACTTCTTTCATTTGCCGAAGAAGATATTAAAAACGGAAACCTTCATAATGAAGAAGATGTGTTTAGTTCAGTAGAAGAACTACTTAATAAATGAGTAAAACCTATAAGCTGCAATGGACTACAAACGCAAAAGATGACCTTTTAAGTATTCTTGGCTATATAAAAAAAGATAGCCCTCAAATAGCTAATGAAATTTATTTAAAAATTAGAACTAAAGTAAAATCGAGTAATTTTTTTCCTTTAAAAGGTCGAGTCGTGCCTGAACTTCAAAAAGAAGGTATTACTCTATATAGAGAGCTAATAACATCTCCATGGAGAATTATATATAAAGTTGGAAATGATACCGTTTATATAATGGCTATATTAGACTCAAGACAAAATGTCGAAGAATTACTGCTACAAAAACTGTTAAAAGGTTAGATACTAATAAAGCCAAGCAGTGAACGGCTCACGTTGCTGAAGTCAAACCTTAAGCTCTAACTAAGGATTCTTAGCGAAATATCTATCTACACCATTGGCTATACCAATAGCCTGCTTTTTTTGGTATCTATGGTCTACCATACGCTTCGCTTCTGTAGGATGAGAGATAAAGCCTATCTCGATGAGAACGGCTGGCATTTCAGCTCCTACGAGTACCCAGAAGGGACCTGAACGAACTCCTCCATCTCTCACGTTTTTGTACCTTGGTTTTAAAGAGGCTAACATGTTTTGTTGAAGATCTATGGCCAGTTTGTTTGAGGCAAAAATCTTTTCACGACTCATTAGGTGTAAGGTTGCATTCATACCGCTTTTTTCCATTTTAGAGATATCTGCATTTTCGGCTCTTAAGGTATTTTCGGCTCTTTGACTTCTTTTAGTTGATAAGAAATAGATTTCAATACCTTGGGCTTTTTTTCTATTTCGCTTAGGTACTGAGTTGGCATGAATAGACAAGAACAAGTCGGCTTTTTTCTTATTAGCAAACTTGGTTCTTTTTCGTAACTTGACAAAGTTATCACCGTTTCTTGTCATATATACCGTATAACCTCGTTTCACTAAGATATCACGAAGCTTTTTAGAGGTTTGAAGTACTACAATCTTTTCTCTGTACTTTTTATAGCCTACCGCTCCAGAATCTCTTCCGCCATGTCCAGGGTCGATTACAATGATCTTTCTAGATTGATTTGCCTTTATAGGTATATAAACTAATTCACGGTTTTCTGAAGACATCTTAATGGTAAGTTCATTTCCTGATATCTTATATTGTTGCTTAATTTTTGCATCACTCTCAAAAACAATACGAAGTGTTTTTTGATCAAACTGAGCTAAACGAATTTTTTTAACAGAAGTATGTTTTAAAGACATTGTTTTTTGTGATAAAACAGCATAAATATCATAAATAGTTTTGAATTTTTTCTTTTTCGTATCATTTAAAGAAAAGCGATTTAGCTCACTTTTTTTGATATCTCGTGAAAATCTTAGAACCAAACGTTGAGAGTCTTTCCATCTGATGGACCTTAGCTTATTTTTAGAAGAGATAGAGTTTTTTAGTTTTTTAGGTGTTTTCTTTTTATCAATAAGTTTTTTATGAGGTTTGGATTTTTTAGATTTTTTATTTCTAAGTTTTTTGAGTTTTACTTCATACTGTATAACATCTATATGAAGCTTTTTACCTGTTTTTATAAGCCCTGAGAGACAGGTCTTACAAAGCTTATCATCATCCTTCATTAAGGCACGAATATAAATATTTCTATAATCATTATAAGCACGAATAATTTCAGATTTACTACTGCTCTTACTGTTTACATCTGCACGTTTTAAGGTGTCTGTATTTACATCAGCAAAAAGAACAGTATAAAAAAGTAAAAAAGCTAAAAGAAAACGCAAAGCTTATTCGCCCTTTGTGAGTTTCTTCATAAGTTCTTTAACCGAGATAATCTCGTTAATACGGTAACCATTTGTCCCCGAAAAGAAAAGGCCAAATTCCTTGTTTCCCTCATAAGCATCTGAAAGTCTGTCAGCGATACAAAAACCAACTTCTTTCGCTTCAACACCACGATTACAAGGAGCAACACAGTTTGAGATACATTTAATAGCAGGACCTTCACGTTTTTCAACTAAACCAGTAAGGTTTGTTCTAACACCACGTGCAGGATATCCAACAGGAGAACCCATAAGTATGATATCTTCTTCTTTTGCAGCCATTAAAACTTCTTTGAAGTTATCATGAGCGTCACATTCTGTAGTACCGATAAAACGCGTACCCATTTGAACACCTGATGCCCCAAGAGATATCATTTCTTCAATATCATTCTTGTCCCAAACACCACCCGCAGCGATAACTGGCATACCGCCCCATTTAGCTGCTTCTTCAACAACAGGCTTAACCAGGTTTTCTAGTTGGTTTTCTTCAAGTGCACATTGATCATAGGTAAAACCTTGGTGTCCACCTGATTTAGGTCCTTCTAAGATAACCGCATCAGGAAGACGGTCATAACGCTTTTGCCATCTTTTACAAATGATTTTAAGTGCCTTAGCTGAAGATACGATAGGCACAAGAGCAACATCTGGATAATCTGCTGAAAACTCAGGCATATTTGTAGGAAGACCAGCACCTGTGATAATGATGTTAGCACCTGCTTCACAAGCATCTGTTACAACACGACCATAATCATTAATCGCATATAAAACATTACAAGCAATAGGGGCATCACCACATATTTTTCTTGCATCTGCAAAAATTTTAATAAGTGCTTCTTTAGAATAGAAATTTTGAACCTCTAAAGGGCGGTTAGCTACCAGCTTTTTAACATGTTCTTTCTTGTCATAGTAACCTGTACCAACAGAAGAAATAACGCCTAGTCCACCCTCTTTACTTACATTACCTGCAAGTTGTGACCAAGAAATACCAACACCCATTCCACCTTGAACAATAGGAATCTTAATAGTGTGTTTTCCAATTTTGATTGACTTAAATGACATTACTTAACCTTTACTTGCGCGAACTTACGTTTTCCAACTTGTAGAACATAATCCCCTGCAACTAATTGCAGTTGTTCATCTTCTACTTTTATTTGGTCTATTTTAACAGCACCTTGCTTAATATCTCTTCTAGCTTGTGAAGTTGATGTCTCTAAATTACATTCTTGTAACGCTTTTGCTATCCAAATCGGCCCATCTATCTCAAATGAAGGAATATCTGTTGGAATTGATTTTTTTGAGTGTACTCTATCAAACTCAACCTTTGCCTCATTTGCAAGCTCTTGTGAGTGAAATCTTGCTGTAATTTCAATGGCTAATTCTTCTTTGATTTTTTTAGGGTGAAGCTCTCTGGATTCTGATCCCGCCTTAAGTACGGCAATCTCTTCAAGAGTTTTATCAGAAAGAAGCTCAAAATAACGCCACATTAACTCATCCGAGATAGATAAAATCTTTCCAAACATATCATTTGGTGCGTCTGTTACACCGATGTAGTTATTTAAAGACTTAGACATCTTTTGAATCCCATCAAGTCCTTCAAGAATAGGCATCATTAAAACAGCCTGTTCTTGGCCTGTTTCATACGCTCTTTGAAGGTGACGTCCCATTAAAAGATTAAACTTTTGGTCAGTTCCACCAATCTCGATGTCAGACTTAAGTTCAACACTATCATATCCTTGTAAAAGAGGATAAATAAACTCAGAGATAGAAATAGAAGTCCCGCTCTTATAACGTTTTTCAAAATCATCTCGTTCTAGCATTCTTGCTACATTGTATTGCATAGTAAGTTGAAGCATACCTGCTGAACCAAGGGGTGTTAACCAAGTTGAGTTAAAAACAGTCTCTGTCAATTTTGGGTCTAATATTTTAAATACTTGTTCGTGGTAAGAAACAGCATTTTCCTTGATTTGTTCATCTGATAATTGTTTACGTGTTTCGCTCTTGCCTGTTGGGTCACCAATCTTAGCAGTAAAGTCACCAATTAAAAACTGAATCTTTGCACCATACTTTTGAAAGGTAGCTAATTTTTGAAGCAGAACCGTATGTCCTAGGTGTAAGTCAGGCGCGGTGGGATCAAAGCCAGCCTTTACTGTATAACGTGTACCATCTTCATAAAATTTCTTAACTTTTTTAGTAATAGCTTCCATATCAATGATTTCAGCTGTTCCTCTAGCAATCTCTTTAAGTGCTTTTTCTACCACGTCTTCCCTTTATCTGTATGCATCATCTGTGCGTATAAGTTGTATAATTTTATGTTTAGTGTCTATTTTTTTTCGTATTTTAGCCAAATCACCTTCAAGTGACTGCATCTCTATCTCACAAAAGTGTACGTGTGATTTCTTTTCCTTACCCAGTTCAATACTGCTAAGGTCTATGTCCATCTTTGCAAGGTATAGCAAGAAGTTTGCAAGGGCACCTTTTGCATTTTGTAAACTGACTATAAGATGATAATGAAAAACCTTTTGTGTACTCCATTGAACCGATAGCATAGGCGTTTCTTCTTCTATAAGACTATAAGCATGTTGACAAAGTTTATGATGTAAATGGGCCTTATTACCAATCTTAAAAGCTATGATTTCATCCCCTGCTTTAGGATGACAACAATAATCAAAAACCATATCTGAAATAGAAGTATTTGAAAAAATCTTCACTGAACCAAAGCTATACTCTTTAAGCTTGAATTTGTTCCGTTTTAAAAAGCCTGCAAAACGTGAATTTTTTTGTATCTCTTCTAAATACTTCCGAACAAGAAGTTTCAGGTATTCACCATCAAAAGCCGTTTTACAAATCGTATCCATAAGCTTATTATTGTCTAACCACTCAATGATACGAGGTTGGTTTAGCTGTAAAACATTCGCAAAAATATTAAGACCAGAAAGGGTGTTAATGTGATTAAGCCTTTGCTTACAAATAAGACGCATATTACTTTTTGCCTTAGAGGTTTTCACTGTGTCTATCCATGAACAACGGGTAATCTCTTCATCTTCAGTATTAATGCTAACAAGGTCACCATTTTTAAGCTCTGTTAGTAAGGTAGCCTTTGACTTATTTATCATACACCCTGTTGCACTGTTTCCAACTTGAGAGTGAATAGCGTAGGCAAAGTCCAGAACCACTGCTCCACGAGGAAGGGTGAAAGGGTCTCCATTAGGTGAAAATATTAAAATATCTTCACTATAAAGATCATTTTTTACAAGCTCGTAAAATTCTTCAACACTATCCCCTTGAACTTGCAAGTTTTGCATCCACTCAAGGTTTATGTTACTTACATTTGATTCTGAACCCTTATACTTCCAATGTGCAGCAACTCCAAGTTCAGCCGTTTCGTGCATCTCGAAGGTACGGATTTGTACCTCAAAAATAGAGGTATTATCAAAAACAGTTGTGTGCAGGGTTTGGTAGCCATTATCTTTTGCAATGGCCAAGTAGTCTTTAAAACGTGAGGACAGGGGCTTAAAGTGAAGGTGCATAAGGCCCAAAACCTTATAACAAGAAATAGGGTCTTTCACTAAAATACGAATAGCTAGAAGGTCAAGAACCTCATCTATACTAATCCCCTTTCTTTGCATCTTCAAGTAAATAGAATAGGAATGTTTCACCCGCGATTTTATCTCAAAGTCATCTTCACAAAAACCATTTTTTATCATGGTCTTAGTCACTCTTGAAATAAATTCATTGATACTTTCATGTATTTGATGGAAATTTTCTTGTAAATAATCATTAATACGCGCCGCATCATCAGGAAAAATATATTTAAAACTTAAGTCTTCAAGGGCATTTTTAAGTGCAGAAATACCTAGTCTATGAGCGATAGGTGCATATACAACCATCGTCTCTTCTGAAATACGTTCTTGTTTAGACACAGGAAGCGCGTCTAGCGTGAGCATATTATGCAGTCTATCACATAGTTTCACCACTAAAACGCGAACATCTTGAATAGAAGCTAATAACATTTTACGAAAAGAAAGAGCCGATACAATAAGTTTTTCATCTGAAGAAGAAGGTATAAGTTCTGAATCACGCATTTTATCAATCTTTGTTAGACCCTCAACCAAATGCGCAACATCTTCACCAAAGTCTTTTTCAACATCTTTAATACTAAAGCGTGTATCTTCTACCACATCATGTAAGAGTGCAGCAATAACCATAGCCTCATCTTCACTTATACTTGAAACAATACTCGCTACTAAAATAGGATGTATAATATAAGGTTCACCACTTTTTCGGGTTTGTCCGATATGGGCTTCTTCTGAGAATTGGAGGGCTTTTTTTACAAGGGCGGAGGGTTTGACCTTGTCTTGGAAAAAAGCTTTTGCTTCATCAAGGTCATGAATGTCTTGAAGGGCATCAATGATATGTTTCATATTGTATTCCCTTCCTTTATTCTAGTCTTCTATAACTCTAAAGCCTTTAATATTAATAACGCCTTCGGCGATTTCCATTAAGGCAAGGTCAGCTGGTTTATAAGCTTTTGGATCAACATTTAACTTACTTGTATCACCATCTTGAAGTTGGTCTGAACGCTTTGCTACTGCGATTGCTAATTGGTAACGATCTACACCTGTAACTTCTAATGCTTTTGCTACTAGTTCTTCTAATCTCATGTGGATTCCTTATTTATTAAATTTTACTCCAAACAACAGTGACATTTAGTCACTGTTATTCGAGGTATCCTTATTTGTTTTGTTATCTTACTTTACGATTGAACAGTTTGCCAAGTTTCCATTAACAATGTCTAAAAGGTTTCCTGCTTTGAACATATCACAAACGATGATAGGTAAAGCGTTGTCTTTAGCTAAGGCAATAGACGTGTCATCCATCACTTTAATCTCATCTTGTAAGGCTTGGTCATAAGATAGTGTGTCATATTTAACTGCGTCAGAAAACTTCTTTGGGTCTCTGTCGTATACGCCATCTACCTTAGTTGCTTTGATGATACATTCTGCGCCAATTTCTACTGCACGAAGTGTCGCGGCAGTGTCTGTTGTAAAAAATGGATTACCTGTACCTGCTGCAAAAATTACAACACGATTTTTCTCAAGATGACGAACCGCACGACGCTGAATATAAGCCTCTGCAATTTGTTCCATCTTAATTGCCGTTTGGACCCGTACTTTCATACCAGCATGCTCACAAGCTTCTTGCAAGGCAACTGCATTAATAACTGTTGCAAGCATTCCCATATAATCACCAGCCGTACGACGAATAATTCCATCTTGCGCCGCAGTTACTCCACGAATAATGTTACCACCACCGATAACAATACCCACTTCTATACCTGCATCTACAAGAGATTTAATTTCGTCTGCAATGTACTTTAGAATCTTAGTGTCTATCCCATGTCCGTCTTCGCCAGCAAGTGCCTCGCCAGAAAACTTTACTAAAACTCTTTTACTCATTGACAACCTTTTTTTAATAATTTGGGGATTATACTTAAAGCTTGCTTTACAAGGGCTTATGCATTTAAGGGCTTAAAATATAAGTTTTAAATTTCATCTTCCTCTTAGTTAAAAATGAGATAATTCGCCAATTTAATCCAAAGGATATTTTATGGCCCTTTCAAAACTTCATGTTCGTTTTATCCAAAGCCAAACAAACTTTTACTTACACCCAAGCCCCGATGTAAAAGCACTCAAACTTCCCTTATCTCAGTTATATGTTAAAGATACCCAAAACTTTTATCTTGTACTTATGGATGAGATTTCATTTGAGAAAAACAATTTAACCATTGCATTTAAGGAAAAGACACCTGCCTTAAACACCCTAGAATGTAAATTTAATTTAGTCGAGCTTTCAAAAGAGAGTGAAGATTATGAAGATGCCTTACTCTTTTTTAATGTAGATGAAGAAAAAGTAAGACAAGTCTTACTTCTAAGTCTTGCTAGTTTAAATGATTCCTAATAAAAGAAGCTAAAGGTCTTAAATATGATTAAAATTTTAAAGATATATTTTTCTCGAATGAAGGCATCTGATTCTAGTCCTAAGAGAAAACCTCTTACTGACATAGGATGGTCGGCACTGGGGGCATTTATCTCCTTATATTGTATCTCCGTTTTTAATGAATGGTTAGGTACAAGCAGTGTGGATAGTTTCTTTCTAATTGGTTCTTTTGGTGCCTCTGCAATTTTAATTTATGGTGCACCACATTTAGACTTTTCTCAACCACGAAACTTTGTGGGAGGCCATCTAATAGCTACTTGTATAGGGGTATTAGTGTATCAATACCTGCCCTTTAACTTACTCTTGTTAAGTGCTATCGCTGTTTCTTTATCATTAGTGGGGATGCACCTTACTTGTACTATGCATCCTCCTGGCGGTGCAACGGCCTTAATTGCGATTATTGGTAGTGATAAGATACATGAGCTAGGTTTTTACTTGATACTTTCACCCATATTGTCCGTATCTTTGGTGATGTTATTTATTGCCCTAGTGGTCAATAATCTATCCTCTAACCCTGAACGACATTACCCACGTTATTGGATTTAAATAAAGATAAATTTCACAATTCTATACTTTTATCTTTGCTAAACTTTTTTCTTAGTCTTAGTCTTAATGCTCCATATTAAGATAGAAAAGCTACAATTCCATTAATAACGTATATAGATAAAATTTAAGCACTCAAGAGTAAAATATGACAGAAACAGAAGCCTTAGTAAAAGCCAATATTGAGAAGTACAAAAAACTTGATAATGAAGATGAGTTTGATAAAGACGGACTAAAAGAAGCCCAAAATAATATTGATTTTGTAAAGCAGTTTAAAGAAAAACTTGCAAAAGATTTATTTGGTCAAGAACAAGCCATAAATATTGTCGCAAACAGTATGAAAACCGCTGTTAAAGATGATAAAGGACCTAAGTCAACTTATTTATTTCTAGGTTCTCCGGCAACTGGAAAGACCTTCCTTGCGGAACTTATGGCTGAACATATTCCAAAATATAAGATTATGAAGTTTGACATGACTCAGTACCATCAACAAAATGGTGGGGAACTTTACGGTTATCCTGCTGGTTGGAAGGGTTATGGAGTTGGTCAATTAACAGGTTTTGTACATAGAAATCCTAAGGCTATCATCGTTCTTGACGCCTTTGAAAAGTGTGATAATGTTATTCAAAATAATCTTTTTTCCATCTTTGAGGGTGGTAAAATGCGTGATGCCTGTGGTTGGGACAAGATAACAGATGACGCCTGTAATGAAGACCCTGACATCCTTTATAATGATGAAAATGCTAACTATATGGTGGACTTTACCGAGGCTATCTTTGTTATTACAACTAGTGTTGGTAAAGAACTTTATCTTGATTATAAGTTTAAAGACTTAGTTGAAAAAGACTATATTCAAGCCGAGTCTATGATTCTTGAAGCCATTAGAAGAGAAAAGAAAAGAGACAGTAGAAGTGGTGGTTTACAAGACGCCATTGTTCCTGAGCTTATTTCTAGATTTTCTAAGGCAAACATTGTCTTGTTTAATAAGCTTGAATATACCGCCTTTGAAAAGATTTCTAAAAAAGTATTTATCAACTATATTTCTGAATTTTACCAGCAATATAAGATTGAATTCCTTGTAAATAACAACTTTGACAACTTCTTAAAAATCCAAATGCTAAACTTTGCACCTGAACTTGACGCACGTCGTATTAAAGAAAAGGTAAGTACCTTCTTTTTTAACAGCATTACTCAGTTCATGCAAGACTCAGACAGGCCTCTTCAAACCTTTAAACAAATCAAGGTATCTATATCTAAAGAAGCCCTCACCTTTTTAAAAGAAAGAGTTAATCCTCTAATAGAAAGTGAAACACTTGTAAGAGAGCTTTTTAGAAAAAACACTACCCTTGAGATTCAAGATACTATTACTGAAAAAAATGGAATCATTACCTACAAAATAACTTCTTGTAAGTTTACGCAAGTAGTAAGAATCAAAGACTTTAGTGAAGATGGTCTTGTTTTTGATATTCCTAATGTTTCTTTTGATGATATCGCAGGGCACCACATCGCCAAACAAAGACTAAGTGAGGTTATTAACTTTTTTAAAGAACCTAAACTCTTAGAAAAATTTGATATTGAACCACCAAAGGGTATGCTTTTATATGGCCCTCCAGGTACGGGAAAGACAATGCTTGCAAAGGCCTTTGCTAAAGAAGCTGAACTTCCGTTTATTTCGACTACGGGTTTAGAGTTACTTAATCCTGAAAAAACAAAACTTATCTTTGAAAAAGCAAAGGCTTATGCACCTGCTATTATCTTTATTGATGAGATAGATACTCTGGGTAAACGTGATGGTGAAAATGGCAGAGAAGTACCTATCAATAAACTACTTTCAGAAATGGATGGCTTCTCAGGTAGAAAGGGCGAAGATATTTTTGTTATTGCTGCGACTAACTACAAAGAAAACATTGACAGTGCTATCATCAGACCCGGTCGTGTAGAAATTCACATTGAGATTAATAACCTTGATAAAGACGCACGACAATACTTCTTAGACAAGATTATCAAAGACAAGCCTACAAGCGGTAAATTTGATATGAAAAAGCTTTTGATGTACACCACAGGCTTTACCGGTTCTCAACTTGAAATGTTAGGTAAAGAATCTTCTTTTTATTGTTTACGTCACAGCCTAGACTCTATTACTCAAGATATTTTAATAGAACAAATTAATGCCCTTAAGTATGGTCAACAAAAATCTTATATCACCCCTGAACAGATGTTTAAAGAAACGGCTATTTATGAGGCAGGACGTGCGGTTATATCTAAAATATTAATGCCTCATGTTGCCATTGAGCATGTAAGTTTAACACCTAGAGATAATAATGAGCATTTTACCGCCCATAATTATAATGATGTTCAAGAAAATATGACAGTTAAAGACTTTAGAAATAAAATATGTATTTCTTTTGCAGGAAGATCTGCGCAAATTAAACGCTTTGGTGAGATAGACGGTATGGATACGGGTGCTTCAAACGACTTACAACAAGCCACTCGTGATGCTTATGCTGCTATTGCCCATTATGGAATGGACGCGGAAGTTGGATATATCAATATTAACGGTGTAATAGATGCAAACTCTGTTAGTAGTAAAGATACTAGTCATTACCATGATAAGATTGATACCGCCCTTGAAACATGGATGATTATGGGGGATGAGTGCAGTAAACATTTGGTTAATGAGTATTGGGGTCTTATAGAAAATCTAGCTGAAGTCCTTCTTAAACAAGAAATCATTTATGCAGATGAGTTAGACAAGTTATTAACAAAATAAGGAAGAGACTTTGATTACACAAGACCAATTACCTATGTTAGCTATTGCTAGCATGAATGACAACCATTTAGAAGAGATGTTACTGGTTCAAAAGCTTGATTCCGTGGCAAGAGCTAATGACCTTGACGAAGTAGCTAAGGTATTAGAAGAATATGTAGAACATTCAATCAAGCACTTTGCTGATGAAGAAAAGCTAATGAAAGAAGCAGATTTTCCTGATTATTTGACCCATAAGGGTGAGCATGATAGACATATTAAAGAGCTCAAAGCCTTCATTCGGTATTTTGAAAAAAATCGAGATCCTAAAGCTATTTATACCCATATAGAAGGTGGTTTAAGCCCATGGATACTTCATCATATGAAGACTATGGATACTGAAGCAGCAGATTTTTTAAAAACTAAGTAATATAAACAGTACTTAGTTCTTTCCTAGATTAAGCTTACTCAAGAAGTGAGTTTAACCTAGATAGCTCACTTTCTTCTAAAATAATATGAAAACTATCTAAGTCACTTTTCATATGTTCAATGTCAGAGGTTCCTGTTAGAGGGACTATACCAATTTGATTAAGGTAGGCAAAAAACACCTGAATGACATTTTTATCATACTTCGTAGCAAGTTCAAAGAGTTCTATACTTTGAAGGATATCTACATTTGCCGTAAGTGTCCAAAAACCTTGATAGATAATATTATTTGTAGTACAAAAGCTACGTATTTCTTTATCAAAAGAGTTCTCTTTATGAAATCTGTTTTGAACAACAGTGGGTTTTATCTCTGCCATCTCATAAAGACATTCTAAAATATCGATATCATAAATATTTGAAATACCAAGTTCTTTGGCCTCTCCCCTAATCGCTATTTCTTCCATAGCTCTCCATACTATTTCTAAATCATTAAAATCAGTGGGTGGAGAATGTAAAATTAAAGAGTCAACGTAGTTAGTTTGGAGGTTTGTTTTTGAGACTTCAAAAGATTGTAAGACTTGAACGTTTAGTTCAGCCTTTTTATCATAAGGAACATTGAGGGGGTCTTGTCCCTCTAGAAGGGTAAACTTTGTTTGTAAAAAAAGGTCTTCACGTTTAATGCCCTCTTTTTCTAAGAAAACAAGAGCTTCACCTACACCTGCCTCATTATAATGCTTAGGCTGACAGGCTGTATCAATACCTCTAAATCCAGCTTTGACTGCTTTAATAACAAGGTCTTTAGTATCTTCTTTTTTCCACGCGGTACCATAAATAAGAGGAAGACGATCAGCATACATTTTATTAGTTAACCAAGTAGTGGAGCAGCTTTTGCATCCCACTTTGAAACATGTCCGGTGTACCATTTTTTAAAGTCTTTATCTAAGAAGTTAAGTACCTCTTTTGGACCCTTAAGAACTTCCCATCGTTTATGAAACTTTGTTAATTTTTTACGCATTACATCATGATCACTTTTATGCATTCCCGCGTCCGCGTAGGCATTTTGCTCCATCATGTCTTCTTCTGTTTTAAAATGAACTTCCATCTCAGCTAAAAGAGCCTTAAACAGTTCATCAATTTTTTCTATATCTTTTGCCTTAACTGCATCGTAAAAATTATTAATTACTTCTAATTCATCTTCATGTAACATATTCATCATAGCATTTGCTACTTCTTGGACTTCGTGTGCTTCAATATACATAGTATCTCCGTAAAATTAAGTTTTGTATTATATCTTGAAAAGGTTCATTCTTACTAATAGATATTAAGAAATCTAATTACATTTCTTATGATGAGCATGAAAGCCCAATGTTTTTATCCAGCTCAGGTGTATCTTGTGCGTACTTTTCATATTCAGGCAGTTCATCATAAGGATGTCTTGCAATAAACATAAGTTTTTCTACCCCCGTAAAGTCACCTTTTTGGGCTTGCTCAATAGCTTCTTGAAGCATATAGTTTTTCAAAATATATTTAGGATTTGTCTTTAACATTTCTTCTTGACGCTTCGCTTGTATACGCCTTTCTTTTTCTAAACGTTTATCATATAACTTTAACCACTCATCAATTACAACAGGGTTCATAGAAATGTCATATAAGGGCGCTCTATCCCCATCATAACGACTCAGGGTTCTAAAAAACAGGGTGTGGTCAACATAAGCCTCATGAAGGGCCACCACAAGTTCTTCAACTAAGAGTGCATCATCAAATTCTTCTAACAAACCAAGCTTCTTTCTCATAACACTTATGTAAGCATTAGGAAAGATAAAAGCCCCATAATCTTCGAGCTTCTTTTGCATTCTTTTTTTATCCACAAGAGGCGAAAATGCTTCACTTAGTTTAGTAAGGTTCCAATAAGAGATATTAGGCTGTTCCCCATAAGAATATCGCCCCGCTCTATCTCCGTTATTGCACACATAATTGTAATTAAAATCATCTAACATTGCGTAAGGGCCATAATCTATAGTAAGCCCTTCTATTGACATATTATCCGTGTTCATCACCCCATGGTTAAAACCAATTCCTTGCCACTTCGAAATCAAGTTTGCAGTGTTTTCTAAAATCTCACAAAACAGCTTATAAAAACGGTCTTCATCATCTCTCAAATGAGGATAAGACTCTTTGATAACATACTGAGCAAGTGCTTCTAACTTTACATGTTCTTTTCTATAATAAAAATACTCAAAGCTACCAAAACGAACCCAAGAGCTAGAAAGGCGCATTACCATAGCCGCATTTTCCATGCGACCACGACTAATCTTTGTCTTTGAACCTATAATCCCAAGTGCTCTCGTTGTGGGAATGCCTAAATGAAACATTGCTTCACTCATAAGATATTCACGTATAGAAGAAGGCAGAGCAGACCTTCCATCTGCTCCATTGGCGTAAAGTGTATCACCACTGCCTTTTAACTGCAAATTCCAGCCATTTACCTTTCCTAGATTCATCGCTCGTCCATCACCTAGCCAAGGGTTATAATTACCAAACTGATGCCCCGCGTAGCACATGGCAAAAGGCCTTGCCCCCTTAGGAAGGAAGTTCCCATTAAGAAGTTCAGTGAGAAGAGGATCATCACAGGTCTTGCTATCAAGGTCAATTAGTTTTGCCGTATCAGTATTAAAGCTTATGAGATAAGGGTCATCAAGAGGTTGGGGGTTGATTAAGGTATAAAACTCCTCATCTAAACAAAGATAAGGGGTTTGGAGTGTAATATTTTCAAGAGTCATGGTGGAATTCTACATTGCTAGTTTTAAATAGTACATAGCCTTAGCACAGTAGTTTTTCACCCTGTGTTAAGACTAAGGTTTTTTATTTACTAACTGACCTTCCGCACTAAGCCTAGTGTGAATAAAAAGTTGCAAGAAATATGCAAGGTAGGTCTCTTTTAGCCTAGCTTATAACATTTCGGACTTTGGTACAGGTATGTAGGATTCGTACATTGTCCACCAGTTAGCAAGATCACGCGCTTCTTGTAAGTCGGTGTTATTTACTATCTTTTCAAAGCTCTCGCTATCTAAGTCTTTAAGGGCTTGTGCTAACTCTTTTACACAGTCTATGGGGTAGTCATAAGAATCTGCACATTCTTGTACAGCGTAGGCAACTTCTTTTCCCTGCGCCTCTAGTACATAAGCATAAAGTTCACAGGTTTTTTGTAGTTGTATTTCTCTGTTCGTAGGGCCTCTCATTATAATCCTTTTTTTNAGTTRAAATTGTNTNTTTTTNCTTAGTATACCAAGTTATTTTTGTACTAATAAGTACTTKAAAATTTGTATTATTTGTTCAGGTGTTTGCGCCCATGCTTGAGCAGAAGCGTTCACTTCTTTTAAGGGATGAATCAAAGTCTCATCATGCAAGGTGATGTATGGTTTACTTAAGGCTGCACAATAACCCGCGTCAAAGGCCGCGTTCCATTGTTTGTAYTTTTCGCCAAAGCGAATGATAGCCAGRTCACATTTTTCGATAGCATTTTTAATACGRATTGCATTTACCTTAGCAGATTTATTATCTCGCCAAAAAGGGTCAGATTCTTTACCAAGACAGTCTCCTGCMGCGTCGCTTGCTTCATGATTGGTAACGGCTGAAGAAAAAGAYACTTCAAGGTTTTCTTTAGTACATCCATTAATGATTTGTTCTCTCCAATCRGWATGAATYTCACCYGAWARATARAYATTAAACTTCATTTTATGCCTTAATTTTTTTGTGAGGGTATCACAATTTCACTAAAAATAGTAAGTGAAATTAACTCAAAGAAAATGCTCTCGTCACACATTAAGACTTTAAGAAGTCTTGTATAAATTGGTTTGTCTCTTTTACCTAGATGTATCTAAGTCATATTGCGTATCATTGCGCCATGAATAATAATATTAATGAAATTTTAACTTACCATAATGAAACAAAACATGCACCTTCTAGGTATGCCCGGTCTTTAGGCTATATGGATTGGGCTACACAGCCTGACCCTTTTCGCTCGTATAAGGGAGCCCCTTCCCTATCACTTCCTATGAGTTTAAACAACACTACCCCACCCTATCACCTCATCTTTGATAAGGAAGTTCCAGCAGCACCCTTGTTAATAGAGTCCATTTCACAATTTTTTCAGTTTTCTCTAGGCTTAGCTGCGTGGAAACAAGCGGGCGATAATAAATGGGCCCTTCGTTGTAACGCTTCTAGTGGAAACTTACAACCCTCAGAAGCTTATATTATCTTACCTCCCTTAGATAAAATCTCTACTCAATGTTCACTCTCACATTACGCACCCAAAGAGCATAAGCTTGAAAAACTATGTGAATTTGATAGTACTTTTTTTGATACTCTTGAAAAAGGAAGCTTTTTAGTAGGTCTTAGTTCTATTACTTGGCGTGAGGTATGGAAGTATGGAGAACGCGCCTTTAGATACTGTTCTTTAGATGCAGGCCATGCCTTTAGAGCCTTACAAGTCTCAGCTATGATGCTAGGTTGGAAGGTTCAAGTTGTTTCAGCAACTAAAGATTCTGAGCTTTCAAGAATATTTGGATTTGACCAAGAACATCGCTACATCAAAGAAGAAGCTGAATACCCTGATATGCTTTTATCTATTTCACCTCTTCAAGGCCAAAAAATATCTTTAGACACCCTAATTCAAGACCTGCCAAAAGAGTATAAAGGAAGTGCTTACATCTTAAGTAGAAGCCATCAAGCCTGGGAGATGATAGAAAGAATTGAAAAAGCTAGTTTTTCAGATTCAGTACTGAGAGAAGAAGTATCAAGCCTTCCTATTCCTAGACTACCAAGTCTAGAATCAAAAGACTTGGTCTTAAAACGACGCTCCGCTCAGATGATGAATCCTAAGAATGCAAGCTTATCTCAAGAACAGTTTTACACCCTTTTAAATTCGGTTAAAGAAAGTATGGATGGATTTGAAAATTCGGCTAATCTTGTTCTCTTTGTTCATGAGGTTGAGGGTCTTGAAAAAGGTCTTTATCTTATGATTCGAAATAAGAAGCATTTATCCTCTTTAAAACGATTATTGCGCCAAAGCTTTGTTTTTGAAGAAATCCGAGAAGACTTTTATCTTCTTGAAAAAGATGACTTTAGATCTCGTGCCAAGTCTATATCATGTAACCAAGACATAGCTGCTGACGGGGCTTTTTCTTTGGGAATGTTATGTGAGTTTTCTACTCAGATAGAAGAATATGGAGCACATAGATATAAAGAACTATATTGGGAATGTGGGGCTATTGGGCAACAACTTTACCTTGAAGCAACGGCTCTTGGTATAGCTGCAACGGGAATTGGATGTTACTTAGATGACACTTTTCACCATCTTTTAGGCTTAGACTCTAACCAGTTTCAAAGTCTGTATCATTTTACTATAGGTAGAGCTATTGTTGATGATAGATTGATGACACTTGCGCCTTATCATCATTTAGACTAAAAAATTAAAGAAGATACTTTTAAAGTATCCCTTTAAAGTTTGTAATTTGCTTACTTTGAAAACTAAAATCAAAGCTAGCAATACTTTCTGCCTCATCTTCTCTAAGGTAGATCTCACAGCTTAACTCTGAAGCGTTTTCGCCTACTTCTGTAAAGTCTGCCAATTCATTACTTATACCACCCGAGGCTTCAAGCACTCTTTGCATCTCTATGGTCATATATGCCTCATCAATAAACTCACTTGTAAAGTCTATCCATGAAGACCAAGGAACCTTATAGATATTTACATCCTTCGTCTCGGTTGCATATACATCTAAGAGCTTTAAAAACTGGTTTGAGTCTGTAAATTTCCCTTGGACAAAAAAGGGGTCATATAAGACTCTTTCACTTCCATATTGTTTTTCATCATTATCGGCGTCAAGGGTGTCTTCTATCATATCTAATATATATCCAGGGCGTTGAACCTCATATTCTAATAAATACGCATACAGTTTTTCATAATGTTTATTTCTATCATAATGATTAATATTAAACTTTGCGTTTTGAGGACGAATTCGAAGAATCATATCAACCGTACCTATATGCAAGGGAAGTTCTTCAGCACTTTGGACTAAGATATCAAAGGCTTCTGGCGAGTCTTGCACATCCTTTCCTAAAGAACGCAGAAGATTAACCCCATCTACCATTAAGACAGCCGACTGAATTCTAAACTTGTTATGCCCAGAAATCCTAAAGTTCTTTTGAAATAAGGCAAGGGTAATACTAAGGGCACCACTCATGGCCATAAGCATAAAGAGAGTGAGCATTAAGGCAATGGCATTACGTTTCATATTTGTTAGCCTACATTCATAGAAAAGATAGGAAGTAACATTGCAATAACAATGGCCCCAATAACACCACCCACCAGAAGCATAAGCATAGGCTCCATTAAGGATAATAAGATACCGATTTTGTCTTTATTATCTTCAAAATATAGTTCGGCTACATTGCTTAAAACATCAGGCACATTTGAGGTTTCTTCCCCTAAGGCAATAGACTGAATAAAGCCAATACCGACTATGTCTTCACTTGAGGCCAGAGCACTTGAGAGTTTTGAACCTTCTACTACCTTCTTTGCTGCCTTTTGTAAGATACCTGAGATAACAGAATTTTTTAAGATCTGAGAAGAAAGGTTAATAGATTGAACCATAGGCACACCTGAACGGATTAATAAAGCATTCATGTACGCAAAACGACCTAACTCACTCTTTTGAATAATTTCACCAAATAAAGGTACCTTCAAGGCTAAGGTGTCAAAACCATATTTAAAGGCAGGCACATTTTTCATTAAATAGCTAAAGGCAATCACAAAAAGCACTAAGATAATCCCCATAAGCTGAAAGTTTGCCCCCATAAAATCACCAATACCAATAACCACTTCAGTAATAGGAGGAAGGTCTTGCTTCATCTGCTTAAAAATATCCGTAATACGAGGAACAACTACCGCAAACATAAAACTAATCGCGCCTAGGGCTACTAAGATCATAAACCCTGGATAAAACATAGCCGAGCCGACTTCTTTGTTTAAGCGTTCTTGCTCTTTCATAAAACGCGCAAGCTCTACTAAAACAACTTCCATAACCCCTCGTTCTTCTGAAACCTTCACAGACTGTTTATAAAAATGAGGAAGTGTATAAATATTTTGCGTATCTAAGGCAGCATGAAAACTCTTTCCCTCATCTAAGTAGGTTCCAACCGTTGAAAGAAAAAGAGCCGTTCGCTTATCCCCCTTATATTGATTCGCAAGAAGCTTGGTAGTACTTACGATCGTCATACCAGAACGTATATAGGCCGCAATTTCTCGTGAAAGATTAATCAAGACCTTATTAGGTATCACACTCGCACGTCTGTTTTGAAAGCTCTTAAAAAAAGAAGGTGTTTCTTCTTTAATACTTTCATAAAGAACAGAACGTGCTTTTAACTTTAGTTTTACTTCTTCAAGGGAGGCCGCTTCTATTGTGCCCTTTTCTTTTTTTCCTTGGCTATTAAAACCCTTATATTTATAAATCACTGCTGTGTCCTTATAGTATTTGTTTCTTTTTGATAAGCACCTTGTATAGACGTTAGGCTCTCATAAGACTTAACCTCTTCATAGGCCGCCTTATAATATATAAAACGACCCTTTTCTTCTAAGATAATAGGCTCAATCGCGTCATTAGAATACTTATGTAAGATAAAACAGGCTTGTTTATATCCATCTTCTATATCATGAGGTGCAAATTCACTCGCCTTAGCAAAACCTTCTACATCTAAGGTATAAGAACGAACATCTGTAGACTTAAAAAGCTCTATTTCATCTTCTTGCCACTGTCCATCCACTAAGATACCGCATTTGCCACAAGGCTCAAAGCACACTAGCTTAGCATCTTGCAAGGCAAAGTTTTCTCTTAGGTACTTAGGTAGAGTTAACAAGGAAAAGGCTTCTATATCCTTTTGCTTAGGTGGTTTTAAAGAAGATAAGGCCATGGCATAGACCACGCCAATAATGACAACAACGAGCATGAGTTCCATAAGCGAAAAGGCTTGTTTTTTCATAAGGTCTAATTTAAGCTTGAAGTTTAAAAGAGTTAACACTCTTAAAACAAACAAGGTGTGAATCTTTGTCTACTATGGGTTGTCGTCCTAAAAACAAAACACCATCACTCATCTTTTACCCTCCGCTCTTGGTAGAATTATTGTCATTTGTACCGGTGATCTTGGCTGTACTTAAAAAAGAAGGAGGCAAGATATCTAGATAAATATCTTCAAGATCTTTCGCCTTTATATAAATCAAATAATGCCCTTTTTGCTCATACACCTTAAAAAGTTTTACATTCTCTATGATATCATTAAATTTAAAAATATTATTAAGAAAGTCTATCTTTTCCGCAGGACTTTCTATACGTTTTAAAACAGAATCTTCTTTATAGACCTTATACAAAACATAGGGCTGGCTCATATTATGAAAGCTATTATTGGTTTGAATTAAGATAATATCATGGTCCCTTCCCTTATCATACCACTGAACTGTCCTTGCATTTATAAAATCATTATAAAGAAGCTTTAAGACCTGTTCACGTTTTTGCAGACCATCTGTTTTTCGCATAAACTGTAGGTTGGAGGTTTGAAGTTGAGCTACGGACTGGTACAAAAAAGTCACAATGATAGAAAGTAATATAATTGATATCATTAACTCAACAAGGGTAAAGGCTTTTTTCATGGTTTAATCACTCTATATACTGAATATGTTTCCTTAGCAATTTTTGTATGTTGTTTATATATCTCTAAACGAAAGCCATCAATAGAGGGAGCTATTTCCCCTGTCTCATCTGCTATATCCCCCGCAATATCTGCCATATCAATACGCCCAATAAGGTCTGCACTGATAGTAACTTTTTGATTTAGCCCCTTACGAATTTCGCGTTTATCAATCTTAAAATCTTTTGTTAGAGTCCCGAAGCTAGTGTTTTTGCTCGCCTTTTCAAGTTTGGCTTCAAAGGCTGTCATTAAGACCCAGTCTGAGTTCTTAAATTTTGTTTGCATTTTATAAGACATATCGGTACTATTTTGGTGCATTTGGATAAGAGACAGACCTACAAGAGAGATTAAAATAGAAGCTACCATCACTTCAATCAGCGTAAAGGCTTTACGTTGAAGTTGCATTAGATTAACTACTTGCTTTCATGAAGCCCAATTCTAATTGCCTCATCTAAAGAAGTTTCCCCATCTAGAAGAATTTCACGTAACTGCATTGGAATAGTTTTTAAACCTGCTGCAATACTATATTTACGGATATCAATTTCATTTGTTGTTGTTTTAAGAAGCTGTCTTAACCCATCATCCATAATAAGAAGTTCACCTAAGGCTTCGCGTCCACTGTAACCACTATATCCACATTTATTACAACCTAAGGGCTTATATAAAACCGTGTTAGCAGGTAAATTATATTCTTCAAGGTAGTTTTCCCCTGTTTCGTCTTCTTGTTTACATGATGGACAAAGTTTTCTTACCAAACGTTGGGCTAAAACACCTAACAAAGAAGACGATATCAAAAATGGCTCTATCCCCATATCAGACAAACGTGTAAGGGTAGCTGCCGCCGAGTTAGTGTGCAGAGTTGAAAATACAAGGTGACCTGTTAGTGCCGCTCTTACTGCAATCTGCGCTGTTTCTTCATCTCGAATTTCCCCTATCATAATGGTATCAGGGTCTTGACGTAAGATAGAACGAAGTGCCGAGGCAAAGGTGAGCCCTACTTTCTCATTCACTTGGATTTGATTAATATTTGCGGCCTTATATTCCACTGGATCTTCTACAGTAATAATGTTTTTTTCAGGGGTGGCTACAAACTGTAAAAATGAATGCAAGGTCGTGGTCTTACCTGAACCCGTAGGTCCTGTAACAAGGATAATACCATGAGACGAGGTAAGTACCTTTTCAAAACGTTTTACCATGGACTCACTAAAGCCAAGTTCCACAAGAGGAGGGATTTGGTCACCCTGCATCAAGATACGCATAACCACTCGTTCCCCATAAAAAGTTGGTAAGACAGATACCCGAACATCAATATTTTCACCGGCGATACGTACCTGAGTACGACCATCTTGAGGAAGACGCTTTTCAGAAATATCGAGGTTTGACACAACTTTAATACGTGATATGACAAGGTCTATAACCTTTCTGTCCATATCTGCATTTTTATATAAAATACCATCTGAGCGAAAACGCACTTCTCCTTTCATCTCACGTGTTTCTATATGTATATCAGAAACTTTTTTCTTTACCGCCTGATAAAAAAGAGCATTTACAAACTTGATAATAGGCGCTGATTCTTCTGAGGTTAAGATATCTGAAGAGGTTCGTAAAAACTCATCTAAGGAGAGTTCATCTTCATCTATATCATCTTCATGTGTTTCATCTTTCATAGAAGCTATTTCACGGTCAGTTTTTGCTTCTAGGTACTTATTATAAAGTCTTTCATAGGAGATTTCATCTAAGATCATCACGTCCGCATCAAGGTTTAGCTTATTAAGATAATTTGTGCTTTCAATAAGTCGGTCTTCACTAAGAGCCACGACTAAACGCTCATCAATCTTTGTAAAAAGAAGATGATTTTTCAAGGCAATATCAAAATCAATACCATCTACTTCTGCTATAGGCAGGTTTGTATCGTGATAATATTCTTTAAGAATCATTACTGTGCTTCCGTCTCATTAACAACTTCAAACTCTTCTTTGACCTCTTTTTTAACGACAGATACGGGTTCTTCTATTAAAGCTTCTACCCTCTGTTTTTCAACACTTTCTTTATAGTCAGGATTTCCCTCATCTTGAACAAGCGCCTTATAATCTTCATCATCTTTATCTCTTACATCGAGTCTATCCGCTGCAGCATTTTCGATCTTAGCAAAAATTTCTGCATTATATTGTTCTTGTATCTTTCCAAGGATTCCCAAGCTTTTTTGTAATTTAGAAAGACTTGCACTGCTTGTAACAATGTAAGGAGTAATAATAATAGCCATTGATTGATTATCCACAGTCTCCTCTGTGTGAGTAAATAAGGCACCAATTAAAGGTATATCTCCTAAAAGAGGAACCTTTGTTATAGTGGTACCAGATTGATCTTTAGAAAGTCCCCCAATTACAATTGTTTCACCATGAGATAAGATAATCTGCGTTGTAACTTCTTGCTTAGTAGTTATGGGCTGTCCATTCGTATCTAAGTTTGCAAGTACATTTTCTAAAACAGCAGACACTTCCAATGTCACCTTATCTGACGAAGAGATACGAGGCTTAATCTTAAGGGTTAAACCAACATCTTCTCTTTGAAAAGAACTTGATACAGCGGCTGTTGAGTCAGAGGAGGCATTGGTTAATGAACCTGTTTGAAAAGAAAGCGTACTACCCACATAAATAGAGGACTCAATATTGTTTACACAAAGAATCGAAGGTTCAGATATTGTTTTAGACACCCCATTCGTTTGTAGAAAATCTAAGGTTGCGCCAATGGCTAAACCTTCAGAAATATCTCCCAAACTAGCTTGTAGACCATCTGCAATTGGCTTTGCAACAGGAGCAATAGAAGCACCACCAAAATTAGCCGCTAAGGTATATAAGCCACTTGAATTAGCCACTCCACCATCTAAACCATATTTAACACCTAAGGCTTCTGTGTCCTTATTTGAAAAGTCCATTATGCGTACTTTTACATATACTTGATATTTTTCTCTGTCTAGAACTTCAATCACCCTAACTAAAGACTTAATCGACACCGCTGGTCCAATTAAAATAATTGAATTTATTTCTTCATTTAAAGAAACATCAGGTTTAAGTGCGGGGTCTGGATAATTTTTCTTCGCAATAATTTGATCTATAGTTTTCATGACATTAGCTGCATCTGAGTTTTTTAGTGCAATAATCTCTACACCTTCTGAACTTGCTTGATCCGCTGAATCTAAACGATGAATATAATTTTCTAGCTTTTTAATATTACTTGCCTTACCTACTAAAACAAGTGAATTCAAGTCTGTATTTTGCATTACCTTCACCACTTCAGAAGGTACAGTTTGATTAAAAATAGTTTTTGAAATTTCTGTAATCTCTTGATAAACAGTTGTGATTTTTGCATTTTTTATAGGAACAATCACTACTTCAAATTTTCTTTGTCTTTGAATCTCTCTTACAACTTTTTTAACCGTTTCAACATTTCTTGGATAATCTGAAAGTAACATAACTCCTGATTCTTTAAGGGTTACAAGTTTGGCAGACTTTGAGATAAGGTGACGAATTTTTGCCGCGACTTGGTCGACATTTTCACCCTTAACCTGAATAGCTTGCGTAATCATTGTCTGAGTATCGCCTATCTTACCCCAGGTACTAACAACTTTCAGATTATACTTTGAAGCTTCAGCGGAACGTACAACTTGTAAAAATTCTCCATTTTCTACAAGCGTAAAACCCTTAGACTCTAATATTGAAATAAATATATTTGTAATATCGCTTTTTTTGACAGGCGCAGCTGAATAAAATTCCACCTTTCCCGCTAGTGGCTGAGTTAAAAGAATATTTTTCTTTAAAATCTTTGACATCAAATCAACAAATTCGTTAATACTTAAGTCTTTGAAGTTAATAGAGACTTCTTCATCATTGTCGATTTTTGCATTAAGTGTTGATCCTAAAATTAATAAGACCAAACATATTTTAATAAATTTCATATTCTAGCTCCATAGGTGTTTTCCCTCTAATAATGCTTAACTTTAAGGCTTTCGCATTTTTCAATTCTTGATAAGCACTAAAGGCTTGAGCATTGTTTTTCAGCTCTTTATTGTTAATTCCAACGATGATGTCGCCTACTTTTAAACCTAAGGATTCAAACATCGTACCTTTTCGAACAAAAGAGACTTTAAAGCCATCTTGTTTGCCTCGAGTGAAGTGCTCTCTTAAGCCAATGTTTTTCCAAACATTAGTTGGGTTAGAAATCGCCTTTTTAACTTCAGATGCAGGAATTCGACGAACTTCTTCTTCTGCAAAACCTACCTTTGTAACATTTTTCCATCGTGAGTCAACCTTAGGCTTGCTTATATAAAGTCGGTACTGCTTATAGTTTCGCTCAAACACAACATAATCAGCAAATACTTTTTTAAGCTTGTACCCTTCAAAAAGTTCACCAATGGCCAGTGTCTTACTTTTTATCTTATTATTTTTAGGCGCAACAACAATAAGGCTATCACTTCCCATCAAATAAATTGCTTTTAGAATAATAGAATCTATTGATAAGGCGTTGGCTCTATCTGCAGCTTTTATTTCGGAAGCCTTTAGTCTGTAATTGTCTATGCTATATCGCATATAAGGCATAACAAACTCTGTTTTAGAATTAGAATCAACCCCAAACTTTGGTAAGAAGTACCAAAGAACTAAAGAAACCAGTTTGGCTAAAAAGACCATAATTAAAAATCTAATTAAATACCGTATAAAAAAGAGTCTATTAAAATTTATACTCATAATAATATCCTCCTTCTTCTTTATTTAATTTTTGTAAAAGTGTCTTGTATCGCTTCTCACTTTTTGCACCTACGCGTAAATGAATTAAAACCTGCTTTTCAATAAGATCAACATCCCCATAAAAGGAACTGTCTTGACTCTCTCCTTTAATACTTATATGCATAGGCTTATAAAAAAAGTGTTCGGCTTCGATGCTAGTAATATCACTTGGTAAAAAATCAGAAAAGCCCTCATTTACTTCTATATTTTTGAGTTCTATACTACTATATACAAGCCAAGAAGAAAGGTCAATCTTATCTACCTTCATTAATTCTAACTTATCAAAAAATATTTTGGCTCCCGAAAGTTCTAAGGTAAAACCACTGTCATAAACCTCTTCATCAGAGATATAAATATTTTGTTTTTGCATTAATTTTTCTGCGGCGTAATATAGGTTTACCTTAGGAAGGAAAAGTAGCAATAAAATAAACATCACAATAAGGTAAGAAAGCCCTTTAGCTAGTTTTTTCATAAACTAATCTCCATATATAAGCCTGCATGTTTATCATCTGTGCTTTGAACCTTCAATTGCATCACCTTAACACTCATGTTAAGAATACGATTTAAAAAAGCCTGCAATTGTCTTGCATTCATATTTTTTGCATTTACAATATAGCGCTTGCTTTTAACCCTGTGTGTTAATTCAGCACCTGCAAATAAAGACCCATCTAGGAACCTATCAATTTGAGACCTGTTCGCTGTTTTCATCACTTTTTTAAGGTCAATTATACGTTTTGCTATAACTCGAGCACTCCCTCTTTCACTTTGGGCATAGGAGATTTCTTTTTCTATCTTGTTATTTTGCCATACAAGAGTTAATAAAATAACCACCATAAGACCAAGAAGGTATAAAGGATGTATTGTTCGTATCATCTTATTTTTACCTTCATTATATTTTTATTTATATCAATTTTCACAAGTTTTCCAAGGTCTTTTCTAAGTTGTAATTCTACATCTCTTAAACGGGCATAATTATCAGCCTCAAAAGCAATGGTGAATTCTTCTTTTTCATAACTTAGACTCGATATACGCTGACGTTGAGACAGGGGTAGTTTCAAGATTGAGAAAATCAATTTTCTAAAAGATTTTTGTGCCTTAAAACTTTTACGCAGTTTTTTCTCAATGGAGGTATTTTGAATAAAGGTAGAAGGTAGCTTGTATTCTTTAAAGACAGAAGGCTTTGCTTCAATAATATTTAGTTGCCCATAGGTAAAGAAAAGTTGGACAGTATAAAGAATAATTAAGGCCGCTAATGAAGCAATAATAGGGGTTAGTTCTTTAACTGAGTGGGTTATACTACTTTTATGTAAGGTGATCTTATGTTTTGAAAGCTGTTTAATATCTTCTAAGCTTCTTTTCATAGTAGATTCATCCACAAGATATTTTTTTACTTGCAGTATTGTTTCATTATGAAGAACGATAACATCATCTTTGTTACATTGAATAGGTGCTTGAATATCACCCATCTCATTTTGCGCAAAGTATATACCTGCAATTTGAGAGGCTAAAACACCTTTTTTCTTTAAACTTGAAATGATTTCATCAGGGTTGTATGCAAAAAAAATAAATTCTTTTTTACTTTTAACCACATAATAAGCATAATCTCCCTCAGGTAAAAATCCTTCAAAGATTGATGGTGCATATTTTAGGGCAGATGAACTAAACTTAACTTCTAAAAAAGCCCTTTTCATCCAGTAATAAGAAGGCGTTAAAATAATATTTATTTTATCAACAACCTTAATCTTACCGGTATATTTATCGATAAGACCTATAACTTTATTTGATTTAAAATTTGGAAGCAAATATTTTCCCTAGTAAAATTTATAAATTATGTTTAACTTAAAATAACACATTGTATCTTTAAGCCCACCATAATATCGGTTGTTTTTATTATTTATAAATATTTTCTACTAATCTTAATACATTGTAACAAGCTAAGAGGCAAGTTATATAAATTGTATTAATATACAACAATCAAATATTTCACGTAAATCATCTAAAATATCATTCATATCTCACTAAAAATAAGACTAATATTTTAAAATATGAGCATTCTCATCTTCATTTTCCTTTTCTTGTTTAATTGAAAATAAACTCTAAAATATATTTTTAATAAAACTTTCATCTAATTGAAAGGTCTTATATTTTACCCCTTGATACAAGTAATATTGTTTTTCTTAAACTTTTAAAATAAGGTCAAAGTGCTTAAGCTTTTCTACATTTCCTTTGACAATAATTGCATAAATACGGATCTTTGTATTTTTATTCAAATTCATCTTATGAAAGATACCGCTTTCATCTAATAACTCTCTGCTTTTACTGGCCCAAAAGATATGAGTATCGTGCAGACCATGGGTTAATAACTCAAGGTTTTCAGTTATTACACTAGCCTTTGTATTTAAGCCTTTAATATGTTCAAAGCTTAGGACCTCATAAACAGTATCAACACATTCTTCATCACTTAAAACTCTTTCCTCAGCCTTAACCCAAAGTGTAAAAAACCGCGTTGCTGATGTTTTATTGATACTCACTGTTAAACTTAGATTTACCGCTATATCATGCCCAGCCACAGGGCGAGTCACCTCACCTTTTGATGAAATTACCTCTGTATGACTTGAGTTCCATTCAAGTTTAGCACCTTCTTTCGTTTGAGGAAGAATGAGGTTTTTAGTGATGTTATTTTCATCTGGGTTAAAACCCTTAATCTTTTTAAACTCCATCTCTTTTAAAATTACATTAACAATACTTTGTTCACTTGGCGCAATCTTCATTTTTTTCATAAGATTTGAAGTTGGAGGTACTACAAGAGGCTTAGAAGTCTTAGCCTTTTCTTCTTCTTGTTCTCTGAGTGTTTTTTTCTTTGATAGGGGTTTATTAGCAGGTTTAATTGTATTACTTGGTTCACAAGGGCTATTCTTTGCAGGTATCTGTATTTTTTTTGTACTTCGTTTTACTTGAGTAGCAATAGAACCTTGTTGAATCACTTCTGCCTTTCTTACTTTTTCTTGAGCAATATTTTGAGCATCAACCTTTACCTTGTGCTCTTTTACACTGTCTTGCTTTGAAAGCTCTTCATATGCTTCTTTATACTGACTAGAAAGTTCTTCTTCTATAATAATTTCTTTCCAAATACCTGCTTTTGATCGTCCCGGAACCTCTGCTGATGTTTTACATAAGGCAAGATAATGTCGCCCTTGATATTCAACAATTTCATCATCAAAATACACTGAGCTCCCAGTCCAGACAGAAACTTCTTGCTGTGATGAATTAATTAAATTTTCATAAGTACTTTCTAAGTCTTGATCTGAATATCCCATAAGGTTACCTTTATATAGTTATATCTTAACATATCTTAGTTAACCAATATTTATAAACGATGTAAGCTAATAATTATATTTTTTATATATTCATATCACTGATAGAAAAAATGAACTTATTAAATTTTAAAACTCTTACTATTTTCTTGCATCGGCTAAGGTCAAACAAAAAAGCACATTTTTACCTTCAGCCTGAACTGTTTGCACAGCCTGTGTAAGCGTTAAACCTGTCGTGATAATATCATCTACTAAAATGACATCTTCTTCCTCAAAATTCTTCATTTTAAACAAGCGTGGATTTAAGAGACGGAATTGATAGTCCTTACCTGAGTAGGAGGTAGAAGATAAGGCTCGTAATTTAGCATACCTAGGTTTAATCCTATTTGAGTTTAGTTCTTTATTTAAAATGGCTGTGTGCGAATATCCACTCTTAACATGGTCATCTATACTTAAAGAACAAACCTTATTATCAAACTCAAAGTTCTGAGCAAAGGGTCTAAAACTATTTTCGGCTAAGATAGTATAAATATAATAACCTAGGTCTGTGTGTTTAGTTAAAAGAAGGGATTCAATTTCTTGGTATTTGTAAAAAGAATAAACAGGGATCTTACCAAGAAGTTTTCGTTTGAATAAAGAGGGGGAAAGAAATTCCCTTTGACAAGGTTTGCAGATATGTTTGAAAGATAAATCTTCACATACCATGCAACGCATTTTAGTCCATTTTAAGCACAGACATAAAAGCTTCTTGAGGAAGTTGAACCTTACCAATAGCCTTCATACGTTTTTTACCTTTTTTCTGTTTATCAAGAAGTTTACGTTTCCGAGTAATATCTCCACCATAACACTTAGCCGTAACATTTTTACCCATAGACTTAATCGTCTCTCTCGCAATAACACGAGATCCAAGAGAAGCCTGTATAGCAACTTCAAAAAGTTGTCTAGGAACAATCTCTTTCATATTCTTAACTAAAGAGCGTCCACGTGCGTCAGCAGAAGTACGAGGGACAATAACAGACAGTGCATCAACCACTTCTCCGGCTACTTTAACATCAAGTTTAACGAGGTCACCTAGTTTAAACTCAGTAGGGTCATAATCAAAACTTGCATAACCCTTTGAAATAGACTTAAGCGTGTCATAAAAACCTACTACAATCTCATTCATAGGCACTTCATATTCTAAAAGAACACGGTCTTCATTTAAATAATCCATCTTATTTTGAACCCCACGCTTAGTCACAAGAAGGTTCATTACATTTCCAAGATATTCTGTTGGTGTAATAACTGTGGCTTTAACATAAGGTTCTTCAATATGGTCTATAAGATTTACTTCAGGGAGTTCAGAAGGATTTTGAACATTTATCATAGACCCATCATTAAGATGCACATGATACACAACTGAAGGGGCGGTAGCAATCAAGTCTAAGTCAAATTCTCGCTCAAGTCTTTCTTTAATAACTTCCATATGAAGCATACCAAGGAAACCAACACGAAAACCAAAACCAAGAGCCACAGAAGTTTCTGGTTCATAGGATAATGAAGAATCATTAAGCTTAAGCTTATCAAGGGCGTCACGTAAGTCTTCAAACTTATCCGTATCTATAGGGTATATACCTGCAAAAACAAAAGGCTTCGCTGGCTCATAGGTTCCAACAGACTCAGCCGTAGGATTGAGAGCATCAGTAATAGTATCACCTACATTAATGACACCCACCTCTTTAAGACCAAGAACAACAATACCAATCTCACCAGCTTCAATGCTCTTGGTATTCTGTCTTTTCAAAGGGTGTGGGTACATAAGTTCTAAGATAGCGTGGGTCTCATTATTAGACATCAACTTAACCATCTGCCCTTTTTTAAGGCTCCCATCAAAAACACGTACTAGCGCAAGGGAACCTAAATAAGAATCAAACCAAGAATCATAAATAATTGCCTTAGTAGTCGCGCTTGGATCACCTGAAGGGGCAGGAACTCTATCTACAATAGCGTCAAGAAGTTCTTTAATTCCAATGCCATTTTTTGCAGAAACTAATAGTGCATCCGTTGCATCAATCCCAATAGAAGTTTCAATCTCTTCAGCCACTTTTACAGGATCAGCAGCAGGAAGATCTATCTTATTGATAACAGGTAATAACTCAAGGTCATTATCAAGTGCCATATAAACATTAGCAATAGTCTGAGCCTCAACACCTTGAGCCGCATCAACAATTAAAAGAGCACCATCCGAAGAAGCCAAAGATTTTGACACCTCATAAGAAAAGTCAACATGCCCCGGAGTATCTATAAGGTTAAGAATATATTCCACACCATCTTTTGTATAATTAAGACGAACCGATTGCGCCTTAATGGTAATACCACGTTCTTGTTCAATCTCCATAGTATCCATCATCTGTGTACCCATTTCACGGTCACTTACAGAGCCACATTCTTGGATAATTCTATCGGCTAAGGTAGACTTACCATGGTCAATATGCGCGATGATAGAAAAGTTTCTAATATTTTTCAAAAAAATCCTTGCGAAGTTTATAAAGAGTTTATCTTTTTAAAAATACTTAAAAGAAAGTACTTATAAAAAGACAAAAGAGGCTATAGCCTCTTTTAAAATCTAAGCAAAAAGTGAGTTAACACTTTCATTATGATAAACACGTCTGATAACTTCACCAAACAATGGCGCAACGGTTAAGACCTTAATCTTATCCATAGGCTTAGTCAGCAATGTATTTGAGATACATAGTTCATCTAAGGCATCATCTTTAAGATTTTCATAAGCTTTACCAGAAAGTACACCATGGGTTGCACAGGCCATAACAGATGTAGCACCATTAGCTTTTAATGCCCTAGCACCCTTAACCATAGTACCAGCAGTATCAACCATATCATCAATCATAATAACGTCTTTACCTTTTACATCACCAATGATATTCATAACCTCAGACTCATTTGCTTTTTCTCTACGTTTGTCAATGATAACCATCTCAAGACCAAGTTTTTCAGCAAAATAACGAGCTCTAGCAACACCACCAATATCGGGACTTGCAATGATAGGATTTTTAAGATTTTTTGATTCAATATATTCTTGAAAGATGATAGAACCATAAAGATTATCAACAGGGATATCAAAGAAACCTTGAATTTGACCCGCATGTAAATCAATAGTAACCACTCTATCAATACCTGATTTTTCAATCAAGTCAGCAACAAGACGCGCCGTAATAGGAACACGAGGAGCCGCTTTTCTATCTTGTCTAGCATAACCAAAATAAGGGATAACCGCAGTAATTGAGTTAGCAGATGAGCGGCGAAGAGCATCTGTCATAATTAAAAGTTCCATCAAGTTGTCATTAGAAGGTGATCCCGTTGATTGGATGATAAATACATCACGACCACGTACACTTTCAGAAATTTGAATTGAAATTTCTCCATCAGAAAAACGTTTCACCTCCGCTTTTGAAAGAGGAATATCTAAAGAAGAACATACTTCCTTAGCAAACTCAACACTAGAACTACCAGCAAAAATCTTATATCCGCGCATTAACAGGGCCTTTTAGGTAAATTAATAATGGAATTATAACAAGTAGAACTAAAAAAGAGGTTTAAATTTCAGAGCTATTTCAACTTCCAATCAATCTCATTAATATTATGTGACTTAAGATATGTATTTACCTTAGAAAAAGGCTTTGAACCAAAAAAACCTCTATAAGAAGATAAGGGAGAAGGATGAGGAGCCCTTAAAATAAGATGCTTAGACTCATCAATTAACTTAGACTTAAACTGAGCTGGTTTCCCCCATAAAATAAAAACTACATACTTTTTTCTATCAGAAATTATCTTAATGACAGCATCAGTAAATACTTCCCAACCCTTATTTTTATGAGAATGCGCGTGAGACTCTCTAACTGTTAAAACAGTATTGAGTAAAAAAACACCTTTCTCAGCCCATAAAGTCAAATTACCACTAACAGGAATGTCAAAACCTAAATCATCAATATATTCTTTAAATATATTCTTAAGAGAAGGAGGAAAAGTAATCCCCCCTTGTACAGAAAAAGCCAGACCATGACCCTGTCCTTTCCCGTGATAAGGATCTTGACCTAAGACCACAACCTTAATATCATCAAAAGAAGTAAGATTAAAAGCAGAAAAAATATTTTCGTCAACAGGAAAAGTAGTTTGAGTTTTTTGTTCATCTTCAAGAAAAGACATTAAGTCTTTAAAATAAGGTTTATTTAGTTCATCAGATAATAAAGATTTCCATTTGGCATTTAATTTCATAAGGATATTATAACTGATGAGAAGCCTAAAGTAAACGACGCCTGCACGTCGTTTGTAGCTTCGGAACGGAAGTCGATGTACGTTCACGTACCGACGAAGGCCATAGCAATAATTGTTTAAGAGAATAATAATTGGGTTGAGAGCCGTTAAAAAAACAAGCATTGTTTTTCTAAAGAAACTTTTCACTTCGTGAAACCGCCATAGCTAGTTTTAAGCTCGGAAGCGAAGGAGATGTCGTTTACGACCGACGAAGGCCTTAGCAGTAAATATATAAGTGAATGTAAATTGGGTAAAAATAGTAAAAAATCGGCAGTAAAAGAAGTAATAGATTTAGTTTAGTAAGTGATTATTATAAAAGTAAGTATATGATTGTTGTTTTAAGAGAGTTTTAAAAGTTCAGGGGCGACCTACATTTCCAAAAATACAATCTGAGAAGCGTAAATAAATGACCCCTGCGGGTCATTTATAGCTTCGGAACCGAAGTCGATGTACATTCACGTACCGACAAAGGCCTTAGCAGTAAATACATAAGAGAATGTAAATTGGGTAAGTATAGTAATATTTATGATAAGTAATTAGATTAATAAAGTTTATGTTAGTGATTTACGAAGTAAGAAGTTGTGATTGTTGTTTTAAGAGAGTTTTAAAAGTTCAGGCGGCGACCTACGTTTCCACAAATGCAATCTGCAGTATTATCAGCGATGAGAGGCTTAGCTTCTGGGTTCGGAATGGGACCAG
>NVXJ01000056.1 GCA_002733885.1 Arcobacter sp. | reverse complement strand
TTTACCTGCCATTATGACAATAATTTTAGCCATTGGCGTTCAGCGCATGGCAAAACGAAATGCGATTATTCGTAAACTTCCTGCCGTTGAGACCTTAGGTTCGGTAAATGTTATATGCTCAGATAAAACAGGCACCTTGACACGAAATGAGATGACAGTACGCAGTCTTGCCACAAGTGATAATATATTTGAAGTAAGTGGTACAGGGTATGACCCTCATGGTTCTATTATCTCTTCTCATAAGGATAAGTCTTCATTAGATTATGGGCTTTTACATGATATTTCTCGTGCTGCAATCTTATGTAACGACACTTCACTACAACAGCAAGACGGAGAGTGGTCTGTTCACGGTGACCCTATGGAAGGAGCACTTTTAATATTAGGATTAAAGAGTGGGTTAGAGATAGATAGTGAGATGCAAAAATATCCGCGGACGGATCTTATCCCTTTTGAGTCTGAACACCGTTTTATGGCAACGCTTCATCACAGTCATAGAGGAGAAGCCTTTATTTTTCTTAAAGGAGCTCCGGAAAGAATATTAGAGGTATGTACGAGCCAAAAAAGCTCTGCCGGAGATGAAGCTCTGAATAAGGAATACTGGTTAAAGTGCATTGAAACTCTTGCAAGTCAAGGTCAGCGTGTATTGGCAATAGCATATAAAGAAGTTAAACCAGAACAGCTTGAGTTACAGTTTTGCGATGTAGATAAGGAGATGGTACTTTTGGGTATGTTTGGTCTCATTGATCCGCCTCGAGAAGAAGCAGTTGAGGCCGTTGAAGCCTGCAGTAAAGCGGGGATTAGAGTTAAAATGATTACAGGAGATCATGCGACAACGGCTCTGGCAATATCAAGACAACTTAAGTTGTTTAATACAGATGAAGTAATTACGGGAGAAGATATAGAGTCAATGAGTGAGGAAGCCTTGGCTAAACGGGTCGATAAGGTGGATGTATATGCACGTGTTAATCCTGAACATAAATTACTCTTGGTAAAACTTTTGCAAGAAGAAGGTTTGATTGTAGCGATGACAGGAGATGGGGTAAACGATGCTCCAGCGCTTAAACGTGCTGATGTTGGTACTGCGATGGGACTTAACGGTACAGAAGCAGCAAAAGAAGCGGCTGAAATGGTCTTGGCTGATGATAACTTTGCGTCCATTATACATGCAGTAGAAGAGGGACGAACGGTACATGATAACTTAAAAAAAGCTATTTTATTTATCCTACCTACTAATGGTGGAGAGGCCTTGATTATTCTTGCTGCAATTATTTTTGGGTTCCATGAATTGCCTTTGACTCCCGTGCAAATATTATGGGTGAATATGATTACGGCGGTGACATTAGCCTTATCTTTGGCTTTTGAACCTGCTGAAAAAAATGTCATGCTTCGTCCTCCACGTAATGCTTCTGAAGCAATGCTTAATCCTCATCTTATCTGGAGAGTCGTTGTTGTTTCTTTTATAATAATGGGGGGGACCATAGGTCTTTTCCTTTGGGAAATGCAAGAAGGACATAGTATTGAGTACTCACGCACAGTTGCGGTAAACACACTGGTCATGTTTGAAATATTTTACCTTTTTAATACCCGTTATATTTCAGCGCCTGTTCTAAATTACAAGGGGTTTAGCGGTAACAGATATGTATTAATAGCCATTTTAATATTGATAGTGTTTCAACTAGCATTCACTTATATAAGTCCTATGCAATTTCTATTTGGGACAATGTCTATTGATTTTTCTGCCTGGTTACGTATTATTGTAGTTTCTTCTTCTGTCTTGTTTTTGGTTGAAATAGAAAAGTTTTTTGTTGAAAAAAGGAAAAATATTAAGGCTTGATATTAGAGCTTCTTTCAAGGTCTGCGACAATCTTTTGCATTTTAAAAAGGGAATCAGGATTAAGAGAGATAGAGTCAATCCCATTTTCAACGAGAAACTCTGTAATTTCAGGATAATCAGAAGGGGCTTGACCACAGATGCCAATATACTTATTTRCTTTTTTACAGGCATCTATTGCCATTTTTATCATGCGTTTTACAGCCTCATCTCTTTCATCAAAGACATGAGAAATAAGACTGCTTCCTCGATCAACTCCAAGTGTTAATTGTGTAAGGTCATTTGAACCTATACTGTAACCGTCAAAAATCTTTAAAAACTCATCTGCAAGTATCACATTCGAAGGTATCTCACACATGGCATAAATTTTTAGACCATTAAGGCCTTGTTTAAGTCCCTGTTCTTGCATGATATTTATAACATTTTTTGCTTCTTGAAGGGTTCTTACAAAGGGAATCATGATGATAAGATTAGTTAAGCCCATATCATCACGTACCCGTTTTAAGGCTTGGCACTCCCACTCAAATGCTTCTTTATAGTTTTGTGAGTAGTACCTACTTGCACCCCTATATCCTATCATTGGATTTTCTTCATCAGGCTCGTAAGCTTCACCCCCAAGCATATGTTTATATTCATTAGAYTTRAARTCAGAGGTGCGGACAATRACRGGCTTAGGATAAAAAGCAGCTGCAATAGTACTCACTCCTTCTGYAATTTTTTGTATAAAGAACTCTTTTGGATYTTTGTAGTTTGCTGTAAGTTTTTGTATGGCTTCTTGATCATTTATCTTATTRTTTTTGTAYARATCTATAAGGGCATTKGGATGGGCTTTAATGGTATTGTTAATAATAAACTCCATACGYGCAAGTCCTACTCCATGGTTGGGTAAGMRGGAGAGRGAAAAGGCYTTTTGCGGATCACCAACATTCATATAAAGATGTGTCCTTGTCTCTTGAAGCTTTTGAAGTTTAGTCTCTTGTATCTCATAATCTAAGATCCCCTCATATACATAGGCTACACTTCCCTCTGCACAGTTAAGGGTGACTTCTGCGCCGTTACTAAGTATTTGTGTCGCTATGTTGGTTGCAACAATTGCAGGGACACCAATCTCTCTTGCGACGATAGCTGCGTGACAGGTACGGCCACCATGATCAGTGATAAGAGCGGATGCTTTTTTCATTATGGGTTCCCAATCAGGGTCAGTATTCTTTGTGACTAAGATATCTCCTTCTTGAAAGCTTTCAAACTCGTTTTTATTTTGAATTAGTCTGACTTTTCCTGTCGCTATTTTTTCTCCAATAGCCGTTCCAGTAAGTAGAACCTTTTTCTTTTGATTTGAGATAAGCTTGTATGTCCTTAAGACAGGTAAAGTTTCCTTTCTCTTTTTACTGTGTACGGTCTCTGGTCTGGCTTGCACAATATAAAGTTTGCCATCATATCCATCTTTCGCCCACTCTATATCCATAGGCATTTCATGTCCTGACCTAGCACTATAATATTCTTCGATAATGACTCCATATTGAGCTAACTTAGTAGCTTCCTCGTCACTAATAGAATAGCTTCTTTGTTTTTCAATTGAGGTTTGTGTATTGATGGTCTTAGAATTCTTGTTTGGGTCATAAAGTAAGGTGAGTTCCTTGCTTCCAAGTTCACGTTTTAAGATACTGAAAAAACCTTTTTTAAGGGTTGGTTTAAAAATTGTAAACTCATCTGGATTGGTTTTTCCACCGACAATATTTTCCCCAAGTCCCCAGACAGAATTGATTATTACAAGTCGGTTAGATCCTGTATCGGGGTCAATACTAAACATAACCCCGCTGCTGGCCTTATCACTTCGAACCATTTTTTGCACGCCAACGCATAAAGAAACTTGATTGTCTTTAAAACCGTGGCTGGAACGATAGCTGATAGCTCGGTCTGTAAACAAAGAAGCGTAACACTTTTGTATATGTGTAAGTAATTCTTCTTCACCGCAGATATTTAAGAAGCTATCTTGCTGCCCTGCAAAGCTGGCATCAGGAAGATCTTCAGCCGTGGCAGAAGAACGTACTGCTACATCAAGAACATTATTGTCGTAAAAAACACAAAGTCTTTTATAGGCTTTTTTAATCTGTATAATAAGCTCGTCTGGCATCTCTGCTTTTAAGATAGCAGACCTGATTTTTTTCCCAGCAGAAGCAAGTTCTGTCATGTTTTTTGTATCAAGGGAGGTAGAAATTTCATCTATTGTTTTAAATAAACCCGTTTCATTGAAAAAATAGGAATAAGCTTCACTCGTTGTGGCAAAACCAAAAGGAATGTTAAGGCCCTTAGAAGAAAGGTTCTGATACATCTCTCCTAAGCTGGCATTCTTCCCACCCACAAGAGAAACATCATTGTTGTTAATCTCATCATAAAAACGAATATATTTTAATTCCATGTTTAAGCCTTTTTTTACGCTTGCTACCACAAGTACTACTTGTTTTCTCATTAATGATACTGCAGAGTATCTTATGTAAGATATAAATAGAAAAAATGCTTTTGTAAATTAAGTCAGGTGTTTTGATTAATATTCTTTTTATTTGTTAATATATATAATGAATAATAAACGTTATCCTATTTTTTATATTTTGAGTGTAAGGAGAGGGCATGAAAATTGTTATTGTTGGCGGGGGTATTGCCGCTGCTTATATGGCCAATGCATTTTATGACCTTTCTCCCGAACATGAGACTCTTATTGTCTCAAAAGAATCCAATCCCCCTTATGACCGTATTCATCTGTGCTCCTTGATTAATGGGACTTCCAGTATAGAAGATATTTCACTTAAACTTCCCTCCACTACGAAGCTTAAACTTAATTGCGAAGTTATTCGTATTGATAAGGAATCAAAACATATTTATACGCAGACTTCAAGCTATAGGTATGATGTCCTCATTATTGCAACGGGATCTGAACCACGTACACTCTTTGATATAGAAGGCATTAAAAATGCCAGAACCTTTAGAAGCGCCGCGGATAGTGAATGCATGCGTGAATGTACAAGAGGAAAAAATATTGTCATGATGGGAGTAGGGCCTATAGGCCTGGAGCTTCTTGATACGCTTTGTACATTAGATGGACCAAAGAAGATATATCTTGTTTCACGAGGTACGCATCTGTATGATAAGGCAATGAATCTAGCTTCGGTAGCTCAGATAAAGAACCTTTACGAAAAGGCTGACAGTAGAGTAGAAATACTGCTTGAAGAAGAGATTATTGATAAAAAAATACAAGGTGATGAGATAAGCCAGATTGTTTTAAAATCTCGTGTTATTGATAATGTATTTCTTATTTTTGGGGTTGGAATCTCACCCAGTTCGGACTTTGCAAAAGGTGTACTTGAGCTTGATAAGGGAATTCTTGTTACTGAAGATATGAAAACTTCAGATCCTTATATTTATGCTGTGGGCGAAGTGGCTCAGATGCCAAACGGATATATTGCAGGCAGGGTAAAAGAGTGTACTCTCCAAGCAGATGCTGCTGTGGCTTCTATCCTTTCTAAAGAGGGAAAAAGTTTTAAAGAGTTTGTAATCATTGATGGTCTGAAAGTCGGCTCTTTTTTACTTGCAGATGTGACGTCTACATTTTATAATCCTCAGGACAAAGATAATGAGGATATTATCATCTCTTCAAAAAGTGAAGAACGCGTAGATCAATACATTATCAATAATGAGCGTCTGGTCAGATTTATAGGTATC
>NVXJ01000025.1 GCA_002733885.1 Arcobacter sp. | reverse complement strand
GGTGTCCGTCTTCGGATTATTGGAAACAGAGATCGTCTGTCACCTGAAATAAAGAAAAGCATTATCAAGGCTGAAGGGCTTACCAAAAACAACAGACGCTTAACGTTAGTGATCGCGCTTTCTTATGGTTCCCGGGACGAGATATTGCAGGCTGCTAAGGCGGTGGCGATAAAAGCCGCTGCAGGGGAATTGGATATTGAGCAGTTAACGGAAGAGCAATTCGAATGTGAACTTTTCACGCACGACATTCCTGATCCTGATTTGAAATGGAATGAGGAACGCGGCCATTATGATTTTGGACCAATTGATTGGGACGAATTTTGGCACGTGGTAAAAGGTAATGGACCTTGCAACCGACAAAGAATTAAAGCTCGATTGGATGCCAAAGAAAATGGCACCTGGGTAAGAGAAGCTGCTTTAGCGTTGAAGTTACGAGTTTCAGTAGCACATACACCAGTATCTAGTGAAGGAACAACAATGATAAGTTGTTTTTTACCAGAAGCTCCACCTACAGTTAAGTCACCAAGACCATCTGAGTTTACTACTGTAATTGCTGGTGCTTTGTCACCTACGTTGATTTGTGTACCGATAAGTTCTACATCAGTACCTTTGAATTTAGTTGTTGCCATAATTGGATTCCTATATAGTTTTATTTTTGGAAGTATACTTAAATCGGATAATATCCCTCTTAATTGCAACACAAGCCATTTGGATTAAGTAATCTTTAAAAGTTGTTTTTTATTGTTTGTATTGCTTTTGATTATAGCTAAAGACTTGTCCGTGGCTCTGTCTTTACCTCATCTATAGGAGTAAACATCTTTTTTTTATACATCTCTACGGCCACACGTCCTATCATTGCTGCATTATCTGAACAATATTTCAACTCCGCCAAGCTAAGAGAAGCCTTATGCGGCTTTAATAAAATCTCAATCTTTTCTCTTAGATATAAGTTTGCCGAAGCGCCCCCTACTATAGAAAAATGTTTAGGAGGATTTGTTTTAAAATATTTTTTTAGTTTTTGAACAAGATGTCCCACTGCCGCTTTTTGAAAAGCTGCTGCGATATCAGGGAAGTCTTTTTCTTCTGCTTCAAGGGTCACAAGCCTAACTGCATTTTTCAAACCTGAGTAAGAAAAAGCGATTAAAGGGGACTGCGATAGAGGGAGGGGCATAGGATATCTATCTTCATCCCCCTGCTTTGCCATTTTTTCAATCACAGGGCCCCCTGGATATCCAAGCTTCATCATCTTAGAAACCTTATCAAAACTTTCCCCAAAACTATCATCCATAGTCGTTGCTACCATTTTCATTTCTTCAAGACTTGTCACTTCAATCACTTGAGTATGCCCCCCTGAAACTAAAAGCACCGTCTGAGGAAAGGAAGTTTCTTTCTCAATAAAAAGAGAATAAATATGACCTTTTAAATGGTTTACCGCTATTAGAGGCAGGTCTAAGGCAAGACAAAGTCCCTTTGCCATAGTTACACCTTCAACAAGCGTAACATTTAGACCAGGTGCCGTTGTTACAGCAATAGCCTTTAGGTCTTTAAAGTAAGGCTTACACTCTTCAAGTATCTTAGGAAGTGCTTCTGCATGCAAACGTGAGGCAAGTTCAGGAACCACTCCCCCATATACAGAGTGCTCTAATTCTTGAGATATTTTCTTATGAAAAACAAGCTTATTTGTCTTTATCTCTGTAATAGCAATAGCACTATCATCACACGAACTTTCTATAGATAAGATCATATTGAACCTCCTTTTTTATACCATTGAAGAACCCATGGCCACTCCCCATAATTACTGTCTGCATTTAGATGCCCACCATTTTCTATCACCTTTATAGGAACAGACAGGCTTATTCGCATGGCGGTTGCTTCTTCTTTACTTAGATAAGGGTCATCTGTTGAAGTCACTAACATTACCTCTTTTGCATACAGTTTTTTAGGATACTGCGCGGGAAAAAAGGTTTTAATGGTGGCTAAGTCTAAGTCCATACGTGGGGGCGAGACCATCAGTAGTCTTTCAACGACTTCCATCTCTCCCTCTTCACATAAATGAAACCACAAGGTATTGGCCATAGAATGACAGATTACTACCTCAGGTTTAAACTCTTTAAGTATCTTCTTTACTTGAGCCATCCATTTTTTCTTGCTAGGAAAATGAGGATTTTCTAAAAGAGGAAAATAAACTTCTCCATAATCTTTTGCAATCTCACCCGCTAACCACGACTGCCAATGAGGATAGTCAGAACCACCCCAACCATGTAAAATTAATGTCTTAGGCCTATGTGACATAAGCTCTTACTTCTTTATCTAAGGCAAAGACCTCATCTAAAGAATTCACCTCTGTATCAAAATGCTCATAGGCGCGAATGATTTTTTTGGAAATATCTAAGAAAGAACACTTGCCTTCTATAAAAAGTTCAATAGCCGCTTCATTTGCTGCATTAACAACCAGTCCACGTTTAGGATTTTTAAGTAAGTCGTCTTTGATTTCCCAGATAKGATAACGCTCTCTTGTGATTTCTCTAAATTCGAGAGAGCCAATTTTCACTAAGTCAATCGGTTCTAAAATCTGTTCTTCCACCTTACCCATAATCGCGTACGAGATAGGAAGCTTCATGTCTGCGTGAGCAAAATGCGCTGTAGTTGAGCCGTCCTTAAAGTTTATAAGCGCGTGAATAAGAGACTTTGTTTCTATTACTGCGTCATATTCACCTTCTCCAAAAAGCCATCGTGCTTCTAAGAGTTCAAAGGTCTTATTTACCATTGAGGCTGAATCGATGGTTATCTTTTGACCCATTGACCAGTTGGGATGTTTAAGGGCGTCTTTTAAGGTGGCATTTTGAAGTTTCTCAAGAGGCCAGTCTCTAAAAGCACCCCCTGAGGCCGTAATTATCATCTTTGAAACAGGACGGTTTCCCTCTAAAAGATACCAAAGCCCAAAATGTTCAGAGTCTATAGGCTGAATTTTTGAAATATCTATAAAGGCGCCTGCTGCTACTAATGATTCTTTATTGGCTAGGGCAACTTTTTTACCACATTCTATGGCTTTTAAGGTTGGTCTTAAACCTAGGAACCCTACCAAAGAGTTTATCACTAAGGATGAGTCTGAAGATTCTATGGCTTCAAGAATTCCTTCTTCACCAAATAGAACCTTAGAGTGGTTTACCTTTGCTATGTCTTCTTTGTTACCAACCACAACCATACGGGGAGAAAACTCTTTTATTTGTTCATTTAACTTTTCAATGCTTCTACCTGCAACAAGCACATCTATATTAAGATTAAAACGTCTTGCGATAGCTAAGGTATTTGTTCCTATGGAACCTGTTGAGCCTAAGAGTATCAATTAAACTAGGCCTCTTAAAAGAACCAGCATAATGATAGAGGCGAAAAGGTAGCCATCAACGCGGTCTAAAATTCCACCATGACCCGGTAAGATATCACCGCTGTCTTTAACACCCGCTTGACGTTTTAAGTATGACTCAAATAAATCACCAAAAACAGAAGCAACCCCTGCCAGTAATGAAATAACGATAGCCTTATCAATATCAACAAAGGTCACACCCACCATAAAGCCTAAACCTGTTGAAGCTACAAGTCCACCTACAACACCTTCAAGTGTTTTATTAGGACTTGTTTCACAAAACTTTGTTTTACCAATGCTTTTACCTACGAAGTAAGCACCGATGTCTGCGCCGGCCACGACAACAAGTAACCATGCTAAAGATACAATTCCGTATTCGCTGTACATCGTTAGTAAAAATAAGAAACTCGCTGTTGGATAAATAAATGGGTAAAAGTACTTAAATTTCAATTCTTGAGTATAAGCAAGTACTGAAGCGAAGATAACTGCTGCTATAAAAAACAGGTCATCAGGATAAGGATAGAAACCAGCTACTAACCAAAGAATGGCCGCGTAAGCATAAAGGGTATTGTTCTCAATACCAAAAAGCTTGTTTGCCTCATAAAAAGAGATTAAATATMAGATACCAAATACCAGCCACATTAGGAAAAAGTTATCAATGATTCCAATGACTATAATCCCCGCTAACAGAGCTAAGCCTGTTGTAATACGCTGAGGGTCAATCCCTTTTTTTTCTAACCATTCCATAAAAGTCCTTATAAAGTAGATATACATTATTAATCGCATTATATCGCATTAAGCTAGATACCCCCTTTAGCTTAAAAAAATTCACTTCATCCAACTTTCATGGCAAATAAAAGAATCTAATAATAGTATATAGATATGAACTTTGAAAAAGATGCCCAGAACTTATTTGATATCTTAATTTCTCATCCTTGGGACAGTGGCTCAGGAAGAAAAATGCTTTTTTTAAAACACCGTTATTATGTCTTTGATGAGGAGCATAAGCTTCTTGATGGTGGGGTGATAAGATATAACAAGACCTTAGAAAAAATCTTTATCCGAAATGAAGACCTCAGAGGGGAAGTGTTCTTAAGTCTTGAAGGAGAAAAGATACACCTTCAAGGAACTGTAAAGTCTAAGCTCGCAGGACAAATAAACATTGATAATCTACTTTCGAACTACCCCCATCCCTTAAAGGCCCCTCTTTCTAGGGTTGCAAAGGTGCAAAGCCATTTACGTCCAAAAGACATATATGAGATTTTACTTTCAAGAAAAGAGATAGATGAAAGCTTTTTACAGTCTTATGAAGCAAGCTTACATGCCTTTACAAGCGACCAAGCAAGAGAACTTTACATCAAACTCTCTCCCTATTATTTTAAAAACTTTAAAATTCGTACCTTAAAAACAATTTGTTTATATTTCTCAACAAGTTCTACTAATGACAAGTTATATGAAGAGCTGTTTATGTTTTTAATGGGGTTTCAAATAGCCTATGAAAATGATTCTATTTTGGAGTATGACCTAAACTTTTTCATTTCTGCCCTTAGACCTCGTCTCTTAGAGATTTATGATAAAAGACCCTCAAGTATCTCTATTAATATGATAAATGAGACCTTCTTGTATTTTAATATAGATTCACCTCATCTTCCAAGTCCTAAGCAATGTGTGGCAAAGCTTTATGATAAAGACCTTTATATACAACAAGAATATGCTTATTATCTTAGTCTTATGGGAGACAAGGTTCAAGAAGTTGAAGATGATATTTTCAAACGCCTCATTGCCTTTTATCAAGAAAGTTTTTTTATCTTTAAACAAAGGATACAAGGACAAAAGATACAAGATGAAAAACTTAAAAAAGAGGTCACCGAGCTTTCCACCCTTCTTGCTCTTATTCAATCCATAGGTGCTTGCAAAAGTGATAAGGAAGAAGTACATCTATTTTTTCTATTTTTACTTTCCAATAATGAAGACAGGGTGAAAAGTACTGCAAAGAAAGCTTTTGTAAATACACAAGAGAAGGCCGAGAAAACCTTTGAAAGCCTAGGCTTAGTTAAAGAGGCTAAACAGATTACGAACCTTTGAACCACCCTGCTATAGAATAACGGTCTATCTTCGAGGCTAAGACCTCATGAGGAAACTTATCTGATAAAAAGATGACCATAGTCCCCATACGTGGAGGCACTTTTTTAATAACATTAATACCCTCTTCATCATAAATCAAAAGCTCTCCCCCATCCCCTTCTTTCCAATCAGCAGTCAGATAAAACACCGTCGTTAAAAGACGTTTGTTAGAACCTTTTAAAACGTCCACATGCTTCTGATAAAAAGCACCCTTTTCATAATGTGAAAAATGAGCCTCATACTCAGCTAAACCCATATATAGTTCTTGATTCATACTTACTTGCAAGGACTCCATCCAAGCTAAGTACTCTTTTTCACTTTCTTCATTTCCTTCTAGCCATAAGGTCTTATCAGAACGAATTTTTTCTATTTTTTGACGATTCATTCCACGTCCTATTTTTCCTTCACTTAAATTTTCTAAATGACTTATGCGAGAATAAAGAGCCTTCTCTAAATTCACCCCTAATATCTCATTTATAATAATATAGCCATCTGTAGCTAACTTGTCCGCGATTTTTACTGATAATGTTTTAGTTATTTCATGCATAAATGACATTTTAGTACAAACTTTGTTAGGCCTAAGTAAACACCTAAACTTCTTCAAACCTTCCCTATAAAAGTCCCTGCTTGATACTTAATACAGTCGGGGTCTTTCCTATCAGAATATAAGCATAAAATATTTAAAAAAAAGAGGACATAAATATAAATTATTGCCTTTTTCAACACCCTTTGTAAATATTTCAAATCAAAGGTTATATTTGTGCCCTGACCCCCATCTTTTGACACCTTTTTTTTCAAGATCAAAAAACAGTATTAAGTACAAGTTATAACAAATTTAGTTAAAATTCCACAATTAAAAAGTTTAAGGGAAAACAAATGATAAAAAATATAATAACAGCTTTAGTAATACTATTAATAATAAGTGCTTGTGGTGGAGGCGGAGAAAGTTCGGAAGATTCAAGTAATACAGAAACACCCATAACTGAAAACCATACAACTCAAAAAGTGATTGTTATAAATGGGCATACTCTACCTCCTGAACCTGATGAAGCGTTAAATAATTCAACACTTGCAGGTATTGATAGTAATAATAATGGTGTTCGTGATGATGTAGAGCGAAAGATTTATCTTAATCATGATACAGAAATTGCAAGACAAAAGCTTATGCAGTCTGCTAAAGTAGAACAAAAGTGGTTAGAAGCAGATGATTTAATTGAAAATGCTAAAGAATGGCATAAACTTATGTATCTTAGAATAGGTTGTTCTAGATATATTTATTATGAGTATAATATTAAATTATATAGAATAACAACAGAAGATTATACTTTTAACACAAGAGATAGGGTAGAAAAATATATGGATTACAACCAAGCCTTAAGCGGTGGTGTATATTCTACTCCAAATAATTACAAAGCGAAGAGTTCTTGTGATTTTAATATAACAAAGGCTCTTGGAGCAGTAAATTGAGAATAGTTTATAGATTATTCCTCACCCTCATTTTTTTAATAACACAAAGTTATGCTGAAATAGATGAAAAAATTTCAGGAATTGAAAGAAATAGGGTCAGAAATAGGGTCAGGACATAAATATAAATTTATAGCTATAATGTTATACAAAACTCTATAATTGAAAGAGAAGGTGAAATCATGTTTAATCCAGAAAAAATTAATAAATTAGAGCCCGTTTACAATTATTATAAACAAGATGCTGCATATGCCTTTTCAATGGCAAAAAAAGATAAGATAGATTTTATTTATAACACTTCTGCTTTAGAGGGAAATGCGATGACTTACCCGGAGGTTCAAACCCTATTAGAAGGGGTTACTGTTGGAGGCCATAAATTAAGTGATGAACAACAAGTTTTAAATCAAAGTAGAAGTATAGAACTTTTGTTTAAGATGATAGAAGAATCAACCTTTATACTAAATAAAGAGTGTGTCTGCAGTTTACATAAAGAAGTAGCAAGGGAAGAAGCATTATCATGGGGTGTTTTTAGAACCGCTAATGTAAATATAGGTGGAACACAATATTTACCTCCTCAAGCTAATATACTAGATGAAATATTTAAAGACGGGGTAAAAAAACTTCAAAGTATAAAAGATCCTATCTTAAAAGCGTTAACCTACTTTTTATTTGGAGCAAGAACGCAGTTCTTTTTTGATGGAAATAAGCGTACTTCACGATTAATTATGAATGGATTATTACTAATAGAAGGTCTTCCTATGTTAAATATCAAAGCAAGAGATAAATTAGAATTTAACAAAGAAATGATTGCTTTTTATGATAGTGGTGATTATATAAAAACATTAACGTACTTTAGTAACTACTACCATCAAGAAAATAAGCATATGAGTCTAAAAGATGGCTAGAAGACCTAGACTTGATTTAGCTGGATTTCATCATGTCCTTAACAGAGGTGTTGAAAAAAGAAAAATATTTATAGATGAAGATGACTATAAATATTTTCTTGAACTAATGTGTGTTGGGTGCCTTCAAAATGATATTAATGTGCATAGCTATTCTTTGCTAAGTAATCATTATCATATTTTAATTGAAACTAAAAGAGATAATCTTTCTAAGTTTATGCGTTCACTTAATGCTCATTACGCCTCATATTTTAATAGGAAGTATAAAAGAGTAGGACACCTATGGCAAGGCCGATTTAAATCATGGTATGTTAACGATGAGGCGTACTTATATACACTAATAAAATATATAGAGTTTAATCCTATAGAAGCTAAGATGGTGAAAATGTTAAGAGATTATAAGTTTTCTTCTTATAACAGTTTTTTAGATAAGGGTAAGCCCCTATCTTGTTTAGAAAACTCACTAATGTTCAAGAACTATGAAACGATAAAAGAGCGAAAAGAATTTTTTGAAATGGATTATGACAAGGATGATTTAAAAATGATTACAAAAGCTTCAAACTCCATTGTTTCCCCCTTAAATAAAAAAGAGCCTTCCCTAAAAAAATTGTATAAGCTTTTAGAAAATTTTGAGACAAAAAAAGAAAGAAATATAAAGATAAAAGAGTCCATTGTATTGGGATACTCACAGTCTCAAGTTGCTAAAGTATTAGGTTTGTCACAACCTGCAATTGCGAGCATACTTAAGAAATAAATTTATATTTATGTCCTGACCCTTTTTTCTTTCTCTTTTTTCTTGACCCTTTTTTCTCTACTTCCCTCAAAGTAAAAAGAAACAAAAACGCTAAAGTATTTATATTCAAAAGCACTATAAAAATTAACATATAATGCCATTACTCTAGTCTTTGGTGAAAAAATACTTACAAAATATATCATAATTACTTCTAAATTAAATATCAGGAAAATTGAAATCCCTTATCAGAAAAACTTAAGAATAAGTTATAACAAATTTAGTTAAAATTCAACGATTAAAAAGTTTAAGGGAAAGTAAATGATAAAAAATACAATATTAAGTTTAATAGCAGTTCTAATGATAAGTGCTTGTGGCAGTTCTGATAAGAGCTCAGGTACAAGATGCAAATAGCACAGAAGAGGTTATTGTTATTAATGGACATACTTTACCACCTGAACCGGACGAGGCTTTAAATAATTCTACTCTTGCGGGTATTGATAGTAATAACAATGGTGTTCGTGATGATGTAGAGCGAAAGATTTATCTTAATAATGATAAAGAGATTGCAAGACAGATACAGATGCAATCTGCGAAAAAACAGCAAAAAAGATTGGAAGCAGATGATTTAATTGAAAATGCCAAAGAATATCAAACGCTTAGCTATCCTGATTCAGGTTGTAAAGGTTACTTGTATATGGAACTTAATATTGACGTATATGGCAGTGCAACAGAAGATTATACTTTTAATACAAGTGATAGAGTTAAAAAGTACATGGAATATAATCTAGCATTAAGTGGTGGAGTATATGGAACCCCCAATAGTTATGAAGTAGAAAGCTCATGTGACTTTAATGTAACTAAGGCACTTGAGGCAATAGAATGAAAGCCATTTATATACTAACCCTTTTACTCGCTTTTTTCACCATCCCTCTTTATGCCGAAACAGAAGAAAGGGTTCTTGATGAAAGAATGATTGACCTTTATTTTGCTAATGGAATGATGGGTAAGAGTATAGATAAAGAAAAAGATACTTGGGAAAAATACGCTAAAAAAATCATAAAAGCTAATCCAAAATTAATTTCAAAATATAACTCAAAACTTATCAACATAAAAGTAGCTTTCAACGCTCATGAAGAATGGGGAGGGGACTACTCCGAAGTTTTATTGCAGAAGTTTGGAGATATAATAACTTGGGGAAAAACATTAGAAGAACTTAATAAATATGTTATGGATAATTATTTAATTGATGCATATAACCTTATTGCTCAATCTTTAAATCCTGAAGACTTATATGTACAAATACAAAGTTATAAGCAAGACATTACTGCTGGACATCATGTCATAGTAGTGGCACACTCTCAAGGAAATTTTTTTACTACTAAGTCATACGAATATTTAGATGAATGGATGTACCCATATTTTCATATGATTGGTGTCGCCTCACCTTCATCTGTGGTTTTACATGATGGCTTAAGAGTCTCTTTTGACAATGACCCTATTCCCGTCATTAGTCTAACTCCTTGGACAATAAGAAATGAAAATAGAAATAGAGATGTAAATGGTTTAGATTACCCATATACTTTAGCTTATCATGGCTTTGAATACTATATGGGAGAGAAAGTTAAAGTTAATGACTTAGGTGAAGATAAAAATGTTTCTACAGTCGTCGCTTATAATCAAATAAATACAGAAATTGTTCGATTAGCAGAAGCGTCTAAATTAGCCCCATCCCAATGGGAAAAATACAAAGATATAGGCTGTGGATGCTCGAAGCGTGTTCAGTTTAAACAAATCGGCACAGGTCATATTATAGATGAAAGTACAAATACTGGAGTTTTGTCTTTTAAAGATGATGGGAAGCTTTATCTTCTTGGAACTGAATGGGTAAAGGCAAGTCCTGTGGGTACAGGTATCCAAGATAAAAGATCCACCTCAAATGAAGATGGGATATGTTATATCCTAGAAGGAACAGAAGAAAAGATTGAATTAACATCTTCCTTAGGCGACCTTACAAAAGGTGCAGTAGAAATAAGCCTTATCTGGGAAGATAGCTCGATTGATTTAGATTTAAAAGTAGACTGGCCGGGATATGATAATAATATATCCGATACAGGCTGTCCTATGGAGTACTTTTTAATAGAAAGTGCAAATGATATATATACAGGGCGTTATCCAGTATACCTTTCTTTAAAAGAAGAACCTATAGAGCCAATAAAAGATCCTTTTTCACAGAATGTAGATATTATAATTAATGTCCTGGGGACATCAAAAAAGCTCCATTTAAGTGCAAAATCTTTAGATGAGTTAAGATACAAAAAAGTAGCAGATATATTTGTAGAGTATAAAGAAGATGAAACAGGGAAAACTATTCTTGGTATTGCAGTAGAAACGCCAGAGAATAATGGATTTGGAATACAAAATATTTTTAAACCTAAAAATGCTAATAATGAGGAACTCATACGAACATTGTCTTGTGTAGACACCCAAGCCAGTATGAGCTGTGGATGTATACCTTGTTATGCTACGATAATTCCCTATCTTGAACAAGCAGTCAAAGGTCCTTTAAGTGGAGCAGACGTTCAACTACATATTGCTTCAAAGTATCAAAACAACACACCTCTTTATACCACTAAAACAAGTATAGGAGAAACCTTAGTTAGTGCAGGAATTATTGATATACCTGATGACTTTACTCAACTTCTAGAGGATGAAGAGCTTTATCTTATAGAAGTTAGTGGTGGATTAGATGTTGATAGTGATGATAATTATGAAAAAGATTCGTTTGAAACTTTCAATAGAGGGACATTGCATTCTCTAATTTTAGGAAAAGAGTTAAAAAAAATAGGATATAAACTAAATATACTAACAGAAGTATCTTATCAAATACTCAAAGATAAGCTAGATGTTCAATCTCCCCCCAAAATAGTAGAACAGTTAAATGAAATAGCTCAACGTTTACTGAAAGAAAAAATTTATATCAACAGTGAAAAACCTCTTTCTTATGAAGATGCTTTGATATGGCTACCTACATTTGATAAAGGCTTATTGTATTTAGATTACAACACTTCCTATGAACCTCTTGTACAGGACTTTTATAAAGACCATGATGTATATGACCAAGCTTACAATATTGTGTATAAAGTGTTAATTGAACCTAAGTTAAAAGCCAGTGATTTTAATGTCACAGAAAACACTGAAGCTCCTTATATATTAGGAAGTGTAGAAGTTTTTGATGAAGGAAACTCTTCCATCAAAAGCTTTGTTTTAGAAGGGGCTGGAAGTGAAAACTTTGTTATTAATAATGTAGGAGAAGTTTCAATTGCAAATGGGGCAAGGTTAGATTATGAACAAATCCAATTTTATAAGCTTTTAGTTAGTGCTAGAAATGATGAAGCAATTAGCAAAAAAGTTGAAGTGTTTATTCAAATAAATGATGAGATTGATGCACCTTATTTTAAAGAAATTGAGGTTCAAAAGACAATTTTTACGGACACTCCTGCCGGAAGCTTTATTCGAAAAATCACCTTTGAAGAGGGTGCTAGTTCTATCACACAGATAGAACTTAATGGTATTGGAAGTGAATACTTTAATGTGGATATTAATGGAAATATTGTTGTAGCAAATCTTGGATTTGAGACTTTTGATTATAAAAAAACTTTTGAACTCTTGGCAAGAGCCTATAATGTTTTTGGCTTTAGTCGTGTCGTAGAACTTCGCATTGCTGTGATAGGTGAATCTGTGCCAACAATAGAAGTTCAAAGTATGTCTATTGATGAAAATTCAACTGCTAATAGTTATGTAGGCACGATAAAATTACTTAATCCTCATATAAGTGTGGATAGTTTTATTTTAAATGGAGAAGGAAAAGAAAATTATCGCATCGACACTCTAGGCAATATTTATCTTAGTGACGAGGTTGATATAGATTATGAGAAAAAAACTTATTACCCTTTAAGTGTTATAGCTAAAACAAGTACTTCACAAAGTGAAGAAACGAATTTCACGGTATATATCAAAAATTCTCCTGATATTCCTGTTATGAAAAGCAATCAAATCTTCGAAGTCCTAGAAAATACTAAAGATGGATATTATATAGGAAATATACTTGAATTTTCAGGCTTAAGCGATATCACAAATTTCACGCTAGACGCGGCATCTATCGATATTCATAAAGATAATTTCAGAGTTGACCTTAATGGAAATTTATGGGTCAATGATGGTGCGAGTTTTGATTATGAACAGCAAATTCAATACAGTTTTTATTGTGGTGCCAGTAATAGTTATGGCTCCAGTATCAAAACTCGAGTACTAATCAATATCCTTGATACTTTTGATTCACCCGTGCTAACACCTTTAGTAACAAACATAGATGAAAATTCACCTGTTGGAAGTTTAGTAGGAAAAATAAGCTATGTTTTAGATGAAGGAAGCATTATAGCTTTTAGACTTAGTGGGGATGGCGCACAAAAATTTAATGTTGATTTAAATGGAAGTATTTATTTAGCTGAGGGCGCTAGTTTAGATTATGAAGCACGCAGTTCTTATACGATAAGAGCAAGTGCAGAGAACGAATCAGGTCCTAGTTCTGAAGTTAATGTATTCATTCAAGTAAATGATCTTTTAGATGCCCCTGTACTATATGATTTTACGATAAATATAGATGAAAACATCACAAATGCAACGTGGATAGGAAATATATTAGCCAATGAAGGTTTAAGCACTGTCTTAAAAATAGAGTTAAGAAATGAAACCAATCAAATAAGTAATATTTTTACGGCAGATACCTTAGGTAATATCTATGTAAGTGATAACACAGCTATTGATTATGAAAAACAAACTTTATATCGTTTAAAAGCAAATGCTTATAATACCCAAGGTGTTAGCTTAGATGCTTTCATTACACTGTATATTTCAAATATTTTAGATGCGCCTGAAATAGAAAACTTTTATGGAAATATAAATGAAAATTCTAGTCTTGGTACTAATATTGGGAAACTCATTTTAGAAGAAGGTCTTTCGCCTATTACTTCACTGTATTTAGACCCTAGTAATGTTCCCTTCCTTATTGACACTCTTGGAAATATAAGCCTTAAAAATAATGTAGATTATGAAAAAAATACAAATTTTACTTTTAAGGTGTATGCGAGTAATTCACAAGGAGAAAGCATAGGGGCTTCAGTTAGCATTGATATTAATGATGTTATTGACACCCCTGTCTTAGAAAGTCTTTCTTTTGAAGTCAAAGAAGATGTTTTTAATACGGAAACAATAGGGAAAATCTCTTACATAGATGGGTTAGATCCTATTACCTCTATAAAACTTACAGGTCAAGGTGCTGAATTGTTTCGTGTTAGTGATACAGGTTTCATTACATTAAAAGAAGAGGCTCAACTTGATTTTGAAAGTCAAACTGAATACAACTTACAGGCTCAAGCTTTTAGTCTTAGTGGGGATAGCAATCTTGTTGGTATTCATATTGTTGTTGCCGATGTAGATGAAAATGCCAAAGCCGGAATAGGACTGTGGGGAAATGCTCAAGTAGAAATCTATAAGATTGAAGATAATGGTACGAAAACATTAAAGTTTACAGAAACAACAAATGCAGGTGGTTCATATGCGGATATAGGACGTTTCTATTCTCATAGGCTGGAACTTGAAAAAGACCATTTCTACCTTTATAAAGTCAGTGGTGGCGAAGAATACGATAAAAATAAAGATGGAATAATTGACACATCCTTAACACCAAACCTAGGAACACTACACGCCATAGTTAAAGGAGAATGGGTTCGTAAACTTGATACTCAGATGAGTATCAACCTTATGAGTGATATTTTTTATCTTTGGTTAAAAGATGAACTTGATAAAAATCAGATGGTAAGTGTAGAATATAGTCTTAAAACGACTTCGAACCCGATTTCCTTTTTGTCAGGCTTGCAATCTTTGAGCTATANTCCACAAACACAGTTGAATCAATGGCACGATTGGGAATTTAGTTCTGCTAACTTAGACTACATGGCGAATTTTATGTATGAAGACAACCCTAAATACTTATTCTATGTGAACAATAGTTTTTATTACGATTATGTTGATCATTTAGACCACAATAGTGTTTTTATAGAAAATGGCGCGTATTTATATAACTCCAGTGATTATTACAAAGGACTACAACTATTTGAAATAGGGAAATCATCAACAACTGCCCTTGCCAGCCTTATACCATTGGTTACAAGTATAGAACTGAGTCAAGACAAGTCCTTATTAGTGGTGAATCAAAGCCTTGAAAATGAGGAATATAGGGTCTTACTTCTAAATATACAAAATCCACTCGCTCCCATTGAACTAAGTTCCTTATCTGAACATATCACGGGCATGAAATTATCACCTTCAGCCAATACCTTATATGTTCGAGATAATAATTTACTGAAATTCATAGATATTAGTAATAAGAATGAACCACGTGTGACTAATAGTACGATAACTACATATGGAAAGATAAAAGACATAGTTTTTTCGTCCAATGAAAGTTTAATGTATATTGCTGATGCAAAAGGGGGATTACAGATTGTAAGTACTATAAGCAATGAGATTATTGGAAATTATATGACAGATGGGCTTATTCAAAAAGTATTGCTTTCTTCAGATGAGTCTAAAGCTATTGTGAGTGTCAACAGTGACACAAATACTTCTATCCATATCATTGATATTATAGATTCAACTAATCCTATTGTACTCAATAAACTAGAGATAGATACAGATGGCATTAGCACCTTTAGTAAAAGTGATAATGAAATAGATTTCTATATAGCTGAACAAAATATCAATGTATATGAAAACTCTAATGCTGAATATTCTAACTTATCTTTGCTTTCGAAGATAATAAACTATGAAAACATACAAGACATCTACCTTTTAGAAGATGGTCTGAAAATCTTAGTGATTACATTCTATCAAGCCTTATTATTTGATGTATCCGATAAGGCTAAGCCTGTTTTATTAGAAGAGATTCAACTTGCCCCTGTGCCTGGTTAATTAAAATAATTTTGGAGCTTTTCCTTTTGCATCTGTCTCTAAACTTCTTCAAACCTTCCCTATGATATAATTCCGCCATATTTAATTCTCAGGAGAGAAAATGAGCCAAATCTCATATAAAGACGCTGGTGTTGATATTGATGCAGGTAACAGTTTTGTTGATAATATCAAGCCTATAGTAAAATCTACTTTTACACCTCATGTATTAGGGGGAATTGGTTCGTTTGCTGGTGCGTATGAACTTCCAACGGGTTACAAACAACCCGTTATGCTTGCAGCTACAGATGGTGTTGGTACCAAGCTTAAGCTTGCAATTGACTCTGGCAAACACGATACGGTGGGTATTGACCTTGTTGCTATGTGTGTGAATGACCTTATTTGTAACTGGGGAACACCTTCGTTTTTTCTAGATTACTACGCTACTGCTAAACTTTCTGTGGATGAAGCGACTTCTGTTATTGCTGGAATTGCTGAGGGTTGTAAGCAAAGTGAATGTTCACTTATTGGTGGAGAAACTGCTGAGATGCCAGGTATGTACGCTAAGGGTGATTATGACTTAGCTGGATTTGCAGTGGGTGTGGCCGAAAAGTCTGAACTTGACCGTGTTTCCCAAGTAAAAGAGGGTGATATTTTAGTTGCTCTTCCATCTTCAGGTTTTCATTCAAATGGTTTTTCTCTTGTTAGAAAAGTTCTTTTTGAAAAAATGGGAATGAAATTTGATGATGATTTTAACGGTCGTCCTCTTATTGATGTTCTTTTAGAGCCTACACGTATTTATGTAAAACTGTTTAAAGAACTTAAAGACAAGCTTGTTGCAATGGCGCATATTACGGGTGGTGGTTTAGTTGAAAACCTTCCACGTGTTCTTCCTGATCATTTATATGCAGATGTAGATTCTTCTTTATTACGTCCACTTCCAATTTTTGAACTGCTTTCTGAGCATGTTGAAAAGTCAGAAATGTACAGAGCCTTTAACATGGGAATCGGAATGGTTCTTGTTGTAAGAGCTGAAAATGTAGACGCAGTTCTTAGCGGATCTGATGGATATGTAATCGGAACGGTTAAAACCGGAGATAAATGCGTTAAAATGTCTTAAAAGAGGTTTCCTCTTTTAAGACATTTTTCTTCTTTTTCACTCATGAAAGCCTCACTTAAAACTCCATTCGCTAAGATATCTTATGGACAATGAACTCTTAGATATTTTTACTTATAAACTTTTATCAGATATTCCCCTTATGCAAGGATATATATCTCTGCTTGATGATGAAAAAGATCAGGCCATCGCAAAACTTTTTCGAACCTTTCATAACTATAAGGCTTCTGCTTCGTATCTTGAACTTAATGAGTTTTATCTTCTTGTGGCTCAGGGTGAAAACATCTTAAATGCTCTTAGGTGCTCAAAGGATAAGGCAGGAGAGCATGACTTAAAATGGTTAAATGCCTGTACTTCTCAGCTTCAAGTTTGGTGTGATGAGTTAATGCTCAGTGAAAAACTTTCTTCTATAGAACCTTCTTTATTTCCAACTATTGCTATCTTAGACGAGAGTGAAAAGACAACCCAGATTATGGAAGGGCTTACAATCCTTTATGCTGACGCAAACGACCAGCGTTGCAAAAAGATGCAAGCCCCTTTATCTGCTATTTTTAAAGCCGTTTATACGAGCAAAGATATGAATGAAATACGTACCTTTTTACTTAATAACACCGCCGATATCTTTATCATTAACATGCAAGATGAGAGTATAAAAGTATCTGAGGAGTTGGTCTTATTAAAACCTGATGTTGCCTTGATTACGGCTATTCCAGAGCTTCGTGCTAGACAAAAGTCTAGACTTTTACTAAAGGGTATGACCCACCCTATCATTTCACCTATTAAGGCTAAGGACTTAAAACGTCAGCTACATAATATCGTTACCTCTCACTTTTCTAAGGTTTATACCCTTATCTCTCACAAAAAGATTTATAACTTTATTCAAGGACTTGATCCACTTCCCAGTTCCATTAAAGAAATTGCTAGACTTTGTGATGATGAGGAAAGTTCTATCAAAGATATCATCAAGGTCGTTGAATCTGATTCTATTACCACCGCAAGTGTCTTACATGCTGCAAATATGCCTATTTACGCTGTTAAAAGCACCTCATCTGTTGAACAAGCCGTTGTTTCTTTCGGAAAGAAACTGATTAAGGCCATTACCCTTAGTGATATGACCTGTAAGATTGGAGACCTTAATCTTCAAGCCTATGAGATGGATGAACATCAGTTTAAACTCAGTTCTCAAGTGCGCCTTGCCCTGATGAACGTCTGGTATTCTCGTGTAAATAGTTCTGATCTTAGTCTTTTATGTTCTTCTGCTATCTTAGGAAACCTAGGTGAGATTTTAATTAATCAAGAGCTTATTAACGAAGGACTTAGTGATGAGTTCAAGACCTATCACAAAGATGATCTCTCTAAGGCGGAAGTGACCTTGCTCAAAACAAGTTCAGCCTTTGTAACAGCCGATATTTTAGAGTTTTGGGACTTAGACCCTGACCTAGTTGACTCCATTAGATATAGCGATTCCCCTTTTAATGCAAGCACCCCTTTAATACAAAAGCTCGCCTGTGCTAACGCCGTTGTATATACGATGGTCAGTCCTTATGGAGAGGTCTTGGATGAGATACCTAAGGGAATAAAGTCTTTGATGTTAAAGGCAGGGTTGGAGTTAAGTGTTCTTGAAGAGGCGCTTGGGGTAGTTAGGGGTAGTTGAAGTAGGTCTTTTGTTTACCCAAGTTATATTCTATTAGGGAATAACTTCTGAGGCCGACGCTGATACCTTTTGTATCGATGCTATTGAGGTAAGCTCGTTCTTGTTTACTTTATGAAGTTTAGTTACCCAATGAATATTCTCTTTTGTTGTTATTGCTAAGGCCTTCGCTGGTTTGCTTCGCAAAACTAGCTATGGCGGTTTTTACGAAGTAAAAAAGTTTCTTTAGTAAACAACAGCTTCGGTTCCACCCCTATAAACGAGAAGCAGTTCTCGTTTATTTAACGGGGCTCACCTTTACTTCACCCGGCTCATTTTGTTCTCCAAGATATCAGTTCTTGGGTAAGATACTTCGCGTAAATAAATTGTGACTGAATGTCACGATTTTAGCGAATAAGGTTTTGTCAATGTGATAGCTATTTAAACCTCAACAACTACTATTCTCTACTCATTTTCTTTTCCAAGATATCAGCTCGTGGGTAAGTGAACCTAATGTCTCTGATAGCAAAGATTTTTTCCTTATCATCTAAGGCGTAAGCTCTTAACTGTACTTCTAAGATAGTATCTTTTCTATCACTATCTGCTAGCTTTTGCGTTGTATAAAGAACTAAGGTTTTCTTTGTCTTAATACCTGGTTTAATAGTAAAAGGATGAGATGGTCTCATGATTTTAATCTTGTCATTATTTACTACCTCAATGAAAAACTCATGGGGTACATTTTGTGTGTTTTGAATTAAGACAGTATAAGCATTTTTAACCATAGCCTTACCATCAACTTTTTCAATGTCATATAAACGTGTTTGCTTGTTAATGTTAATAAGCATTAATTCCTTAGCCGAGCCCATAACCATTAGGATTACAAAAATTCCTGTAAGAACCGCCCCATAGCCTAAAATTTTTGGACGGAAGAAGCGTGTCTTTCCCTCATGTTTTTCAATCTCACGAACAGATGACCAGTTAACTAAACTTGGTTGGTTAAATTTTGCCATAATTTCCGTACAAGCATCAACACACTCTAAACAATTGATACACTCCAACTGTAGACCCTGACGAATATCAATATGCGTTGGACAAACCGTTACACATGACTCACAGGTTGTACATAAATCAGCAGGTGCTAATTCAGCTTGCTTATTTATTAACTTTTCATGATTATCATTATAAATTTGACCACCACGTGAGTTATCATAAATAGCCATGATAGTATCATCATCATATAAAACAGACTGAATACGTGAATAAGGACAAACATAAACACAAAAGTTTTCTTTTAAAAAAACAATATCATAAACTAAGAAGCCTGTAATACCAAGCCAGGCCGTCATAAAAATAGAATGATCTGTAATATTTAAAGCAAAATCAAAAAACTGTTCAGGTGGTATAAAAAACCACAAGGCATCTGCCGCGGCAACAAAGGCCAATGCAATCGAAAGAATAAGTACCCCCACACCCTTAAGTTGATTAATTGGTTTAGAATAATCAGGTTCTACCTGTTTATTTTTAATACGCTTTCTTAGTTTAAAAATCTTTGTTTCAATAAAATCTCTAAACACCACTCTAAAAATAGTTTGAGGACAGAACCATCCACAAAACATCCGTCCACCAAGCACAGTAATCCCAAAAACACCTATAAATAAAATCATTAATAAAAAAGGTAAAAGGTAAAGTTCTTGCATATCAAAGGTAATAAAAAAGAAGTGAAACCTAAAATCAATAAAGCTTAATAAAAAGAAATGATTTCCATTAACCGTGACCCAAGGAATGATAAGGGTGAAAGCTGTAGCGAAAAAAGCAACATAATAACGCATATATCGTAAAGGAATCCAGCCCTTTAGATATTCTGATTTTTTTAATTTTTTAGTTCTTGTATTTTCCATAGTCAATCCTATTGCAAATATATGATAAAAATTATAATGTTAATTTAACACCAAGCTATCACATTTATCTTTTACTTATAATAATTATAAAATAAACTCTTAAATGTTATTCTACATCTACTTTACTCTCATTTTCTTTAAAGCTAAAGAATATCAATAATATTCTTTATATGTTTTAGATATAATTAAAAAAAGCTCATGCAAAGGGAAGCGTTGGAAGGTTTATTTATAGAATATAAAGATCCCCTTTTTGGAATTATTATCTTCTTTGCTCTTCTTTTTACTATTTCCTTCTTTTCCTATTGGTGGGGACGTTTTAAAACAAAAGAAGATGAAAAAAGCTTAGACAGATTTATTAAAAACTTCCATTCCTTACCAACAGAAAGAGAACTTGATGATATTCTTTCTTCATCCACTCTTTCACTTAAATCCTTATACCTCTTAGCTACTTCCTATATACAAAAGGGTGATTTTGAAAAAAGCATTGAGATATATACTGCTATTTTAGATAAAGAGCTTTCTACTGATGATAGAAAAGAAACCATGTTTTTATTGGGTCAAAGTTATTTAAAAGCAGGCTTCTTAGAACGCTCTAAAGAGCTTTTTTTAGAGATTTTATCTCGTCATCCTCGAACCCCATCAGCCTTACAGTTTTTACTTATCATATATGAAAAATTACGTGATTTCGAGAAGGCTAAGGAGGTTTTAGAACCTTTAGATGAGCTAGATATGCAAGTCGCTAAGGATAGTATGTACCTCAACATTGTATCTATGCAATATGATATAAATCTAGCATCTGATGAAAAAGTTCAAAAAATTATTACCTGGTATCAGAATAACCATCAACTAGGATATATGATTTTTGAGTATCTTTTCAAGCAGGCACCAGCCCTTGCTTGGAAAAATCTCGACCAAAGTCTTTGTGAACGTATCTCTGATATCTTATGGAATTTAGAGTCTCATCAACTCGATTTAGATATAATTTCTTCTAACGCTTACCTACGTGAGCTCTACTCTGCAAAAGGCCTTGTAAATACAGCCTCAAGTAGTAGTATCTTTGAGTTAGATGTTCTAATAAACCTTCAGTCGAAGGGATATCAAGAAGCTGACCTACAATTTGAATATCTATGTAATGAATGTAAACAGGTTTTCCCTTTTTCATTTCATCGCTGTCCAAACTGTTTGGGTATTGACACCGTTCAAAACGAGATGCTTTTAACAAAAAGTAGATTTGAAACTAATCTATCATTTACCTAGTTTAGGTTGAAATGACAATAATAAAATTAAGGAAACACTTGTGACAAACATTGATAAACTAGAAAAATATCTAGATTATCACTTTGAAGACCCACAGCTCCTTATTGAAGCGCTGACGCATAAAAGCTACAAGCAGCCCTACAATAATGAGCGATTGGAATTTCTTGGTGACGCTGTACTAGACTTAGTGGTTGGAGAATTTCTTTTTAAAAGATTCCCAAAATTTGATGAGGGAAAACTCTCTAAGATGCGAGCTTCTTTAGTTAATGAAGAGGGATTTACCCGTATGGCAGAGCATATTCATTTAGGTGAATTTATCTTACTGTCTAATGCCGAAGAAAACAATCAAGGTCGAACCAAGCCTTCTTTACTTTCAAATGCCTTTGAAGCAGTAATGGGCGCTGTCTACCTACAAGTTGGCTTAGACCATGTTGAGCTTTTAATGCACAGATACCTTGAAGAGATTTATCCTGTTATTGATATGTCTACCCTTTTTAAAGATTTTAAAACAACCCTTCAAGAACTCACCCAAGCCGAATTTGGTGTAACACCTGATTACAAGCTTGTAGGAACTTCGGGGCCTGATCATAAAAAAGAGTTCGAAATTGCCGTATTTATTCAAGATAAAGAATATGCAAAGGCAAAAGGTAAAAGCAAAAAAGTAGCCCAACAAGAAGCAGCCTTTATTGCCCTTGACATACTCAACAACAAGACAGAGGGGAAATAAATATGAATAAGTTTGGAATCCGTTTTGCCTTCTCAACCTTTGGAGAATCTCATGGGGTTGGAATTGGCTGTTTAGTTGATGGGGTACCTGCTGGTCTTAAAATAGATGAGGCTTATATACAAGCCGAACTTGACAGAAGAAAGCCCGGTCAAAATGAGTTTGCAACCCAAAGAAAAGAAGGAGATAAGGTAGAAATACTGTCAGGAACCTTCGAGGGCCTTAGCACAGGAACTCCTATAGCAATGCTTATTTATAACACCAACCAAAAATCAAAAGACTATACCAATATCAAAGATATCTTCCGTCCAGGTCACGCAGACTTTACCTACTGGAACAAGTATGGTATTCGTGATTATCGTGGTGGTGGAAGATCATCTGCAAGAGAAACAGCGGCTAGAGTTGCGGCAGGCGCCGTAGCTAAGATGATGATAAGAGAACTTGGGATTGAAATTCAATCAGGTATTATCGAGATTGCTGGAATACGAAGTGAAACACATGACTTTGATTATGTAAAAGACTCTGCTATTTATACCTTAGATAAAAATGCAGAAGATGCTCAAAAAGCAGCCATTCTAGAAGCAAAATCACGTCATGACTCTGTAGGCGGCGCTGTACTTGTTAAGATTAAAAATGCCCCTATTGGTTTAGGTGAGCCTTTATATTACAAGCTTGACGCTGTTTTAGCAGACGCAATGATGGGTATAAATGCAGTCAAGGCGGTAGAAATTGGTGATGGTATGAGTTCATCAAGAACAACGGGGGCTACTAACAATGACCCTATCAAATCTGACCACTTCGTAACAAATCATGCAGGTGGAATTCTTGGCGGAATTTCAAATGGCGAAGATATAGATGTAAGTGTTTACTTCAAACCAACCCCTTCTATCTTCATAGAACAAGAAACCATTGATACCCATAACAAAGAGCAACATTTCTCACTAAAGGGTAGACATGACCCTTGTGTTGCCATTCGTGGTTCTGTTGTTGCTGAGGCAATGGCTGCCATTGTTATTGCTGATATGGTTCTTTTAAATATGGGCAGAAAAATGGATGGGGTTAAAGAATATTATAAATAGAGGGTTTTAGATATGGATAAGGAACTTGAACAAATTGGACAGTTTTATACAGTAGTTATTGAGTTTATAACGAACTATAGTTTTCAAGTTCTAGGTGCGATAATCATATTTATCATTGGTTTGATAGCCTCTATATATATCCGAAAGTATGTCCTTAAACTCCTTCTTAAAACCAAGATTGACGAAACAATTGCTCACTTTATCGCAAGCTTTATACGCATAGTTATTATTTTCATGATGGCCATATTAGCCCTTGGTAAGCTTGGAATCTCTATCGCCCCTTTTATTGCGGCTATTGGTGCTATTTCTTTGACCGCAGGATTGGCCCTTCAAGGAAGTGTCTCAAACTTTGCGGCAGGTATTGTTTTAATTGCTACAAAGCCCTTTAAGCTAGGTGATACGATTAGAGTTCATGATGTTTATGGAGAAGTCCAAGAAATTAAACTTGCTTACACAATCTTAATCAATGAAGATAAAGAACAAATTACTATCCCTAATAAATACATGATAGGCGATATTTTAGTCAATTCTTATCTTTATAGAATCGTTGAAGGAAGTGTAGGAATTTCTTATGATAGCGAAGCTGAAACAGCTATAAATATAATCAAAAATCTTTTAGCTGAAAATCCAAGTACCTCAAATGATAATAAGGCCATTGTTGGGATTGAAAAGTTTGCCGATAGTTCCATTCAACTTTCTTACCGATACTGGGTTCCTTCTCATGAGTTTTTTAAACTTCAGTATGAAATAAACTTAGAAGTTTTAAATGCCTTTGATAAAGGAAATATAAAAATACCCTTTCCTCAAAGAGAAGTTGCGCTCTTGGATAAACGAATTAAATAAGTCTACACATTATTCACACATNWMSCTCATNATAATACACATAGAAAGAGAAGAAGGTTCATCCCCTTTCCTTCTTCCGCTTCTATTTCATTTATTCTCCCAATAAATTTTTTAGCTTATGTCTATTCTCCCCTTTTGGACATAAGCTCTCTTACGTTTACCCAATGGATACTCTTTTACCTAGTTACTGCTAAGGCCGACACTGGTTCCCTTCGCAAACAACAGTTCTGGTTCCGAAGCTAAAGACGTGAAGCAGTTCACGTCTTCTTTGCGCTTCTCAACTGAAAAATTTCAACTAATCTCTTTTTCCTAAATCTTTATAACTCTTATCCGTTACAATGCTGAAAATTAAAATATGGATAAATTATGAATAAACAAGACAGAATTAGAGGAAGTTTTTTTGGTGCTATTGTAGGTGATGCCTTATGCTTAGGTTCTCATTATGAATATGATGCACAAAAGATCTGGAAGGCTTATGGGAACGCTCCTATAAGTAAGTTTATGAGTCCGGGTGAAATGATGGGTGGACAAACCCATGGTATTGGCTGGGGTGAGCGAAACTATCACCCGGGTAAGTCTGCTGGTGGAACTACAGATTATGGAGATTATAATATCCTTATCTTAGAACATCTAGCAAGTATGGGAAGCCCTGAAAAAACCTTTTCTGTTGATGAACTTATCCCCCATTGGAAAAAACGTTTAGAAAATGGTTGGGGATCTTGGATATGTACTATGACAAAGACTACCTATGAGCAGATACGTGTAGGTGTTGAGACAAAGCATCTTGGTGGACCTTCAAATGCAATGGCCATTCGTCATGTTGCGGCCCATGCTTATTATGATAATGAAGATACACTTGTTCAGGTTGCAAGACAGGCTATGTTTACACATAAAGAAACAACAGCTCTTGGTGGTGGTGAGTTCTTTGCTAGAGTTACACATAGAGTTATTAATGGAGCTACTCCTCAAGACGCAATAGAAGAAGTCGCTGTTAAGATGGGAGGCTTTTATGAATCTAAAACGGCTCAGGCTATTGCTAAGTACAAAGAAGCGACAGATACCTCAACAGAGCTTTCTAAAGAAGCCTTTGTAGATGACTTATCTATCACTTCTATGGCAAGACTTTGGGATATAGGACGCTCCGAGCCTATACGTGTTGGAAAGGCAAGTCCAACTGAAGGAACCCTTCCAGGAAGTATCTACTTTATCTTGAAGTATGCTAATGAAGAAGATGGTTTAAACAGAGCCTTGGCAGCTAATGCAATGGTTGGGGGAGATAATGCCTCACGTTCTATTGCCATTGGTATGGTTTTGGGTGCACACTTTGGAATAGATGCCTTACACAAAGAATGGAAAGAATCTCTAGAACAAAATGAATATTGTGAGGAACTTCTTTCAAAGCTTCCTCTTTTACAAAACTAAATTTTTTGTCCACAGATTTAGCTGATTAAACAGATGCAAATCAATTAAATCCCTCTAATCTGTGGACGACTGCTCTTTCTTTTTTTTATCCAGCTGCCAGTTTATCCACAATAGCCAAACTACCGCAAGGTCTATCATCACATCAGCAAAATTAAAGACTGCGAAACCCTGCCCTCCAAATATAGGGTAAGGCCATCCATGATAATACACCATATCAACCACACCATCATGTATAAATCTATCATACACATTTGAAAAACCTGCACCCACTAAAATACCCACGGGAACAGAATAAATTCTATTGTTTAGATAAAGCGTATATCCAACTACCCCCGTAATCATTACAAGCTGTATCCATTTCAAATATTCTTTCAAAAAGGCAAGCATAGAAAAGGCAACGCCTTTATTAAACACCAAGATTAGATCTATAAAATCACTGTAATATCTAAAGCCATCTAAAAAAAGTTGTTTGATGTTTTGGTCTATAATAAATATACCGACCAAGGCAAGTGCCATTGGCCATAGATTACGAAGGTATGTTTTAAGCGAGTTCTTTTCCAAAAAATTCTTCCAATTCGTTCATTTTTGCGTCTAGAACTTTAGCATCTTTTCCTTCAAGCAAAATTCTAAGCTTGTTTTCTGTTCCCGAATAACGGATTAGGTGACGCATATTAAGCTGTTCTACATGGGCTAAGTGTTCTTTCAGTCCCTTAATTTTATCAAGAGGTTTTTTCTCTTTGATATTAAGGTTTCTAAGCTGTTGAGGATAAAGAGAAAAGGGGCGAAGAACCTCAGAAGCTTTTTTACCCGAGTGCAAGATAAGTGCTAGAATTTGAAGGGCTGACATAAGCCCATCACCCGTTTTAGCATAATCATGTAAGATAACATGACCACTTTGTTCACCACCAAAGTTAATACCTTTTTCATTCATAATTTCTAGAACAAACTTATCACCTACATTTGAGCGAAATAACTCAAGCTTGTTTTCTTTCATGTACTCTTCAAGACCAAGGTTACTCATTACCGTAGCAACAATTCCTCCACCCTTAAGCATATTTCTATTGTTAAGATAAACACCCATAGCACCAAGGAGCTGATCTCCATCTACTACCTCACCTTTTTCATCTACGACTACAAGTCTATCCGCATCACCATCAAGGGCAATACCAATGTCTGCTCTGTATTTAATAACCGCTTGAGAAAGGTCTTTCGTATGCAAGGCACCACAGTTTTCATTAATATTAAATCCATCAGGCGTATTGTGAATAACAATCACTTCAGCTCCAAGCTCTTCAAGAACTGTTGGTCCAACCTTGTAACCAGCCCCATTAGCCGTATCTAAAACAATACGCAGACCCTGAAGTGAAAGCTCTTTTGGAAAGGAATTTTTCAACTGAACAATATATCTACCAATAACATCATCAATTCTTTGTGCCTTTCCTATCTCTTTTCCTGTCACACAAGAAGAGGTCATTAAGAGTTCATTATAAAAGATTTCTTCTATTTGTTCTTCAACCTCTTGAGAAAGCTTATTCCCTTGAGCATCGAAAAACTTAATTCCATTATCATCAAAAGGATTATGTGAAGCCGAAATCATAATTCCTGCGTCACATCTCATGTTTTCAGTTAAAAAAGCGATAGCAGGCGTTGGCATTGGACCAATTTCAATCACATCATAACCAATAGCCGTAAGACCTGAGACAATGGCATTTTCAATCATATACCCACTACGACGAGTATCCTTGCCAACAAGAATCTTCTTCGTTTTAGCATGTTGTTTAAAATAGATACCTGCTGCAATAGCAACATTCATCGCCTTAGTAGCATTTAAAAAACTACCCGCTTCCCCACGGACCCCATCTGTACCAAATAATTTCATTCTTAAAGACCTTATATTTTATTATGCGCATTTTAGCATTACTAATCTTTTTTATAGTTTATAATTATGAAAAAATGATTTTTTCTGGAAACATCGCTGGGCAAGCGATTCTCTTGTTTTGTAATTAAAATATATCTTTTCAAAAACTATATATTCTTCTTAACTTAACTTTAATTATATTTCAGCTAAACTTCGGGTCTTAAAAAAAATTAGGGCAAGATCCCTATGAAGGAAATTTGATATGGCTAACCATAAATCATCAGTAAAACGTATCCGTCAAACTATTAAGAAGACAGAACGTAACCGTTTCTACCGTACTCGTCTTAAAAACATCGTTAAAGATGTTCGTTCTGCAATTGATGCAGGTAACAAAGAAGAAGCTGCAACAGCACTTAAAGTTGCTAACCAGCAAATTCACAAATTCGTAAGCAAGGGTATCTTGAAAAAAGAAACTGCTGCACGTAAAGTAAGTCGTTTACACAAAGCTGTTAACGCAATCGCTTAATAAAAGAGTTTAAGCAAAGCGTTTAATACGCTTGTGGTGAGAGAGGTTCTGTGCTATTAATAGCCTAACAAATTTCCTATCCACACTACCTCTTCACCATGCTAGCCCATTTGGGTTATGCATATCTTCCATAATAGAGGATTCCTACATGTTACAATCAAAACTACAACCATTCTTTGACAGATATGATGAACTAACTGAACTTCTTAGTGCACCAGACATTACTTCTGATATCAAAAAAATGACAGAACTTTCTAAAGAACAATCATCTTTACTTCCTATTGTTGAAAAAGCAAAAGAATATATAGACATCATCCAAGAAATTGCCGACAACAAAGAAATGCTAAGTGATTCCGAAATGTCTGAAATGGCAAAAGAAGAATTAAAAGAGCTTGAACCTCAAATTCCTATTATTGAAGACGCCCTTAAAGGTCTATTAGTTCCTCAAGATCCTAATGATGATAGAAACATCTTTTTAGAAATAAGAGCAGGGGCAGGTGGAGATGAGGCAGCAATCTTTGTTGGAAACCTTTTCACAGCCTATACGCGCTACGCAGAACTTAAGGGATGGAACATTGAAATCATGTCTACCTCTGATGGTGACGCAGGTGGATTTAAAGAAGTTATTGCTCTTATTAAGGGTGAAAAAGTTTATGCTTACTTGAAAAATGARGCAGGAACWCACCGTGTACAACGKGTWCCTCAAACWGARWCWCARGGACGTGTWCATACTTCAGCYRYWACMGTRRYKRTYWTRCCAGAAGYWGAWGAKWTTGAKATYGAWWTWAAWKYAASAGACCTTAAAATTGATGTTATGCGTTCATCAGGATGTGGTGGTCAGTCTGTAAATACAACCGATTCAGCCGTTCGTATTACCCACTTACCAACAGGTTTAGTGGTAACCAATCAAGATCAAAAGTCTCAACATAAAAACAAAGACAAGGCAATGAAGGTTCTTAAGGCCCGTCTCTTTGACCTTGAAATGAAAGAGAAGATGGAGAAAGATGGAGCTGCGCGTAAAGAGCAGGTAGGAACAGGAGATCGTTCTGGCCGTATCCGTACTTATAACTATCCTCAAAATCGTATTTCAGATCACCGAATCAACCTTACTCTTTACCGCTTAAATGAAATTTTAGGTGCTGGGTTAATGGATGAGATTGTCGAACCACTTCAAGCTCACTTTCAAGCTGAAAAAATCAAGGCAGCAGGTCTATAAGACCACGCTCCTTTAATCTCCTAGTCACAAATTTCCCTTAGACCTCTTTCTTTTATGAATACACTTAGCTATAATAACAATAATAGCTATGCTTATTGACCTTAAGCATTAGTCAGTTATATACTAAGGGATTTTCATATGAAAATATTATTACTAGCATTTCTACTTACATCTGCTCTTTTTGCAGAAAATGTCGCCTTTTGGCAGGTTCAAAAAGTTAAATCAAATGACACACTTAATATCCGTTCAGGATCTACACACAAATCAGAAAAAATAACCAGTATTCCTTTTAATGAAACTTGTATAAAAAATTATGGTTGTGGTAAAGATATTGATTTAGAAGCGATGATGCATATGCAAGAAAAAGATGTGAAGGCCTTCTTAGACCAAGCTAAAGAGGGATGGTGTTATGTAGGCTATAAGGGGGAAAAGGGATGGGTAAATAAAAAGTATTTAAAAACTAGTACAAAGACTTGTAAGTAATTTTCATCCTCTCAAATCTGAGAAACTTAAGAGAAGTCTTATATTAAAGACTTCTTTTTTTCCATTTAGAACTATCTTTCTTTTGTAAATTCTTATAAAAATTAATTAAACGATCTTTTCCCTCAGTCCCTATAACACCCTTATATACCTTTTTATTTCCAAGTGTCCCACGGAAAACACCATGAATATCATGTTGTGAAGTTACAATAAACCTGTACACGTCGAATTGTCTTTGAGGAACCATACAATTTATATATTCTATTCCTAAGGAACTCCCATCAATAGTTTCTGAACTACATGCGATTGTATAAATAGACTTTGTTTTAAAGCTTAGGCTTGAACCTAAATAACGTTCTTTAAATGTGCCATATTTATGCTCAAAAATAAATCCCTGTACGGGCTGAGAGGCATAATTGTAACCAACGCAAAACTTTACCTCTAAGCCCCCCTGCTTCATCTCACCTAATTCAAGGCAGTCCATACTTTTATTGATAAAGTTGTCTTGTACAAAAAGATAATCATCACTTGTGTAAGTAACAAAATCCCCTTCTTTAAGTGTTGAGCATCCTATAAAAAACAAGCTTATAAATATTGTCAATAATAATTTCATTGTAAAATTCCTTCTATATTCTTTAGCGATTATACACAATTTAATGAAAGATTTAAATGAAGGTTTACTAATAGACTTCTTGCATAAGCCCTTGTAGGCTCAGAGGATTAAAAAAAAGTGAGATTGTGTATTTTTTCTTTGAGTTCGTAGCCGTAGCTACGGATGAGAAGAAAAATATGCAAGATGGCTTCTTTTTATTCCTCCCGTAGGGCAACACATACAAGAGCATGAGCCTTCGTTAGAACCTCTGCACCATAGCTCGGCTATGCTTACGAGAACCTGCCTTGGTCATACTCTTGTATGTATTGCTGAGACTGCAAGGGCTTATGCAAGAAGTCTAACCTTTCAACCAAAAAACAATTTGAGCTTAAAGTTTAAGCAATTTTCTGCTTAAACTTTAACTTTAAAACTGTTCTTTTTTTTAAGTAGAGTCTAAACAAAAAATTTATATTGCTCTTGAGCGAAATCATTGACTATGTATCAATATGTTTCATTTGGTAATACATTTTATAAGTTTGAAGTAAATCAAAGCCTCTATTGATGAGTATTTCTGTATAGTTATATGCGTATATCTAAACATTATGTATTACGAGCATTAAGCAACTAATGATTTATTAGTAGTTGTTTAATGCTTTAGTTGTAATGCAATTCAAAGATTTAAATTTAAAAATGAGGAGAACAAATGAACAAAGTTCAAGAGAATTCTACTGAAAACACTGTTTCAGATAGAAGAGCTTTCTTTAAAAAGACTGCAGCTATCAGTACTGTAGCGGCAGCGGCTGTTATAGCACCACAAAACCTTCTTGCTTCTGAAGATGATCATGCAATCATGCATCACCCTTCATGGGGCCAAAAACTTGGTGACCCAGTAACTGCAAATTTATACGGTATGCCATCTAAGTATGAGCATAACAACACAAGAAGAAACACACCACTACTAGCATCTGGTAACTGGCAAGCTTCTATCGCAGTTACACCAATTCACGAATCATGTGGGATCATTACTCCAAATGGTCTTTTCTTTTCTCGTAGTCATGGTGGTACAGCGCAAGTTGATCCTAACGAATTTCGTTTAATGATTCACGGTGAGCTTGATAATGATATCGTTCTTACACTTGATCAACTTAAGCGTTACCCATCTGTAACTCGTACTCATTTCATCGAATGTCCTGCAAACGGTGGTCAAGAGTGGAGAGCTACTCAGTTTAATTCAGTTCAATTTGCTAAGGGTTTCATGGCATCTGCTGAGTGGACTGGTGTTTACATCAAAGACATTCTTAAAGACCTTGGTATTAAGCCATCTGCTTTATGGATGCTTGCTGAAGGTTCTGACAACTCTGAAATGGGTCGTACAATTCCTATCGACAAAGTACTTGATGATGCAATGCTTGTATGGGGACAAAATGGTGAAGCATTACGTCCTGAACAAGGTTATCCAGTACGTCTTCTTGTTCCAGGTTGGGAAGGTAACTTATGTGTTAAATGGCTTAAACGTCTTGAATTCGCATCTGAGCCTTTCTACTGTAAAGAAGAAACTGCTAAATATACTGCACTAAGAAAAGATGGTAAAGCCATCCAACACTTTTATGCAAATGAAGTAAACTCTACTGTAACCTCTCCATCTCCAGAGAAGCCATGGACTGATCTTAAAGATGGCGATTTAATCGAAATCGAAGGTCTTGCATGGTCTGGTATGGGAACAATTACAGGTGTTGACTTTTCTTTTGATGGTGGACGTAATTATGTACAAGCAAGCCTTAAAGGTCTTATTTTACCTAAGTCATGGACGCGTTGGTCAATCATGCATACATACAAAAAAGGTCAAGTACTTCAACTTACTTCACGTGCAATGGATGATGCTGGTTATATTCAACCAACTATTGATCAAGAAGTAGGCGAATTAGGTGTTGAGGGTGTTTATCACCGTAATGCTGTTGAAACTTGGGAAGTAACTAAAGACGGGAAGGTAAATCATGTTCAAATTAGATCGTAAATTAATTTTTTCTGCTTCAGTTCTTGCTGTTGCAGCTCTATTCGCAGTAGGTTGTGGTGGATCTTCATCTGCTACACCTGTAGGTTCAACATCTATCAATGGTAAGGCTACTATTGATGGTGGTACTATTTACCCTGTTGTAAATGGTACAACTGGTCCATACGCTGTAAATGTAAACGCACATAAAGGTGGTTTCAAGTACGGTAAAAAGCCAACTCAAAATGAAATTGACGCATGGAACAAAGACGTAATGCCAGATGGTACAGGTCTTCCAGAAGGTTCAGGTTCTGTTGAAGAAGGTGAAGAACTCTACGAAGCACAGTGTGTTATGTGTCACGGTGACTTTGGTTCAGGTGCTTCTGGTACTGCCGGTGGTTATCCAGCATTATCTAAGGGTAATGCATATGAATTACAAAAAACTATGACGAACCAACGTTCAGGTGATAACAAAGATGGCGACGGTCCAGCTCGCGCATTTGGTTCTTACTGGCCACAAACTAGTACAATGTGGTGGTACATTCAATCAGGTATGCCACATCCAAATACTAAGTCATTAAGCAATGATGAGACCTATGCTCTTACTGCCTATATCTTAAACATTAATGAAATTATTATTGATGGTGTTGAAGTTGATGATGATTACGTTCTTGATAGAGAAAAGTTCTTAAAAATTCACTTACCAAATGAAGATGGTTTTGTACCTAACATTGATGGTCCAGGTGCTCTAGATGATGTACGTAAATTTTTCGCAAATGCTAAAAACTTTGGTGGTCAAAACCTTAACCAAGGCGCGGTACGTTGTATGAAAGATTGTCAAGCAGATACAGTTAAAACTGTTTATGTAAGTGCAAGTGGTGGTATCAAAGATTTCAATCCTCCAATGTCTGTTGTAAGAGACCTTCCAGCTGACAAAGGTCCTTTTGACCCTATTGCAGCTTATGAAGCATCTTGTGCCGCTTGTCACGCAGGTTACCTATCTCCAGGTGCATCTGAGTGGGCTGGTTACACAGGTAAAGGTATCGAGGCTGTTTATAAAAACGGTATCAACGGTACTGAAGGTGGAATGCCAGCTAATGGTGGTTCAGCATTAACTGAAAAAGAATTTAAACTAGTTGTTGATTACCTAATTAAAGGTAAATAGCACTATCTCTATAAAGATATAAATTTAATTTATGTCTTTATATAGCTTGTAAAAGGTACACTATTTACAAGTAAAATTATTTAAAAGGATACCTCCTAAAAAAATGAGTTAATCTCATATTTTTAAGAGTAAAATCACATTAAAGGAAACACAATGTTAAGAAGAAATTTTTTAAGATTCGGAGCAATAGCAACAGCAGCAGCTGTTGTTGTTCCACAACTAAGCGCTACAGACTTTAGAGCTACTAAGCCAAACACTTGGACTGCTCATACTGTTGATGACGCTATCAAAGCACTTTATGGTGATATCACTCCTGTTGAATCAGGCGTAACTATTGGTGCTCCAAAAGTTGCAAGTAATGGTGGAGCAATCCCTGTTAATGTTAAGTCAGATATTGATGCTAAAACAGTAGCAATCTTCCAAGATGCTAATCCTGAAGCAGCAGTAATTGTATTTACAATGACAGAAGCCGCTATCCTTAATTATGATATTAAGATGAAAATGGGAGCAAGTGGTACTATCACTGCAATCGTTGAAGGTAAAGATGGTAAATTCTACAAGGGTACTAAAACTCTTGAAGTAGCACTTGGCGGTTGTGAAGGATAATTCCCTCACCCCTATACATTATAAATTATAACTAAGGATTTAAATATGAAAATCAAAGCAAAAATCAAAGGTGATATCGTTAAAGTTAAAGCATTAGCTAAGCACGATATGACTACATATAACCAAGCAGAAAAGAAAACTGGAAACAAGGATGACGCAAACTTCATCACTCATATCTCTGCATCAATAAATGGAAAAGTAGTTTTTGACGCTTCAACAAGTCAATTCTTATCAAAGAATCCTATTTTCAAGTACACTTTTAAGGCTGATGGCGTTAAAAAAGGTGATAAACTAGAAATGACATGGGTAGATAGAAAAGGAAATACTAAAACTGACGCTGGAAAAGTAAAGTAAGTATTTTTTAGTAAAAAGGCTCTTGCGCCTTTTGCTATAAAGAATTTTTTTATAAGTTCTCATATAGAATTTATAAAAGAAGTCTAGAAAGTTTATATTATGAAAATTGTAGGCAAAATTTTAAAACTTTTCATCTCACAAAAAAATGAAGATGGAATAACCCTCACACACGAACAAACAACTCTTTCACTCGATAAAAAAGGTGTCATTAACGATAAGTTCCATTCTCTAGACTCGAAGCGAGCCATCTTGCTAAGTTCTTATGAAAGCTATACCATAGCTAATAAGAACAATATTCAGATGCCTTATGGTTCCTTAGGTGAGAACATTTTAATGGACTTTAATCCTTATGATTTACAAGATGGAGATCAAATACAAATTGGTGACGTAATACTTGAAATTACTCAGCATTGTACCTTATGCAAAGGACTCTCAAAAGTGGATCCAAAAGCACCTAAACTTCTAAAGAACCATAGAGGGATTTTTGCTAAAACTGTTACCTCAGGAAGTATCAATTTAAACGATACCGTTTCCCTCTAAAAATTCATCCACTCTCAAAGCAAAATTCGCTATAATTCTTGCAATATTTTAATTAAACAAGGGACAAAAATGAAAAAGATTCTTTCAATCTTAGCAACTGCCTTAGTAACGCTTGCACTTACAGCATGTTCAGCAACTGCACCAAAAGCACAGGCTGGAATCGACGATGATGGTCAAGATATCCGCGTCTTTACCGTATCTAATACAGATGGTAAAATCACAGCAGCTACAATTGAAGCAGCATTTGAGAAAACAGGCTTTTCAATTGATGGTAACAACAATATGAACGCACCTTTCAAACCACGTTTTGGAAAGACTTTCTACCAAACTTACCACTTATTTACTACACACTCACCATCACACACTTTAGCCTTAGCTAAAAAGTACCCAAGCATTGGTCTTTTATCTCCATTAAGTATGTCTTTATACTCTAACAGAGATGATGATACAAGCAAGGGTAAAACAATGACAATTTCTTCTCTTACTCTACGTGGTATGTCAAGAATTACTCAAATTCCTATGAATAACCCAGATTTAGTTTCTTATGCTAAATTTTTAGAAGAAGGTCTTAGAGCTGCACTTCCAGGTGGGCATTTTGAAACACTTTCATACAAAAATGTAGCAGGAATGGATAAATCTTATGCAACTACATTTACAACAGAATTTGATGGTGCAGATGTTGATGAAAGATCTGAGCAAAAAGATGATTTTGAAGCTGAATTTGAAGGTGAATTAGAGCCAATTGGTTTCTTATTCCCAGGATTTATTGATCTTGCCTCTGAATTTGCTGATGAAGGTTATGAGGAATATGAGCAGTATGATACATACTCAATCTGTAAACTAGACGTTATCTTCCCAATCCACCAAGAGCATCCAGAAGTAGGTGCCTTTGCTCCATGTTCTTACTATATCTACATGAAAAAAGGTGAAACTACAGTTCACATGGGATTTCCATCTGTTGAAAACTGGATTTCTGCTACAGACTTAGATGCTAATGACAAAGAAACTTTTGGTACACTTATCGAAGCACAACAACTTATCGAAGATATTGTAAACGAAATTATCGAATAGTTGTTACACACCTTTAACCTAGCCACTTGGTAACAAGTGGTCTAGTCCTCTTTATTTACCCTTCCATTTAATTTTAAATCCACTAAAAAAAGCTATACTTATCTACTAAATATTTTCCTATATATGGAATACATTGATAAAGGCTATGAATGAAATTACTATCTGCACTAATCATACCAGCACTACTAAGTGTTAGCATACTGGCTACACCACAAGGTCATACGAAGTTTACCCCCTCTGATAATAAAAATCTCGCTGTTGTTTGGACACATGAAAAAAACAATGATAAAGAATTTTTTGAATTTGTAAAAAAAGATACAGCAGAACTGGGTTTTTTTCTAAATGATCCCCATAAGAATGTCCAAACGGTTTATGCACAACAATTTGGAGAAACCTGGTTAGACAACATTGCATTTAGCTCTCTTGTAAATGACAAGGATATAAGACCACTACTTAACATTGATCCACGTTTAGGTGGGTTTAACCCCTTTAACCTACTTACCTTTCGCAAAACGGTTGATGGTCCAACTACCATAGCCCATATAACACCAGAAGCTGCCTTAGACATCCTCGAAATCACTGATCCACGGGTAAGAGAACCATACATTGCTATGTTTAAACCATTAGACGCAGCAATAGATGAAAAGCTTGGTGGAAAAAAGACCTACCTACCCTTAGCGGGACGGGCAAAAGACACGATGCTAAACTTTGAAATTTCCTTTGATGAGCCCGAAGACATAGATGACTTTATGGATGAATTCCAAGAAAGATTTGAATCTACCTTCGAAACAAAGGATTATATCATTGCTGGTTTTTATAATGTAAAAGATTCTTTTAATTCAGATGAAGACGTACTTCCTGATTATGTAACATTTTGGGCCTATGACTTATGTCATATTGAATTCTCATATAATGTGTTTGATGGCGAAAAAGGCCTACCAATGGCAGGTATCTTCGCTCCATGTTCTATGTACGTATATGTAAGAGAAGGTGAAAATAAGATCGTTATTGGTATGCCATCTCTTCGTGCTTGGTCAGGTGCCTTAGGTATGACAGACCCAAAAAAGCTAGATATCATTGATAAACTAGATGCAGAAATTACAGAAATCATTATAAGCTTTGGCGGTAAAGTAATGCCAAATGGAAATCCACTAAACAACTAAGATAGAGTTATTTAACTTTATCTTTCTTTTTTAATCTGCTAAATCTGTGGACACTTTCTTTAGAGGTGCCCTTTATACAATTACTCATTCTCTTTTAACTCAGCATATAACTTTGTATAAGCCTTTACATCTGCTCTACTAGGTTTTACACGTACAGAAAGATAAGTAACGGTTCCATCATGAGCTACTTTACGAAGAGCGGTGGCATATACCCAATAATAAGTTCTATCCTTACGCTGATTCTTTACAAAACCTGTCCAGAAGCCCTTAGACTGGATATCATTCCAAAGGCCTTTAAACGCAATACGCGGCATATCAGGATGACGTATTATATTATGAGGCTCACCAATAAGCTCTTCTAACTTATAACCAGCTAATTGACAGAAAAGGTCATTCGCATAAATAAGAATACCCTTATCATCTGTTTCACTTAAGATATATGCCCCATCAGGGAAAAACCATTCATCACTATCCGCATCTTTATAAATATCATGCATGTAAATTCCTATAATTTCATAGATATTAATAAACTATATCGCTAAATATTAAAAGATAAAGTTAAAAAAAGAAGTTAATTTGAATATGGTAGAAGAGGGATGACTACCCATAAGGTAGTCCTCTAAACCTATTTAAAAGGTTTAGTAAGGTCTTTTTCAATTGCACCTGGAACAGTTGCAATTTTCATAAATTGACCCATAGTAAGTTGTGGGTAAGATACTGCTAAGTAGTACTTAGGAGCAAGCATACGCGCTTCATTATTTTCTATTAAGATAGTGTAAGGAAGTAAACCTGCCTTATCAACACCAATTTTTTCAGGGAACTTAGCCGTACGCTTAGAAAGATCATATCCAACAAGATACTTRTTCTCAGCTAACTTTAGTGTGAAAAGGTGCATTTTACCCTTCTTGTAAGACTCAGCTTTTTCAAGTAAAGAAGTAACAGTACCCTCACCAATAACAATTGAGTCTTGGTAGTAAGGCATAGAAACCATAAAGTGATAATCTGCTAGTTCAGAATATTCCCACTTATCTCCACCATCTTTCAGACCAGCAAAAGCAGTAGTTAAGGCATCTTTAACTGATAGAACCTGAGCATAATCTACAGAGTCTTGCATAAAGGCTTTTCCAAAATATACAGGGTTAGAGATAGAAATTCGGTTATTTTTACCATCAATTAAGATACGTCCAAGTGCRGCATAACCACGACCAGGCTTATTTGCCATAGCCTTTAAAGTATCATTTGTAAAAACAACTGTTTGTAACTTGTTTTTCTTGTTTACTGTATAGGTGCCAATCACTTCAAAACCAGCAGTAGTAAGTTTAGAACTTACTTCCTCAGCTGTCATTAATGGGCCCTGTAAGTAAGCATGAACTACTTTTGGTGCTGCGGATTCGCCTGCATTTAATTCTTTTGAACTACAACCCGTAAAGGCAATTAATACTACTAGTACAAGTGTTCCTAATATTTTTCTCATATAAATTTAGCTCCTATGCTTTCCATAATTTTAATAATTTGTTTATCAAGTGCACGAATTGAATCGATTTGTTTTTGATCTTTAATACCCGTTACATTTATCCAGTTTTCTAGATAAGGCATACCAATTTTAAGAACATTTGTTCCTTTTTCTACATACATGTACATTGAACATGGAGCAAAAGCACCTGCTTGAGCATTTCCATGGTTAAAGATACCGTACGAGAAGTAAAAATGACATAAAGAATATACTACATAAGAGTCATATCTATCAAACTCTTGTTCATTCTCTCTGTATGCTTCTGCAAAGTTTTTATATCCAGCAATGATATACTTGTTATCTTCAAATGCTGCTTCAAACTTCTCAGACATCCATGTGTCAAGACCTTCAAACTCACCATCAATGATATCGTCTTTTGTTACGCCTTCAGGACGTTCAAAAGTCATTTCAAATTCCATCAGCCTAGTTTTTGGAAGCTTATCAAAAGAAATAATTTCTTTTTTACCACCAATCTTTTCATCTATCAATTTATCAATTGGATCAAACATTTTAATAAAGTCAGTACGTACCGCCTTATCTTCAACACCAACTATATCAAGCATAACCGCAGGATTAATATGTCCAACACGTGTAATATCTTCATCCGCATACTTATATATATGTAAGTTAAATGGAGAAAAACCACCTAGTCTTGGTTCTTTTAATAATAATGGACGAAGCGCATTATCATTTGTAATAGAAAAGAAACCTAGGTTATCAAGAGTTCTCTTGTATCCTTCTTCTTTAGAATATTTTTCTGCATAAGCATCATTAATTCTTTCATGTGGATCAGAAAGTACAAAGCCAATCTCCTCCGCTGGACCTTCGATCATTTCCATATAAGCGTGCTCTTTGTCACCCTCTGCCGCGTTAAAATATAGACCATCTTGTGCAAGTGCTACACTACTAACAAGTAGTAGGGCTGCCGCTGCGGTTTTAATTGTTTTAGTAAACATTTATCTTCCTTTTATAGAGTAAATACTATGTACACCCTTCCTTCAAACAAAGAAGGGTGATAAAATTTGTTCATACAGTTTATCATAGCTAGCATTAACAACTTTTTTAATTATAATTATTATCTAGACTTTCGTAACTATTGCTAAGATATGAAACATTTTTATCCCATATATTCATATACTATTAAAAAATAGTGAGGTGATTGTGTAAACTCATTAAATTATATGAATAAAGATTCTTAAAATTTATAACTTGCCCCAAGGGTGAGTGAAAATTGAGAATGTTTAACATCAGCGCGAGAAGTCACAGTAGTATCAAAACTACCATTAAGAGCATTTCCAAAAACTTGAGTTGCCTCAGTCGTATTAAAAGATTCACTTGCCTCATTTGCGAACACAAATGCAAGATCAAGTTCAACTTCATCATTTACAAAATAAGAAGCCCCAAGAGTATAATGTTTTTCAACTATCCCTGGAAATCCTGCCAAATTGAATGAGTTTTTTATAGCTCCCCCATAAGTTTGCCCATCTTGTTCTTGTATAGGACTTTTCGCATAATTAAATCCTCCTCTTAAGCTGTATAAAGAGGTCTTATACTCATATCCTATCGCGTACACATCTTGATCTTCCCAACCAAAGTCATTAAATCCTTCTGCCGAACTCCAAGCAATGTTTTTATAATCAAAGGCCAGTGTATGCTCATCAAAAATATAGGCAAGACCAATACCCATCTCAGCAGGCTGATCTAGCCTATCACCCGAAGCTACCCCAACTGAGCCAAGGCTCTCAAAGGCAGCTACAGAGGCTGAAATTGTATTTCCATACCTCATTTCCAACTTTGACTTATACACAGCGCCGAGACTAAGACCTTTTATTCCATACTCAGTAAAGTCATACGCTATACCAACTTCATATCCTAAGCCTGTATCACTTGCCGGTCCATTATCCAGTAAGGAAAAGTTACCTCCTGCATCAAGAACAATATGGCTCATCTCCAAAGTACCAAACTGAATAATAGGAGAAACACCTAAGGAAAAACCCTTATCCTTATAAGCTAGGGTAAGGGCTATTTTTAAAAGTTGTAAGTCAGTTTTCATACTTAAGGTACTGGCAGGATTTTTTTCTGAATAATCAACTCCCATCGAAGCCGTCCCCGTAACAGAAACACCATATACAAGGTAGTCACTTATACGATGTGCAAAAGATATTTCAGGTATTAGATTAGTATCATCATCAGAATCAGAACTAATAAAAGAAGTATCTACTGAGTTTTGCGCCTTACTTAAGGTGTCAGAAGAATAAGACACATCAGGCTTAAAAAATGTAAATGAACCCGAAATTTCCATACTCTTAACCGAAGTAAGTAAGGCAGGATTAGCCAAGGCAGATTCCGCTCCAAAACTCTTAGCAATACCAAYCCCACCCATACCACGAGACTTAGCCCCCGTAGCAATCAAATTATCACCATTAGTTGCATACAACGCACTTGCCTCAAGCAACAAGCACCACAGCACTATACCTCTAAATAACTTTCTCATAAACATCCCTATTTTTAATAAAGACAGGATAATATATTAAGTAAAAAAGTTAGCTTAGAGTCATAAGAAAAAACAATATTATTGGAGAGGTGGGAAGTAAGAAAAGAAAAGGCAATTAAGTTTTAAAAACCCTATAAGTTCTTTTTTTCATCTTTGTTAAGTAAAGAATTCAATAATCTAAACTAGTATACTTACTAAAACCTACATAGATAACATTTATATGATTTGTAAGGAAAATTTTATGAGAAGAAAGAAGAACTACTACCCGAAGGCAGTAGAAGGTTAACAATACTTAGAAAGAGTAGTTAAGATTTGCAGAAAGAGCAATTTGGTCATTAGTAACTTTAACAACACCCGCATTTCCAGAAGTATCAGAAAGAATATCACCACTAACACCATATGTTGCAGCTACATCTACCCCAACATTTTTAGTAAATTGGTATCCAGCACCAAGAGTATAGTGACGTTGAGTTACAGCTGGGAACATACCCATATTTAGTAAATTGATACGTCCATTATCACTTGCCGGTTGTTCAACAATTGGATTAGCTGCATAATTAAAACCAACACGTAAGGCTAAATCGTCCATTCTGTATTCAGCACCTAAAGCATATACATCTTGATTTTCCCAACCGAAGTCTTGATAACCGCGAGCATTACCCCAACGAATATTTTTCCAATCCATAGTTAAAGAAATATCTCCCTCTGTCCAGTCAACGCCCAATCCATATTCAGCTGGTTGATCAAGTCTATTTGAGAATTCAGCACCCATACCTGTACCATAGCCAAAGGCATGACCTACAGTTTGAATTTGATCTTTATATTCCATTTTAATTGCTGAATGGTATACCGCACCAAGAGTTAATCCTAAATCAGGAAGAGTATATGCTGCACCTAATTCCAGACCAAGACCAAAGCTTGAAGATGACCCATTACCTACATCATGATAAGAACCAACACCATCAGGCATATCTAATGACATATCTAAAGAACCATACATCATTACTGGTGCTATACCAAGAGACCAGTTATCCTGTCCATAGGCCATAGGTACTGAAAATTTCAATAATAAAAGATTTGAACGCATGCTGTACACAGCAGCTGCACCATTACCAACCGTGGGCCCTGTTGATCTATAATCAACACCCATACCAGCTGAACCATACATTGATGCACCTACTACAAAGCCATTATCTAAGTTTGTTGTTAAACCAATATACGGAATAACATTATGTTTTGCATCACTTTGATATGTTGCACTAGGACCAGAATTTGTTAGGCCTGTATTATCAATGTCAGTTTGAATCTCAACATCTGGACGGAAGTAAGTACCTCCAAACGTAAAATGAGTACCCTTTGTCTTTGCTATCAAAGCTGGATTTGAAGTYGCTGACTCTGAACCATTGAAGTGAGCGATACCAGTTCCACCCATTGCACGTGACTTAGCACCCAAACCGATTAAGTTGTCACCATTTGTTGCGAATGCAGAACTTGCACCCATTGCCATTGCAGCTACTARAGCTAATTTAWTTGTCTTTGTCATCTATTCTCCTGAGGTTTTCACAACCTGAATAAAGTTTTATTTAATTTTCTATCATTGTATAGGATTATTAAATTTATACTTTATATAATTTAGATGAATTTTAACATATATGGGTATACAAGCTTCATTAAACATGAATATAAACCTTTTATTTTCTATAATGCAGATATATGAAACATATAAAAGTATTTGATATAACCTTCATAAGTTTATATTATTAAATTAGGGGGTATTCTCTAGTAAATTGTTATATATTATTAATTATAATGCGTGAAGGATTTTTAGAAAATACAAGTTTTTATGTAAAAAAGAGAGAAAGAGATTACCGCCCGAAGGCAGTAAAGAGTTAACTGTTCTTAGAAAGAGTAGTTAAGGTTTGCAGAAAATGCCATTTGATCATTTGTAACTTTTACAATACCAGCATTAGCCCCTGTATCAGAAGTAATATCACCACTAACACCATATGTAGCCGCTAAATCAACAGCAACATGTTTGGTAAATTGGTAACCAGCACCAATCGTATAGTGACGCTGAGTAACAGCAGGGAACATACCCATGTTTAATAAGTTAAGACGACCACCATCACTTGCCGGTGTTTCTTCAATTGGATTTTCAGCATAGTTAAAACCAGCACGAAGGGATAAGTCATCCATTCTATATTCAGCACCTAAAGCATAAACATCTTGATTTCTCCAACCAAAGTCTTGGTAMCCGCGTGCATTTTCCCAACGAATATTTTTCCAATCCATTGTTAAAGAAAGGTCCCCTTCTGTCCAGTCAATACCTAAACCATATTCAGCTGGTTGATCTAACTTATCACTAAACTGGCCAACTGGATAACTAAATTCTTGTGAAATACTAGAAATTTGATCTTTGTACTCCATTTTAATAGCTGAGTGATATGTTGCACCAATAGTTAATCCTAAATCAGGAAGAGTATATGCAGCACCTAGTTCTAAACCGGTACCAAATGATGATGATGATCCATTCCCAACATCTTTAAAAGTCATTGCTGGTGGATTAGCAGTTGGAAAATTTAAAGACATATCTAGTGAACCATACATAAGTACTGGAGCAATACCAACAGACCAATTATCTTGTCCGTAAGCTACTGGAATAGAAAACTTCAATAATAGAAGATTTGAACGCATACCAAATACTTCTGCACCATTTGCTGTACCACCACCAGTTGAACGATAATCAACACCCATACCAGCTGAGCCGAACATAGATACACCAACTGCAAAACCATTTCCAAGGTTTTCAGTTAAAGCAACATATGGAATAACGTTATGTTTTGCATCACTTTCATATGTAGCTCCGGCACCTGTTGCGGCTGCAACACCGTTAGTATTAGTTTCAATTTCTACAGCAGGACTGAAGTAAGTTCCACCAAATGCAAAGTTAGTTCCCTTAGACTTAGTAATTAAAGCAGGATTCGAAGTAGCTGTCTCAGCACCATTAAAGTGAGCAATACCAGTTCCACCCATTGCACGTGACTTAGCACCTAAACCGATTAAGTTATCACCATTTGTTGCGAATGCAGAAGTTGCACCCATTGCCATTGCAGCTACTAAAGCTAATTTGATTGTTTTTGTCATCTATTCTCCTAAGATTAAAAAGTTTGAAAATAAAACTCGAGGCCGATCCTCAAAGTTAATTTTCTTTATTAGGGTCATTATAGGAGAGATAAAATAAAGTGAATCTTAATTTATAAATATAATAATTAAGTTTATATTATGTATATTAAAAGAAAAACAAATAACTATACTTTTATAATGAAAGTTATTAGTCTAATTTATTATATTAAGCGAAAAATAGGGTTTTATAACACTTACTGTTATTATTTGTACAAAAACATAGATTTTCTTATAAAATTATTCAAATTTCAATTACTATATAAATGTTACTTTCTGCAACATATTTATCATATTAGTATCACACAAGACTAATTTATCATATTTAAACATTCTTAATACAGTTAAAAAACAACGTATTTATCGAATAATAAATAAAATTTATATAATTTTTTATAATACAAAA
>NVXJ01000055.1 GCA_002733885.1 Arcobacter sp. | reverse complement strand
CTTAGTATGAATAAGTTTTATTTTCTTGTTTTTCTTTTTCTAAGCTCAACACTTTATGGACTAAGCCTTAATGAGGTGATTGTAAAGGCCCTGGATAAAAATCCAAGCCTAGAGTCTATTAATTACCGTTTACTAGCTAATAAGTCCAATATAAGGACCTCTTCTAGCTTTGCTAATCCTATTCTTACCCTTGCGGATAACAACCTTGATAAAGATCAGGCCATGAGTCGCTCAAGCATAAGCCTTCAACAAAAACTTCCTTATTTTGGAAAAAGAGACAGCTTAGAAAAGATTGCCTTAGCCCAAGACAATATTTTAAGTGAGACCTTGCAAGAGGCTAGGGTGAACTTGGTCGAAAAAATTAAAGCCCAGGCTTATTCTATTTGGGAGCTGGATGAACTTTATGTAATCATCATTGAATATGTAGCCTTAACACGTCAAAATATTAATTTGTTTGAATCTTATACAGCAACAGAAGACTCTCAGCATATGGGAATTATGTCGGCAGAACTCACCCTTTCAGACCTTCGAATTAAAAAAAGTATCTTAAAGGCTCAGATACATAGTGCTTATGCAAGGCTTTCTTATTTGTGTGSATTTAAGGTAAGGGACCTAGAGGTGAAACTAGTAGTATGGGATCTACCTTCTATGCAAAGCTTTCAAGAAGGTTTACTTGGAAACAAAGCTCTTGCTATAAGAGAGAAAGAAGTGGCCAAAAGTAAGGCTATGACACATAAGGCTAGCTTAGATAATTACCCTGATGTAAACCTTTTAGCCTCTTATTCTTATAGAGAAAATTTTGATGACTTTTGGACCTTTGGAGTAGGCCTTAGCTTGCCTATTTACGGGACAGAAGAYGATAAGGAAGAAGAAKCCAGAGCCTTAAGTCTTTCTATTGAAAGTTTAAAAGAAGATACGCAAGTACAGATTRATACTGARCTTGAAGATGCTTATGTTCAGATGCAGTCGGCTTATGAGATTTACCATATTGTTCAAGATGAGGCCCTTCCTCAGATAGAGCATATGTTTGAGTTAAGTAATTCAGCCATCTCWACTGGGGGTGACTTGTTTMGATATATTGATATTTTAGTGCAAAAGCTACAACTAGAACAAAAAAGCATAGCCTCAGTAGCAAACTATAACCGCTCAATGGCAAAAATTGAAGCCCTTTCAGGAGATACACAATGATAAAATTAATTTGGCTTTTAGTCCCCCTTATAGTATTYGCACARGGWGTAAGYGTAGAACARCTTTTTTCTGTTCAAACCATTAAGGTAAAAAAAGAAAAACGAAGCGACCGTATAAAAAACTATGGTTATGTGACTATAGACCAAGCCCGTTCGTATGATGTTTCACCTAGGTTTGGTGGGTATGTTGTGAACTTATATGCAGATAAAATCTATAAAAAAATTAAAAAAGGGGAAGCCTTAGTCACGGTATATTCACCTGAGGTTTTTAAGGCAAAAGAAGAATATATTAATACCCTTAGGTACACCAAGCAAAGACCCAATAAAGGGATGTTAGAAAGTGCAAAATTAAAACTAAAGCTTTTAGGCATTGGAAACATGGAAATAAATGAGCTAAGAAAGAAGAAAAAGGCTTCGGCAAACACTACGATTTACTCTCCTGTAGATGGGTATATCTTTATCAAGGGCATAGATAAAGGAACAGCCTTTAAGGCGAAGCAAAGACTTTTTCAAATTGTAAACCTTGATGAGGTTTGGGTGGAAGCTAAGCTTTTTGAAGAAGAAAGAGCAAGACTCTCTTCTACCAAAAATTATGAGATCCATTTTAAAGGGATAGAAAAGATTTATAAAACAAGTAATACACTCTTATATCCTCAATTAGACCCAAAGATAGCGACGCTAACCTTACGCCTACGCGTACAAAATTTGCAGCATCAACTCTTTCCAGGTATGTACGCGAGCGTGATCTCACTTAAGGATGAGACTGAACAAATGTTTCTTCCTTCCACAGGGGTGATTCGAAAGAATGGAAAATATTATGTTTTTATGGTGGGTGATTTTGAAGGTGAGTATGAGCCCATAGAGGTTCAAGCTAAGATTTTTGATGCAGATACTTATATTATTTCAGGGGGTGTCAAAGAAGGGGATGAGGTTGTGAATAATGCCTTGTTTATGATGGATTCGGATGCGCAGATTAATGGTTTGTACTAGCATACAGGGAAAGGGTAAAAAGCAGAACAGTGAACAGACTTTTTGTTCTGTCCTCCTTTCTTCTCTTTCATCATTTTCCGTTCACCGTTTACCAAAATCGGAGGTTTTATCATGATTGAAAAATTGATAGCATTTAGTATTAAAAATAAATTTCTTATTTTGATGATGACACTTTTTTTAACTATGGGTGCGTATTATTCTATGAAGAATACACCCTTAGACGCACTTCCTGACCTTTCTCCTCCTCAGGCTATTGTGCATATTAACTGGCCTGGTCAGTCACCTGAGATTATAGAAGATCAAGGAACTTATCCCTTGGTCTCTCAGTTTTTAGCCATTGCCGATATTGAGACAGTTCGTGGGTATTCTACTTATGAAAATGGTCTTATATACATCATTTTTAAAGAAGGAACAGATTTATACTGGGCAAGATCTCGTGTCTTAGAGCAACTCTCTTCTATACAGTCTCAGCTTCCTGCTTCTATGGAAGTTTCTCTCGGGCCTGACGCCTCGGGGGTAGGTTGGGCATATGAATATGCTCTTACTTCAAAAACGAAGAATCTAGCAGAGCTTCGTACCCTTCAAGATTATTATTATAAGTACGCGCTTATGGGCGTAGATGGGGTGAGTGAGGTTGCTTCTATTGGTGGCTTTATCCCAACGTATCAAGTAAGCATAAATAATGATAATCTTATCAGGTATGATCTAAGCATTAAAGAAATAGCCCGTGTTTTAAAGACAAACAATAATGACACAGGTGGGCGTATTGTTATTGAAAATGGTTTTGAATGGATGATTCAAGCCAAGGGTTATGTTCAAGACTTAGAAGACATTAGAAAGCTTGTAGTGACTGAAAAAGCGGGTATTCAAGTCACCCTTGGAGATATAGCAAGGGTTGAACTCGTGCCTGCTCCCAGACGTGGTATGGCAGACTTGAATGGTGAGGGTGAGGTTGTTGGAGGTATTGTAATTCTTCGATATGGTGAAGATGTGTATGCCGCTATTAAACGCATAGATAAAAAGATGAAAGAGTTAAAGGTTGAAGGCGTTGATGTTATTACTGTTTATGATAGATCTGAACTTATTGAAAAAGCTGTAGACACTTTAAAGACGACCCTGATTGAAGAGAGCCTTATTGTCGTGATTATCATTGGATTGTTTTTAATGCATTTTAGATCTTCTTTGATTGTATTGATAATTTTGCCTTTGACGGTGGGTACGACCTTTTTATTAATGTATCTTTTTGATATAGGCTCAAATATTATGTCCTTGGGCGGTATTGCTATTGCCATAGGAACGATGGTTGATGCCAGTATTGTTATGATAGAAAATGCACATAAATCTTTGCATAAGTTCACCGTGAAAGAGGGTCGAGAACCAAGAAATGAAGAGCGTATAGACATTATTTTAAAATCATCTCAACTGGTGGGAAGGCCCATATTTTTCGCTCTTGCACTGATAGTGGTCTCATTTTTACCTATCTTTGCACTTTCGGGTCAAGAAGGTTTACTCTTTAAACCTTTGGCATTCACAAAGACTTTTACGATGACGGCAGGAGCGATTTTAAGTATCACTCTTGTTCCTGTCTTAATGGTGTTTTTTGTAAAAGGAAAAATCTTACCTGAAAATAGAAATCCTTTAAATCGGTTTTTTATCTGGTTATATCATCCTGTTATCGTTTATGGTTTGAAGTTCAAATACGCAGTTCTTGCCTTTGTTCTTTTAGCCTTGGGGTCTATGTACCCCTTGTTTAACTCGCTTAAATGGGAGTTTATGCCTATGCTAAATGAGCAGACCTTTATGTATATGCCAGTTACGCCTTATGGTATTTCTGTAGATCAGTCTAAGGCACTTACGCAAAAAACAGATAAGATCATTAAATCTTTTCCTGAGGTGGATACCGTTTTTGGAAAAGGCGGACGTGCAAATACGGCCACTGATCCTGCTCCTTTAGGCATGATAGAAACCATCATTAGCTTCAAGCCTCAAAGTGAGTGGAGAGARGGAATGACCTATAAAAAACTTCGTCAAGAGATGGAAGATGCCTTGCAAGTACCAGGCCTTGTTAATTCTTGGACCTATCCTATTAGAGGTCGCATTGATATGCTTTTATCGGGTATTCGTACACCTTTAGGTATTAAGCTGTATGGAAAAACACCTGAGGGTTTACAAAAATATGGAAAAGAGATAGAAGATAAACTTCGYTCATATAAGGACACCCTTTCTGTTTTTGCAGATCAAGCCTCGGCAGGATATTATATAGATATAGATATAGATGAGGAAAAGCTACAACGTTATGGTTTAGCAAAAGACGCGATTTTAGAGTATACCTCTTTGGCTATTGGGGGGATGAAGGTATCAACTATGTATAAGGGTTTAGAGCGTTATCCCATTACACTTAGACTTGATGATGATGAAAGACGTTCTTTGCAAAGTATTCAAGATATACAGATAAAAACGAAGTTAGGCTTCGTGCCTCTTTCTACCTTTACTACGGTAAGTTATAGACAAAGTGCTTCTGTTATCAAGTCAGAGATGGCAACACCTGTTACATTTGTGTATATTACACCTAATGAGGGTATAACTCCAACAGCTTATAAAGAAGGGGCAAAAGCACTCATAAATGAGATAAATTTTGAGTCAGGATATTATATTGAGTGGGCAGGGCAGTCAGAATATTTAGCCTCAGCTATGGAAAAAATAATTTTGATTATTCCTGCGGTGCTTTTAAGTATCTTAGTTCTTATCTATTTTGCCTTAAAACAGATAGGGCCAACCTTTATCGTTTTTTTAACCCTTCCTTTTGCACTTATAGGGGGTCTTATTTATGTAAATTTACTGGATTTTGCAATGAGTATAGCCGTGATTGTTGGATTTTTAGCACTTCTTGGCGTGGCRGCAGAAACAGCGATTGTRATGATAGTGTATCTTCAAGAGTCTATTGATGAGGCGATGCAAACACATGGAAAATCCTTTAGCCTTAAACATTTAAATGAGGCAATTTATGAGGGTGCAGTTCAGCGTGTTAGACCAAAGTTAATGACTGTTTTCTCTATTTTAGCAGGACTTACCCCTATCATGTATACAAGTGGTGTCGGTTTTGAGGTAATGCAGCGCATTGCAGCCCCGATGCTTGGAGGAGTAATCTCTTCGGCTGTACTTAGTTTGGTAATTATCCCTATCTTATTTGAAATATATGCAAAGAAAGAGTTCTTTTCTCGAAAAAAAGAATTGAGCGAAGGAAAAAATAATGAATAAAACAAGCACTGGAAATCTGCAAAGCAAAAATTTTTCTAAAACCATGTTCTTAAGCTCTCTTGCTATTCTTGTCTTAGGTGCATGTTCACATGAGGAAGTTAAAAAGAGTGAGAATAAGGTTATGGACATGAAATGTGGCGCCGGAAAATGTGGGGCGAATATGTTTGATGGAAATGCAGCTCTTGGTAAAAAGAAAAAGAATATCCTTTCTCAAATGCGTGAAGATGATTCTAGGAAAGACTGTGTTATAGCTGCAAAAACAACTAGGGCCACTTATAATTGTGTACGAGACCCTAAGGGTAAGAAGCTTATTATGAAGTGTGGTGTAGGAAAATGTGGAAGCGAAACAGATCGAAGTAAAGAGCCTATGATGAAGTGCGGTACAGGTAAATGTGGTGCCTCCATGGAAGCCAAAAAATAATAAGAGATGATATGTAGAGTCTTTATTTTATCAAAAAAGGAAAAAAATGTATAAAATTATAATGATTTCTTTGATTGGGTCCTTATTATTAACAGCATGTACCCAGCCAAAAGAAGTCAATCATT
>NVXJ01000054.1 GCA_002733885.1 Arcobacter sp. | reverse complement strand
CAAACCCCAAACCCCGAGACTATTACTAGGTCTATACCCTAGTAGTATAYCAGTATATCCCCAAATATGGKAGAAATCGTAGCCTGTCTCGATACTGCCTAAGGAAACACTAGTGAGTGCTTAGTTCGATCAGTGGAGGGACAGCCAACGGAGCCTTATACCGCCTATCCAGCCCTTATTTCCACCCTACATGGTCTAGGGGCCTCATCAATCGATCCAATTATGGGATCCTCAGAATCCACTAGGGACCTACCCCCTTTCCGGCCTCGACTAGGGCCACAGCCCAGGAATCGGTCAGTAACGTCCATATCCTCTGGACAATGGCCTTAGTTTCGCTCTAAATCGAAGTAGAGGCGCCCAATCCGCCCCTTTTACTTCAGCCATTTTCCGAGATTAGAGTCTAATCGTACTCTAGGCCCTACTCTCACATATCCGGCCCACTTAAGCTAGGTAAATATGGTAGTTTTTGGCACCTACTTCTCTCCCTACTAATGTGTACACACCAAGAACGTAGGTAGGGATGACGAGGGGGAGCCAACGGACACCATGAGCCAGAAAGGGGCCCTTATTAGCTCTATGTTGGTCGAAGCGGGCCGTGAGAACCGTCTGGCTGGGGACCCTGAAGTTTCGGGTAGAAGCCCTATACCGATACTAGCTACTTTCTCTGCTGCCGGCCCAGGCAGGTCAGTAACCTCAAACCCTTCTGTGCTCCCTTGCTTGTTTGGACGAGGGAAGGAGTTGAGCCCCGAAACGAGACCTTTTACTTAACCCGGAAATCGCTTGAGGCTGGATCTCCAAAATCTCAGATCGAGCATCAGATCCGACCTTCACTCTCCAACAGTCAGACATTTTATAGGTCGCGGCTACTTAAGTTTGTATATTGCACGCAGGAGCGCTCTATGGGCCAGGTTTCCAGCCTTGTTCGTGGGCTGGGGTCCGGAAAGTAGTGAACGATTGTTCTCAAGATTCGTCCCAGAAGGAGACCCTAGGTATCACCCCCATTTGAGGGTTGCGGTCATTCCCGACCACCCCAGTTAGCTTCTCCAGCCGCAGTTGGGTAGGACAATGTAGCTCTATTCGCTGTCCGAGCGAAATCGCGGTACAAACTCCCCCTTTTACTGTGAGAGATTCTGAATTCAGAATTCTAGGCTGGTCATCCACCTGATTTCGCGCTACCTGAACCAAAAATTGGGCAATCATTTCGAGTATATACAATATCACGCAAGTTGATCAAGCTCATATTGTCCCTGAGCCCCGAGCATACAAAATGATCTCGGCCGGGTGAGAGAAGGAGGCAGAATGGGTGCTATCGATCTCGTAAACCACCCCTCATCTGGAGTTTTGAAAATGGCCAAACGACTCCCCCATCTCTCTGTTGCCGCTTGCGCAAACGCACCCAGGTAGTAGCGCTAGGGCCTCTAGAGCGTGACTGCCACACTCTTCTCTTCGGTCGAAGGACTTTCATACTTAGTTTCTCCCTTTTACTGTGGCCGGATTCTTCCTCAGATCCTAAGGGTCCCTAGGGTACCGGGTACCCCTGGTTCCTGGCAAAAAGTGAGCCCAAAAAGACCCTAAATCGGCGGATATCTCGCTTGGCCGCGTCCATGATAGCAATGGTCCTAGAAGTAGAACCACCTTGGAGAGATTGCGGACACTCTGGGCTTGGTTCCTCACCTTAGCTCCCAGATGTTCGGGCAGGTGAACCTTCCGAGTGAACCATATTTTGGGGTATCCGAGAACCCCTAGGCAAAGACCCCCTTTCTCGACCATTCCGCACTATCATGGCCACAGGTCGATCCGTGAGGGCCTTTTGGGTAGGAGTGTGTAGCCTCAATTGAACCAGGGACGAKWTCSGGCATGAAAAAGGCCCTTTTACTGCGGGAGGATTTGGACTCCAGATCCTAAGGGTCCCTAGGTATAGGGTTCCGCGGAACCTTAATCAAAAGTGAGCCCAAAAAGACCTTGGATGGGGGGTTAGAATCCTTCTCCGATAAGATGACTAAGACGTCATCGACACATATCCAAGAGGGAGAGCTGACGGTGGGCCTGGTGCAGGTTTGGCTCCTTAGCTAGGCTGCCTATCGGAGGGTAGGGGTCGAATATGGGTCATTTCTCGAATCCGGATAGTGCATGTGCATCGGCCCCGAAACTAGGCTACCACCCCCGCTAAGCCGCAAAACAGGGTCTTTGTTAGACGCATCGGCTAGTCTCTCTATGCCAAATCGCCGCTAGAGGCCTTAGTCGGGAGACCACCAGGCTTGTTTTCCCCAAAAAATCGATATGAGGATTTTAGGGCGAACAGAGCCTCCGTGACTTTGGCTCACACCTAACCTTCCCCAGAAAGACCTCCATATGCCATAACAGGCCCGTACGGAAATCCCGGGGTCTTACGATCTGTCCATTTCGGTCTCCATCGAGCTGGGAGGGTACCCTCAAAGGCCCTTTCAAGACCTTTTTCCCTGGATCTGGGATCGGATTTTTAGGTGGGTCTGCTAGGTGCTCGTCTCGCCAGTATCACGCGAGTTGGCTTAGAAYGGCATCGAGCTACTCCGCTGGGATGGTCCTTGGTGGACTTCGATTGGCAATCAGAGCCTGAGTCYGACTCCTGCCCATACTTGTCTTCTGGCCTGATTCGGGTTTGAGCGATTTGAGACACCCGAATCACGCCTGTTCCGAAAGGCTTATTTTCGTCTTTCTGGACSATTCCAGGAGGCCATCTCGGGAGCATCAAGCTAGTAGACGAGATCCGGTTCGGGGGTCTGCCCAAGTGATGACCCTGGGTGGTGCTAGAATGGGGATCGGGGCTTCAGCCTACGTCCTGGGCTTCGAGGAAGTTGGCCATATCAGCCGAAATCGGGGAAAACAGAGGTAAAGGGCCTTTAAAGCGAAGAGCCCCATTTTCTAGCAGGTTGAATTGTGTTGAGGTCTTCTATGGGGCTCAAACGCCGTCAAACGTTTCGTAGCAGAACTCAAGGCTTCCTGGTGTGGTTCATCCGCAAGGAATACACCTCTATCGAGATCTCGGTTCTGGCCTCCATTTTGGCCAGAATTGCAAGCACGTGCATTTATTGCTTCTTTGTAAGCGATACTCTCCGATACGCCGGCTACAGAGGTGCTCAGGCCCTCAAAGTACTACGCAACAGGAGCCAGCSGACCCCGAAGAGCAGAAACACTAATAAAAATCTTGGTGGATTACATGTTCTTTGGAAAGGCCCCACCCCCCCCTAGGGGGACTACTGTCCCTTTACCAGCATCGCAAAACCTGAATCCCCAGATTTCAATCAGTCGACCTCCCCTTCGGCTCATCCCAGCTCCCCGCCTCTAAGGGTCCTAGGCCCTCACACCTCTGGAGACGGCGGCATGGCCTCAGCCGACCAACTCCTTGCCTAATAATTTTCGGCCTATTTCTTTCCGCTCGATTAGTCTCCCCTACACCATGGGTATACCATGGTATACACACAGCTATGGTTGCGATTGGTTTCGACCCGAAATTTATTAGTGCTCAAAGCCCTAGCTGTGTACACAGATCCACCCAACTAGGGGTGTACAGGCCTTGGAGTACCAGCTAGGGGGTCGAGGAGACCTGGCGACATGGTCTGCCTCTAATAAATTTCCGGATCTCAGCTTCCATCATCTTGATCAAATAGTTTTCCTCCCTAGTGTATGTATACATGGTATAGGGGAAACACTTTTCGCGAAATCTATGGGTCCAAAAGTTTATTAGGCAAAGAGTACCTCCAATCAGTCTACGGATTGCCCCACAGGCTTCTCCTGCCGGTTCTAGGACCACTTACACAGAGGCACCGCCAAGGTTGAGGGCTGAGGTAGAGAGGTCGATCAGATATTCTCCCCAGATCTCAGATCTCAAGACCGAACTAAGCTTTGACCGCGGAGTGCCTAAACTGCATCATCAGCTGTTCCAGCCCAGGCATTGGAGGTCTGAAGCCCAGAGAGTCACAATTGGGGGCTTCTAGCAAGGGGAGTAGATGTTATTCGCCTAATAAATTTCCTGGGCTCTCTTTTCGATTCCTTTTGGTATACAGTAGGGTGGTATACCCTCCTCCTAAGGACTATACTGGTAAAGGTTTAAGCGGAAACGGGAGGCTAGGAAATTTATTAGGCAAGATATTATCGCTGCAAGACCCTTAACCAGCGGGTCCTGGGTTATCGAGGGCGTAGAGCACCCCTAGCGGCATCAGGAGGAAGGTCGAAGTACTGCTCCTCTAATAAACTTTTAACACATAATTCAAGAATGTGAGAGTAGCTGTAGGGACAGTACTAGGCAATATAGGAGGAACTCCCGGGAATCGGGGTAAAACGGCCAGAACCATGTAGAGGCGGTCAGTGCACACCGTGTCCTCCTATTACTTAGGTCATCTGAGAAATGGCCATTTTTCTCACTTCTCACCTCGGAAGTTTATTAGACCGACACCGTGTCCTCTCCTCGCCTCATCCTGCCTATGGAGGCCTACTGACCTACAACCCCTCCAGCCGCAGCCTGAGCCAGATCGAAGCACACCTTCGACTAATAAAATTCTGAGCCCTCCATATCCGATACTATCGCATGACACAGTGGTGTCCCTACCCCCTGGTATAGGGTACACCCTTTAAGGCTTTCCGCGAAAATGCCTACCCCAGAATTTTATTAGTCGATCTCCTCATGAAGGCTGGCCCTTCTCCCACCTTTAGAGGTGTACTAGCGGTAGACTCCCCCTGACCAGCTACGAGGTGATGGCTAGGCTCTTATCGCCTAATAAATTTCCGGAATCCAGAATCGATTCAAACGAATTCCACTCCATACCCTAGGGATAGTCCCTACAGAGTTTTAAAACAAAGAACTTTTGAGAAATGGCCTCCCAGGAAATTTATTAGGCTAACACTATCTCAGATGCACGGGATTCTTGTTCCAGTGTGCTCTACAGGCCATTCTAGGACTACTACCTACCCACGGTCCGCAGGGCCGACACGCAAAGACTAATAAACTTCCGGGGTCAAGATCTCGAATTTGAGGAAGGGGTTAGGACAGTATATGCATGTCCTAGCAAATGCAAGGAGAGTGGGGCTAGAACTGCACAGGAGGGTTCCTGGGAGGTCAAGGAGTGTGACTAAGAGATCAGAATGGTCAGGCGAGATAGGTCCCTTTTTTGGCAAAAGTGTGGCTAGGAAATTTATTAGGCCATCCAGGCCTCGGATACACCTAATTCTTAGTGCATTGGGGTCCTGAGCCGATTCTAGGGTGACTCCATTGGCACGTTCCGCAGGGACCTCGACTAGGGTTCAAATAAATTTCCGAGGTCCATCTTCAAAAGTTAGCAATACACTAGTGATATGCCCGATTTCGCAGGTCCAAACCACCCGGAAGTTTATTAGTCGAGCACCTCCTCTGATGAACCTCAGTTCCCGTCTGTAGACACCACTAGGGTAGAGACCTCGAGTGGTGGACATAGCAGTCCGAAGAAGGCATGCCCTCGCCTAATGAACTTCCGACCAAAACACCCCGAAATGCCCTGTATCAGGGGGTACAACCTGTTTTCGTGAAAAAGGGTGCTCAGGAAATTTATTAGAGGATCTCTTCCTCGAGCCGCGTCCACATCCTGCCAGTAGGGTTTATAGGGTGGTACTACCCCAACGCTGCCCACTAGGTTGGGTGAAGGGGTGGAGAGGCACTAATATATTTCGGTGTTTTTCGGCATTCATGCCCCAAACAGGCCCCTGATGGTGGGTCGCAGCTGGTTTTCACGTCCGAAAACTATTAGGCTATCTTCCCCTCGGGTCCCACCCATGCTCCCACACTAGAGGTGTGTAAGCCCTAGAACACTCCCTGAGGCATAGCTGGACCCATCCGAGCACCTCACCCTCTAATAAATTTCTGGATTTGGACGTGTCATTTAGGCCGTATTCACTACTGTACTACCCTAAAACGCTCTGGATGGCACGCCCATTTCGCCCGAAATTTATTAGTCGACCTCGACCTCGCCTTCACCCCTGGTCTCCACTGTGGAGCTAGACCCCAACCCAAGCCCCAACAACAACCACAAAAAACCAAACCAA
>NVXJ01000004.1 GCA_002733885.1 Arcobacter sp. | reverse complement strand
ACACTTGCTAGGTTTTACACTCGTGAACAATAATGTACCATTAGAGAGTATCTCTCAGCTTATGGGGCATGCAGATATAAAAACAACTCAACGTTATTCTAATAAAAAAGAGCAAATGGGTAAGGATGCCCTCGATATATTTTTAGGAATCACTTCTTCTAGTAATAGTTAATATATACACGATTGCTGGTCTACAAAAACAACAACTAGTATCCTCGTTTACGTTACAATATAACAGTTAAATATAAAGGGCCGACATGAATACTTTACTTGACATTATGTATCCTATAGGATACAATAGTTAATATGTATGATATTAAAAAGACAGAGAACTTTGAAAAATGGCTTATAAAACTCAAAGATACTAAAGGTAAGATCGCGGTTGCTCGGAGTATTGATAAGATGCAAAATGGAAATTTTGGAGATTCAAGGCCTATTGGAGAGGGTCTATCTGAACTCAGACTTACTATTGGTCCTGGATATAGAGTTTACTACATGATCAAGAACAAAGAAATAATAATATTACTAAATGGTGGAGATAAGTCTAAACAGCAAAGTGATATTAAAACCGCCAAACAATTGGCAAAGGAGTACAAATCATGAAAAATTTAACACCTTTCGATATGTCAGAATATTTAGATAGCCCTGAAGCTATAGCAGAGTATATTGCTCAAGTACTAGAAGAAGGTGATCAAGATGAACTTTTTAGAGCAATAGGACACGTTGCTAAAGCGAAAGGGATGACGCAGATTGCAAAAACTACAGGTCTTGGTAGAGAAAGCCTTTATAAAGCGTTTAGTCCTGGATCAGTACCTAAATTCGATACAGTGATTAAAGTAATGGACTCTCTGGGACTTAAGTTAACCGCTAAAGTATCAGCGATTGCTTAAAGTCATCTAATCTTCTGCAAGCTGTTTATACACTGGGTTATCCTCAGCCCTTGATATAGGCTTAAAATTAAAAAAAAACCTCTCTTCAGCAAGAGCAAGGCCTTGTAAGATTTGCAAGAAACATCCTATCAAATACTAATAGGTTTTACACTCGTGAACAATAATGTACCTATAGAGAGCATTTCTCAGCTTATGGGACATGCAGATATAAAGACAACCCAACGTTACTCAAATAAAAAAGAACAGATGGGTAAAGATGCATTAGATATTTTCTTAGGAATTGTAAAATCTGATTAATCAAATCTTGCATTTCATTTTATCAATTGTAATTATTTTAAATGTGTAGTCTATAACTATTTTTAGGTCTGGGTACGTAGGATAATATCCAATACATATCACCTTCCAATATTAAAGCGAAATCTATTGAAAAGTCTTATGTACCCAGGGTTCACATGTTTATAAACGAATGTAATAATTTTAAGGTAACTTAAAAAGACTTCTGCATCTGCAAAATAATTAGGATACGCTTCTTCTATACCTCCAATTGCATTAGTTGAAACCAAGGCAACAATAATATCATTTTCAGAAAGTGTTTCTTTTTCTAGTTCAATAAATTTATCTGTCGCTTCTTCTATTTTATCAATTGGGAAAAAAGCTTCCTCTAAGCTAATATTTTTTGGCATTATTGTGATTTTTATTAATACATAACCTTCTATTTTTTTATCTTCTATATGATTGGCTGTAACATTTAAAGAAGACGAAAACGCCTCAAATCTATTTATAATATTTAGATTTTTTATATATTCATAGGTTTTAAAAAATGAGTACTCTAAGTCACTGTTATTCATGTCAAGTGCGAATTGAGCAGCGATATTTTCAAGTGACTCACCCAATAGCAATGGATTTTTTTCTAATATCTCGAATAACTTTGAAACATGTGAAAAAAAATCTACCCAATCCTTTTCTCCAGAATTAGTCTTGATAGATTGTCTAGTAAAAATATCAACAATTTCTAAAGCAGTAGCCCAAGCATGTTGCGTTTTAGTACGAACTTGTAACTCTATAGGTAAATCTCTATCACCTGCGTTAAACTTTCCAATTAAATGAATGCTCCTGTAACCACTCTTTTTTGGGGTGGTAATATAGTCACGTCTAATTTTAAATATATCTTTTTTCTCAAGTACTTTACAAAGCTTGTCTACTTTTTTTCTACTTGATAAGATTACTCTACATCCGCCTATATCATTCATCGTATGCAGGTCAGTATTAAGATCTGTTCTCGTTAATTTCTTTAGTATGGAATTTGTTCTTTTTAATCTTTTTGCTATAACAGGGGCAAACCTTTTATCTGATGAACTACTGATATTTGAAACTTCTTTTTCAATCAACTTATATGCTCTTTCTAATGGACTTGCGTGTTTTGCTCTCCAAAATGACAAAATATCCATTGACTCAGATACATTCTTATTTTCAGCTAGTTCTTTCCCTGCTTTTTTTACTCTATTTCTTGAATATTTCATTGTTCCCTTCTAGGAGTGCTTTTTTTTATTGCTAACAAAAACTATGCGTTTTATGAAGCGGCATACTTAAAGTCGAAGGCTTGATTGTCTTTGGCCTTTTATCAAATTAGTTTAGTATTGCAATGATGGATAAAACCATATTTTTACTGTATTTGCATTCTATCATGTGATTCTTACAATTATTCTTTTTAAAATACTTTTTTTTAATATTTCAATAATTATATGTTAAGCCCTAATAAACTGAACAATGCTTAAATGATGGTACAATCCTGGCATATAAAATATTGTTACTCAGGATATAAAATTCATAATACATATTATAGATTTCGAAGTATTGATCGGCTCTTAGGAAAAGATAACGAGTTAGAAGAACAAACTATATTTTTCGCTTCTCCAGAAGAATTAAATGACCCAATGGAAGGCTTTCGAAATATCTTTTTTAGTGGAGATACTATAGTTTGGAAAAACCTATTTAGACATTACCTTCTATGTCTTGAACAGGTAAGTCAATTATTGATTATATCTGGAGAAGAACATTACACAATACTTGATAAAGATATACCAGTATTCAAGACTTACAATGATTTTGAGACTAAGGAATATGAACAACTATTTGAAAATATCTCTACAGAGTTTTTTGAGATTTGCCAAGAGTTCATAGAAAAAGTTTCTACTAGAACTACAGCTATTAGTTCTAATGAACTAAACATGTATTTAAGTTCTGTCCATCATATTGCAATAGAAATAATAGAAGAAAATTTTGTGAAAAAAAACTTCATCCCCGAAAGAGCTACTCCTTATTCTTTTGATACAGGGATAATGGAACAAACTACAAAAATGATTGATGCAGTTGAGAAAATGATTCTGGAGAATGATCATGATGATAAGATAGAAGAAATTTTTAGAATTCAAAAAATGATTACTGATGATATTAAGCTAACTAGAAATATAAATCAAAACTTCATATTTGATTTTCCAAATAGGAATTTTGTACTAATAGATTTTGTAGAAAAATATATTAATGGCTTAGAGATTCTCCTATATCCAAAGTGGTACACTTCATGTTTTATGACGGAATCACATAACTCTTCAGTTTGGGGACATTATGGAGATAGTCATCAAGGAGTTTGCCTTATATTTGAGGCAGATCAGAATAATTTACTTAATTTAAATGGGATGGATAGTTCAACAAATAGAAAATTCGAGTTCAAACCCGTAGAGTATGAAAATGAATTTATCGGCATTGATTTTTTTAGCTTACTTGGTAGATTACCAGTTCCTAAACTGCTATCAACTTGGTATCAAGGTGATAATAAAACCATTAGCCAATGTGCAGACGGTATTTTAAATAATACAGACTCATGGAGAAAAAATTATTGGAATATTTTTCATCGTGACATTCTAACTAAAACAAAAGATTGGAAATATGAAAATGAATATCGTCTGATTTTAAGCAGTATATTTGAAGATGAAACAACTGTGGAACAAAGGATGAAAACGTACAATTTCAATAGTTTAAAAGGCTTAATATTTGGAATAAAAACTTCTTTAGAAGATAAAGCAAAAATATTTGAAATAATAAAAAAGAAATGCAATTCTCATCAAAGAAATGACTTTAAGTTTTATCAAGCTTATTATTGTCATAAGAAAAAAAACATACAACACCAAAAAATTGGGTTTTTAACTAAATGAGCAAAATAAAAAGAATATGATTGATCGTAAGAGCTGCGATTACAAGCCTCGTAACGAACGAACTAAAAAAGGCAAGATCAACCAACGTGCTAGACGAATAGAATGGGAACACGTTATGCCAGCAGAAAACTTTGGTCGTCACTTCTCTTGCTGGCGTGATGGAGATTCAAAATGTATTAGTAATAAAGGAAAATCGTTTAAAGGTCGTAGGTGCTGCCAAAAGATCTCTAAACAGTATAGAATAATCCAAGCAGACATGATGAACTTAGTTCCTGCTATTGGTGAGTTAAATGCTGATAGGAGTAACTTCCGTTATGGAATAAGTGAACCAATTATCGGGCAATATGGGAAAGTGTCTTTCCAAGTGGACTTTAAACAAAGACGTGCTTATATTAACCCTTCCAAACGAGGTGATATAGCCCGAATCTATTTATATATGAACAAAACATATAATATCCCTCTTTCGAAGCAAGAGAGTAAGATGATGAAGGTATGGAACGAAGAAGATCCCGTTGACAAATGGGAAAAAGTACGTAAAATAAAAATATTTGAATATATGAAGGAACAATCAAATTGAATGATAAGCATATTAACCAATTATATAAAGTAAGTGCGATTTTAAAAACAATTGTTGAAGTTAAAGATATTAATATGATAAAAGGGTTACAAAAGTCTTTAAATGATAGCTTTAAAACATTTAAGTCTGATAGAATGACCACTATTTTGTTAATAGAGGCAACTACTCATATAAATAAAGCACTCAAATTAGATTGTGCTTTGGCAGTTTGTTATGACGACTTAATTGAGATTGATGAAAGAATCAATGAAAGAATAAACGAAGAGATAGAAAAAGTAATAAATGAAAAAGTAGAAATTCAATTAAATACACGAAAAAAAAGTATGATTTTAGAGCTTTTACCACAGGTTACTCTCTTATCATCAGTCCTGTTTTCTCTATTAGGATTGATGTTTTATTTTTTAGGTATGTATTGGCATAAATTTCTTTGGAAAAGTATAGGTCTATTAGAAGGCTTAACTCCTAAATTAGATATGCATGAAATGATTTTAAAAGGAACAATAACAGCATTTGGATCGGGTGCTATTTCTCAATTGGTTTGGATTTTTTTAGTGACTTTTCTTTTTCTTTTGGTATTGCGGGTATTCTTGAAAAAGAAAAAATACCTTAATTATGTTCAATTGAAAAACCCAGAATTTATGGTGGCAGTTATATTTTTTATTTTTACATTCATTTTTTTTAAGAGTGTGACATTTATACAAGAAGATGTTAAAAAACAAAATAAAAATTTGGTGAATGATTTAACAGTTGAAAATTCTACAAAAGTAGTTTCGTATGATAACAACTTGTCTGCTTTCAAAAATTTAAAGCTAATAGCAATCACAAAAGACAATTTCTTTTTCTTAGAGAAGAATACGGATGAAAAAATTAATCTAAAAATTATTAAAAATAAATCAATAAAATCCGTTCTTACCCCAACTAACATTACTTTACAAAATAGCAGTAAGAGTATGAATTAGGATATAACAGTTTTATATGGGGTGAAAACTGAGTAAGGGTGTATCAAAATATTTAGATCACCCAAAACCTTGCTTATTTATATGTACTTGATTTAGTACTTAAAGGTTTACAGCTTCGTTTAGTTCCATTATGAGAAGTGTTTTCGTCAATTTTTATCATTTTAGCCCTTTTGTATGTTTTTGTATTTTATCTAATTTTTTTAAATAGAATGATGGGGAAAAGCTTAAATCTCCTTTTCATTTAATTAGTAGGATCGAAGCCACAGAAGAATAGGTTAACGGATAAAAGAGACGAAAACAAGAAAGAACTTATTTGTTATATTGTAACACTTATCAAAAACAACCTATCGCCCTTCGGTTGTCTGCTCTTTTTTGTATAAATAAAAAAAGACCTTTTTACTAGAGACTTAAAGCAATAATAATCATATACTCAATATAATCATTTATCTCACTTTCTATCTGAATACCTGCTCCCGAAGAAATATACTTAGGGCCATAATGCTTTTTCAAATCGTTTCTTTCTTCAATAAAGCCATTAAGTTCTTCTTTAACAGTTGAGTCAAATTCTGATGCTTTTTCAATAAGATCTAATATCTGGAAATAATTCTCAATTCCACTAAGTTTTTTTAACATGTTGTACCCTTTAACTTATTTTGTGATGTTGGCTGCTGCTGCTGCGATTTTGTTGTCGGTATTTTTTTCATTCTTAATACGTTCTTCAAATTTCTCATTCGATCCAATAATATGCTTTACAAAAGGTATTAGATCATATCTCTCAAATGGCTCGGTGCGCGCCGTTAATTCAATTAGTGGAGACGTACCCTTATACAGAATACCCTCGGTTGGTATAATCGTCACGTGTGAGTAATCCTGAGCGAGCATGTCTATCTCAGCTTCCTCTAATATTTTTTCTTCAGGTTCACTCCAACTGATTGTTTCTCCACTATTAGATTTTGAGATATTCATTTTTTGGTATTTCCATATTCCGATAAGGGTTTGGACAAACGCTTTATTATTTTTTCCTTTCACAGAAAAGATCATATAGGCAAAGGCAGAGCTAGTGAGATCTTCTTCTAATTTTTTATCTGATCCAGGAATACCCTGCAAACCTACGTAGAGCATTCCACCTTTTGACCTAATCATAGTATGAAGACGACGACGACTTGTCTCATCAATAATACTGGCAAAGCTTAGGTACTCATCCAGAAGATAGAGAGTAAGGTCTTTTTTTGTGTCTGGAATAGACATATGGATTTGAGAAAAACAAGCTAGAAAAGCACCAAACAGAGGATTGAGACTTTTTTCAAATTCCGAGTTGTTTGCTAAAAATATTTTATTTTGATTGTTTTTTGCAAAAAAGCCTCTTATGGTAAAAGTTTCTTGGCCGTTTTGGATCTGATATGACATTAACTTGAATATGTCTAAGACCTGGTCCATAGAACTTATGACATCTTTTTCCGAACGCTGGTCAGACGTCTTAACCTCATAAAATAAATCTTCTACGTCTTGTGTGAACTTTTTCCATTTTAGTATTGGATCGCCTTCCAAAAAAGTTGTTTTAAGGGCAATGTCTCGAAATTTCTTCTGTGCTGCTGCACTGAAATAATCAATTTTACCGCCAGCAATTGCTGTCATGAGATTAGAAAAGAATGTTTCAATAGTCGTAGGGGACTCAGATAGTATATCCCACACTGTATTTCTGCTGTCGAACGGATTCATTAGAATATCAACGCCGTATCTAAAAAAGTATTTTATATAATCCATTTTTGCATCATGTATTAAGGCTCTATTATAAAAGTTTTGAGATAGTAAATGATTAAATGTTACAGTTTTTCCCGAACCCATTTCTCCAACAAAAACAAGTCCTTTTGTGGTTGTAAGAGCTTCAATATAAGCTTTAGTCTTCTTTTCAATCCTACGTCTATACCGCCTTGGCATAGTTCTTAAAATAGCGTCAATACCACTTTTGTTGGTGCGATTAGATTTGAAGAACTTAAAATTATCAAGATGGATCGAGGTCGGTTTATTTAAATTAGGAAGCTTATACTGAATATCTTCAAAGCTAGTCCAGCTATGGCCAGAGACTTGGGTTATTGGGTTTTGTTTTGATGTCTTTTGATATTTCATCACTAAAAAACCGTCTTTCTCTCTATTGCGCGGGAACCAAAACGCAAGAGTGACCATCGCGAAAAATGAATACATCATGAAGTCTGAGGCAGAGAAAGTCATCTCTCTGCTCCTTCCATTGATTTAGACTTATCGTTTTGAACTTGTTGCATAATCTTAACAACTTCGCTGATGACCTTATCAAACGGCAATCCTTGTTCTTGAGATATAGACTGCGCCGATTCAATAGCTTTGACAAACTTTTGAACGCTTGAAGCATCTTTCACAGGAATTTTATTATCTAGCATCATATTAAGAGCCTTAGCCTCTTGGGTGTTTGAGCTGGAGGCAATTTCAATTAAACTGTCTTTGTTTGGGGCATTGTTCAGATGTGTTAATAATTCTCTTGAGGTCTGAAGTTTGTCGTAATATTCAGGTGCATTTTCTTTGATGTGCTTCAAATCTAAAACAAGTTCTTTTGTGTCTTTGATATGACTGAAAGTTTCACCGAAAGTCATTTTGCTTTCTTTTTCATATTCATCGACTTTTGCTTCAACCTTTTCGTTTTGTTTCTGATTTGATAAAACCTGAGCCTGAATGTCCTGAGCTGCTTTATAACTCTTAAGTGCTTCTAACTCGACTTTCATATCTTGTAGCTGTAGCGTTAAAACTACATTACTTGCGGCAAGTTCAGGCTTAGCTTTAAAGACAGCCTTCATATTCTGTTTAGCAGAGTCATATTTTAATACTACAAACTCTTTAGCAATTTGGAAAAAATTCTTATCCAACTTCTTAGCATTTTCAAATTTGGTGATACCCATTTCAATAGGTTGTAGTTCGGCGAAATTGTGCTGAGACGCAGCATAATTTTTACCTAGTTCCGTGAGGCTCAAATCATTTTTGATATACGTAGCTTTTAATTCTTTAGAATACACTTCGCTCTTGGTTACGTCAAATAAGTTAGTGTGCTTAAACATAAGCTCATCGTACAAACCTTTATGATCTGATTTCATTGCCTCCAGGGACATTAGTTTGTCATTAACAACAAAGGCAGTAGCATTACTCTTTCCACCAGCCTTATCATGAATCATACCAGTAAAACGGCCTGCAGCATCGGCTGATCCAATCTGCATATAAATGACCTTATCATTTTCACTTTTTATATTTACTTTCATCGGGAATCCTTGTGTTTTTAATTTTATATTTTGCATTCTGTCTTGAAGTCTGGTTATCTCAATAGAACTGATATTCATTTCTTGAGATAGAAACTCAACTTGATTTAATTTACGTTCCCCCATAAGAAATTCCCCCTTAGTTGATACTGTATATTTTTGCTCAGTCACCCCCTTTTCTTTTTTTAGATACTGAAAAATTTCCATCGCCGAAGTTCCTATGGCAATTTCCTTTAATCTTTCAGCATCTTTAGTGTTATGAATCTTTTGAGAAATAACATTATCATTTGAAAAATCGCTATTGGCGATTCCTAAGCCTTGTGTACCATTTTTAAAACCTTCAAGCTCTTTATTGATTTGCTCGCTCAGGTTGTATTTTTCATAAAACTCCTTTTCTTTGATTGATACAATTTCTAACTTTTCTTCTTTTGATAGAAACTTGTATTCTTCTTTATAAAACTTAGTTGATGTAGAAATGTACTTAAGCTCTTTGGCTCTGAACTCGTACCAGTCTTTCAGGTTGGCTTCTCTTTTTTCATATTCGTTTATAACTTTTTGCTCAGTTTTTTCTATATAGTTACTTTCGCTTTTGTCATATAAAAAATCCACCTTGTCTTGATATGAGAACCCCTCAATAAACTCTTTTGTAAACATGAATTCTTTGAGATTGATTCCTTGAGCTTGATGTGGATATTTTAAATTCAAATATTCGTTTTTCTTTCCAGCATTACGAATTTTTAAAGTCCCTTCTTTTTCAATAAACTTTTTGAGGTCATCATAAGAAGTGATTTTATTTTCTAGTATATGGTTTAAAACATCTTCTTTCTCAGGCTTGTTTCTTTCAAACAAATCACCTTTGAATCTTGAGATGATTTCACTTTCAGGAGACATTTCATTTTTAGGATTATTTTTTGGGCTTGCAAAACTATAAGTATCATTAAATACTTCTTGAAACCCATCTATATAATGAAGGTTGTTTTTTGTAAATCCAAATGGGTTTAATTGCTTTCCAGTAAGTAAATTAACATTAGGCACAACAATATGAATATGAGGCTTCTTTATAGTAACCTCGCCCTTTTTTGAGAGATAACTCTTAACCTTGGGTAAGTGAGCTTCTGCATAAAAATTAAACTCTGATTGGTTAAAGGCATAACCCATAAACTTTTTAAACTCATCTACAGATTTTTTAAGGTCAGCTTCACTAACATAATCTTCTTTGAAAGATAATGTATAGTGCATATAACGATCTTTGGTATTTAGAGATTGAATAATTTTATCAGTGACATCTAAATCACCATTTAAAAAAACACGCTTGTCCATTTCGTCACGCGTGAAATCTCTTCCGACCTTTGCACCCGTTCTTAGGTATTTAGCTATTCCATCATGTCCGTGAGAAGGTACAACTAACATTACGCTACTCCTTCAGCAGTTGATTTTGCAACATTAAGAATTTCATTAAGTTTTGATAATATCTGTGAATCAAATTTCTTATGGATATTAGTATGATGTGCAATTTGATTAACGTTATTTGATATATTTGATAGTAAAAACAACACTCGTTTTTGAAACTCTTTATCTATCTCTTTTACCGAAGTTTTATTTAGTAAAACAGCGTCTCTTAAGAAAGTACTTTTAGTAATATTAGTACCTGATATTTTGTCCATAACTTTATTATATTCCGCCTCAGTAACTCGCGCTGTGAGTCTTTTTGAGAATTTGATTTCTGCCATAATTAACATTTCCTTTACAATCAAATACATTAGTTAACATCTTGTTACATCTGTTAACATTCATGAAAAAGCCAACCTAACATTTGGTTAACTTTATCTTTACATTTACAAACATAGTGTTACACGGGTTAACATCTTGATACATCTGTTAACATTAAAATTAACAAAAGCGGTCTAGGGTTAACACTAGATAACTTCCCCTACCATCTATTTACATCCTGTTTAGCAGGAGTTAAATAGGAACGAAGCAGTTTGGCTAACGCCGCACTGTTCATTCTCAAGGGGAAACCCCTTAAAAACCCCTTTTATTGATTGAGCTTGTCTAAAAGCTTCTTGCTTCTATCCTCGTTCCCACTCTTTTTAGAGTCAGTTCCCACTGATGGTTTCGCTACCGTTCCCACTCTCTTTTTTAAGAGTTTTGAGATTGTTTGACGGGTGGTTTCAAAATCATATTCCTCAACTAAATAAGCTCTTATTTGATTATGAGAGTATCCCTTGTCATAAAGAAAGAAGATCTCTTCTTCATACTTTTTGAGTTTATGATGAGGCTCGTTTTCAGCCACAAATTTTTCAAGCTTCGGATTCATGGATCAAAATTCCAAACTCTTTTTCAAGTCGACTTAATAATTTAAAGCTTTGCTGTGCAACTGAAAATCGAGCCATATTTTCAATAAACTCGGCCTCACCCAATTCCGCGAAAATTTCTCTTGCTTCTTTTGGTGAATACTCGACAGCTAATTGAGCAATATCATAGAGTGTCTCATTAGAGCTCTCTGCCAATTCAAACATTTCTGATCTGGGAATCTCAATAACATTTAAACTTTCAAGTTCTAGTTCTTTTCTTACCGACTTTCGGCCATATCTTTTTGAACCCTCAAAGAAAATATAGTCATCATTAGTCTGAAGATAATCTTCATCGGTATTAACTTGATTCTTCACAACGTAAGTATTTTCAGAATCATCAATGAGTTTGTAAGTGCTTCTTAGATTCTGCATCTGTTTAAGAGAATTCTGAATAGGAATACACCAAGAAACATTTTCAAGTTCCAGGTCTCTGATCTTTTTAATAACATCTCTTGTATCTCCTGATGCACCGGCATCGATTATGACCGTCGTATCACTTGTTAATACCTTAAAAATAGCACTGCTGAGCGCGTCATTTGCTTTGTCTAAATTTACACTTTGTACTCTGTCTTTTAACACTTCAGATTTGTGAAGCTCTGATCCTGAATCATTTGAACTATCAATTTCCAATATAAAGAAATCTTTTCCTGCTCTTGCTAAAGCGTAAGCTGCTGCTAATGATGTATTTGTTTTACCAACGCCACCTTTTTCATTTACTATTGCTATTACATTACCATTCATTTTTATTTCCTTTTTTAATTACAGTGAATGACCCATCACCATTTTTTTTGATATTAAAACTCTTACGAGAAACTAAATAATTGTCTTTCTTAATGGTTCTTTTTACATTTAAAGCAATTACTGGATATTGAAATACCAACACCAAGACACTTGCTAAGATACTACCTCCTAGAAACCCAAAAGAGAGCGAAACCCAAATAGATTTGAACTTAAATGTAGACACGTATGATTTAAACTTATTAAACTCTTCAATCTCGAACATGACATTGTTCAAAGGACTTAAATCAATTGAGTCTGGGTTAACTTTTTTAACCTCCTTCTGTAATTTCTGAAGCTCATTTAGAACTGCACTATAATTTTCGTTATCACGGTATTTACCAGCCTCATCATTTGCCTTTTTAAGTTGAATCGAGGCGTACTCGACGCTAGATATCAAGTCTTGAATATTTTCAATATTAACCATCATCTCGCTGTTAATATTTCTTTTGGGTGGTAATTCAGCAACTTCTTCACGAGAGGGACGTTCTTCTTCAGGCTCAGAACCTTCATTCCCCGCCTCTTCATCATCGTCAATGCTGCTTTGAGGACCAAAATTATCAATGCTCATCCCATCATCATCTAGTGGGTCATCTAAATCCATCTTTAGTCCTTATGCAAATTTAAATGGGAAAGGTGGTTCTGTGATGCGGTTTTCCTCATCTAAACAAAGTACTTCTGCTGGTGTTTTATTCAATAGCTCTTTGAAATAATTAATAATTTCAGCATCTTTTTCACTTTCGTAAATAGTTTCCTGAAATGAAGGGTATTCACCGTCTATCCAACCTTCTTTATAAACACATATATTGAGGCTGTTTGTATGGCCAGAAAATCTACAGAAAATGTCGTGTCTAGTAGAGGTGTTAACTAGTAGGCAAAGGGCAAATATTTCCATATATCCTGATGTTTTGTTATTTTCAGCTAATTTCTTCTTAGCAATTGTGTTAAGTAAACTCATTTTCTAATCCTTTTTATTTAAAATAATTAATGGTCATATGCCAAACATTTGTTAAAAAATTACCAAATCCAGTAGTCTCTATCAATCCAAATACCGCGCATAACGCGACTACATTGGTTGTTTGTTTATTCATTCTCATGTTTTTCTCCTTCATTGAAATAGATTGATGGAAAAATTGGTGTATTTCCTGCCTTCATCTCTGCTTTTGAAACTTCAACCGCTTCTATCTTGGCAATCAGTGTTCCCATACATAGTTTTAATTGTTTTATTGTTAGACCTGTATATTCACCAATTTCAATTTTGTATTGTAGTTGTTGAGCGAGCACCAATACATCTTTAGAAGTATTTTTCAAACCCTCCGAAGCGTGCCATAGAGAGCTGTTTTGATCTACTAAATCAACAAGTATTACCTTATCATCCAATTGGGTCTTTTTTTGTGCCGCAGCAGCTCTTGCGTCTATTCTTTTTGAATGGTCACTTGTCATCATTAAAACTACAAAACCGAAAGCCAATCCTATTAAAATCAAGGGGTTTACTAAGTTGTTCTTTTTCATCTTCAATCCTTTTTTAGTATTGTATAAATACTATTATTATTTATATGTTTACATAAGTATTGTAATATTACTAATATTACAAACACCTTAAAATGTAACGTATTAATACTATTTGTTTATATTCTGTTAAATGTAATACTATTACAATACTGAACAACACCAGAAACAGCTAGTTATTTTTTGGTAAAATTAGAGTGTTAGGGATTGATAGGAAGGTAATCAAATCGCTTTAAGCCTTCAAAAGAAGGCTAGAAAAAGCTTTTATTGGAGAATTTAAACCTTATTGCATCTTTCCAGATACAGCGTGTCTGATAGTGTCGTTCATCTTATCCGCGAGAGAATTTGTGTTCACCTCTAATATCTCGGCCCACCATTTAGGAAGGCTAGTCAATAAATACCAAATCATTATGAATTGAAGTGCGTGATACAAGATGTCAAAGACGGCACTATATAAAGGATTAATAATATATGAAATCCAGCCGCCTGATGTGCTAATAATTGTTCCAAAATCGTTCATAAAGAAACTATATATATGCTGAGTAACCGACAGTGCAAACAATGTCAAGACCATCGCAAAGATGTATAAGATAGGTTTGATAGACACATAAATAACTCTCGAAGCAATTAAAGTGATACGTTCATGCTGGCGTTGGCTAAGAGCACTTAAAATACTAAAGGGTGAGATAATATAAACAGAAAGCTTCTCTATGAAGGTAAGCGTGAATACATATATACCTATTGCTAAAAACAGCCCGATTTTTAAAATATCAACCAGAGCATTTAGAAGATCCACAATAATCAATGTTGCAGCGAGCACTAAACTGTCACCAACAATATCTCCTAAAAATGGAATCCAACTAGTTGGAAGAAAAGCAGTAGCTTTTTTAAGAAGGGCCTGTAGAGAGGACGTATCGAAGAACGCTAAAAGGAAGCTATTCTTAGCCGCAAATTTAGCCATTACCTCAGTATCTCCTTCTAATAATAAGTACTTGTATTCAGCCTCTTTATCTACTAATTTTGTCAGTGTGTCTTGCACCATTTTAGTTACTGGTAAGAAGGCAATAGACCAATACCCATATTCACTATACGTTGCCCAGGCTAAACTATTAATAGCCTCTAGTTTGATTCGTTTAGCTTCTAGCTTATCAACATCGTTAAAATCCGCAATACGCTTTTCAAAACTCGAAATCTTAATAGCATTAGCATTTAATTTTTTCTTATTCCAAGAACAAGCTTCAAACGATGAATAGCCTGTACTGGTACTATTTATAATTTGAAGGGTGGAAGGCGTTAAAAACCTTTGATAAGGTGCTTTACTGAGTTTTTGACCTTCTAGCTCGGTAAAAGGATATATGTTGTTTTGATGCTTAACCGCTGGTAAATCACGATATGCACCGGATATGTCCCTTAATCTAAATTGGACACTACAACGTTTGTCTAACTCAGAAAGAAGCGTTCCTTCTTTGAAGAGTTTTTCTAGTTCTAGTTCTACTTCCTTAATCATCGAAACAGAGTTTACAGATGATTTCTGATTCATATTTTTTAAATATAAAGTAGTAATAACTTTAGCCAGATCATCTGCCATAGAGTTTGTTTCTTGATAAATAAACCCTAAATAGCCTTGAACCCTAGTTTGCACAAGTTTAATACTCTTTTCACCTTCATTTTTAATACTAATTACCGTTGTGTTAGAAGCGAGAAATGAAAGTAAGAATATGGCGAAAACACCTGATAAAATAAGTGACTTATCAGGCGAGGCATCATTCATTTTATTAGATAATAATTTTGAGCCTAAATATAAAGAGTTCCAACCAATAGCAATAAAGGCAAGTACTAATAAAAGTTGTGTGATGATTTCATTGGTACCCATAATTACATTTATAAAAAAAAGTGTGTCGTGGTTAGCTAATATCTGATTTTTTTCTAGTTCAGCAGCTCTAACTTCAGAAGGTTTATCAAAAGGGTTTATAAATTGAGTGTTAGTTTCTTCGGCTAAATCATTTGCAATTTTTCTCAACCTATTAAGGTTTGTATTTAATTTAACCCTTTCCATAGAAGCATTATCAGAAGTTAATATTAAGCCTTCTTGCAGTGTTAATTCTCCAAGCTTAATAGTTTTCTGAAAGTCGATAATTTCTGTATTCATTCCAGCAATAGCATCAAGTAGATCAGTAAAGCCAAAGCTTTCATTTATGCTGCCGATTGTCCCTGTATGAGCGAATTCATCATTTCCTAATGTCTCTTCAAAAGTAACATGCGCATTCAGTGATATTTCTTCAATCTTTGAGTCTTCCACGGTGGTGTCTTCAAAGTTTTGCTGGCAAGCCTTATTGTAAAATGTAAAGGTTGCAATTGGGTTAAATAAATACTCAGTGCTTGAAGTAGATGAGATGTTTGTTTGTGAATTTTGATGTACTGAACAAGTGATTTTCCCTGTTCTAGGATTAATTTGATTAATCCTAGATATATGAAATTTTGGAGTTCTTAGAGGAGGACAAACAAGGTCTTTAGCCGTTTCACATGAGCTGTAAGATACCTGTTTAAAGTATTGTGCAGAAGGAGAGGGAGAGCCTGCTTTTTTTTGTAGGGATTCCTCAACCGATTTATTAATTTTTGAATAAACCTCTTTTGAAAGTGCCGTGACAAAGTTATCCTCTTCAACTTTGTTTTCTTCCCATAACTCTTTTGAGTAAAGATTTGTATTAATTCCAAGTATCAAAATTGTAGTTAAAATTATTTTTTTTAATACCATTAGTTAGCCTTTAAATTCAAAATTTTATATACTCTTTTCCCCTGAGAAAAATAGAAGGTATTGTTTTTAATCCAGGCGTTTACTGTCTTTGCACTTGTGATTTTAAATATTTTGTTTTTCTTAATGTCAAGTACTTTGACATCAGCTTGTAACCATACGACTTTGTACCCTGTGATAGAACTATCAGTTCTATGTAAAGGTCTTAAGCCTAATTCCTTCGATTGACGATCTAAAGATTGAAGTTTCCAAATACCTATGATCTCTTTGTATTCTTTTTGTGAAGTTTTTGTTTGTTGATTTGTTGTTGAAGTTTCAATAGAACTCAATACATATGAAAGTGATATTAAAGTACTCAAGGCGCTTATTCCAAGCATTACTAATAAAAAAACTTTAAAAACATTGTTTATTTTGAATTTATGAGCAAAGTAAGAAATGAAATAGATCCAAGCATAAAAACCAAAGCCCAATCCAATAATTAAAAAATTAGCAAGGCTAAAATCTTTTAAAGCTAGAGCTACGAATATTGATAAACCAATAACGATGCTGCCAATTAAAATGAATTTAAAATGTTTATAATCACCCAAGTTTGATATGACTATTGCTAAAAAAGCTATTAATAAACCAAATGAAACCTGATAGGTAGTCATATATATGCTTTGTGCATTTGAAAAAAGCCCGTAAAGCTCAATTAAACAATAAAGCATACCTATGGCATAGATGAGTATATTTTTCATTTTAAACTCCTCTACCTATGACTTCAGGGTTTTTAAAAATCCATTCCCATACCTTTCTAGCGTCTGAAGAATTAAGATCCTTATTTGATACCTTGTTGTGTAAGTACCCTAATGGGGAAATTGATATAACCGTAGAAGACATGAAACCAGGTACACTAGATACTAAATCTTGACCAGTGTATTCATCTATTACATTTGATCTAAACTCTGGAAAAGATTCTTTTTTTTCTCTCTTTGGGGAGAGATAATTATTCTTATCCTTTATACTTTGATTAATAGTATTATTATATGTAGTGCTTTGACGGCCTCCCGTTGAGCGGTATACCGCTGACGGGGTATCCGTGACGGTATGGCCGTGAGGGCCACCCGGATAACTTAATAAATCTTGTTTAGTGATTTGCACAATATTCTCTAGTTCATTAATCATATCTTGAAGATAATCAAAGTCTAGCATCTCACTGTCAAAAGCCCAGTATGTCGAGAATAAGCCAGCTTCATCGCGAGTTTGAAAGCGATATAAGTAAAAACCATTTTCTAGTTCTTTTATTGCACTTCTAATACTTTTTATACCGTCCGTAGCATTGAATTCAATACTCTTCATCGTTACTTCAAAGTTATCACTGTAACTTTCAAGAACAGCTCCTAGTCCTTTAGCTTTTAAAGAAATGGATTTGTTTCTTAAGAGCTTCACATGCACTTGCGCATATTGATGTTTCTTTTTTTTCAATTTAAATTTCATATGAGAAACCTTATTAATTCTGTGAAATAAGGATGTATGAGGTACAATTCTGGCTCAGACACCTTATTTGTGTTTGGGTTAGGTTTAGCTCTTCCTGTTTGGCGACGAGAGAGCTAACCCGCTTATATTGACTTAACTTCTTTACTTTTTGCCCATTCAATTAATGTACTCATTTGATAGAATATTTTTCCATATATTTTGACGTACGATATCTTCCTTCGTGATCGAAGTTGGTTAAGTGTTTCGATACCTATTGGAGGAAGTATTTCAACTCCATCAACAACTAAACCTTTTTCAGATAGTTCTTTATTGCTTATCTTTCTGTCAATCATCTAATTGCCTTTCTATAATGAAGTTCTGTCGATTCTTATCGACTTTTTGCCTATCCGTTTGCCTACAATACTGTTAGTCTCGAATAGTTTTCTAATTGTTTGTTCACTCAAATTTGCTATCTGAGCAGCTTCTTTGATTGTCACCCATTGTTGTTTATTAGGGATAAGTTGCTCCATTGCAGATAAAATCTGTTTCTGCGTCTTGATAATTTCTTTAATTACATCTTCTCCCATAATCGCTATCTCAGTCATTACAGTTCCTTTTAGTATTTATACAATACTTTTCTATTTATTTTTTTATATAAGTATTGTAATATTACTAATATTAAAAATACCTTAAAATGTAACGTATTAATACTACTTCTATACTTTTTGTTGTATAATATATTTATACGATACTGAAAATTACTATTTTGTTATAGTTACCTGGAGTTAAAATGGAAAAGCAGATTATTGATTTGTTTAAGTATTCAAGAAATACTTATTATGTTTGGAAGCGTGAGAAACGTCCAATAATAGCGTTAATTGAAAAATATTTTTCGGAAGACAATCTTCAAGAGTTTTTGGCTCAAGGGAAAATAACCAAATTTGAAAGGTTAAGATTAACAAATACGCTGGAGAATGAACTTGAGGATCTTTTTTCATCAAACTTTGAATTCAATTTTGATGATTATTTTTTATATGTGAATTTTATGGATTTTGCGGGGGAAGAAATTGATTTAAAAACTGTAAGAAATTTATTTTATAAATACTTATATAATGAAATAGATCATATAACTCGGGAAGTGTTTGAGTTTAAAATCATGGATGGTGAAAAAATAAATTCACTTGAAGAAGACGACACGGACCTCGTACTTATTTCGTTAATACAGACATTTGATAGATTCAGCGACAGAGAGCTTAAATATTATATAGAAACAAGGCGACATTATAATCCGTTCAGAGATGATAAAGATCCAAAAATAAATATAAACAAGGCTTAATCGTAATAGGAGTGGGGTAAAAAGTGGGGTTTATGATTTTATAAAGATGTCTATTCAGTTGTTAAAATCTTAATGAAAGCACGTATTTTAGGGGTTATATAAGTGGTGGGTTGGGGGAGACTCGAACTCCCGACCACTCCGTTATGAGCGGAGGGCTCTAACCAACTGAGCTACCAACCCACGTATATTGAATAAGACCGAGATTATAGGGCTTAAATACTTATAAGTATCTAAAATTACTTTAAACTTTTAGACTTTTATACTATTTAGCCAAAGGATCTATTAAACGTCGGTCTGAATTGTAGTAAAAAGTGAACCTAAATGCCATTAGGTTTTGAAGTATTGCAATGATAATCATAAAGTTTACAAAGCTACTTCCTCCATAAGAAAACATAGGTAGAGGAACACCCACAACAGGGGCAAGACCAATAGTCATAGCGATATTAACACTCATATAGATGAAAAACAAAAAGGCCAAGGAGAGGCTGACCACCTTCACAAAGTAATCTTTATTGGCCCAGGATATGGAAAAAAGGTGCAGAATCAAAATTGCGTAGATACTTACTAAAAGTAAGGCTCCTAAAAAACCAAAACGTTCCACTACATAGGCAAAAATAAAGTCACTTGAGGCAATTGGTAAGAATTTCATCTGTGTTTGGGTTGAATTTTCCATAGAGTTTCCACTTAAACCACCTGAACCTATGGCAATAATTGACTGCTGTACATGGTACGAAGGCTTTTCACTTAAAAAGTCATGTATACGCTTTTTTTGATAATCATGAAGTTGTCCATATAAAAGAGGTGCAGATAAGACCAAGGCAACAGCGATGCTTGCCCAAATCTTCCAATACACACCAATAACAAAAAGAACACCAAAGCCTAATAACATTAAGACCATTGCCGTTCCTAAGTCAGGTTCTTTAGCAATCAAAATAAAAGGTAGAAGAATAAAAAAACTTAGTTTCAAAAAATCTTTAATTCGATAACCATCATGAGGAGGTGGATTTCTACTGATTAGGTAAGCTAACATCAAGACAAAGGCAGGTTTAATTAACTCAGAAGGTTGCAGGGTAAAGTTAATAAAAGGAAGTTCTAACCATCTCTTAGCCCCAAGTCTTGATATACCAAAAAATTCCACCGCAATAAGTAAACCAATATTAAACCAATATAATAAAGGAATGAGCCAGGAGAAGCGTCTTATAGGAAAAAGAAAAAAGAATATAAAGGCAACAATAGAGACTAAAACATAGACTGTATGCTTTTTTGCAAGAGCGGGAACCACCTCTCCAATCAACATCCCTGAAACAAGGATAAGAGGTAAGATTAAAGCCATAATAATATAGTCAAAATGTGTTATAATTCTGCGATCAATTTTTTTAAACATAGGCGAATTATATCACTATATTAGGCCTCTTTAATTTTTTTCAATCAAACCTATACTTTTTAAGGCCCTTTAATGCAAGAAAACACTGATTTCATTTGTGAAACACCCGAACGACTCGATAAGTTTTTAAGTACAAGCTTAGAAACAACAAGAAACCAAATCTTATCTTTAATCAAAGATGGACATGTAAGTGTTGATGAAAAGACAGTAACGAAAACAGGTTTAAAACTAAAGCCTGAGCAAAAAGTTCATATTGACTTTCCGGCTCCTGTTGTGACAGAACCATTAACCATTGACTTTGATGTTGATATTCTTTATGAAGATGATGATATTCTTGTTATTAATAAGCCAAAGGGTTTAACCGTTCACCCGGCCCCTTCTGTAAAAGAAGCAACCTTAGTTGACTGGCTTAAGCATAAAGACATTCGTCTTTCCACTATTAGTGGAGAAGAAAGACATGGTATTGTTCACCGTTTAGATAAGGGAACAACGGGTGTTATGGTTGTGGCTAAAAACAATGAAGCACATGAAGCCCTATCTCAACAACTTCAAAACCGTACCATGGGACGTTTTTACCTCGCGATTATTCATGTTCCTTTAAAAGAAGACATCATTATAGATAAGCCTATTGCAAGAAACAGAACGAACCGTTTAAAAATGGCGGTTGTTGAAGATGGAAAAGAGTCTAAAACCCAATTTACTAAGCTTTATCCTTCTATAGATGAAAAAACAGAACTTATCACTTGTAAACTGTTTTCAGGACGTACTCATCAGATCCGTGTCCACCTTGAAAGCATAGGTAGAGGGATAATGGGTGACCATTTATACGGATTTAAGAGCAAAGAAGATAAAATCAATGAAATTTTCTTACATGCATATATATTATATTTTGTGCACCCTACAACGGGAAAGACAATGGAATTTGTCGCACCTATAGACGAGGGTATGAAAAACTATTTAAATAACAACTTTGATATGGAGTACATTAATGAAGCAACTGATTCTACCAACTTTAGCCGCCACTTTACTTCTATTTAGTGGATGTACTAAACAGCCTTCCCCTTCTGAAGAACCAAAGATAGACCCAAGCCTACCTAAGGTTAGCGTTAATGGGCATATAGAGTCAATGAGTAGTATTGCCTTTGAATGGAAACCTCTAGAAGATTCTCATGTAAAAGGGTATTTTGTTTATAGAAACAACCCTGATACAAATGATAATAAACTTAATAGACATGCTAGTGTAAAAAGCCGTTTTGTATCACACTATACAGATACAAACTTAAAACCAAATACAAGTTATGTTTATCGTTTTTCTTCTTATAATAAAAAGTTTCAAGAGTCAGATGCATCAAAAACTTTTCGCGTTACAACAAGTCCTTTATTAAGTTCTGTAAGCTTTTTTGACTCAATTGGAAACCTTCCAAGAATGGCCAAGCTTATTTGGCGTCCACATAATAGTCCTTCGGTTAAGGGTTATATACTAGAGCGTCAAACCATAGAAAAAGCTCAATGGCAAGAAATCGCAACTATTAACAATCGTCTTCAAGCAGAATACATAGATACGGACTTAGATGACAACCGCGTTTATAAGTACCGCTTACGCGCAGTAACTTATGAAAATATCAAGTCAACTCCAAGTGATATTGCTAAGGTCGTTACAAAACCACTGCCTCAAGAAATTCAAAATATTCAAGCCACTACGACTGAGCCAAAGTTTATAAAGGTTTCATGGACTCAAAGTGCGGACAAGGACCTTTCTTATTATAATGTATACCGTTCTAGTACAGGAGAGGGATCATATAATTATTATATGAAACTTAATGAAACAAGTTTTAGTGATGAAATTTCTGAAGATGGTAAGAATTATTATTATAAGGTTACAACCGTTGACTTAGATGACTTAGAAGGGCTTCAACAAGGTACACCTGCTCATGGAAGCACCTTAGCAAAGCCTCTTACTCCTACCTTTATTGACGCTCTTGTCCAAAAAGGCGCTGCTGTTTTAACTTGGAAAAACAATGACAATCGTACTAAAACCTATACCGTTATTAAAACAACCAAAAAGTCATGGTACTCTTCAACATCCGTAGACCTTACCGGTATCAAAGGTACTAGCTATACGGTTAAAGATTTAAAACCTGATACGAAGTACCAGTTTCAAGTAATGGCAGTCGACGAAAACGATATTATGTCAGAACCAACTGAGGCGGTTGATGTACTGTTCTCAACGCCAGATAGATAAGATTTAGATGCCTCATATTCAAATACAAGACTTTAAAGAAGTAAGCTTTCCCTTTTCTCATGAGGGAATTGATTTTGATTTTATTGCCAGTAATATTAAGTACCCTGATGAAAAACTCATTTGTGCTACAAGCGAAGATAAAACCTTTTTACTTCAGGTAAAACAAGGTGAAACTAATTGGCTTTTGAAAAGTGATAAGGTGACACGGGTTTCTCCAAACTTTCATATAAAAAATGCCATTAATGCTTACGCTGACAAGGCAGGCTTAGAAGTGCTTTTTTCTAACCTTGCTCAAAAACACACCCAACATAGAGAAAAAGATTCTGCCCTTAAACATATTAACTTTTTTGAGAAGTCCTTTCCTGATGCCAAAGAGATTTGGGTTGAAGTTGGTTTTGGTTCGGGTGTTCATCTTATACATCAGGCACAGCAAAATCCTGATGTTTTACATATAGGTATTGAAATTCACAAGGCTTCTATAGAGCAGGTTTTAAAACAAATTGCTATCTTAGGTCTTGATAATGTTATGCTTGTTGACTTTGATGCAAGACTGTTCTTAGAGTTTGTTCCTTCAAACTTAGTAGGACGTATCTTCGTTCACTTTCCTGTGCCTTGGGATAAAAAGCCACATAGGCGTGTTATTTCTCATCCTTTTATTTCTGAATCAATTAGAGCCTTGAAAAAGGGGGGAACACTAGAGCTACGAAGTGATAGTGAAAACTATTTTTCCTACTCTTTGCAAACCTTTTTAGAACTCAATCAAAGTGACTTTCAGGTGCGTAAAAACCAAGATATTGGTATTGTTTCTAAGTATGAATCACGTTGGCGTAAGATGGAAAAAAATATATATGATATCACTCTTACAAACAACGAGGATTCTGAAGCTATAAAAAGTGATTATGACTTTAGTTTGAGTGATAAATGTGGGGTTGACTTTACTGAGTTAAATACACAAACCATACGTTTTGAAAATGGCTTTATACATTTTGAGCGTGTTTATAGCATTGAGAATGATGGCTTTTTAGTACGTCTGTCTATGGGTTCTTTTGACAAACCTGAGCATCTCTTTATCCTAGTTAAAGATGGGAAAACATCATATTTTCCGCATCAACCCATTGCCTCACGTACCAACTACAACTCACATCTCAAACTGAAAGAGCTTCTACATGGATAAAGTGATTATTGCAACAGACCTTACCCTTTCGTATAATAACAATGAAACCATTATCAACCAATGTACCTTTGATATCAACTCAGGTGAATTTGTTTTTATTACGGGTGCAAGTGGTAGCGGTAAGTCCACACTTTTAAAATCTCTTTATGGGGCACTAAGTCCAAAGCAAGGGGACTTGATCGTTGGTGGGGTTCAGATGAATAATATCAGCTCTAAAAAGCTTAACTTTTTACGACGTCATGTGGGTATCGTTTTTCAAGATTATAAACTTATCAAAGAATGGACCATAGAAAAAAATGTGATGTTACCCCTTATCATCTCTGGTTACGCAAAAGATGTGTCTGAAATTCAGGTACAAAAATTGCTAACACATGTTAAGTTAAATCATCAATTAGGAAAATATCCACTTGAGTTAAGTGGTGGGGAGCAACAACGTGTGGCAATGGCAAGAGCCTTAGCCCATAACCCTATTATTATACTAGCAGATGAGCCAACAGGTAACCTTGATGATTATTCATCTCAGGTGATATGGAACCTACTTGAGGGGGCTTGTACCCAGCTAAAAACAACGGTTGTCGTTGTAACCCACCATATTCCTGAAACAATGAAAATTGATTACAAACATTTACATATTGAACATGGAAGTATTTATGAAGTCTCTTAAAAACCATTTTTCTTTAATCGCCGCGCTTTTTACTATTTTATTTACTATACAGGTATATCAAGTACTTAATCGTTCTATCTCTTCCTATGAAGAAAGCTTACGTGCAAATTATTCTATTGTTGTTATCTCAAATATAAGGCTTGAAGAATCTTCTTTAAAGTCAAAATTCTCATTAATTCGTTCCCTAGAAGAGATTAGTCCAGACAAGGTTATAAAACGTTTAGAAAAAGAGATGGATAAAACAAGTTTAGGCTTACTCCGTGCGACCTTGCCAAAGTTCTACAAGCTTTCACTTGAGCATTATCCACAACCCTCAGAAATAGAAATACTTTCTTCACAGCTTCTAAACATGAAGCAAATAAAACGTGTAGAAAGCTTTGCTCAAACACATGACCAAATTTATAAACTTCTACTTTTATATAAGGGTGTTACTCAGATTTTTGCCTTTGCTATTTTAATAGTAACCCTTTTGCTTATTGCTAAAGAGATGCGTATTTGGCAGTTTCAACACCAAGAAAGAATGAATATTATGGCCCTTTTTGGAGCGCCCATCATGTTACGTTCTGCTGTTTTATTTAGACTTGCCATTATAGATGCAATTATTGCCGCGTCTTTAGTATTGGCTACCTTCGGTATTATTATAAGCAGTGGATGGGTAGAACCTTATTTCGCTGATATCAATATCCATGTTAGTATTTTTAATTACGGTAAAGACTCTTTGATGCATTATGGTATAGCTCTGTCCTTATCCATTATCTTAGCCCTAATGCTAATTATTAATCATAAAGAAGAGGTTTAATGCGTTTTTTTCTTCTTTTTGCTCTTATCTTTACACCCGTACTTTATGCAAAAAGCACTATAGACAAAAAGATAAACAACACCAGTAAAAAGTTAAAAAGGTTTGATAAAACCTATTCTAAGGTACATAAGTCTCTTGCAGGAAATGCAAAGGCCATTATCCGCGAAGAACGCACTATATTAAAACAACAAAAAAAGCTTCAAGAGCTTCAATTAGAGTTGAGCTTAAAAGAAGAACGCTATCAAGAAAATTCTGAAGAACTAGAGCATCTTAAAAGCTCTCAGATAAAACTACAAATGAACCAAGAAAAGCTTAAACAAGACCTTGTTTTTATGTTGGCAAAAAATGTTTCTTTATCCCTTATACTTGATGATGAGAAGGCTAAAAATGATGAGGCCCTCATCACAGAAGAGGTCTTTGAAGCCCTGAAGCAAATAACTAAGGCTAATATCTCTGTTTTACAAGGGAATTATTCTACAAATATCCATAAGATTGAAAACATGCAAGGCAAGATTTCTAAACTTAAAAAATCAATTTCAATAATAGATGCCAAACGTAAAGAAGTCTTAACTATCACAAAAAATAAAAAGGGCAAGCTTAAAAAGCTAAGAGTACAAAAAAACAATTATCGTGCCTCTGTAAAAAAGTTACTTAAACAGCAATACTCTTTAAAAAATGAACTCTCAAAACTAAATATTATAAAAGAAGATGAAAAGGCAAAACGTATTGCCAGAGCAAAAGAGAAAAAACGTCTGGCTAAACTTAATGAACAACGTAATACTAGAGCTAAACCAATAAAGAACTTACCTAAGGTAAAATCGAGAACTGATGCATATTCATCCGTTAAAACAAAAAGATATAGAGGAAAAAAGACGATATCTCCTCTTGATAACTTTACCATTGTAAAAAGATTTGGGCCTTATGAAGACCCTATTTATCATATTAAGATATTTAATGAGTCTATTTCACTTAAGCCTAAAGCTCCTAATGCTAAGGTCAAAAATGTACTTAATGGGAAGGTTATTCTTTCTAAAAAGACTTCTTTATTAAACAATATTGTTATTATTGAACATGCTAATGGAATGCATACTATTTACGCTCACTTAGATAAGGTAGCCCCTACTATTAAAAAGGGAAAGCGTCTTAAGAAGGGTTCTATTATTGGAAGAGTTAATGATGAACTTATGTTTGAAGTTACTCAAAAAAATTATCATATTAATCCCCTTCAACTTATCGCAAATAAATAAGTGGATTAAATCTTAATCTTCTTCCACTCCCCCTTAGAAAAAACATACCAGAACAGTCCGCCTTTAATATAGGTTTCTGTTATCATGACAATATAAATCCAAAAAATATCATTCGTGATAGTACTAATATAAAGAGCAGGAAGTACTCTTAAAAATATTAATGAGCCCACGTTTAGCTTAAGCGTTGAACGTGTAGCGCCCGCCCCTCTAAGTGCCCCACTTAAAACAAATACGACGGCCAAAGGGATTTGTGAAAGTCCCACAAGTCTTAGGTACACAGAAGCCAGTTCAATGGTCTTTTCATCTTGGGTAAAATAAACACAAAAAACTTCGGGTATAAAGACTAAAAAAAGACCAATAAAGCCCATAAAGCTTGCCGCTATCTTTACAACAGTTCTAGTCTCTGCCTCAGCTAAATCAGGATTTTTAGCCCCTAAACTTTGTCCTACTAAGGCCATAGCCGCAATAGCAAAACCAAAGCCTGGCATAAAGGCGATACCTTCTATACGAAGCCCAACTTGATACCCCGCTAAGGCCTCAGTTCCATATTTTGTAATCACAAGGATAAAGACCATAAACGAGGCTACGGATATCATTCTTTCTATACTTGCAGGCAGACCGATTTTCAAGATGCTTTTCATTGAAGAGAGTGAAAAGTAAAAATAAAATCTTAAAACACTCGAATCTCTTGAAACAATAATAGTATAAATAAGTACGTTAAAGCCATAAGAGATAATGGTAGCAATAGCCGCACCTTGTATGCCTCTGGCCTCAAAGCCAAAATGACCAAAGATAAGCGTGTAATTTAAAAAGACATTTAAAAGAGCCGAAGCAATTTTTATAAATAAAGATGCCTTTGTCTTACCTGCTGCACTTAAAGAATTAAAATACAAGGCATCTAAGAAGATAAGAGGCATACCTAAGGACAAGGTTCCAAAATACTGCTTACCAAGTTCAGCAACTTCTTCCCCCGTACCTATCCAAAGGTAAAACTGCTTAGAACCTAAATAGCCTATGTACATAGAAACAAGAGATAAGACTAAGGCCAAGATCAATAGGTTAAAAAAAGTAATGTTGGCCTTATGAAAACGCCCTGCTCCTATGTATCTCGAAATAACCGCGTTTCCCCCCACCACATATAAGTTCATAATCGCATTTAAAACCATAATAAACTGTAGTCCAAGACCAACAGCTGCTAATGAAGCCACGCCAAGGGTACCAACCATAAGTAAGTCAATAAGGATTTGCACCATATCTAAAAGATTTTTTAGTGCTGCGGGGATAGAGATGGAGAGGATTTTTGAGAGGGAGCTCTTACTTCTGGAAATAGACATTAACCTCTTGCATCACACCAAAGAGTACATCTTTTGAATCGCAAATAAGCTCTTTTCTATTCGTAGGAATTTCACCCACAGGGTCAAAGTCAAAGACAAGTACGTAATGTGTAATCTTTACCTTATCTGACTTAGAATCAGCCCATTCTAAAGAGACTTGAGCACTGTCTCCACCGGGTACTTCAACAACAGCTGCGGGGTAAAGGCGTGTCACCTTTCTTAAATCATATTCTTCATTTTTATAGGTATAAATCATGCTGGCATTATAGCCAACAAACGCTCTTTTAAGCAAAAAATAGTTTCATACTAATCAAAACCAAATTTAAAACAACACCACAATACGGCACCCAAATAGGTACCTGCATTATACCTTTAGGGGCAATCTTCTTAGACTTAATGAGAATAAGCGTAATATTTACTAAGGTGAAAATAATTAATATAAGCATACTCGTCAAGCTTGCTAAGGAAACAATATCTAAAAAGAGCGAAAAGCCTATAGTAATTAAAGCAACCACAACACTTGCTCGTATAGGCGTTTTTGTCTTTGCTGAAACTTGCGTAAAAAAAGAAGGCAACCAAGTGTTCTTTGCCATACCATAAACCATACGTGAGGCCATAATCAACTGAATCAGTGCCCCATTAACAATAGCAAATATACCAATTATAGATATAAGAATTGGGTCTTTTCCTGTAAGACTTTTATACATATCAGCAAAGGGAGCGGTAGAATCTTCAAGGGCTTGCAGACTCAATGTTTGCAAGGCAACCAGCACAATTAAAATATATAGAAGCGTGGAGATAGCCAAGGCTAAGATAATAGCAAGAGGAAAGATCTTTTTAGGTTCTGTAACCTCTTCTGCAACATTTACCATATCTTCAAAGCCAATAAAGGCGTAAAAGGCTAGAAAGGAACCTAAAAAAATTACATTTATATCAGTGAAGCTTAGTGTAGGAGAGAACTGTACATAAGGAACACTAGGATGAAGAATATTATCAAAACCAAGAAAAATAATAAAAAGCAGCCCAAACAGGCCAATAACAGTAAATACCGTAGCAACTACGACACTTTGTTTAATACCTATAATTGAAATAATCGTAAGAATAAAGATAAGAAGTATGATGGCCAAGCTAGCATTTATCTCAATAAACTGGTTCAAATACCCCACAAAACCCTGAGCTATTACAGCGGCAGAAAGCAAGCCTGCTAAGATAATCATAAAACCAACAGCAATAGAAAGAAACTTATTTCCTATTCCTTCTTGCATATATACGGCTTCTGCCGCACTCACAGGATAACGAGAGGCTAGTTCAGCGTAACTAAGCGCCGTAAAAAGAGCAATCACACAGGCCACAATAAAAGACAAAAGACTAAGATAACCAGCAAGGCCAGCTACCTTTCCAACAAGTACATAAATACCTGCACCCACAATATTTCCTAAGCCATAAAAAAGTAATAAACCTAGTCCAAGTTCCCGTGAAAGTTTAACCTGAGGTATCATCTTAGTGGGTACTGTCACTTTTATTTAAGTTTTTATGCATCTTCCCTGAGCGCATTTTCAAATAGGCTAAAAAGCCAAAGGCCATACCCACAAAGATAAAGCACGCACCCATATAATCTTCCCTTTGAACGGCCATAAAGACCCAACAAATATCGGCAAAGATATAAACAATGATGGCTTGAAAGGCAAGCCCTCTAAACATTAAAAATGCACCTATATTTAAAAGTAAACCACCTATCATTGCTAAACTAAACATTATAAACCTTTTTTACATATAAATAATACAGGCTTACGAAAACAAAGGCCCCACCTAACAAATATAAAACGGAACTAATGCTGTAAGAAGATTCTATTAAGACACCTACCATAATAGAGCTCATGGCTCCTGTAAAAAGAAAAACCATATCATTATAAGCAACTACTCTACCATAATATTTTTTATCTGTATTCTTTTGAATAAGGGTATATGTGTACGACCATAAGGTTGTTGTTACAAATCCTGCTACAAAAGAGCCTAATAAAGAAAGGTATATATTTTCAACTAAGCTACCCCAAAACATAATACCTAAGCCCTGAGCTAAAAGAAGATAAGACAAGCGTGAACTATTTATCCATTTTCCTAAAAGTATGGGACCTAAAACAAGGGCAAAAGCACGCACAGAATGCATAAGGCCAATAGCAAGAGGAATCGCTAATAAAGAACTATAATACTGTTTTACCATCAAGGTGACTAAGGCATCAAACACTGTAAATCCAACACTTGCATGCACTAAAATAAGATGGATAATCTTTTTGTTGTCTTTTAAGTAAGCAATACCTTCTTTAAAGGTATCTAAAAAGTTTTCTTTTGCCTTTTCAAATGAAACTTCAAGTTTTAAATTTATGAGCATTAAAAAGGCGATAACAAAGATAAGCCCATCAATTATAAAGGCGACCTTAACACCTAACTTATAAACAAGGAACCCACTAATAGCCATCCCCACCGTATATGAAAGGGACCAGATAATAGAATGTATCTCATTAGCAAGTTGCAAGGCCTTACCTTCTAATAGTTTTGGTAAAAGGGACATCTCAATCGTAAAATAAAAACTTGCCGCGCCCATACGTATAAAAACAAGTATAAACAGAAGCCACAACCAAGCAGAGGAAGTCACAAGAAGTAGAGAAAAGGTACTCATAATTTCTAATATAATTAAAAAAAGCATTATCTTCTTTGGCGGTATTTTATCAATTAGCACACCTGATATTGGAGCCTGAAGTACTCCTGGAAGAAAATGAAAAGAGGCAACAAGGGCTATCATAAAGGCAGAAACTTCTAATTCTATCAACAAGGTATAAATGGCTACATTTGAAAACCATGCACCAAAATATGAGATTAACTGAATAAGACTTAAACGACGTAAAATAGGTTCAGTTCTTAATAGTTTTATATATTCCAAAATATCTTCACTTTTTAAGCAATTGTAGCAGTAATATGCTTGACTTACTACAAGACTATGGAACACTATATGCTTGTTGTTTCTTATATTTAATCTTTATACAAGACTATTAACATATTTTTATTTCTGCCGATACTAGTAGTATATACTTTTCAAATGAAGGCTTAGTTATGGAAATACAAAATAATATAGATCAACAGCAAAGTATCAAACAAACAAGCTCTAGTGTTAAAACCGCACCAAAGCAAGAAGTTCGAACTCAGGTTGAAGATATACAAAAAAAGAGTGGTGATTCCAAACCAATAACTTCAGAAGTAGAAGCAAGAGAGCTTGTTGATTCACTTAATAAAGCACTTGATCCCTTTAGTACCTCTTTGCGTTTTGGTTTTGACAACAGCAGTGACATATTTTATGTTTCTGTTATTGATACAAATACTTCAAATATGATTCGTAGATTTCCATTAGAACAAGCGGCAACACTTACCGCTAAAATGAATGAAGTGACGGGTATTATTTTCGACGAAAAAGGATAAATTATGGCAGGAACATTAAGTTCTCTCGGTCTTGGCTCTAGTGGAGCTTTAAGTGCTGACCTTATTGAAAAGCTCAAGGCAAATGATGAACAACAACAAATTAATCCAATCAAAGCAAAAATTGAAAACACACAACAAAAGACCCAAGCCTTTGATCTTATAAGCTCCCTTATCACTTCTTTTAGCGGAAGTACCGATAGACTTGGTGGGGATCTTTTATATTTAAACAGATCTACATCAGTAACAGGTGATGGTGCAAATATCACCGCAGAAAATGGTGTTGAACCACAAAGCTTTACTGTAGATGTTACAACACTCGCAACTAAAGACATACAACAGTCTTCTGCTTTTACAAGTAATTCGGACCTTATTGCAGATGCGGATGGTACTATTACAATCAATATTGATGGCCAAACTTATGATATTGAAGTAACAACAACAACAACCTTACAAGACTTTAAAAATAGTATTAATGATATCGCTGGAACAAAGGTATCTGCTTCAATTTTAAATGTAGCAGATGGAGACTATCGTCTTGTTGTTAGCTCAGATGAGACAGGTATTGCTCAAGATTTCACATTTGATGATGCAGGAACAATTTTAAAAGCAGGTGTAGACTTCGCCGAAACAGAAGTCCAAAGTGCAGGTAATGCAAGCTTTAAATATAATGGTATCACCTTCACTCGTTCCTCAAATACTATCACTGATATTACAGTTGGAGTAAGTATTACCCTACTAAAAGAAGGTGAAAGTTCTACGGCAACTGTTTCTCAAGATACAAGTGAAATTGCTTCAGAACTTTCAGCTTTTGCAGCATCTTACAATGCATTGTTTGAACAATTAACAAACACAACTACTTCGAACTTGGACGAAGGAACTATTGGTATTTTTAATGGTGAAAACAGTATTAAAACACTTTCACGAGAGATTACTAAGCTAATCTTTCAAGTTGACCCGAGTGGAAATTCATTAGTTAACTATGGCTTTGATCTTTCTCAAGATGGAAAGCTTTCTTTTGACGAGAGTACATTCAATACTGAATTTGCCAAAGATCCCAGCTTTGTTGAAGGACTCTTTAAATATAAGACTGACCCTGATTCAGGAGAAGTTACAGATGGAATTTTTAAGAAGTTAGATGATTACTTAGACAACCAAACTAGTTCATCAGGTCTTTTAAAAACCTTTGGTGAAGGCTTAAACAATCAGCTAAGGTCCTTAGGTGAAGAACAAAATAGAGCTCAAGAACTCTTAAATTCACGATATGAAACAATGTTTTTCCGTTTTGCTGCTTATGACAGAATTATTGGTGGATTAGAACAACAATTTGCAGCATTAAACCTGCAAATTCAAGCCGCTGTAAATGCGAAATAGTCAAAGGATTTTAAATGAATAATGCATTAGCATATAATACTTATGCTCAAAACAATGTTGGTATAGAATCTCCTCAAAAGCTTATTGAAATGCTGTATGAGGGAATATTACGTTTTAATATGCAGGCTAAACGTTCTATATCTCTAAATGATATTGAAAAACGTACCTATTGGATTAATCGTTCTACTGCTATCTTTACAGAATTACTTCACAGCTTGTCTTTTGAGGGTGAGGGAAATGTTTCAGATTATCTACATGGTTTGTATTCGCACCAACTACAAATGCTTGGAGAAGCTAACTTAGAAAATAGTGCAGAAAAAATTGACGCAATCAATAAGGTGGTAAAAGGTCTTTTAGAAGCATGGAGAGAAAGTATAGCTCTTGAAGTGGACTAATCAATTAAAAATAGCCATTATAGAGAACAATGAACTAAAGATAGAAGAACTCTTAACAGAGCTTCCCCAATTTGACTCCTTAGAACAAATGAAAGAGGCTGCATATATGATGCAAGAAGCCCACACGCTTTTAAATAAAGAAAAAAATATTTTAACTTCAAAACTTCTAAAAATAAAAAAACAAAAAGAGTTTCTCAACTCAAGTATAAGACATCAATCCTCTTTTGATCAAAGTCATTAGAGCTTTTTTCATAAACGACTTTTTTTAAATACTTCACACTACCAGCTTCATTTTCAACTCTTTATCATCTTTACTTAGATAAAATCGCGACAATAATTTATCTCTATAAAGGGAACACATGAAAAAAGAAGTTAAAAAAGTTGTACTTGCCTACTCAGGTGGACTAGATACAAGTGTTATTTTAAAATGGTTACAAGACGAATATAAGTGTGAGGTTGTTACATTTACAGCTGACTTAGGTCAGGGTGAAGAACTTGAACCTGCTCGTAAAAAAGCACTTGCCTTAGGTATTAAACCTGAAAATATTTTTATTGATGACTTAAAAGAAGAGTTTGTAAAAGACTTTGTATTTCCTATGTTTCGTGCTAACGCAATTTATGAGGGTGAATACTTACTTGGTACTTCTATTGCAAGACCACTTATCGCTAAACGTCAAGCAGAGATTGCAAAAATCACCGGTGCGGATGGTGTGTCTCATGGTGCTACGGGTAAGGGAAATGATCAGGTAAGGTTTGAAATGGGTTACTTAGCTCAAGATTCAACACTTACTATTATCGCTCCTTGGAGAGAATGGGACTTAAACTCTAGAGAAAAGCTTTTAGCTTACGCGGCAGATCATGGTATCCCTATTGATCAAAAGCATGTAGATAAGGATGGTAACCCAACCCTTAGTCCTTATTCTATGGACGCTAACTTACTTCATATCTCTTATGAAGGACTTCATTTAGAAGACCCAAATGCTGAGCCTGAAGATGAGATGTGGTTATGGACAACTTCTCCAGAAAATGCTCCAGACAAGGCTGAGTATATTGAAATTGGATACTCTCATGGAGACCCCGTTACCTTAAACGGAAATGTCCTTTCTGCGGCTACTATGCTTCAAAGTTTAAATGAACTTGGAAATACTCATGGAATTGGTCGTATCGACATTGTTGAAAACCGTTTTGTTGGTATGAAGGCACGTGGTTGTTATGAAACTCCAGGTGGAACGATTATGTTAAAGGCCCACAGAGCAATTGAGTCTATCACACTTGATAGAGAAGCGGCTCACCTTAAAGATGAGATGATGCCTCGTTACGCAAAACTTATTTATAATGGTTTTTGGTTTGCTCCTGAGCGTGAAATGATGCAAGCAGCTATTGATAAGACTCAAGAGTTTGTTAATGGTGTGGTTCGTCTTAAACTTTATAAGGGAAATGTAATGGTAGTTGGTCGTCAATCAGCAGACTCACTTTTCAATCCTGCGTATTGTACCTTTGAAGAAGATGAAGTATATAACCAAAAAGATGCAGAAGGTTTTATCAAACTTAATGCCCTTCGTTTTATCATTGCTGGTAAAGCACGTAACAATAGATAAATATTTAACTTAAGGGTAGCTAAATATTGTTGCCCTCCCCTTACTCCTTCACATTTTTTTAACAAAGACTTAGTACTATCTGTTTATTATATATAGAAGGTATATTTTTATGAGTACGCAAATGAAAAAAGTCGACCCCGAATCTGAAGAATTTAAATCAGAATTACTAAAAACTATCAAGTTTACCGATAAGGTAGTATCCCAATTTGGATATGCCTATAACCCTGACGCCTTAATCAATGAGGGCATACAAATGGGGCTTACTCGAAATAAGCTCATTTATGAAAAACGATACTGCCCTTGTTTCTTTGTAACAGGAGATAAGGAAGAAGATAGAATCTGCCCTTGTAAGCCTGCTATTGAGCATGAAATCCCTAATGATGGTGTTTGCCATTGTCAAATCTTTTGTACCCCTGAGTACGCCGCAGCTAAGGCAGACAAAGACTCTCTTGAAGCCGTTACACATGAACATTCTCGTGGACTTACTAAGGCTGAATGCGAAACACTACTTGCACAGGCTGATATAGACACAGATGAACTCACTTCTTTACTTGAGGCACGCGAGCTTAAAATGGTTGATTTTAACTTGGTTGATGTTCGTGAATGGATGGAGCATCAAAGCAGTCATATAGAAGGAACTGACGCCCTCGTTCCAACTACTAGTTTCTATAACTCTTTGCAAGAGGCCAAGTTAGATAGGTCAAAGTCTCTTATTGTTTATTGTCATGTAGGTAGTCGAAGTGGGCATTGTCAACGTATCTTAAGCGAAAAAGAGGATTTTAAATCTATCAGTAATTTAATTCATGGAATTTCTGGTTATAGAGGTGAAATTACTCGATAATATACATCTAAGAGCAAATTGGGTAAAATCACATAAAATAACTATAACAATAAAGAGTAAACATGAAAGTATTATTAATTAAAGACGTAAAAGGTCTAGGAAAAACAGGCGAGATAAAAGATGTTAAAGATGGGTATGGTCAAAACTTTTTAATTGGAAAAGGTTTTGCAAAGGCAGCTACAAATATGGTACTTAACCAACATAACTCCCAAGAAAAGAAAAAAGCAGCTGATGATGCAGCTGAACTTGAACGTTTAAAAGATGTTAAAGAACAACTTACAAAATTAACAACTACAATAGCAAAAAAAGTGGGAGACAATGGTCATTTATTTGGGTCTGTGACTAAGGATGAAATTGCTCACGCAGTTGAAGATCAACATAAAATTGTCMKYGANRMRMRAYANAWCGNRYACWRSMWWYSYATGAAAGAAGTAGGCGAATATGAAATCGACCTTAAGTTAGGGCATGGCTTACATGCAATGATGAAGATTAATATTACAGCTTTATAAGGACCCCAATGTTTGACGCAACAACCATACTTGCCTATAAGGGTAAAAACAAGGCCGTTATCGGTGGAGATGGGCAGGTTACCTTTGGAGACTCTGTTCTTAAAAATAATGCTACTAAGATTCGTACACTTTATAAGGGTGAGATTTTAGCAGGTTTTGCAGGTTCCACGGCAGATGCCTTTAATCTTTTTGATATGTTTGAAGAGTTTCTTGCTAACCGAAAAGGTGATTTACTTAAGGCTGTAATTGATTTTTCAAAGGCATGGAGAAAAGACAAGCTACTTCGCCGTCTTGAAGCCATGATGATTGTTTTAAATAAAGACCATATTTTTATTCTTACTGGAACAGGGGACGTGGTTGAACCTGAAGACGGACAAATTGCTTCTATTGGTTCAGGGGGGAATTTTGCTATTTCTGCTGCGCGAGCACTAAAACGTCATGCTGATTTAGATGAAGAATCCTTAGTAAAAGAATCATTACAGATTGCATCAGAATTATGTATTTATACCAATAATAATATCAAACTTCTTTCACTGGAAAACTAATGAATATGACTCCAAAACAAACCGTTGCCTACTTAGATGAGTATGTAATAGGTCAAGACAATGCTAAAAAAACCATTGCAATTGCCTTACGTACACGTTACAGACGTATGCAACTTGATGAGGCTATGCAAGATGAAGTGATGCCTAAAAATATTTTGATGATAGGCTCCACGGGGGTTGGTAAAACAGAAATTGCCAGACGTTTAGCCAAGCTGATGAATCTGCCTTTTATTAAGGTTGAGGCTTCTAAATATACAGAGGTAGGTTTTGTAGGTCGTGATGTTGAGTCTATGATACGTGACCTTGTAATGACGTCTATTGACATTGTTAAAAAAGAGCATCAAGAAAAAAGCATAACACAAATTGGAAATTATGTACTTGATAAGATAGTTGATAAACTTCTTCCTCCTCTTCCGCTTATGGCAAGTGCTGAAARGAAAGAAGAATATAAGACTTCAAGAGAAAAAATGAAGAAAAAAGTCCTTGATGGAAATATGGATGATAAAGTTATTGAGATTGATATGCCAAAGATTAGCATTGATTTTAATGACGCAAATATGCCACCTGAAATGGCTAAGGTTCAAGAGTCTTTTTCCCAAATGTTCTCGGGCTTAAACAAGGAAGATTTAAAAAAAGAAGTTTCAGTCTTTGATGCCAAACATATTTTAAGAAGCGAGGCAACCGAAAAACTTCTTGATATGAACGCCGTCCATATAGAAGCTCTTAAACGCGTAGAAGAAGGCGGAATCGTATTTCTAGATGAGATTGATAAGATCGCCGTAAGTGCAAAAAACGATGGACGTTCTGACCCAAGCAAAGAAGGAGTTCAAAGAGATCTACTTCCTATAGTTGAGGGCTCAACCGTAACAACTAAGTTTGGTCCTATTAAAACAGACCATATTCTTTTCATTGCAGCAGGTGCCTTTCATGTAAGTAAGCCTTCTGACTTAATTCCTGAACTTCAAGGACGTTTTCCCCTAAGAGTTGAATTAGAATCTATGACAGAAGAATCCCTGTATAAAATTTTGACTCAAACAAAGAACTCTTTGCTTCGTCAATATGAGGCATTATTGAAGGTCGAAGACATCACCCTCATCTTTGAGGATGGAGCGATTAGAGCCTTTGCTAAGCTTTCACACATGGCAAATGAAAAAACAGAAGATATCGGTGCGCGTCGTCTTCATACAGTGATTGAAAAAGTGATTGAAGACATCTCTTTTGAAGCTGATGAAAGAAGCGGTGAGACAATCACCATAACAGAAGAACTTGTACACGAAAAACTAGATATGCTCATTGAAGATGAAGACATAGCTAGATATATATTATAAAGAGAGAAATAATGGCTGAAATAAAAGAAACAAGATCGGGTTTTGTCGCGGTAGTTGGAAGACCAAATGCAGGTAAAAGCACACTAACAAATGCACTTTTAGGTGAAAAAATTTCTATGGTTTCACAAAAAGCAAATGCAACACGTAAGCGTATTAACATCATTGTTATGCATAAGAACAACCAACTTATCTTTATAGATACCCCAGGTCTACATGAAAAAGAAAAAATGCTTAATCAGTTTATGATGAAAGAAGCATTAAAGGCTATTGGAGACTGTGATGTTATTTTATTTATGGCGCCAGTAACAGACTCTACTGAAGAATATGAAAAGTTTTTAAAACTTACTAAAAAACCTCATATCGTTTTACTTTCTAAAATAGATCATGTTTCAAATGAAAAAATTCTTTTAAAAATTCAAGAATATCAAAAGTTTCAAGACAAGTTTTTAGCCATTATCCCTGTTTCTGTAGCAAAGGGTGGAATAGGTTTTGAGTCATTACTGGATGAAACCGCTAAATACCTTCCTGTGTCTCCTTATTTATATGACCCAGAAGATTTAACAACAGAAATGCTTCGTGATATTTACAAAGAGTTTATTCGTGAAGCCATTTTTGATAATATCTCAGATGAAATTCCTTATGAAACCGATGTTTTAATAGACAAGATTGAAGAAGGTAAGACCTTAGAAAAGATTCGCGCTACTATCATTGTTGAAAAACAAACCCAAAAAGGTATTATTATTGGAAAAGGTGGCTCAGCTATTAAACGTATAGGAAGAGACTCCCGATTACAAATAGAAAATCTTATTGGCAAAAAAGTCTTTTTAGATCTTTTTGTTTCGGTTAAAAAAGGCTGGACAAATGATAAGCAATCTCTTGAAGATATAGGCTATAAGTTTTAATGCGCCTTATACTCTTTATTTTAATAAGTATCTCACTTCAAGCATCCCAGAGTCTTCTTGATCTTTATCAAAAAAAAGGTTCTGTTGCTATAGAAAAAGTGTTTGATACACAATTAGCTACAAAAGAGTATTGGCAATATAAACTAAAAGATATCAATACAAGTTTTGGTTATTTTGAAAGTATAGACTATCTTCTTGCCTGTGACAAAAGTGATGCAAGCCTTAAACTCTACACAAAAGATAAAAACAATAGCTTTATTTTGGACGAAAACTTTTTTGCATTTATTGGTGAAAAAAAAGGGGATAAGCAAAAAGAAGGCGACTTAAAAACACCTATAGGTGTTTATAAGCTTTTACAAAAATTAAATAATGTTGATTCATTTTATGGACCACTTGCCTTTGTCACCTCTTATCCAAATGCTTATGACAAGGTTCAGGGTAAAAATGGTTCAGGAATATGGGTACATGGTCTTCCCTTAAGAAAAGAAAGAGATGACTATACAAAGGGTTGTATCGCTATAAACAATGTGAATTTAAAACATATAGAAGATAAGATTGATTTTAATAAGGCCCTTGTATATATAGACAAAACATCTTTTAGCCCCAGTCCTAAAGAAGATTTTATTAGTTTATTAACAAATTTATATCAATGGAGACAGGCATGGAAAGAAAATGATATAAATAACTATATAAATTTTTATGACTCAAGTTTTAAACATAATAATGGTCTAAACTTTAAAAGATTCAAACGGTATAAAAACCGAATTTTCAACAAACATGAGGAAAAACGTATCTTATTTACTGATATAAATATAATACCTTACCCCATGGCACAACAAAAAGATATCTACCTTATCACTTTCACAGAAAAATACCAATCAAAAAGCTATTCCTTTAATGGGCCTAAAGAGCTTTATGTACATCTTAAAAATGGCAACTTCACTATACTAGCAGAGAAGTAAATGAAACATATCTTTCTATTTATCTTCTCCTTCAGTATTTTATTTTCATATAATAATTTTGACTTATATAAAAAAAATGGCACTCAAGAAGGACCTACCCTTTTGATATTTGGAGGGATACATGGAAATGAACCTGGTGGGTATTTTGCTGCGTCCATATTAACTGAGCATTACACCATAACAAAAGGGAATCTGTGGATTGTCCCTAATACCAATAAAGAAAGTATTAGACGCTATAAACGAAGTATCAATGGAGACATGAACAGAAAGTTTTCAAAAATTTCTAAAAAAGATAAAGACTTAGATACGATAAAAGAGATAAAGGCATTAATCACTCAAAAACAAATAGACCTGGTACTGAACCTCCATGATGGACATGGATTTTTTAGACAAAAATACCAWAACACTATTTTTAATCCAGGAGCCTGGGGACAGACCTGTGTCATTGATCAAATTAAACTTGATAATAATAATAGTTTTAGTAATTTAGGATGTATTGCACAAAAAGTAAGTGATAAGTTAAATCAACACCTCTTACAAGACCACCATAGTTTTAATGTTAGAAACACTAAAACTAAAAAGAAAAAAAATGAAATGCTACATTCTTTGACCTACTTTGCGATCAATCATAATAAGCCTTCTTTTGCTGTTGAAACCAGTAAAGAGCTAAAAACAACCTCTCAGAAGGTGTATTATCAGCTTCGAGCGATTGAAGCATTTATGCAAATAATGGGAATACAATACCAAAGAGACTTTGAATTAGACTCCAAAAATGTCAAAGATATCACAAAAAGCAGTGGAAAAATCGCTATTAACGGTAATATATCCTTAAATTTAAGTAATTTAAGAAAAAACTTAAGTTATTTTCCGCTACAATCAAATAAGAACCAGTTATACTTCACACACCCCTTAGGTAGTATCGTTGAAGGTAATGGTTTTATTGACTTATACATTGGACATAAAAAAATCTCACACTTGAGAAAGGCAGTTTTTCCTCTTTCAAAATGTGAAGGTCCTTTTGAAGCAATAGTGGACGGAGAAAAGAAATCCATTCATTTACCTTCAGAAGTTAGAATTATGTCCGATATAGTATTTAATGCACCGCAGGGGCATCGATTAAACGTTATAGGTTTTACAGATGTGCGGTACAAAAATGAATTGGGAATAAAGATTGCTAAATCCTCCCTTATTAAACGTTTTTCAGTTGACACTAAAAAACAAAGATTTAGGGCAGAGTTCTACAAGGGTAATACTTTTTGTGGAATGGTAATTTTAAATTATGTAGCTAGGAATAACGAATGAAACAGAAGCAAGCCTTCTCCAGCACGATATCTACTAATCCTTATAATGACTCTTTTTATACAGGAACAACAACCAACATAAAGGTCGCTGAGAAACCTCAGTATTTTAAAGATCAGTATTCAGTATCTTACCTCAAGACTCAAGACTTCATCACTACGCAAGTAGCCATCAGTCAGAACATTCCAGATGAAGATGTCATTGATGCTATTGAAAATAAGGTTTATGAAGAGCTTGGTCTTGATATGGCAATTGAATATCAAATTAGCTATATAGAAGCTAGTGAAGGTGGAGAAGACGGAAATAAAAACTATCATGTTTTTGTTGTTGATCCATTAAGTATTGATGAAGCCTTTGCAGGAAGCCTTGATAATATTAAATATATTGATCAAATTACACCTGTACCACTTTTAATCAGGTCTTTATACAAAAAAGAAATTATTGAAGACAGTGGGACCCATTGTTTTATTTATTTCCAAAATGATGATGCCTTTTTAACTCTGTATGATGACAGAGAGTTTCTATACACTAAATCATTAAAATATTCATTTTCACATATGCATGACCGCTATTGCGAACTATTAGGAGAACAAATAGAACTCAGTGAGTTTACTAAGTTACTTGCAGAAGATGGTTTACGCAGTGGAGAGAGTGAAAATCAACAATACCTAATCAAACTTTTTGGAGAAGTATTTTTACATATTAATGATGTAATGACATATTCAAAACGTGCCTTTGAACTTGATCGCATTGATAAGGTTTATATTGGTTCTGAAGTTGGTGCAATTGTAGGTATGGATGAGTATTCACAAACATACCTTGGTTTAGATTCAAGTGATTTTGACTTCAATTATGGATTTGAAACTGAAGAATGGTACATAGATCAAATTCATTTACTTATGCACCTAACAGCCCAACTTGAAGCTGAAGACAAGTATGACTGTAACTTTACTCGCTTTCATAGACCACCACCTTTTGTTAAACGAGCAAGTGGTCAATTAATATTAACTATTGCAGGAGCTATTGTAGTTGCTATGATATACCCAACAATATTTTGGACACTTGATGCAATTGAAGGTGTTAAGAAAGCAGTACTTAGTTCCGACTATAGAGAATTACATCTTAAAAAAGTAGATAGAGAAAATCAAATCAACCACCATACAACTGAAATGGAAAAAATAAAGACCTTAGTTCTTAATGAGGTAAAAGCACTTAATGATAAAAAGTCAGTATTAACACAAATACATGATATTAAAGTAAATTATCCCATGAAAGCAAAACGTATATCAAGCTTAACTAAGGATTTAAATAAATATAAAGTAAAATTAAATGCTATCAGTTATACTGAGAATGAAACAACTAATGAAAAACTATTTTTATTGAGTCTTGTTTCTAAAAAAGATAAACCTATTACTAACTTAATTGAGTGGTATACAAAAACAAAATCATCACAATATAGATTCTCTATTCATAAAATTGAATATAATGAAGATGACAAGAGATATTACAGTGAGTTAAAGGCGGTACTAAAATGAGTATAGAAGACTTATTAGGTGATCTTGATAAATCCTTTGCAGATAAGAAACAGCAAGAAGTTTATGCTATATATGGGATGGTAGCGGCTCTTTTAATTGCCATATCATATCTTATGTTATGGGATCCAGCAGAACAAGGGTATAACAGAACCTTAGCACAAACTAAAGAGGTTCAAAAAAAGATAAAAGCTGATGAAAATTTTATGCGTTACAATCTAGAAAGTAAAATTTTTAAACTTAAGGCAGAAACAGCTCAGTATAAAAAAGACTTTATAACAGTAAAAGATCAGGCTGAATATATAAAGTATAAGATAGAACAAATTTCTAGCCTTTATTATGATGAGCAGGCATGGGGTGAATTTATTGATTCTATTGCAGAAAATGCAAAAAAATATGGCTTAAAACTTAAGTACTTATCAAATGAATTTTCAAATGATAAGAGCACCTTTGGACATGTACTGGATATAGAAGTCAAAGTAAAAGGCAGCTTTCATAAAACCATGAAATTTATAAATGCCTTAGAACAAAGCTTTTTAGTTGTAGATATACATGATTTAAATTTAACTGCCAGTAGAAAAGTTGATGCTGACTTAAAAATCTCTGTTTGGGGGATAACATACTAATGAAAACAAAAATACTAGTTCTTGCACTAATTACATCTTTTGTGCAAGCAGAAACGACGACACCAACAAGTAGTCTTCCAAAGAGTTCCATTTCTGTCAGCAGTCTTGTTACAACAAGTACTAATACATCTTGGGTAGACCAAAAGATTGAAGAAATCAAGCCACAAAGAAATGGTCTTAGTTCTTCAACCTTAGCTAGCCTAAGAAGTCCTTTTATAGTCATCATCCCTAAATCAAAGGATGATGGGAAGACAAAGCCTAATGTAAATAAGGCTAAAACAGATACCAAGAACTTATTGCCAACAAAGAAAGATATGAGTAAAGAGCCATTAACCTTACAAATTGTTCTTAATTCATCTGCCTTAATAAATGGCAAATGGCTGAAAGAAAATGATACCTTCAGAGGCTACAAGTTGTCACAAATCCAAAGCAACCACGTAGTTATGGAAAGAAAAAATAAAAAAATAAAGCTTTTTATCGCACGAAAAAGTAAAAATATTAATATCTCAACAAAATAGGGAAGAACATGAAAAACTTATTTAAACCATTAAAGAAAACTTTGTTAGGTTCTGCAGTAGCAGCAACTTTACTTGTATCATCTGTACAGGCTGATTGTACCTATCAACTTTTTACAATCACCTCCATTAAGGGAACACCAATTGGTGAATTCGTTGATCAATTAAGTGACGAATGTTCTTTTACTGTTATTGTTACTGATCCTGAGGCCGAAAAACTTCTTGATAAAGAGCTAAACAAAACAAACTTAAAAAATCTAACGGTTGATGAAGTACTTGATCTGGTATTAAAAGAGAACAACCTCTTTTATGAACTAGAAAACAATATCTTACATATCTCTTATTTAGTAACGCGTACCTTTGATATTGACTATATTATAACAACACGTAAAAGTGTTGGTTCAACAGGTGTTACTCTTAGTAACAGTACAAGTCAAGGAGGAGCAGGAGCAGCAGGAGGAGGAGCTGGTGGACAAGGATCAGGTGGAAATTCTGGAAATAACTCAAGAAGTGGTATACAAATTGAAACGATAGACGAAGTTTCTTTTTGGGAAGACTTAGATCTAGAGTTTCAAGCTATATTAAATCGTCCTGAAGACAACTACAGCGCCGATGCCCCAATCATTAATAAGACAGCAGGTTTAGTTACTGTTTCTGCAACACCTCGTCAAATCGAAAGACTTAAAGTATATTTGATTGAGCTACAAAGAAAGGCTAAGGCTCAAGTTCTTATTGATGTTAAGCTTTTATCTGTTCAATTAAATAACAAACATGAAACAGGTGTGGATTGGTCTCAACTTTATGCTCTGCAAAACTTTGAGTTAAATGCTAATTTTAAGCAGTTTCGTAATGTAACAGAGTTTGAAGCACCTACAAGTATTACAGAAGCAAGTCCTATTGGAGCTTGGGACAGTCATATCCTTAGCGCAACAGGTGGTGGTAGCATTAATGAAGTAATAAAGTTCCTTAAAACACAAGGAAATGTAAAAGCTATCTCAAATCCTAAGATTATGACATTAAACAATCAACCTGCTCTTATCAGTGTTGGTTCAGAATTCTTTTACAAAATCCAACAAACTGAGAACCAACAGGGCTCAGGCGGTGGAGTTGCTAACACCTTGCAAAGTGATAGTGTGCAGTCAGTTTTTGCTGGTATTTTACTTGATATTACACCTGAAATTGATGATAATGGACGTGTTACCCTTAAGATTAATCCTGCACTTAGTGAGACAATCCTTCCTATCCAACCATCTGATGGTACAACAAGTGCGGAAAATGCAGGAAGAACACTTCCACCCGATTTAAATCGCCGTCAATTATCTGCAGTTGTTACGGTTCAAGATGGTGAAAGAGTTATCCTAGGAGGGCTTATTCAGTCCAAGGACAGTATTAATGAAAATAAGATTCCTTTATTAGGTGACATTCCTATCCTTGGTTGGTTATTTAAGTATGAAGAAAAGATTAATACTATTGAAGAACTTGTAATTGTTATTGAGCCTCATATCATTAAAGATGGTAAGCAAACAGTTTCTTTAAGTGACTTAGGATATTCAGGTCTAAATGAAGATCAACTTGATTCACAAGCCTTTATTCGTTCTGAAAACCAAGAAGAACTAGAAGAGTTAGATGCTAAAAATGCAGAACTTGAAGCTGAACAAACTGAAAGATCGCAAGACAGAGTTGAAGACAAGGCAGATGACAAAGCTGAAAATGAACTAGAGTTTGAAACTGAGTAAATGAAAAGTAGTTTTTATCTTAGTTCAAAAGAAGTTTTCCTTGATGTAGTAGACGCGAAAGAGTATGTTCAACTCGATCGTGTTTCAACCCTATATCAATCCCTCAAAGATTCTGTTAAAAAACCCCTTAAAATGATTTTATTATATGGTAAACCTGGTACAGGTAAGAGTATGATGCTAAATAAACTGTATGAAGATTTAAAAAGTCAACAAAAAGTGGTTATGTATCATACCCCTCTAGTTGATGAAACTGAGTTTCTGAAATCTTTGGCAAGAGATATATATGGGGTTCGTCCCTTTGATGAGCTTAACTTTACCCAATTCAATGAGCTTTCTGAGCATTATGAGTTTGATAGTGTCCCTATTGTTTTATTAGATGAAGCACAGCTATATTCTACTTCTTTGATGGAAAAAATCCGTCTTATTTCAGATGCAAGAAAAATAAAATTTGTTATTACCTTACACAAGACAGACAAGGAACATATTATTGCCAAAGAGCATTTTCAAACACGTATTTGGGAAAGTTTAGAATTACATAATGCTTCAGCTGCAGAGCTAAAAATCTATATTCAAAAAAAGCTTATGAAAAATAATTGTTTTGATGTTGCAAATATGTTTGATAATAAAAATGTAAAACGTATTCATAAAATCACCTCAGGTAATTATAGAGATACTAATAAGCTTCTAGATTCACTTTTTTCACTTTATGACTGGTATGAAGAAAATCAACCAACAAAAATAAACTATAGTAATATATCAAATAAATTTATTGAGATGGCTGCTATTAAAACGGGATTTATTAATGCTTAATGTACATGACTTAGAACGACGTTGGCTCAGATATAAGATTAAAAGCTATGCACCTGTTATGATATCAACCATCTTTATATTATTTGGTTTTATAGCTGCTCTTATATATTATCCTTTTTCCTCAAGACCTGAGGCTCAAGTAGATGAAGTGCTTATTGTTTCTGCCCCAATTAAGGCAAGCTTTATTAAAGAGGTAACTTTTTCTCCTGTTACTGAAAATATTCAAGAAAACACCTTAAATATTGATGTGCCTCAAAACACTCAATATACAAGGACAAGCAGAACCTTAGTTCTTAAACCATCATTACACTTTATGGATAATATCGAGGAAGGTATAAATCCTTACCTAAGTGATGTTAACGAAGAGCCCTTAGCCTATGAAATACAACAACACTATACAAATAACATTTCACAAGTCAATGAACAAGTCCAAACAAAGACACAAACCCCAATTGTGAAAAAGAAAATGTTAACAATTGTCACGCAAAAGAATGAAAATGATTTAAAAGATGTCATTCGTCGCTTTAAAAATAATAAAAATCCAGCCTTAAGTCTTTTTATTGCAAAACGTTATTATGAACTTAAAAAGTATCAAAAGTCATATAATTATGCTCTGATGACAAATGAAATAGATAAGGAAATTGATGATAGTTGGATAATTTTTTGTAAGTCTTTAGTAAAACTAGGACAGCATGAATTAGCAGTTGTGACATTAAAAACATATCTTAAAACAAACAAGTCATCTCAAGCAAAAATTTTGCTTAGAAAAATTCAGGCAGGTAACTTCAGATGAAATGGATAATTTTAATAAGTTTATTATTTACTTTTTTACAAGCAGATATTAAAACAGACTTATACCATTTGTATCAGGACAAGGCTTTTGAAAAAGCTTGTAGAAATGGTCTAAAGGTATTTCAAAGATATAGAAAAGATGAAGAGTTCGTTTCATTATATGCTTTTTCTTGCCTTAATGCTGATCAAATCGATCGTTTGGCTATTCCTATTTCTATTTTAAAACATTCCGAAGAAGCCCGTAGTAATGCTGCTTATTTTTCCGTAATTCTAATGCAAAAAAAGCTTTTATTCCACTCTTTAGTAGATAACTACAAATTAGTAGAGCTGTCTTTACCTAAGACAGACCATGTTCTTTCAAGGGTATATGAACTTTATTCACAGGTTGATTACCAACGTAAACGAAGTCATTATACCTATACAGATCCTAATAATAATAAGATAATGTATAAACTATATATTAAAAATACTAATCAAAACAAAAAGATGGTTATAGAAGAATATTATGATACAATAATGACACATAGGCATGTATATTGGTAGGAGAAATTCAATTGGACCGAATAACACAAGACCTCTTAGATAAGAATCATATCACCACCCAACAAATCGAAAGATTGAGTTCTCGTGGGGTAAAGCCTGAAGAGCTACTTGAAACCTTAACCCGTGTTGGAGCAGTCTCAGCTAACTTTGTTAAACGCTTTATTGTTGAGCAAATTCGCTTAGGTCGATATGAACTTAATATTATTAAACAATATGATTTTATGTCAGAAGCAGAAACATTAAAACATCTTGCTGAAGTGATGAATTATCCTTACATAGACTTAGATTCTGTCGATTTAGACTACCGTTTAGCAGAACGTGCACCCTTCGCCCAATTAAAAAAAGCCCTTGCCATTCCAATTTCACAAACAGATTTAAATGTTACTATTGTTTTTGCTGATCCCCTTGATGTAAATGCCCAGGATATGCTGCAACGTATTTACCCACGTAAACCTTTAACTATAGCGGTTGCAACAAGTAAGCAGATTGAAGCTTACCTAATGAAGATGGAAATTAAAGATAGCGTAAAAGATCTTGTAAAAAGCATTCGTCAAGAACTTAATTCTATTGGAAGTGCGGAAGAACAGCAAGAAGCATCTTCAATCTTACAACTAATTGATGTTGTCTTAAAATCAACTATTAGCTCCCGTGCCTCAGATATTCATATTGAACCTACAGAAAGAAACTGTGTTGTTCGTGCTCGTATAGATGGGGCCTTAACTGAAATATTTATCTTTGATAAAGATATCTACCCACCGATGGCTTCACGTTTAAAACTCTTAGCTAACTTAGATATTGCCGAAAAAAGAAAACCTCAAGATGGTCGTTTTTCAGCCCATGTTGGGGATAAAGAATATGACTTTCGTATCTCCACTTTACCTATTTTATACGGTGAATCTATTGTTATGCGTGTACTTGATAAAGAAAAAGCACTTGTACAGTTAGAAGAAGCAGGAATGGACAGTGCCAGTTATCAAAAACTGCATACAGCACTTCAAACACCTTATGGGGTTATCCTTGTTACAGGACCTACAGGTTCAGGTAAGACAACAACCCTTTATGGAGCCCTAAATGAGCTTAGAAGTGTCGCCGAAAAAGTCATTACGGTTGAAGACCCTGTTGAATATAGAATGAATCTTATTCAACAAGTTCAGGTTAATCCAAAGGTTGGATTAACCTTTGCAGCGGCCTTGCGTTCTATCTTACGTCAAGATCCAGATAAAATTATGATAGGGGAGATTCGTGATCATGAAACCCTAGAAATTGCTATTAAAGCAGCCCTTACAGGCCACTTGGTTATTTCAACCTTACACACCAATGACGCAATCAGTGCTATTCCAAGAATGGTTGATATGGGTATAGAACCTTATCTTATATCAGGCGCCGTTGTTGCTATCCAAGCCCAAAGACTTGTACGTAAGATTTGTTTACATTGTAAGGAAGATGCAAAACTTCCAGCAAACTTATTAGAAGAATATAAAGATTATATTCCTGCACACCCAACCTTTAAGCAGGGCAAAGGATGTAGAGAATGTTCAGGGACAGGCTATCAGGGTCGAGAAATGATTTGTGAGGTTCTTCCAATTTCAGAAGAGCTTTCAAGTATGATCGCGAAAGAAGCTTCAAAGGTAGATATGATGGATCAAGCATTAAAAGAAGGTTTTCAAAATCTTTTCACCAATGGTATGCTTAAGGCTGCCGAAGGCATTACAACATTTGAAGAAATTTTAAAGGTGGCAAAATCATGAAGTACTTTTCAGTTACAGTTCTTAATCGTGGAAAACGTGAGGCCTTTGGTCTACACGCTGAAGATAGAAAAGAAGCACATTATCTCGCTAAGGTGAAATACCCGGGAATTATTTTAAAAGTGATTGAGGGAAATCCTCCATTAGACCAGCAATTTAAAGCTTTTAAAGATAATATAACAAAAAACTTTAAAAAGAAAAAAATCAAACAAGATGCTCTCATTGCAGCTATTAGACAGATGGCAGTTATGACAAATGCTGGTATTTCAATTCATGACACCTTACATGAAATTGCAGATTCAACAGAAGATCCAAGACTAAAAGATGTTTTTGGAAAAATTGCTGAAGATATTAATTCTGGTCTGAGTATGTCTCAGTCTGTTGAAAACTTCCGTTATGAGTTAGGTAACCTTACCCTTGCTATGGTTCAACTAGGTGAAAAAACGGGTAATATGGCTGAAGCACTCTATGACTTAGCTACTATGCTAGAAGAGATTCGCGGTAACTATATAAAGTTTAAAAAAGCGATGGCCTATCCACGTAATGTTATGGTTGCTATGCTTGTAGCCTTTACTATTTTAATTTCATACGTTGTACCTGAATTTAAAAAGATATTTGAAGAGTTAGGTGCGGAATTACCACTTCCAACACGTATCTTACTTGCCCTAGAAGTAGCTGTAAATCAATACGGTATCTATGTTATATCGGCGCTTATTATTACATTTATTAGTATACGCTTTGCTATAAATCATTATACTCATGTAAGGTATAAATTTCATGAACTTTTACTAAGGCTGATAATTATTAAAAAACTTATCCACTTTGGTACTCTAAATCGTTTTATGCTTGTCTTCTCAGCTCTTGTTCATGCTGGTATTCCTATTGCAGATTCTTTAGATGCGGCAATTGATATGATTGATAACCTTCCTTTAAAGGCAAAGCTCCAAACAGTTAGAGGAGCCGTTGAAAAAGGTAACACCTTAAACCAAGGACTAAAGGATACCGGTCTTTTTGAAAATATGATTATTCAAATGGTAGCTGCAGGTGAACAAAGTGGTCAACTTGACGCCATGATGGAAAAGGTCACTGAATATTATAAGATGAAATTTGACGCAATTATTGATGGTCTATCTGAGGCAATTGAGCCAATTATCTTATTTTTTATTGCAGGTATGATTCTTTTACTTGCACTTGGTATTTTCTTACCTATGTGGGATATGGGATCCGCTGTAAATGGACGTTAAATAAAGAGTAGTTTTCCTTTACTCTTTGCCCTCTTCTTTCGCTACCATCTTGGTGTAGTTTTCATCCTTCTTTAAAAGTCCTGCCTCATATAAAAATTGAGAAGGGACAAAATCAATCTTTTTAATTTTATCATTTTTTGCCATACTTAAATATAGAATATCTTTAGCTCTAGTAACGGCGACATAAAAAAGTCGTCGTTCTTCATCTATACCACCGCCCCCCTTATTCATAAGCTTTCTATTAGGAAAACGACCGTCCATTAGATCAACCACATATACCTCTTTATATTCTAATCCCTTACTAGCATGAACACTTAAAAGGTTTACGCCCTCTCCTTTAGTTAAGTCTTGGGCACCAAGAACCATAGCATTAATATAGCGTTCATGTGCATTATAGGGCTTTGCCAGGTCATATAAGATAGATCCTTTTCTACGTATACGTTCAAGTGCTTCATTTTTTAGTTTTTGATCTATACTTCCGTCTTTTAATTGACCTCGTTTATTAGCGAGTTGATCAATGATAGTATTATAAAAAGCAGAGGCTCTAATCTTTTCTATCATCTTTGAGGGGCTTTCAATCTTTGAGAGAACCTTACTCAGCGTATAAAAATCATATAAATATTGAGCACTTTCTTTGGTGAATTTTGGATGTTTTAAGACAGGGTTATTTAAAAACTTTTTTTCAAAGCCTAGACTCATAAATTTTGCTAAAGAACCCATTTCTATGAAGTCATCAAAAAGCCCTAATTGATGGTTTTGTTGGCGTTTTTCAAAAGGGTTTAAAACACTCGTATCAGGATTAAATAAGCCTACAAACAAATTTCCATGTCCCAATTTTTTCAAGGCAACAAAAAGTTCTTTTGCAATAGCCGAACCTATTCCTTTTGCGTATTCAAAAAGATGGATAAAGGCCATCATATCACTGCTGTTTACAAATAAGACATAGATATCTAAGATTGCCTTAACTTCCTTAGCATCAAAAAAGCTTTTTCCACCCTTACGCTTACATGGCAGACCTATTTCTCTTAAGGTAGCTTCTATACCATCTGCAGAGGCATTATTTCTAAAGATTACGGCTATTTCATCTGAAGGAGTATAGCTTTTACGAATCATATGCGCGATGGCTGAGTATTGTTCAAAAAGTTCGTTATATACCAAGAGTCTTGGGGCACTTGCCTTAGCCTCTCGTGTAAACTCTAATTTTTTAGGATATATACGTTCATTATATTCAATTACCTTATTCGCTAGTGAAAGAATCGGTACCGTAGAGCGGTAATTTTTACTTAGGGTATAAACCCTAGCATTAGGAAATTTAGTACTGTAAGAGCCAATAATACTTATGTCTGCCCCATTAAATGCATATATACTTTGGTCATAATCACCCACACAAAATAAAGAAGGGGGATTCATCGCGTCAACCACTGCGCCTTGTAAGGCATTAGTATCTTGATATTCATCCACTAGAACTTCTTTATAAGGCATTTGATAAGTTTTGAGTTTATCTCGCATTATTAATAACAAGTCATTAAAGGTAACAAAACCATACTCTTTTTTTAAGACTTCAAATTCTTCACATATATCTACATAAATGTCTACATAAGCCTTATGGTCTGGATTTTTCTCATTCATCCATACATCAAAACCACGTTCAATCTCTGTGTTTTGAAACAAGGCATATACATCATATAAATAATTAGCCCCATAAGGAGAAGTATCCTCATTAAAAAGATGAAAAGAACGCTTATCATAAACAGATCTAAAAAGGGTCTTTAGCTCCCCTGTTTGTTTTAATACTATTTTTTTATCAAATTTTTTGAGCCATCTATAAGAAACTGCATGAAAGGTCCCCGCTTCAATTTTATGGGCAACTTCTTTTGAAAAATAACCAGTAAGACGCTCAACCATTTCTGCTGCTGCCTTATTTGTAAAGGTTAAAAGGAGAATTTCTTCGGGTTTTACACCATTTGTTAAGAGATGTCCAATACGGCCAACTATAGTAGATGTTTTACCTGTACCAGCGGAAGCTATAATAAGATTTTGACCACTTGGAGCAGTCGCAGCGGAAAGTTGTTCTTTGTTTAAACGCGATAGAGGCAAGTCAATATCTCTTTCTTACTAAAAGCCATCCATTGAGTTCATTATCTCTCAATATTTCTAGCTTTAGTTTTTTATGAAAGTTTACCTTCTATTTACTCAATAAGAGATAAAAAGTATTAAGAAGTGAATGTTTTCAGGCTTTCATCAAAACCATAATTAGGATATTTTTGAATACCTAAGACTTCTTGAACAACCGTCATATTTGCCTTGTTAAAGATTAAAGGAGCTTGAAAATTTATTTTTGATTCATCTAAGGGACTTTGCAAAACTAAAATATTATAAACCATAAGGTCTTTATCCTCTTTTATATCTAATAATGTTTCACTAGAAATAGAAATATCAAAGTTATATTCACGTAACTTATGCGGGTTGACAAGGGTAAATGATATTTTATCACCTGTTGATGAACGAAGTGTAGAAAAAAGATCATCTACTTCTTTCAACTCTACCTCTTTAATATTTTCAAAACCTAAAATTTCTGATTTAACTTCAAACTTCATCTTGAACCTTTATGTAAAATATAATAGTACCTAAGCAAAATATATTCCACACTGACATAAGCCTCTTTTTACCACACCTTAGATATAATCGCGAAAATAAATGAAGTACTTTTTCCATTTGGAATATGTTTCTTCGCTAACCTATAAAAATAGGTTTAAAACATTATACTTTAAAGAGAGAAAATGGCTGAGACAAGCAACAGTTATAACCCAAAAGAGATTGAGCAAACATTTTATAAGACATGGGAAGACCGTGGTTATTTTGAAATAGATGGAAATAAATCCATTCAGAAAGTTGATAAAACCTTTTCAATTATGATGCCTCCTCCAAATGTAACAGGTAAATTACATATTGGACATGCTTTAACCTTTACCCTACAAGATATTATTGTACGTTATAAGCGTATGGATGGGTATAAAACACTTTGGCAACCCGGGACTGACCACGCGGGTATTGCAACGCAAAATGTTGTGGAGAAACAACTTATTGCTGCAGGTACTACGAAAGAAGAGCTTGGTCGTGAGAAGTTTCTTGAGCGTGTTTGGAAGTGGAAAGAGTTAAGTGGTGGAGAAATGGTTTCTCAAATGCGTTCTCTTGGTGTATCTCCTGCTTGGAAACGTGAGCGTTTTACTATGGACGCGGGTCTTAAGTCTTCTGTTAAAGAATCATTTGTAAAACTTTATAATGATGGTTTAATTATTCGCGGAAACTATATGGTTAACTGGTGTACACATGATGGTGCACTTTCTGACATTGAAGTAGAACATGAAGAACATCAGGGTAAGTTTTACCATATGCATTATAAGTTTGCAGATGGCTCAGGTCAAATTACCGTAGCCACAACACGTCCTGAAACATATTTTGGTGATACCGCAGTTATGGTGCACCCTGATGATGAACGATATAAGGACTTAGTGGGTAAAAAGCTTCTTCTTCCTCTTTTAGATAAAGAAATTACAATTATCACAGACAGCCATGTTGATATGGAGTTTGGTACCGGTATGGTTAAGGTTACGCCTGCCCACGATCAAAACGATTACGAGGTAGGTAAGCGTCATAATCTAGACTTTATCACTGTTTTTGATGAAAAGGGTATTTTAAATCATCACGCAGGTGAATTTGAAGGGCTTGAGCGTCTTGAAGCAAGAGAAACCATTGTTAAGCGTTTGGATGAAGAAGGTTATATAGAAAAAATAGAAGACCATATGCATCAAGTAGGTCATTGTTACCGTTGTAAAAATATCGTTGAACCTTATATCTCAAGACAATGGTTTGTACGAAATGAGATTGCGAAGCAATCTATAGAAAAAACAAATGAGGGTGAAGCTCAATTTTTCCCTTCACATTGGCTAAATTCTTATAACTCATGGATGGGTGAGCTTCGGGACTGGTGTATTTCTAGACAATTATGGTGGGGACATAGAATTCCTGTCTTTTATTGTGGCGACTGTGATCACGAATGGGCCTCTTTAGAGGATGAACCAAGTGATTGTCCTAAGTGTGCTTCTAAAAACTTCACACAAGACCCTGATGTTCTTGACACGTGGTTTTCTTCTGCCTTATGGCCTTTTTCCACACTAGGTTGGGGAAATGGTGAAGAAGGTAAAAATGAAGTATTTACGGAAGATGATTTAAAAGACTTTTATCCAAATTCTCTTCTTATTACAGGCTTTGATATTCTTTTCTTTTGGGTAGCTAGAATGATGATGATGGGCGAGACCTTTCAAGGTAAGCTTCCCTTTAATCATATCTACATGCATGCTTTAGTACGTGATGAACATGGAAATAAGATGTCTAAATCAAAGGGAAATGTTGTTGATCCTCTTGATGTTATAGATGAACACTCAGCTGATGCCCTTCGTTTTACCCTTGCTGTACTCGCTGCTCAAGGTAGAGATATTAAACTAAGTGCCAAGAAGCTTGAAGAATCAAGAAACTTTACAAACAAGCTTTATAATGCTTCTCGTTTCTTACAGCTTAATGTTGACACCTTTGCAGACTTAAATGATATAGAAATTAAAACACCTCTTGGAAGATACATGCTTTCGCGCTTTAATGTTACTGTGAGTGAAACACGTAGAAATCTTGATGAGTATCGTTTTAATGACGCGGCTACTGTACTTTACCGTTTCTTATGGAATGAGTTTTGTGCCTGGGGAATTGAACTTTCAAAATCAAGTAAGGACAGTATCCCTGAACTTGGGGCTATTTTCAAAGAATCAATGAAACTTCTTCATCCTTTTATGCCTTTTATCACAGAATATCTTTACCACTCTCTTAATGGAACTTCACTAGAAGATGGAAATTCTATTATGATTATGACCTATCCTGAAGCGGCTTCTAATGACCCAAAAATCGAAAAAGAATTTGACGCTATCATGGATACTATTGTAGCTATTCGTAGAGCTAAGGCCCTTGTTGATATTGGTGATCAAAAAATTGAAAAAGCCTTTATCAAGCCAAATAAGCAGATGGATACAGAGCTCATCACACCCTTCATCCAAAAACTTGCTAAGGTTGAAAACATTAGCTTTGTTGATAAAAAGGTTGAAAACTCTATTTCAGATGTAAGTGATTATGTTGAAGTGTATATTCCAACAGATTCTATTGATCTTAGTCCTATTATTTCTAGACTTCAAAGACAAGAAGAAAAACTTGAAAAAGAGATAGGAAAACTTAGTGGGATGCTTAATAATGAGCGTTTTGTAGCCAATGCTCCTGCTGATGTTATTGCTAAAAATAAAGAAGACCTGCAATCCGCTAAAGATAAAAAAATTAAGGTTAGTGAACAACTGACTTCATTAAAATCGTAAAACAACGATATACTAAATATTACTAAACATAAGGAACTTGATTGTTTAACTTAAAAAATTACGCTTCAGACAATATCAAAAATGACATCCTATCAGGACTTGTTGTCGCCGTTGCGCTTGTACCAGAAGCTATTGCCTTCTCTTTTATCGCAGGAGTAAGTCCTATTGTTGGTCTTTATACTGCCTTTATTCTTGGTCTAATTACGGCACTTATAGGTGGTAAGGCAGGGATGATTTCAGGAGCTACTGGCGCGGTTGCTATTGTTTTTGTTGGACTAGCTATAAAAGCAAGTGAACAACTTTCTAATGCTGGTGTTACAGGGTCTGCCCTGTCTGAAGGAATCTTGCAATATATCTTATATTCTTCTATTCTTGCGGGACTTATTCAAATAACCATTGGTTTACTAAAACTTGGAAAATTCATTCGCTTGGTACCACAACCTGCTATGTATGGATTTGTAAATGGTTTGGCTATTGTTATTGCATCTGCGCAGTTTAAGTTTTTTGAAGGCTCAAATGCGAATATGTATATGATTGTTGTATTAACCATGGCAATTATGTACTTCTTACCAAAGGTAACAAAGGCTATTCCTGGTGGTTTACTTGCTATAATAAGTATTTCTCTTGCTGTTATGWTTTTAAAAATMGACACCCTTACTATTGGAACATTAAACTCAATTGCGCAGTTTTCAGACATGCCTAACTTGAGTGAATTTAAGGGGCAACTCCCTACCTTCGCTATTCCTGAAACTCTTTTTTCAATAGACGCTTTTTTATTAGTACTGCCCTACTCTATCTTAGTAGCCCTTGTTGGTCTTATTGAGTCACTGCTTACCCTTTCTGTCTTAGATGAGATGAGTGGAACACGTGGTTCAGGAAATAAAGAATGTATAGCCCAAGGTATAGGAAACACAACCTGTGGTTTCTTTGGTGGGATGGCCGGATGTGCGATGATTGGTCAGTCTATTATTAATTATACCTCAGGTGGCCTAGGTCGTCTTTCTTCTTTCACAGCAGCTATTACATTGATTTTATTAGTCGCTATCTTTACGGATGTTATTAATATTATTCCTGTTGGTGTGTTGGTTGGGATTATGTTTATGGTAAGTATTGGTACCTTTGAGTGGGGAAGTATTGGGCGTATAAAGCATATGCCACGCTCAGATGCCCTTGTACTTATCTTAGTAACTATCATTACCATTATGTTTGACCTCGCGATTGCCGTTATCTCTGGTGTCATTATTTCCGCCCTTGTATTTGCTTGGAATCATGCAAAAATATTTTCTAAAGTAAGTATGGAAGAAGATGGAACAAAGGTATATGAGTTAGATGGTCCCTTATTTTTTGGTTCAACCAAAAACTTTATGGAACTTTTCACACCTGAAGAAGATTCTCCTAAGATTGTTATAGACTTTAAAAATGCAAGAGTTATGGATATTTCAGGGGTTGAAGCCATTGATTCACTCATTAAAAAGTATGAAGAAAATGGGAGAAATATTTTACTTCGCCACCTCAGTAAGGATTGTAAGGCTATCTTAAAAAATGCTGGGCCATATTGTTCTTTTGAAGAAGACGACCCTACCTATAAGGTCGCTTACAACTACTAATATTTTCTTATTTTTAGAAGGGCTTACCCCCTTCTTTTTTCATTATATTCTTACTCTTTTAATTGACTAAGTTATTTTTTTTATAACCTTATAAGATGTAACATGTTACTTTTATATATATTAATATACATTATCATAAAGTGGGGACAATGGACAACTATAATATTCTTTTCCTTAACGCAGATATAGAATATTCTAAAGGGATTATACAGTCCCTAGTCCTCCCAAAAAATATAAATTTTAGCTTTGCCCATAGTGGTATTCAAGCACTATGTGATATCACAGATTCAGATATATCCTTACTAATTGTGCACGAAAAGCTTTCACATAAAATGAGTGGTTTTGAGGTCTGTTCACTCTTAATTAAAAAAGAAATTAGTGCGAATATTCCCATTATCTTTTTAAAAGACAAACAAAAAGAAGTCCCAGAATGTACAAACATAAAAAAGTACCTCAAGACAGGTTTTACAAATGAAGAACTTCAAGAAGAGATTCTCACCCATTATAATTTAAATACTCTACATAATCCATTTGAAATAGAAAAGAAACTTGTCTTATCAATTGTTAATAAAATAAACTCACCTATTTTCATAATCAATCATGAAAAAATAAGTTTTGCAAACCAAGCTTTTTTAAACTTTTTTAAACTTGATAATATAAGAGATTTAAGAAAGGATTATTCTAATATAGAAGACCTATTTTTATGTGAAAATGAATCCAAGGAATTTTCCCTTATGCATTGGCTAAAAAAACTCTTAACCGCAGAAGAAGACCAAGAAATAACCATGCAAAATAAAGCCCAAGAGCGTCTTCATCTTAGACTACATGGTGAGCTATTAGAACATTCAGATGAATACCTTATCATCAGCCAAGATATCAATAGTGAAATAGAACATGCTAAAGAACTCGAAGAGCTTTATAATGTAGATCATTTAACAAAACTGCCAAATCGTTTGAAACTTATTAGCGATTTGGATGAACATGAAGAGCTTGCCCTTGCTATTTTAGATATAGATGATTTTAAGCTTATTAATGATTTTTATGGACATGTTATTGGAGATTATGTTCTTACTGAGGTTGCTAATAGAATATCCCATTATATTTCGCATGACAACCTTGTCTTATATAGACTTCCCTCAGACAGTTTTGCCGTCTTAAATAAAACGCATATTGAGAAAGAATATTTTGAAATTATTATTATTTCACTTATTCAAATAGTCTCAAAGACTGCCTTTGTTTATAAACAAGAAGATGAAGAGATAGAGATACAAGTTAATTTATCCTCAGGTTTAGTTTTTGAAAAAGAAAAAGCACTTGCTCACGCAGATATAGCCCTTAGAGAAGCGAAAAAGACACATAAAGATTATGTTATTTATACCAATGATTTACAGCAAGAAGTACATAATAAAAACAATCTTGAATGGATTCATAAGATTAAGATAGCCTTAGTTAATGACAAGATAGTGCCTTACTTTCAGCCCATAGTAAATAATGCCACCCAAGAAATTGAAAAATATGAATGTTTGGTTAGACTCATTGATGAAAAAAATGAGGTAATTTCACCTTATTTCTTCTTAGAAGTAGCTAAGCACGCAAAGTTATATGAACCCATCACTAAGATAATGATTAAAAAATCTTTTCAAACCTTTAGCAATAGTAAATACGAATTTTCCATTAACCTCTCTATTGAAGATATTACAGATTATAATCTTTTTGGCTATATAAAAAACATGTTAAGTATTTATCCTCTTTCCAATAGAGTATGTTTTGAAATTTTAGAAACAGAAAAGATTGAAAACTACCAAGTGATTTCTGACTTTGTTAATGAGGTAAGAGCCTTAGGTTGTAAGGTAAGTATAGATGACTTTGGTTCAGGTTATTCAAACTTTTCTCACCTACTAAATCTGAACTTTGATTACTTAAAGATTGACGCTTCTTTGATTAAAGATATTCATAATGATAAAAACAAGCAAATCATTGTTAAAACTATTGTTACCTTTGCTCAAGAACTTGGTATTAAGACCATTGGTGAGTATGTCGAGTCAAAAGAGATATATGATTACATCACTAAGTTAGGTATCACCTATTCCCAAGGATACTACTTTTCGCCTCCCGTTAAAACAATTATATAAGAAGAACTTCCTTTAAACTGAGGCATACTCATTCCAAGCCCTGCATTTATATAGGTGGGGTCAGCAACTATATATTTATCCTTACCTGAAAGAATGTATTCCCCCTCAATCTTTTCATCAATTAAGACAGCCGTCGCCATATGGTTTGGATATTTTAATCCAATAACATTAATATTTAAAAGTATTTTGACCATATAAGAAAAGAAGATGGCCCGATCTTCACAATCAGAATAAGGATAAAAAATAGTTTCAGAGGGAAACATAACTTTTTCCATATTGAACTGTTTATCATCCACCTTATACTTAAAGGCATTTTGAACAAAGTTAAGAATAAGGTCTAAGGCTTCATTTTGACTTTTTCCTTCTAATAAGGGCTTAAATGAACGTCTAAGGCTATTTTCTAGTAAGCTTGAGCTAGGTGAAGAAAAATAATTAGAATAAGACACCTGAGGATAAGATTGAAAAAACTTCAACATATTTGTATTATAAGATAAGGATACAGATTTATTTTTATTTTCTACCCTAAAGACTAAACGTTTATTCGTCTTATTCTCAGCAAACAAAGGCAAGACAGGAAGAGAAAAGTCTATGCTTTTATTTGCACCATCATACACATTATCATAGGTCATAATAGAACCAAGCTTGCCTTTTGCATAATAATCAATAGCATAATACTTTTTATTATTAAATGTGTAAAAAATAGTGTTATACAATTCTCCTTTTATAGGCAGCAGTAAGATTATCTTATGGGACTGATACGCAATATGTGCATCATATCCCATTTTAAGAAGGACAAACCATGAAAATATTTTAGCCTCATTTTTATTTTGATATAAGGCATTTGAAACTTTTTTCACTAATAGATATTGAGCCCAAGCATTTAATTGAAGTTTTTTAGATATTTCTTTAAATTCATTTATCGTCGCTTTATATTCACTTCTGGCCATTAAGTCCCAAGCCAAAGCGATATCATCCTTATCTATGTTTTGATGCATAGAAATCAGCATAGACTTATCGTAATGCACTTCTAAATCAACACCAAAGTACTTAACATATAAGGTCTTTAAGCTTTGTCTTTCAGGGGGAATAATAATTTTTGTATATACCTTAGCCTTGGGCTTTTCACTTATAGGAGAAAGAATCACAAGCTTTTTTTCTATCTTAGGTTTTATATGAATGATTTTGACTGTCTTTTCTTTAGCATCAACAAGTTTAATCTCAATAACTTTAGGAAGATCTTTTGTCTTTACAGTCTTCTTAATCGGTGCCTTTGGTAAGGTGTTTGGTTTCTTTTTTATGTAAGCAGATTGGCCTTGAGATTCTTTAAATGCCTTCCATTCTTTATTTAAAAAACTAGAAAACTCTTTATCTCTTTTTTCTTTAAATGAAGAAAAGGCTTTGTTTTGTGATTGTAAAAATTCTTCATACGTTTGGGCATATAAAGAAGAAAGTATAAGAGGAAGTAAAAAAAGTTTGTGCATAAGGGTTCCTTAGGTACATATCATACATAAAGAGATATAAAACAGAGCTAAGCCTTTAAAAAGGCCATATAGCTTGAATAAGCTTTCTAAAGAAACTTGTTATTTGTATTTATTAAAATGGCCAAAGGGCTTGAACAAGTTTTGTTCCCCAACCTTGTTCTGTTGCACGTTTTAAATCACCCTCTGTTTTATACATAATCTTTGCATCTGCCATTTGAGCAGAATTTATTTGATTATTTTGATTAATGTCAAAAGGGCGAATAACACCAGAGAGTTGAATAATTTGCTTTTCACCATCTACTAATATTTCACGTCTACCTGAAATAAAATAATTTCCATTAGCCAGGATCTTTACTACGCGAGCAGAAACTGTTGTGCTAAAGGTATTATTATGTCCCGCACTACCAGAACCATCAAAGCTAGAGTTTGAATTTGAGGCAAAACCTATATCTGTACCCCTATTAAGAGTATTTATTGCCCCAGAGGCCGTTCCACCAGCACCAGCACCCGCCGTAAAAACACCACCACCTAAGGCAGATACATTTGTTGCTGCAAGCTTTTTTGTATTTGAAGAAGAGGACTGAGCCGTTTCAGAAATAATAATAGTCACAATATCATGTACATGCATGGCCTTATGGTCTGCAAAAAGAGGGTTATCCCCCTGCCCAAACAAGCTTCCCCTAGAATCCATGTTCTCATGTGTTTCCCTAGAAGGAAGTTGTTCAACATACACAGGTGGTTCAAAATTAATTTCAGGGTCAATGACATGTTGAGAACAACCTGTAAGGCCTAAAAATGTTAATACTATTGGTAGATATATTTTATTCATGTATACTTCTAAGCAAATTAAGTTCCAAAAGAGAAATGAAGGTAAGCAAACTAGCCTTAGCGAAGTTTCAAGTGAAGGTAGATATCACTTACTAGGAATTATTTTTAACAAAGGAAATATAATGTCAACTTTATTAGAACAAATCAAAAATGATATGAAAACAGCAATGAAGGCAAAAGAGGTAGTTAAACGTGATGCACTACGTCTTTTACTTTCTGCTGTGAAACAAATAGAAGTAGATGAAAGAAAAGAGTTAAATGATGAAGATATCAATAAAATCATCCAAAAACAAGTAAAACAGAGACAAGACTCAGCTGCGCAATTTAAAGAAGCTGGACGAGATGATTTATGTGAAAAAGAAGAATCTGAAATTGCTATCTTTATGGTTTATATGCCTAAGCAACTAGATGACAGCGAGTTAGAATCTGCAGTAAAAGCTATTGTTGAGAAAGTAGGTGCGACATCTATGAAAGACATGGGTAAGGTAATGGGAATGGCATCTAAAGACTTAGCCGGTAAGGCAGATGGAAAGCGTATTAATGAGTGTGTTAAAAAACTACTAACATAATCTAAATACCTTCATATTATGTGTCCCCTCTAAAGGGGTCAACTTTTATAAGGCATATCTTAAATAAATTTGATGCAAAGACTTTATCGCATAGCCACTCTATTTAAGATTTTTACTGTTATTAGTTCATCTTCATCATAAGCTTCTTGCAAGGCTGTATAACCTTCTTGCGTAAATAAGTATATGTCCGCACCCTTTTCGATTAAAATTTCAGTGACTTTTGAATGCCCCATTGAAGCGGAAATATGCAGGGGTGTTGTACCATCATAACTGCGTGCATTTATCTTTGCGCCCCTTGTTAATAACCTTAGAACCGTTATTATTCTTCCACCTTCACTTGCTCTATGAAGCGGTGTGTATCCATCTTTTCCTCTTAAATTTATTTTTGCACCATAATGCAAAAGCATCATCAATGACTCTCTATCTCCATAAAAAGAAGATGTGTGCATAGCAGTACGCCCATTATTCATTCTAATATTAGCATCTGCACCTGATTTTAATAAAAAGTATATAAGCTCAGTATCTTTATTGTACGAGGCAATATGAAGAGCTGTCCTCCCATACTTTTCACTTTTTAAATTAATATCCATTCCTGTGTCCAGTAAAATTTTCAGTTCTTGGATATCTCCTCTTTGCGCAGCAGCATGCAAGCTTCCAGAAAAAACAGATACAGGTAACAACAATAATATAACCAAATAAAAAAGTTTCATCATCTTATCCTCCCCCTGTCTCGATAAGAATATCTTGCCATAAGTCAGTATAGTAAATACTAATTAATTTTATGTTATTTTATTTTTTATTTAAGAAAGAAGGAAAATATAAAGATCTAGTGAACTTTAAGATAGCTTATATACTTTAGAAGAAAAAAAATTTTACTATCATATTGAAATTAAAGCTAGTAAAAAGCCTTTAGGCTTTTTTTAAACTAAAAGAGATTGTATTACTTTCCAGTTTTCAGCTTTCGAACAGCACCTTCTATATCATCTTGACGCATAAAATGTTCTCCCACTAAGAAGGCATCAACCCCCACTTTTCTCATATCTTCTAATTGACCATGTTCATATATACCAGACTCAGCCACAATGATTTTTCCATTAGGAATGAGTGGGATAAGTTTATGACAAAGTTCCATGTCCATTTCAAAGGTTTCAAGATTACGGTGATTAATACCAATAATATCAGCACCAGCAAAAATGGCCTTAGTCAGGTCTTTCTTATCATGAATCTCAACTAAGGCTTCCATTCCTAAATGACGAGAGTAGTTTAAAAGCTCTTTCAAGTCTGCCTGACCTAAGGCCTTAGCAATTAAAAGAATGAAGTCAGCTCCATATACAAGGGCCTCTAGGATTTGGTACTTAGACACAATAAAGTCTTTTCTTAAAAGAGGTGTTCCTACATAACGACGAATTCCCGCAAGGTATTCTAAGTCACCTTGAAAAAAATGAGGCTCTGTTAAAACAGAAATCGCGTTTGCACCACCTCTTTCATAGGCTTGTGCTATAGCCAGAGGATCAAAGTCTTCTCTAATCACACCCTTTGAAGGGCTCGCTTTTTTAACCTCAGCAATGATTCTATAAGGCTCATCATCCGTAGATGTTAAGTACTCATGTATTGGTCTAGGCTGTCTAGCATTAAAGGCTAATGAACGCCCCAACCAGTCTAAGGTAAACTCTTTTTCTCTTATCTCTAAGTCTTGCTTCGTTTTTAAAATAATATCATCTAAAATCATAAACTATCTCTTTCCTTTTTTTATACACTTTTTTATTTCTTTGATATGCAAGCTTACTTCTGCATCTTCAACATCTAAGCCTTCTTGAACTTTTTTCATTAGTTTTAGAGCCTTAGAACACTTCCCTTGCTTATAATATCCCCAGGCCAATGAATCTAAATAATAAGGCGATTCTTCTTCACTTAAAAGAGCCCTTTTAACATACTTCATCCCGCCTTTGACATCTATCTCATGGTCAATTAGCAAATAGCCTAAATAATTAAGATACATAGACTCATCTGTCTCATGTACAACTGTTTCAAGCTTCTCCATAACAGATTTAACCATCAAAGGATCGTTTTTATTCTCAGCCCCTTCATATTCAAAAATAGCACTTTGTCCTAGGAAATATGGGTCACCTTCTTCTTCATAAAGCTTATCTCCTAAGCTTACAACCTTGTCATAATTTTTTGTGTTTATATACATCTGAAGCAATAAAGCATCATCCGCCCCACTTTTTTCTAAAAATCCAATAAGGGCGAGGGTCTCTTTTTTATAGCTGTATAACTTAATGATACTTTGAGCGTATTTTTCATTATTATTGTTTTCATACAGTTTTAGATAAATACGCAACATTCCATTTACATTATTTTCTTCACTGTAGAAACTAGCTAAACGAAGACAAATGGTTTCAGAACATCCATGAAGGAGTATATGGGTTTCTAGGTTAGATATTGCTTCTGCTTTTTTATGTAAGTTAACATATAAAACAATAGCCATTTTATTTAAAATTTTCTCATTATAGTTAATAGCGTAAGCACTTTGTAAGTACCTAAGCGCAAACTCATGATTACCCTCTATCATATAAATCGCTGCGACTTGTTGATATTCTTGTTCCGCCTTAGTATATTCTACTAATGTAAGGGCTAGAACCTTAGCCCTTGAATAAGACTTTAACTCTAGCAAAGCAGCAATTTTAAAACGTTCTAATTCTACATCTATCTCATTTTCTTCTAATTCTTCTTTATAATACGCAATTCTTTTTAAGGCTCTCTCATTTTTATGCGCTTGTATCATCATAATAATTTCTTCATTACGATACTCTTTTTTACCAGAACGCTCATATAGTATTTCAAAAAGGTTAATGGTGGAGTTAGCGTCCCCCTGTGTTTTTGCGTATAAGGCAAAGATAACCAACCTGTCTTCATCTGCAAAGCTTTTTACATTGCGAGGTACATTTTCTTCATGTGAAGAACATGCCGTGAATATTAAGACAAGGGGCAGAGCCATAAGTAAAAAGCGTTTAAACATTATCTTCCTTAAATATTATTCCTGGGCATTCCGCGCGGAGTTCTTCTTCATTTTTTTTAAAATAAGGCCAAAATGGAAAGCTTTTACATTGACTTGGTCTAACAGGGTAGATTCCACATCCCTTAATCTTTCTATCAAAAAATATACAGTCATGAGATTCTTCAACCTTATGTTCTTTAATTGAAAATTTATAGCCTCTTTTAATAAGATAGGCTTCTTTAAAGTCTGAGATACTTAGTTCTAAATGTGTCGATATAGCTTCTATCTCTTTTTGACTTACAAAAATATTTCCACTCTCACCTGTACAGCAATTACCCTCACAGGCTTCACAAGCATTAGGATTAAAAGAATAATTATAACCAGCTTCATTCATTAAAGGGTACATTTTATACTATGAGTCCTCGCTTTTTTATAAATTGCTTGAGTATTGGCTGAAAACACCTCTTCATCAAAGGTTATAAAAGGTTCTCTTGTCTTCATTAAAGACTTAGAACCCTTTCTTGCTTGGATCATTACTAAAGACGCTTTTCTATCCACCTTTGGATGAATAAATTGTACCGTTTCTATAGTCAGGCGTGCATTATGAAGTTCAACACAGATCTCTTGGAACTGCTGTGGGTCATAGCAAAAAACAAAGTGTCCTCTGTTTCCTAAAAGCTTAGAAACCTTCTTAAAAAACTTATCCATAGGCAAGTGAACATTGTATCTCGCGGTATGGCGCATTTCATTGTCACTCTTGGCAGAGCCAACATGATAAAAAGGAGGATTAGAGATAATTACATCAAAGCCTCTAGAGTCTTTAAACTCTAAAAAATCATTCTCATGCATGACATAGTCTATATTGTTAACTTCAGCATTTTTTTGAGTGTATTGACAAAAAGCCCACTGCTTATCTATCCCCTCAACTTGAACCTTGTTGTCACGTCCTACTAAAAGACCTAAGACACCACAACCTGAACCAACATCTAAAAGACGCCCTTTTAGTTTAAAAGAAGAGATGAAATCATAAAGATAAATGGAGTCACTGTTGTAACAATAACCCTCTTGAGGCTGATATAAAAGCAGTTTAATACCTTTTAGATATACTTTTGAAAATTAAAGTAATTATATCCTATTTCTTACATACAAAGGTTAAAAATGATTATTATCCCCGCAAGACTTGCCTCTTCACGCTTCCCAAAAAAGGTTTTAGCAGATATTGGTGGACTGCCAATGGTTATACGAACAGCTAAACAAGTGGAACACTTAGACGAGATTGCTATTGCTACTGATTCTCAAGAAGTTATAGACTTGTGTAAAGAGTATGGATATAAGGCGATGATGACGTCTGAAACACATAAAAGTGGAACAGACCGTATAAATGAAGCCGCGCAGCTTCTAGGCCTTAAAGATGATGATATCATTGTAAATATTCAAGCTGATGAACCCTTTATTGAGCCTGAAGTAGTAGAGTCTGTGATTAAACGTCTTAAAGAATTAAAAGCTAAAAAAGCGCCCTTTATAATGGCCTCATGTTATAACGCAGTAAACAACGAAGCTGCCCAAGACCCTAACCTTGTAAAAGTCATCATGGACGCAGACCATAATGCCATTTATTTTTCAAGAAACCCTATCCCTTTTAATAGAAGTGGTTCTGCTACTTACTTTGGTCATATTGGAATCTACGGATTTACTAAAAAATCTTTACATGATTTTTGCGCCTTAGATGACGCACCCCTAGAAGACATAGAAAAACTCGAACAACTTCGCGCCATTTATCATGGTAAAAAGATTTCTATGGTTAAGGTTTCTAGTACTGGGTTTGGAATAGATACCGTTGAAGACCTTGAAAGAGCTAAACAGATATTTCTTGGGGAATAGTTTTCCTCTAGAGAAACTTTTAACTGAGAGTTTATTCACTAGGCATAAATGCCTTAGCATTTACATTAATAGATGCGTTACCGCTTGGATGTGGCAGAACCTCTGCAGAGTCGAATGGAAAATAAAGTTTAGCGTGAAAAAAACTCATTTGTTTGAGCAAAGCGAGTTTTGAGTTTTTAGCTAAACTTTATTTGGAATGAGAGAACTTGACAGCTGTCAAGCTCGAAGCCGTGGCGCGAGTTTTTTGGTTCTTTTTTTCGATAAAAAAAGAATGGACACGTTTAATAAAAATCACTCTTGCTAAAATATATATACTCTCATACTAAAATTATTAACAAACCATTTTTATTCAAAAAAGCAAGAATACATACTTCTCTTTGAGTAGATATATATTGGCATAATAACTTTTTGCCTAAGGTGTCTCATCCTTTTCTATCGAGAAAAGGAAGCGAAAAGCTCGCGCCACGGCTTCAGGCTTGACAGCTGTCAAGTTCCTTCATTACGCGTAAGATTTAACTAAAAAACTGAAACTCACTTCGCTCAAACAGTCAGTTTTTCTTAACGCTAAACCTTCCTCTTCATTCAGCCTTGCAGATGTTCTGCCACATCCAAGCGGTAACGCATCTATTAATGCAAGAACTGAGGTTCTTGTAACCTTAAGGTTTGACTTCAGTGACGCTATGCGTTCACTGCTAGGATTTGTTAAACATTTTGAAAATCTCTAGTTAACCTTGTTGAGGCAATAGAAGGAGTAATTGCATCTGCACCAGAATCTTTTTTAGCAATTGATTCACCTTCATTATGATACTTCATCAACATACTTGAACATTTTGTTATTTTACTTGTATCAATTCTTAATCTTAAAGCAGTTCCTTTATAGTTACAGGTAATGCTATCTTTATTCTTTCCATGAAGAAAAATACTACTATCATTGCTTATTATTAAAAAGTCACCACCATTTCTACAAATTCTATTTGTCATATACAAGCCATAACCTGAATTTTGCCATGCATCGTTTTTCCGTTCAGGGATACCTTTATACATTTTTCCAGAGATTCCCGGTTGAAGAGCAAGTAAAAGAGCATCTCTTTCACTATTAATATCTAAGTATGGATTTTTTGACAAACCTTTTTGTATTCCTATTCCTGTATCTAGTATTGCAACTTCTACTAAGTTTTTTGTTGGCCAATACTGTGCACAATATTCAATAATTTCTGATTCTGAATGCTCAACAATATTCCGCATAATTTCTCTCATTGAAAAAGTAAGTGTATCAACTAAATCACCTCTTTTTTCTCGTGTCAATATTTGTGCTATCAGTTTTGATTTATCTTCAAGAATATCACCAATATTCACACCTTGCAAGTCAGCCTCTCTTTGTATTTCTGAAACTTCTAAAATTGTTAGTGGAATATAAGTGCTACTACCTTTAGCTTCACCTGGTTCATTTCCATGTTCCAAGCCAAAAGCCTTGAAAAACCCCATATGAGCTGCATAAGTTTTATCTTGAAAGTTAGTTGCAGTACAAGCGCCTAAATTCTCTATTGAAAATCTCTTCAACTCATTTGCAACATAAGCCATTGTAAATGGTTCTATGAACTGTAGCCTTCCAAAATCAAATTCATAACTATCACCTTTTTCAAGAGACCATAGTCTATTACAAAAATTAATTGCTTGTTTTAAAGATAAGTTTTGGGGAAGTTTTATTTTCGTCATTTAATTCCTTATAGCTATTTAACTCTTTCTTGATACATACTTTATTACGTTCATCATATGTATCAACTTAATATAACAATAGCTTTGTTCAAATACGTCAAGAAAATATTAATTTTTCATGTCTGTACTATATTTATTAAAAAATGAGTAGCTTTATCTTAATGTCGATGTGATTTTACACATGAAATTTGACTTATATGAACATTATGTTCTGACAAGCCATTTTAATTTTTTTATATCACATTAAGTTCTAATAATGGTGAAGATTCTTATACCTAGTTCAATATCATCCTATCAAGAATATACAAATTATTACTATCATCACAAGCCTCTTTAAAAAGCTCTTTGAGTTCTCTGTCATAAGTAATGATATATACATCCGAATCTTTAGGATTTAGGTCTTTAAAGTTATTTAATAATACGCCATCTGCTACATTTTTTCCATGATCACATTTTGTAAAATTAAAAGACTGAAGTGTTTTTCCAAAGTCATATAAATCAGCTTCCCACTCTGCTTTAAACAAATAAAGAGAGTCAGGATTACAGGCTACATATATAGCCTCATCTTCTATCTCGCAAGGTTCTATTATATGAGAAAACATAGGCGAAACATTTGAGAAGTTTTCTATATCCCAAAACAGACAAGCCTTCTTAGTCTTTGAGGCTTTCTTTTTATTAATAAGGGTCAAGCGCTTTGAGATATTTAAATTCACATAAGCGTTATCATTAACAAATTCTATTTTTTGTTTTAGTTCTTGGGCATCTTCACTATTTTTATTAAAAATTTCACATAATTCTATATACATTTGTAGTTCATCTATCTCTTTGACACAACCACCACTTTGATAATGATCAAAGCTTTTTATTTTATTGTCTGAATATAAAAGGCTAACATTAAAAGGAGCATTAGTTTTAAAGGCACGAATAACCGCTACAAAAATATTATAAGCATTTTTTCCAGGGGCTAGTTCTATATTTCCATAATATTTTTTATTAATAATGATTTTTTTCATACTTGGATTATAGCTTACAATAAGTCCTTTCAAATAAAACTTTGACTATACTTTAGGCATGTTTAACAGTTTAAAAATGACTTTTATCAACATTATTAACAGTGGATGGGACTTTAATGAGGACCAAAAGCTAGAACAGCTTCGTTTTCAAATTGTAAATTTCTCACTTATATTATCCTTATGTATTGTGCCTATTGGAATGATATATAACTATTTTACGCACAACTTCGTTCTTATTTATATTGAAACATCTGTGTCTATTTTTTTACTTTTCATCATTTTAAGATTACGCAAAAACAGAGTATCTTATGAGATTAACACCAGTATTTTAACCTTAGGCATCTTACTGTTTTTTGATGCGCTTTTTTTATTTTCAAAACCAGAAGATATGAAATTTACTTGGATACTTGTATATATCTCTGTATTTATCTTTTATAAGGGAAATAAAGAAGGATGGAAATGGATTTTGGCTTTTTGTCTTACACTTATTCTCGTTAAACTGCAAAGCTTTCACCCAATATTCTTTACATGGACACAGATAAGTTATTTCTTTTTGGTCTTATTTGCATTAGTGGGAACCATTTCATTTTTTCAATATACAATTGAGCAGAACTATCAAACTATATTAGAGCAAAAAAATATCCTTAAGGCCTTTAATAAAGAGCTTGAAGATAAAATTTCCAAAGAAGTCACACGAACAAGGCAAAAAGACAAGATACTTTTTCAACAAAGTAAAATGGCAGATATGGGAAAAATGCTTGCAAATATTGCCCATCAATGGAGACAACCCTTAAACACCATCAGTGTAGTAGCTGGAGGTATGCAGGTACACAAGGATATAGGTACTTTAGATGATAAGCGTTTTGAAGAAAACATTAATACCATAGAAAATACGGTGCAGTTTCTTTCTCAGACCATAGATGATTTTAAAGACTATTTTAGATCCGATAAGCACAAAGAAGACTTTGATATACAGGCTTCCATTGCTCAAGACATACGTCTTATTGAGCCCTCTTTTAGGGCCTTAGGTATTAATATCATTTCTAATCTTCAATCCTATACTATCCATTCTTATCAAAGTCAACTAGCTCAGGTCATTTTAAATATCTTAAATAATGCCAAAGACGCCTTAGTACATTGTAAGCAAAAATATAAATATATTTTCATTTCTTCAAAAGAAAAAGATAATAAAATTATTATTACGATTACAGACAATGCAGGGGGGATACCTCAAGAAATTATAAATAATATATTTGATCCCTACTTTACCACTAAACATAAGAGTCAAGGTACAGGAATTGGTCTATTTATGGCCGAAGAAATTATTTCTAAACACCTTAATGGAAGTATCCAAGTTCTTAATATTGAATATGAGTATGAAGAACACACTTACAAGGGCGCTCAGTTTGATATTTTCCTAAATAAAGATACAATTTCGCATGAATAAACCATCCACAAAAAACATTGCCATTATTGGAGCAGGAGCAGCTGGTCTTATGGCAGCTATTACTTCTGCTAAGACAGGGGCTAAGATTCATTTATATGAACAAAACAATAAGCCTGCAAAAAAGATATTAGCCTCAGGAAATGGTCGCTGTAATATTTCAAACACTAAGGTATCCTCCTTAGACTATGCAGGTTTAAATCCGAACTTCTCTAGCTTTTGCCTTCAAAACTTTACTTTTACACAATTACAAAAGCTTTGTAAAGAGATAGGACTCTTTTTAAATATCTTAGATGATGGACGAGCCTACCCTCTTTCAAATGAGGCGAAGTCTGTTGCCCTTGCCTTTGAAAATGCAGCTAAAAGTGCAGGTGTACAAATTTTCAATGAACATCATATTTCGAGTATTACTAAAAAAGATAAGAAGTTTTATTTGCACACCTCTTTAAATACATCTCAGGCTTATGACAAGGTTCTTATTTGTACGGGTTCTGAGGCTGCCCCTCAACTCGGAGGCTGTGAAAGTGGTTATGACTTAGCCATTTCCTTAGGGCATAGTGTTATTCCTAGATATCCTTCTTTAGTACAACTTCATATCAATTCTAAGTTACCTGAAAAGATGTCAGGTGCCAAACAAGAAGCCGAGGTCAGTCTATACATTAACTCTAAAAAAGAGCAGACTGTAAAGGGTGATATTTTATTTACTAAGTATGGTATTTCAGGCTTTGCTATCTTAGATATTTCACAAATGGCTTCTGAAGCACTTTTAAATTATCAAGCAGTTGATATAGGACTTGACCTATTACCAAAGATAGATAGACAGGCCCTAAGTTCTCAACTCCAAACAAGCTGTAAGAATCTGCCTAACTACACCATAGAAAGTATCTTGTCAGGGCTGCTTCCTTCAAAAATAAGCCGTCAGTTACTAGAAGATGCAAAAATAAACAATTCAACCTTGGCCAAAGATATACACACTAAAATGAGCAAGAAAATTGTTTCAAAAATCAAAGACTGGCGTTTTGAAATCTCAGACACACATGGTTTTAAACATGCAGAAGTTAGTGGTGGTGGAATAAACACAGATGAAGTAAATGACAAGACCATGCAATCAACTCTATGCGAGGGTCTATACTTTGCAGGAGAGGTCTTAGATATAGTGGGTAGACGTGGAGGGTTTAACTTTGCTTTTGCCTTTGCTAGTGCTTATACAGCTGCACATAGCATGACGAAGTAAAAAGCTTCTTACTTAAGAAACTTTTTTGCTTTTTTTGCTTCAGATGAAGAGGGATACTTAGCAACTAAGGCTTGGAGAAACTGCTCAGCTCCGGCCTTATCCTTAGTCTTTTGAAGAGAAATAGCAGTATGTAACATAAGTGAAGGCATGTAGTTTGCCTTTGAATACAGTTTTGCACTTTCTTTAAAGTAAGCAATAGCATTAGAATATTCATTAAGTTGGAAATAACTCTCACCAATATAATAATGTGCTCTTGCAGGCTTATACTTTTTCATTATTAAATGCTCATAAGCATCAATAGAATCTGCATACTTTTTCTTCTTATATAAGGCAAAGGCATCTTTTTCTACCTGCGCATTACTTTTGTTATCATAAGTACTGTTTCCAGAGCTTGCAATSWTNNYSWTAAMTRTNYTMGAAMSKTYTRWSKYRAAACTGTTTATCTCAGTTGCGAGAGTGTTATATTCTTCTTTAGAAACGTAACTTGAATTAATGCTATCAATTAGCGTACTTAACTCACCCATTACAAGTTTTAACTGTTGAATGTTTTCATCATGTGTTAAAATAATCTCATCAAGTTTTACATTTAAGGCGGTAGAAGTTTCTGTACCAGCGTTCATCTGTGTGTGTAGCTCTTGGAGTTGTAGTTTTTGGCTTCGTCCGTTTTCATTTAGACCTTCAACAATACTTTGCATACCAGATACAGATTCTTCAACTCTATCAAGACGAGATTGATTTTTTCGAGAAGTACCTTTAATGTTACCAATAGTGTTTTTATTGTCTAAGATTTTTTTTTCAGCGGAGGTTAAACCATAAGGGTTAGGGGAATCTAAGTTTCCTGCTCCAAATGCAGATTTTTCTGCAAATGCGGCGAGAGGAAGAAGTAGGCCAAGAAGGCCTAGTGTTAAAAGTCTTCTCATTATGGAAGAAGTTTGAAGTCTACTCTACGATTTTGTGCCCAACAGTTTTGAGTTTGCTCAGTACATGTTGGATTACTTTCACCAAAACTTACCATTGTAATACGTGATGCGTCAACACCTTCAGCTACCATAGCGTCTTTTGCTGCTTTAGCACGCTTAAGACCAAGAGCGTAGTTATATTCATCAGAACCCCACTCATCACAGTTACCTTCTAATTTAACATTATAAATAGATGCACCAGCCTTTGCAAGTGTAGCATTTACAGTTAACTTATCTTGCATATCAGCTTTAATTTCAAACTTATCAAAGTCAAATGTAACTGATTGAAGTTGTGCTTCTAAAGAAGAAAGTGTTGCTTCACCAGCATCTAAACCAGCTTCGGTTCCTGATTGATCAATACCTGTATCATCCATACCGCTTGTTTCGTTAGCACTTGGATCTTTTACATCAACTGTACTTTCAGTAGCACTTTCGTTTGTTGCGTCAATTGAAGGATCTTTTTGACTACATCCTGAGAATAGTAATAAAGCAGCGATTGTGCTCATAGCAAGAAGTTTTTTCATCTTTTCATTTCCTTAAGTAATAATTAGTCCGATTTTAGCGAATGTAATCTTAATTTTAAGATATACCTGCTAAATTCATCTCTTATGCTTGGCATTATAGGTAGAATTTATTAATAGAGTGTAAATAAGTAATACTGAGCCAATGTTTTTTTTTATTTTTTAATAAGCGTATCTAAGCGTTCTAAGTCATTAATGACGTCCCATTTACCACCACCATCTTCTACCCTAGCCTTCCAAAGCTTAAGACGTGCCATGTATTCTCTTGGGTCGATATTGTCACTTCTTAGCTTTGTTACATTCAAGGCAACCACTTCATACCCATCTAAAGACAAGGGAATATCACGTATATAACCTTTTTTAAGTTCTTGTTTCAAGTCTGAAAATATCATGATTGTTTTTGTTCGTGTAGCTCTTTCATCTAAATACTCAGTAGCTTGTAAAAGTCCCCCTGTTATATCAGTGTACGGACTTGACTTAACATGCTTGATATAGTCTTGTATTTTTTTCTGGAAGGCACGTTTTTGTTGATTTGCCTTAGAAGGTCTATCATCAAAGGTAATCTTTGCAATGATGTCTTTTTCACTAAAGCTTCCTGTATCTATACTTGCCACAACAAAGCTATCTCCCGTGTTAAGTTGAGACAGTGTGTAGTTGATAATTTGTTGCGCCTTTTGCAACTCTTTTGTATAAGTCCCTGATGTGTCTATTAACATATACACACCCTTATTGTGTGACTTATGGGGRCCTGTCGAACAGGCTGAAAATCCAAGTGCCAGAATTAGGCTAAAAATTAATGCTTTCATATTTCTTCCTTTACCTCTTCTAAGATTGGCTCTGTTTCTTTCACCTTTTTAGCCACTGTTTTTTTAGGCGTTCTTTTTTTAACTGCAGTTGTTTCTTTTGCATCCAGTTTAATCCCTTGTATTATTTGAACTGGCTCTGACTTTTTTCCTAAGACTAAATTTTCAATCCATAAAGGAAAAAAGATAAAGAGGTCATAAATGTTGACTAATGATTTTCCACTATAACGGCTTAGGTTTCCTAAGAAACGAAGTCCTACTGCTGTAAAACGTAAAAGTGCAGCAACAACAACACCAATAACCGTTCGACTTGAATGGATAAATGATTCTAATGGAATAGCAATAAAAGTCAGAGCAAAGGGTAAGATAAAGCCCATTCCCATTTGCGCCGCCGTTGTTATCCATCTGCTTGACTCATTTACACCCTCAACAACAGAAGTTCCTAATAAGCCAGCGACTAAGGCAGCATCATCAGCAGAAAGTAACTCTCTCATATAAGCAAGCCCTGCTTCCACACTTGCAAGTAAGAACAGAAATACAAAAGAAACAATGATCATGCGTACACGGATCTTATCATCAAGTGCGCCTATAACAGGAAAGAGTCTTGTAATACGAAGTGATTCCATCAAGAATAAACCCATTGAAACCTCAACCAAGATTATTACAAGAGCCGCAATATCAGCGACTTGAAAGCCCATCATATAAACAGAACCACCCACCATCTCTTGCATAGGTCTTGCAATAAGGTTAAAGTTAATAAAGGCACCACCCACAGCTATGGCTAAAACAAAACCCGCTATAAAAAACTGTGTCATAGAAGAAGATGACAGCATCTGCGCTGCCTTATCTGTCTTTTTTGTTATCTCACTATAATCCGACATATGTCTATCTACTGCAGCAGACCTATTTAAAAGCGTTTTCACATTCTTATCTAAGCCATCTACTGACTTATTTATATGTCTTAAGATAGGTATCATGTTTTTCAAATAAGAGTGTCTGTGTTCAGAGCTTTTTCTATAAGACTCTAAGGCTTTTTCTTGTCCCTTATCTAGGGCTTCTTTAATACTTTTTAAAATCTCAGCTACCATAGAGTCTTCTGAAGGAGGAATGGCAGCTATTGGTTCAATTGCCTTTGTCCATCCAGGAGGGGCAGGTGGAATTTCTGTACTTTTTTGATAATCTTCATCAAGCTTAACTACTGCGTCCGTAATCTCTCTTTGAAGCGTAGGAAAACGAGATAGGTCTTTTTTTACAAAGGCATCAATTCTTTCAAATTCCCTTTCAATAATACGCTCCGTTGCTTCTTTTCCTGAACTAAGAAGAACTTCTTTGTTTCTAAGTTTTAGTTTTTTCTCTGCTATTAAGATAGAAGAGGAAAAAAGTCTAAATCCATGGAAGAGTATTTTTGTAAAAGAGAGTATGGCTTCATGCGCAGGTTCGCGCGCCATATATAAGAGTATCATTGAGATAAACACCCAAAGTAAAAGTGAAAGTCCGGGGGAAGATGAAATTATCATCATAAAGTCTGGTAGTTGCATTATCTGTCCTTTGAAAAGTATCTAAGGACCATAATATTATCTTATAAATAATCTAAGGTAAACGAGGACTTAAAAAGCACCCTTATCACGAAATTCTGCGATTTCTGATTCCACCATAGAGTCAATAAGGTTTCTGTAAAGTTCTTCAATCATATTTGCTGACATATCAAGTTCTATAGCCTTACGTCTTACATGTTGAATAACTTGGTCAACTCTATCCGTGGCCTTTACTTCTTCAACACTTTGCTTGAACTTTACAGCCTGATGAATATAAGCATTTCTTTGTGCTATTAAGGTGACTATCTCTTCATCAAGCGTATCTATTTCATTTCTTACTTCATTTAAGTTCTTGCAATCTTTCATAATTTATCCTCTGTACATAGTTATTACTGTGATTATAACGAAGAAAGAGTATAATTTCACATGAAAATTATCTTAAGCACTTTAAACGCTCGTTATACCCATTCTTCTATTGGGCTTCGCTACTTATATGCCAACATGGAAGAACTTCAAAAGGATACTAGGCTCATAGAGTTTAGTATTAATGAAGCCATTCAAACCATTGCTGAAAAAATCTTAGATGAAGAACCTAATATATTAGGTTTAGGCGTTTATATTTGGAACGCGACCCAGACTCAAGAACTTATAGAAGTCATTAAAAAAGTTTCCCCAAAAACAAAAATAGTCATTGGTGGACCCGAGGTTTCTTATGAACCTTTTAGAGTAGATTTCTCACAAGTTGACTTTGTACTTCAGGGCGAAGGCGATACCGCTTTTTATAAACTCTGTAAAGAAATCATAACAAACACTGCGCCTGATGAGAAGATTATCAAACCAGTACTCGCTGACTTAGGCAAGATAAAGCTCCCTTATGAACATTACACCCAACATGACATAGACAACCGCTACATATATGTTGAAGCTTCAAGAGGTTGTCCTTTTATGTGTGAGTTTTGTTTGTCTTCTATAGATGAGAAGGTAAGAAACTTTGATATAGATATCTTAATTAAGGAATTTTCCCATCTTTGGGACTTAGGGGTTAGAAACTTTAAATTCATAGACAGAACCTTCAATTTAAATATGCGCTTTGCTAATGCTATTTTAGATTTCTTCTTGTCTAAGGAACCACCTTACTTTGCTCACTTTGAAGTTATCCCCGATCACTTTCCAGAATCTATCAAACAAAAAATAGCCCTTTTTCCTGCAGGCGCCTTGCAACTAGAAATAGGTATACAAACCCTAAATACGCAAGTGGCTGAAAATATCAACAGGCCCTTAAAGCTAAAAAAGATTTATGAGAACCTAGACTTTATAGAAAACCAAACTAAGGCACATGTTCACCTAGACCTTATTGTTGGCTTGCCCGGTGAAGACTTAGAAAGCTTTGGAAAAAATTTAAATAAGCTAGTGTCTATTAGTAGCTCTGAAATTCAAATAGGAATACTTAAAAAACTATCAGGAACCACCTTAGACAGACATGACCTAAAGTTTGGTATGCGATATTCAGATATCCCCCCTTATGACATTCTTTCAAATGACCTTCTGTCTTTTAAAGACATACAAAAAATGAAACGTTTTGCAAGATTTTGGGACCTTACCTATAACAGTGGTAACTTTAAAAAATCAATTTCACTTTTATGGAAAGATGAAACCGTATATGATAGTTTCTTTGCCTTTAGTGAGTGGATATACACCCAAACAGATTCAACATGGAAGATATCCTTAGATAGACTCTCTAAGCTTTTGTTTCAATACTTAACAGAGGTACTTAAACAAGACGCGCTGAACGTAGCTGAGTTCTTAATACAAGATCTTTTAAAAATCAAAGGTCGTATTATCCCCTCTTACTTAAAACCTTATGCCCCTATGCAATTAAAAAAATCCAATACAGAGATTATGCAGGCAAATAAAAGACAGGCTAAGCATGCCGTATAAAAAGACAAAGCAAGGTTTAGAGTCTGCTCTAAACACCTTTTTATATAATTATTTATTTGAGGTGGTTAATCCCAGACTTGAAGACTTTTCAAAAGAGTATTATAAGTCCCCTTGGCAGATGTTCAAAAGACATTTTAGAAATGATATCTTAGATTTAATCATATCTATCAATAATCTCTTTTCTTGGCTTTATGTACTTGTCTTTAAAAAAAAAGGCTTTTCACGCTCCTCAAGAAGTGAAATAGAACTTCTAAAAAAATTCACAAGTGATATATTTTGTGTGGAACTTCTTCATAAAAGGCTTCAAATCTTTTTAGATAAATTCTTAATGCAGGAATTTAAAGATGACAAAAAAAAACGGCAAGAATTCTTAGAGTGCTCTCAAAACTGGAAGGATGAAATTGCAAAAAAGGCGCTTCAAGTTACGAGCTTAAAACGACTCAGTACAAAGGCAAGTTCTTTTCTACTAGACCTTGGTCTAACAACAGGTGTAGTAGGTGAAGCTTCTCGTGGCATTGGCGCCATTGCTGGGTCTTATCTGGCCAGTGAATTATATATGTCTCAACAAAACTTTTTCTATTATTATTGGTATAGTTTTACAGGCAAGCCACAGTGGGTGGAATTATCTGGCGCAATAGGTGGGGCTATCATCGGGATAGTACTATTTGTTCCTATCATCGGTACACTTGTTGAATATATTATGCAAGGCTTTAATGACACAGCGAAGCAAGTACGAAATGCCTATCCTGAACTTATATCACGTCTTATTTATGGGGATGATAAGGATAAAAAATCGGGGCTAATGGAAATCTCAGTGAAATACATAGATGGATGTACCAATGTACTAGATTCCATCCGTAGTGCTGCAAGGGCCTTATAGACTTAGGCAAGATTAAAGGCAAGTTTAATGCCGTCTATAACCATACCTGTTCCAATAACTGTTAAAATCACACCCATTAATTTTCCTAGTATAACAATACTATTATTACCTATTATTTTTACAAGACGCCCACTGTATGAAAAAGCTAAAAATGTCAAAAGTAACATTAGTGCTAACATTGCAATATTTATTAAAACATGGATATAGCTGACATGAATGGTATTATTCATTGCCGTAACAATAGTTCCTGGCCCGGCAAGTATAGGGATGGCAATAGGTGATACTGCAATACTCTCATCAATTTTAAAATTTGAATGATCTTGTGTTGATGAAACTTTAGACTGTATCATTTCATACCCAACATGAAAGATTAAAATCCCACCTGCAAGTTTAAAAGCAGCTATGCTTAATCCAAAAAGTGAAAAGATATACTGTCCTAAAACTATAAAGCTTAGTACAATTATAAAGGCCGTTAAGGTTGACCTTCGTGCCAGCTTTTTAATCGTAGAAGAATCCGCTCCTTGAGTTAGCCCCATAAATATCGGTGTGTTTGCAATAGGATTCATAATAGCAAAGTAACTTGTAAAAACAGTCACTGCAAAAAGTTCAATTGGGGTCATAAGCTTCCTAATATTTTTTTATTTTTATAGCTGTAATTTATTTTTTTGAGTTGATGTGTATTGACATAAGAATTTGTCTTTAAATGTATTCGCTCTTTTTCTAATGACATACTTCCTTGTTTTCTACCAAAAAAAGTAGATTTCTTAAATTGAAAGTCCTTATATTAAAAATCAACTATGCTTATTCTTTTTTATTTTTGAATCGCCTTTATAATTCGTTCACCTTTAATAAGAACATCTCTCATTAATAGGTTATATGGAAAGATTTTCAACTTTGAGTGTTCAAATGCTTCTACAATAGTTTTTAATGATTCTGCTTTGATTAAAGAAAGGTTTAAAATATAATCCAGTTCACATTCATTTACAAAGTCATCACTAAAGTCAGGTGCAATTAACAATGATTTAACAACTTTTTTACCTGACTTTTCTGCCAGTGAGACATAAGACTTAATTTGTCGTGATACAGAACTAAATTTATTATATCCTGACTCTTTTGATGTTTTACATTCAACAATAATAATTTCATCATTTCCTAAATTAATTAAAATATCTATTTTGTCTTTTGCTGTATTAAGCTTTTTCCTTTGTTCCTCATCAACATTCATACCTAAGGAGGACAACATTGTCTTTGTAATATCTTCAAACTTAACTCCAATATCACTTTCCTTAATTTTAAGACCATTTTCTTTTAAAGCATTAAGGTCACGAAACCCAATATTAATATAATTCTCAAACTCTAAATATCGCATATCTTTATAAGCATCTAAGATATTAACAACTAAATTACCTCTAACTTTAATTTTATCATTTTCTTTACAAAACTGCTTTAATTGTACTACACTAAGCAATTCAATAATATCACGAGGTTTAATATTATAATCAAGTAGATATTCAGCGTCTAAAACATTTTCATCTTGTAATTCAAATTCTTTTTTTACTGTACTATTTATATTCTTGCCAAAGATAGAATCGATATCTATCAATAATTGTTGATAGCCTCCTAAAGGAATACCTACCTTATCATCCTTGTCTAACTTGACATAGTAGTCTATTAGATTAGAAACTTTATCCTCCACGGTTATACCTCGTAATGGTTCAGACAGTTGTAACCCTTTTTCAACTAATTCATTAATAAATGCTTTTTTCTCATTTAGAGTGGTACCTTCTTTGTGTATTCCACTTGTTAATAATTCCCTAAAACGAACACCACTATTAATAATTAAACTAATCTTATCTTCCACAGAAACACCTATATATTTAATATTATGATTTTTACATATAATATTTAACTCAGGCTCTCTCAATTGTTTAAGTACTCTTTTAAAGTACTTATCTGCGACAGGACGATTTTTAATTTGCCTTAATAAACTAATTATTTCATTTGGTATATAAATCGTTTTAGTTTTTTTCGAATAAAAAACAATTCCAATATTTTTAAGTTCATTAATTAACTCATCTAAATCTTGTTTTTTTAATGCAACAATTAAATATTTGATTATTTTTAATTCTTGTTGAGATAGGTTTAGTTCTTCAGAAAGAGTAATTAAAATACTTTGCTCATCATCTGATATCTTTGGATCTTGATTATTTAATAAGTCATTATTATAGGCTGTATGCAAACAAGCTTTATAAATTGTATAATCACGTTTTCTCTCAGTATTAATTTCAGTTTTATCTGAATTCATATCATTATCAAAAGACTTAATTGATTGTTTCAATTCCTTTAATTCTTTTTCATAAAGTTTTGAAAACCATTCATACTTCATTATAGAATTTCCATCACGTATCAAAATATCAATAACTACATCTAATTGAGAACTAATATTTTTCATTTCAGTCACTAAATGTTCTTTATATTGTTCTTCAATAAGATTAAATATTTTTACAATGTTGGTTAAATCAGCATTTTTCAAATCCTTATCAGATGATGTCAAAATAGCATCAACTTTTTTATTATCAACCTTGTCACATGAAAGTGCGATATCCATAATCTTTAAAAAGGAATTTTTCTCAAAAGAATTAACTTTTTCTAAAATATTTACAAGCTTYATTTGCAACCTATCATATTAAATTAATAAAATATACTATTACTGTAAAAGTAAGTTGAAATTTCATTACATAGATAGTACTATAAAATTATGTAAATAATGTATCTAACTAAAAGTTTTAGAATCTAAACCGAGGAGATTTATTTTCTCGTTCTATACATGAAAGCTGATACTCAACCATCTTTTTAAAAGGCTTCAAAAAACCTTCTAACTCAGAAGAAGTAAGATTTTCATTTCCTTGTACTGTAAGAAGTTCCAAAACACAAAGAGTAGACTCTATGGTAGAAAGACAAAGTTCCATTGGTTGTTCTTTGATTTTAAACTCTGAGGCCTTGGTATGGGTAAAGCTTACCTTTGGAAGGGCTTGTATATTTGGGCTGTCACGTAAAAGTTTTTTTGCATTATGCCAGGTAGAATCTATTAGAAAAATAAGATTAGCCTTATCATTTACAGGTAAAGGGTTGTCATTTAAGACTATACTTTCTTCACTAGGGTACAAGACATAACAATTATAATCTCTTAAAAGTTCATTTACCTTAGCGTGAGAAGTAAAAGAGGTATCCACATAAAGCTGCGAGTTTGTTAGTGAAAGATGGGTGAAATGCCCTGTTCCATTTTTAATCTTTTTAAACTCATGGGAATGCATCAAAATTACAAATTTTGTCTTCGTTTGAATGGGCTTGATATATTGACACATACATGAACTTTTTGGTCTAAAGCAGGTGTAACATTTTTCGCGAAATTCTTTACTTATGATTTTGTACCGTGGGCACTGAAACATTACCGCAGGCTTGCATTTTTAATGCCTCAGGATTTTTTTGATAAAAGTTTCTTACCCCTTGGGCTAGTTTAATTTTCTGTTCTTCTTCTACGCTTCCATCATCATCTAAGCAATCCGCGATGACTTGTAGTAAGTCTTCTTGTCCCTTAGGCATTTTGTCTTTCCATGAGAGCAAAAGTTCTTTATTCACAAATGCCGGGATAGAACCAAGTATTCCTACATCATTTTGAGCATGTACCAGTAATCCTGAGGTAGTTCCTCTATCAAGAGTAAGGACTTGGAAAAGATATAAGGTGTGATAGGCCAACTGTTTCTCTTTATCTTCCTCATTAATATTTTCATGTTTAAGACATTGTGCTTTTACAATCTCAATATAGGTATCAATAACATTTTCAACTAAGGTCTTTGCCATTTGTAAATCAGCTACTTTATCATCTGTTTTAAAATCTTCTAAATAAAAATGCGACACACCTCGATGGCGTTCAAGAGAAGGAATAAAGAAATACTTATCCCCTTGTTTGGAAGCCTCCTCGTAATAAGTATTAGAGCTGTTTTCTAAACACTCTTGAAACTTTGTCGTATCATCCTTATCAAAAATAGAAGGATTTAAATCAGCCATCATTCTCCAATAGCCTTTACCATCTTTCATCTCAGTCCAAGACACATGCATATGAATAGAGGGGGCATAAGGATTGAGAGGATGAATAATACTTGAAAGTGCAGTTGCTGAAGCGAGAGTCTTACTAGGGTCTGCCTCATACTGAACCTGAGAGATATTAACCGAAGCTCTGTTAAAAAGTGTATCATCGGTACTTACGTAACGCACACCTCCACCAAACTTACCCTCTTCCCTAAACCATTCAAGTGCTTCAAAATTTTTACTGTCTCCGATTTCAGAGGAAAGCGTATCTAGGGCTTTAACAAAATACGATTGAAGGTGAGTAACTAAGCTGTCTGCTAAGAGTGAGTCTGGTGATTGTGCTTTAATTCGGGTCATGGTTAACTCTCTATAATTTTAGAGAATTATAGTTAAACTAAGCTTTGAAAGCGGCTTGTATACTTTTAAGAAGTGCTAATAAATAACTTTGATAATCTTTAAACATTTGTCCATAAGCAGCCTTATTATCATTAGCAATGGCTTGAAGAAAGTGCTCTGTAATCGTTATAAATTGAACAGCTCCCAAATTTGAAGCAGTTCCTTTTACATCTATTAAAATAGCTTGCGCGGCTACATAATCTTTTTGTACAAGAGCCTCACGCATTTTCTTAGAAGAATCTTTATAGCCGAAGAAGAACTCTTTAAGAAGTTCTTTGTACATTACTTCATCATTTCCACAAATGTCTAAACCGGCATCATAATCTAAACAAGGAAGGTCATCTATATCAACAGAGATTTCTAACTCTTGCACTTGAGCCTTAACGACAGGGGGCTCTTCTTTAACTTCATCTGCAGAAAAGTACATAGACATCACATCATAAAGCGAGTCCATCTTCAATGGTTTTTCTAAGTGAGCTTCCATACCAGCTTCTGTCATATGACGAATATCATCTACAGCAGTATCACCACTAAGAGCAACAACTGCAATATGGTCATAAGCTGGATTTTCACGGATCAAACGAGTTGCTTCAAAACCATCAAGACGTGGCATATGCGCGTCCATTAAAATAATTTCAAAATCACTGTCTTTTTCTAAGGTATCCATAACAAATTGACCATCATCTGCCATCACAACATCTATGCCTGATTCATTTAATACACCGTTTATAACTTTTTGATTAATTAAGTTATCTTCAGCAATAAGTAGTCTTCTTCCTGAAAAATCAGAAAAATCTGCCTTAGATATCTTTCTACCATCGCGAGTTGATTCACGCTTTTTACGGACAACATTTTCACTTTTACGAACAGCTTTCACTGCTTCTTCTGGAACAGGTGTTTCTTCCTCAGGCTCAGATGCTTTTTCAGCCTTTGGTTTTTCTACATCTTCACTAATATGAATTTCTTTGGCATCACTAGAAATATTTGATGGCATAAATCCATCTTCTAAGTCATCTTCGACTTCCTCTTGTTGTGAGCTATCTTCTTCACTAGGTGTTTGCGTAGTAGCCTTTTTCTCTGGCATCAGGTCATGTAACTCACGCTTAGGTTTAGACTTAAGTGCTTTTTTAATACCCCATATTAAGACTAAAAGAACAACAAGACCTAAGCCTATGTATAAGATGTCAATTCCAAATATTTGAGGTGGGATAGAAGAAAAAAAGTCTGTAATAATAGTTAAGATATTGGCAAAGTCCATAAATTGTCCTGTAATTTTGTTATCTATAGTGTAGCAAAAAAAAATACAAATCAATACATATTAATAAAAAAAAGAGAAAGTTATTATATCTTTTGATACACACTGGGGATAAGATCTAAAAAGACCTTATGCGAAGGTATGTTTAAATAAAAGGCGCTAGCCCCTTATAAAATTAGTTTAGCAATTTTTGAAATGATATCTTTTTCTCGAATTGGCTTCGTTAAAAAATCATTAGCCCCTACCTCAAGAGCTTCCGCGCGCATCGTCTCGTCTGTTGTTAAAACAATAACAGGAATTCCCTTCATTTGTTCATCCGCTCTTGCAACCTTTAAAAAGTCAATTCCACCCATGATAGGCATGATGATATCAAGAAGTACTATATCAATATTTGTATCTTTTTTTAAGATATCTAAGGCATCCATGCCATTAGCAGCTTCTATTACTTCAGATACATTATCTGTTTTCATTAGCATTGATCTTATCAACTTTCTATTGATCATATCATCATCTACAGCTAAGACTCTTAATGTTTTGTTACTCATATTTACCAACTTCTTTATATTTATTATGTATATTTTACCAGTCTATAGATTGTATCTTACCAATTTTTAAAGGAAATAGAAAGCTTTTATTCTGTTTTATTCGAATAATACCTACAGAAGACTCTGATTTATAGTTTTTAATAAAGATTATTGAATCTCCATTATCCGAAAATCGTGGAAATTCATTTATTCCTGTTGCTGTAAGCCGACGAATGAAGGCAGACCGAGTACTTATAAGATGCAAATTAAAGGTATTACGAGAAAATTCATTTGAACTTTCTCGAGACTTATACACAATATAATTCTTATGAGCAGCTAAGGCCACATTAGACTTACCATAATAAACCATTTGCTGAACACCCTTAGAGCCAATACGTTTAGAAAACACATTAGGGTAACCACCACGATTTGATACAAAGGCGATTTCTTTGTCATTTTCTAAAAACTGAGCACCAACATCAATACCTGAAAACTTGGTTAACTGTGTAAGTTTTTTAGTTTCTATATTATACATATATATATCTGGCTGCCCTTCAGGTGCCATCGTTACTAGGATATTCTTCGCATCAGCACTTACATCTGAACATACCATCATGCCATCTGAACTAAGTATTTTAGTGCTCTTGCCTGTACGTCTGTCTAATCTGTATAAGGTAGGCGTTGCCCCATCTAAGACAGAATAATAAAAAGCATCTTGATTTTTATCTGCCCAATGAGGGAAAACATTCAATCCCCCTTTTACCATAACATGCTGATAGGTAAGCGTGTAGTCTGAAATAATTATTTCACTCTCATTAGGACCCGTAAGACGAGAAATCAAGACATATGATTTCATCCATTCAACGGGTTCTGCCCCAATAAAGTCATTAATATCAATAGCAAGATTATGAATTAAAAATACATATAAATTTTCTTTTTTTATACGAAAGTTTTTCTTTCTAAGGACTCTTGAATCTGCTGCAGAGATAAGCTTATAGTCACAATTTAAATTTCCATCATCATCTTGTCGTAAACGGTAACGCAAAACATAATCACGCTTTGCATTACTAATCATTACATCATCCGCGTCATAATCAGTTTTTTCATAATTATCATACACATTAAAAATTGAAAGAACATCTAAATCACTCACAAGGACTTTGAAAAACTTCTTAGAAAGTGTACTTTGATAATTTATAGAAGCATCTTCTACAGAAATAGAAGGCATTTTATCAACTTTTTTAATGACCTCGATAGTTGCGTCAGCTGCAAACAAGTTTGCAAACATTAATAGTGTTAAAAGTATTTTTTTCAATTTATTCCTTTGCGGTTAAAATAATATCTAAGCTTATGGCTTTAAAATCTGGATGAATAGCAAACTGATGCAAGGCATTTAAACAAGCATCTACAGCCTCATTAAAGAGTTCATCATTGGAGTATGATATCACTCTAAAGGAAATCAATACGCCATTTGTATCAATTTCTAAGCGAACCTTAGCTGTCTTTCCAACAGAGTCAGATGGAGGAAAAAACTTGCTGTAAATTTCTGCGTGTATTTTAGCTAAATATTCATCAACTACACCCGAAGAATCCCCTACAACCTTAATATGTTGCTTAGAAAGTTTTAGGTTTTTCACTAAAGAGCTTGCCTGAGTAGACTTAACAGCCTTTATGTCCTTAGTCTTAATTCTTTTTTTCATTTTTTTAAGGAACTTATCGTCTACTGAAGTCTTCTTCGTTTTAGAGCGTTTAACAAGTTTCTTTGTCTGAACCTCTCCAAAGAGTGAAGAAAGATCCGTATTAACTTTCATAGGTGCTTGCACAGCTTCCATAGGCTTAATTTCATCAGCTTTTTCTTTAACCTGTTTAGACTTCGTGATTTTAATAGGTTTAGCCATGGGTACAGTGTTTAAATTAATAGATATGTAGTCAGAAGTAGCTGTTTGAATACGCATAACACGAGAATGTTGCATAATAAAAAGAGCAAAAAGAATTAAAAATGAAAGAAAAAATGAAACTGAAATAATACCGCCAAGGTAAAAATAGTACTGATCATTACGTGTCGGCAATGTTTATCCGTTTGTAGCTAGGGATACTTCAGTAAAACCAGCACGTTTAACCGAACCAAGAATCATCATCACTTCACCATAAGATAGACGCTTGTCAGCCGAGATTAAAACCGCAGCCTTAGAATCAAGTTTGTCTTGTGCAAAAAGATAGAAGTTATCTTCAAAACCTTTAAAGTTAAACTTTTCACCTTTTATTAAAATCTCTTTGTTTTTATTTATAGTAATAGACACAGGAGGTATTTTTGTAAGGGCTTTTTTTGCAGAACCAGAAGGAAGCTTTATTAGCTCTTCATAAACGATAGTCGGAGCGATTACCATTAAAATAGCTAATAAAACCAACATCACATCCACTAAGGGAGTGATATTAAGTTCAGGTGTTTCATCCCAATCGTAATGCATTTACACTGTTTCTTTTGACTTAGCAAGCAATGCATCTGACTGCATACGCACTAAACCAGAAAGTTCATAAGCCTGACGCTTAAGAAGTTGGTGGAAAGTATAAGCAAAAATAGCCACAAAAATACCACCCGCAGTTGCGATCAAAGCATCTGAAATACCAACAGCAATTAAAGACATAGAAGCCTTACCTATATCTTTAAAGGTGTCTAATATTGATACAACCGTACCAAAAAGACCAATAAAAGGAGAGGTAGAAGCAACAATAGATAAAGAGCTAAGCCCTTTTGTCGCGTCCTTAGTCGCCGCGTATTGACATAAATCTAATATCTCTTTCGTCAGTATGTTTGAGCGCTTTAAAAAAGGATCAATATAAGAAAGTCTAGAAACAGAGGTCGAGCCCATTAATAAAGAGTCTAAAGATTCTTTTTCTTCAGCTATCCAACCTGACAATGAGAAAAAACGATAAATGAAAGTCCATGTAATGGAAATGAAGTAGATAGAAAGCACACCCAAGACCAAAAGGGTCACAGGATGTGAATCAGATATAAATGTCGAAAACGACTGAAACATTAGATTAGGTTCTGTGCAAGAGTTTCTAATTTAGCAGAAACAGAAGCAATAGCAGCAGAGTTATCTGAAGCAGCTTCAACAAGAGCTTTTGCATCTGCAAGAGCAGTCGCAATATCACTTTCATTGTCACCACGTAGAGCAACAGCGCCATCAGCAAGAACAATAACCTTGCTCTCATCAACTTGAACATGGCCCCAGTTAATAACAACAGATTCTTTAGTCTTATCTTCTTTAACAAAATCAACTACACCCGCTTCTAAAAGCGTTGTAAGAGATGAATGTTCAGGAAGAACACCAAATTCGCCTTCTTCACCTGGAAGTGTAACTTCTGTTACAGGTCCAGAAAAGATAACGCCACTTGGTGTTACGATTTCTAAGTTAAGAGTGTTCATTGAAACTCCTATTTATTTTTCTCATATTTAGCGATAGCTTCGTCAATATTTCCAACCATGTAGAAAGCAGACTCTGGCATGTGATCGTAATCACCCGCTAAGATACCCTTGAAACCAGCGATAGTTTCTTCAAGTTTAACATACTTACCAGGAGCACCTGTAAATACTTCAGCAACAAAGAAAGGCTGAGAAAGGTATTTCTCAATCTTACGAGCACGTTCAACAACATTTTTGTCATCTTCAGAAAGCTCATCCATACCAAGAATCGCAATGATATCTTGAAGGTCTTTATATTTTTGTAGTGTTTGTTGAACACCACGAGCGATACCATAATGCTCTTCTCCAACAATAGCAACGTCAAGAAGACGTGAAGTTGAATCAAGAGGATCAACTGCAGGGTAAATACCCTTTTCAGCAATCTTACGGTTAAGAACTGTTGTTGCATCAAGGTGAGCAAAAACAGAAGCTGGAGCTGGATCGGTTAAATCATCTGCAGGTACGTAAACTGCTTGAACAGAAGTAATAGAACCCTTGTTCGTAGAAGTAATACGATCTTGAAGAGCACCCATTTCACGAGCAAGTGTTGGTTGGTAACCAACTGCTGAAGGGATACGTCCAAGAAGTGCAGACATTTCTGAACCTGATTGAGCAAAACGGAAAATATTATCGATAAACATAAGAACATCAAGTCCTTGCTCATCACGAAAATACTCAGCCATAGTAAGACCCGTAAGCGCGATACGGTTACGTGCTCCTGGAGGCTCAGACATTTGACCGTAGCATAGTGCAACTTTGTCCAGTACGTTTGAGTCTTTCATTTCGTAATAAAGGTCATTTCCTTCACGAGTTCTTTCACCAACACCAGCGAAAACAGATAAACCGTCGTGACCGTGTGCAACATTGTGAATAAGTTCCATGATAATAACTGTTTTACCAACACCAGCACCACCAAATAGTCCAACTTTACCACCCTTAGCGTAAGGAGCAAGAAGATCAACTACTTTGATACCAGTTTCGAACATCTCTGTCTTAGTAGACTGATCTACTAGTGCAGGAGGATCACGGTGAATAGACCAAGTTGGAGTTCCCTCAGCAACCGGCTCACCACCATCAATTGTTTCGCCGATAACGTTAAAGATACGACCAAGAACCGCGTCTCCAACAGGAACGTTAATTGGAGCACCAGTTGCTACAACTTCCATACCACGAACTAAACCTTCAGACATATCCATAGCGATCGTTCTAACGCGACCATCACCGATATGTGCTGCAACTTCAAGAACAAGACGAACGTCTTTTCCTTCAATGCTATACTTAACTTCTAATGCTTCATTAATAGCCGGTAGTGTTTCTGTAAAATCTACATCAACAACCGGACCAGTAATTTGAATAATTTTACCTGCCATATTAGCCTCCATTATTTATTTCATCGACTCCACGCCGCTGATAATTTCAATTAGTTCCGTTGTAATAGAACCCTGACGAGCTTTATTAAACTTAACCTTGAGTGATTTAACCAAATCTTTTGCATTATTTGTTGCCGCATCCATTGCTTGCATACGAGCAGAATGCTCAGCCGCAACAGAATCGATTAACGCGTAATACATGTTATATTCAACATATTTAGAAATAAGTGAATTTAACATTTTTTCTTCATCTTCTGCTTCAATTTCTAGTGTAGAAGAAGGCATAGCCTCTTCATCACATGAAACTGAAATTGGAAGGACTTGAGTGATGTGAAGCTCTTGTACAAGAGCATTTTTGAAACCGTTGTAAACAAGGGTTACACCATCAATTTTTCCATCCATATAATCTTGCATAGAAGATTGAATAAACTCAGCTGCACGATTCATATCAGGCTTTGAACTTAGGTCTCTAACTTCATCAAGCATTTCTACTTCATTAAAGGTAAAGAATTCAACACCTTTTTTACCTACACCACGTAAACGTACTTTGACTTTATCGTCTTTGTACTGTGCCATAAGCTTTTTAACCGCTTTAATTGTTTGAAAATTAAATCCACCACATAGACCCTTGTCTGCTGTAACGAAAATAAGATCAATCATCTGAGGATTATCTATTACTGCACAAGCACGGTTTTCAATTCCGCCAATTTTTTGGCATTGAATACGTGTTGAGATTTCAGAGATAACTTCATTCAATTTCTGTGCAAAAACTTTAGAACGCTCAGCAAGCTCTTTAGCTCGTCTTAGCTTCGCAGTAGATACAAGCTTCATAGCACGCGTAGTTTTTTGCGTATTACTAACACTTTTTATCTGTCTTTGAATTTCTTTTAAGTTTGCCATCTAAAGAATCCTTAGTTAGCTGAAAAAGTTGATTTAAACTCTTCCAATGCTTTTTTCATAAGTGCGTTTGTCTCATCATCAATCTTCTTAATAGAACGAATGTTCTCAAAGATTTGAGGGTAAGATGCTTCAACAAATGGGTAAAGCTCAGCTTCAAAACGAACAACATTTGAAGCATCGAAATCATCAAGGAAACCTTCATTACCAGCGAAGATAATAAGAGCTTGCTTTTCAACGGGAATTGGAGAGAATGCAGGTTGCTTAAGCACTTCTACCATTCTTTGTCCACGTTCTAGTTGATTACGGCTTAACTCATCAAGATCAGAAGCAAACTGAGCAAAGGCTGCAAGTTCACGGTACTGAGCAAGATCAAGTCTTAAAGTACCAGCAACTTGCTTAGTAGCTTTAATCTGAGCTGCACCACCAACACGAGATACCGAAAGACCAACATTAATTGCTGGGCGGATACCTGAGTTGAAAAGATCAGTTTCTAAGAAGATCTGACCATCAGTGATAGAAATAACGTTTGTTGGGATATAAGCCGCAACATCGCCTTCTTGAGTTTCAATGATTGGTAGAGCAGTTAAAGAACCACCACCTAACTCATCATTTAACTTAGCTGCACGCTCTAATAAACGAGAGTGTAGGTAAAAAACATCACCAGGATAAGCTTCACGACCCGGAGGACGACGAAGGATAAGTGACATTTCGCGGTATGCAACTGCATGCTTAGAAAGATCATCATAAACGATAAGACCATGACGAGAAGAATCACGGAAATATTCACCCATAGTTACACCAGTATATGGTGCAAGATATTGAAGTGCAGCAGATTCAGCAGCTGTTGCAGATACGATAATCGTATATTCCATAGCTCCATGATCTTCTAGTTTACGAATGATTTGTGCAACAGTAGACTGTTTTTGACCAATCGCAACGTAGATACATACAACGCCATTACCTTTTTGGTTAATGATAGTATCAAGAGCAATAGTTGTTTTACCCGTTTGTCTATCACCAATGATAAGTTCACGTTGTCCACGACCAATTGGAACTAGAGCATCAATTGCTTTAATACCAGTTGCCATAGGCTCATGTACTGACTTTCTATCCATGATTCCAGGTGCTTTTTCTTCTACGAAACGAGTTTCAGTAGTTTCAATTGGACCCTTACCATCAATAGGCTCACCCATTGCATTAACAACACGACCAAGAAGTGCGTCACCAACAGGAACACGAAGAAGTTTACCAAGACGTTTAGCTGAAGTACCTTCAACAAGACCATCTTGAGAACCAAGGATAACGATACCTACGGCCGCCTCCTCTAAGTTCATTGCTAGTCCTTGAGCTCCGTTTTCGAACTCAACCATTTCACCCGCCATTACATTCTTAAGGCCGTGAACTTTTGCAATACCATCTGAGATTGAGATGATTTTACCAGTTTCATTAATATCAACGTTTAATTCAAAGTTATCAATACGTTCTTTGATAATTGATGAAATTTCGTCTGCTTGAATTTTTGCTACCACTGTGTCTCCTTTCTTAAATTGCTTTTAGTATGTGATCTATTAAAGATGAGTTGATTCTTTCTTTAGAAAAATTCAATTCAATTCCTAGATCTTCTACTTCTACTTTTATTCCGTCAAAATCAGTTTTTACAAATTCTAAAGTGATATTTGCATCAACCTTTGTACTTAAACCAGCACTTAATGCTTTAACAGTTTTACTATCCATATCTACATCAGAGAAGATTGAACCTGTATAAGCGTTATTTGTTGCTGCCATCTCTTTAGAAAGTTGGTTTGCAATTTCTGGGATAAGTTCAAAACGATTTTTTTCGCCTAGAAGTTTTAAAAAGTTATTAACCTTATCACTCTTCACACCTGCAACTGCTGCAAGAAGAATCTCTTCTTTTGCTGCTGTTGGGATACTAGGAGATGAAATAATGTCAACAAACTTTTCATTTTCAAATGAAGAAGCTAAGGCTTCAAATACAGCTAACAAGTTAGCCATAGACTTAGCATCTTCACCATCAAGAAGCGCTTTAACGTAACGCTTTGCTACTAAAGCTGCCATTATGCTACCTTCTTCAAGATGATGTCTGCAAATACACTCTTATCAAGAACCGAAGCATCTTGAGTTAAGGCATCTGACAGAACTTCTTCAACAAGATCACGAACCATTTGRCGTTTTTCAAGKCCCATRAGATCGTCTTGTTGYTTTTCAAGATTMSTWARRTCRAAWGTAAGCTGTGMAGCCATYTTSTCATTAATAATCACATTCTCTTTTTTACAGCTACTCATAATCTCTTCAGCAAGTGTTTTTGCCTCATCGATTTTAGTATTAGCTGCTTCTTTTGCTGATTTTGACTCTTTTAAGCGATCTTGAACTTTTTCAAGCTCATCTGCGATCCCTTGAGTACGACCTGTAAAAAATGCTTTTACAGGTTCAGCAATAAGGTAATAAACAATACCAGCAAAGATTAAAAAGTTAACCGTTCTTTGAACGATATCACTTTCAACTTCTGCAGCTGCTGCATGATCTGTTGCAAGTGCAAGCACTGCCATCAGTGTCATAATTAATATATGTTTCATTGTCTCAGATCCTTATATCTTGCTAATTTTAGCTTTGATAGCTTCTTTGAAAAGAGGAACTTCTGATAACAAAGCGTTATTCAGACCTTCTTTCTCTTCATTTAGCGCATCAGTAAACGTAGCAAATTTCTTTGCTAGTTCAGCTCTTTTAGCTTCAATTTTGCTTTCTGAAAGTTCTTTAGCTTCACTCACTACCTTTTCTCTAAGTGCTGTTGCTTCCGCTTTTGCATCAGAGATAATCTTATCTGCTTGCGCATGTAAAGACGTAATTTCGTCGTCATTAGATCCAACCTCAGAAAGGTCTTTTTTAATGTCAGCGTCACGTTTTTCCATATAAGATAGTAAAGGGTTATAAAGCCAAGAGTTCAGAAGCGCGATAAGAACCAAGAAAACAGCTAGTGTTAAGCCTAGCAGTAACGGATTGATATCTAACATCTTACCTCCCAAGTTAAAACACCGAATTGCAACGATATTACTATCGTAATACCATAAGGTTTTCCAATATTCAAAGAAAACTTTGAAACACTGAAAAACCTTACAATATTTTCGGCCAAAATACTTCTAAAATTTTGTGTGATTATACTCTGTGTTAATTGAAGACTAGTTAAAGTTAGAGGGTTTTATGAAAAGAATTTTGAAAATGTTGCTATTTCTTCTTCATTTGAGAATGAAAATGAGATTTTATTGTCTTTAATATCATAGTTTATTAGGTGTTCATCTAAAACATCTTTTAAAGTACTCATATCTAAGGTAGGTTTTTTGATAGATTTAGCTGTGTTATCTGTAGGAAGTGAAGACTTAAATTGTTTTACCATTTTTTCTACTTCTCTTACTGAAAGTTTCTGTCCAATGATAGAATCAACTAAAATATTTTGGTCCTTATTAGGAAGATTAACCATTACCTTTGCATGTCCCGCAGAAATTGTTTTATCAATAATTGCTTTTTGCGCCTTAGGAGAGAGTTGAAGAAGACGTAGTGTATTTGTTATAGATGAACGTGACTTATGAATAAGGCCTGAAAGTTCTTCTTGAGTAATAGAATGTACTTTAATTAATTCTTCATAAGAAGAAGCAAGTTCCATTGCATTAAGTTCTTCTCTTTGAATGTTTTCAATAAGAGCTAGTTCCCGCATCTCTTCGGAGCTTGCAGAAACAATAACAGCCTTAATCGTCTTTGTCTTAGCCATCTTAGACGCTCTAAAGCGACGTTCCCCTGCGACTAGTACATAAGAGTCCATCTCTTCTACAACAACAATAGGTTGTAAAAGGCCATGACGTTTAATGGACTCAGATAATTCTACAAGGGCTTTTTCATCAAAATGTTTTCTGGGTTGAAAAGGGTTTACTTTAATGTTATTAAGAGGAATTTCTAAAAGGTCTTTAGAAGGAGAGATTTCATTATCATAAGCTTCTTCTATCTCGCCTAAAAGTTCACCTAGTCCACGACCAAGTGCTTGAGTTTTAGCCATTAAACAGCTGCCAAGATTGTATTTGCAAGACTTTGATATGCCGCTGAACCTGATGACTTTACATCATATAAGATAGCTGGTTTACCAAAAGATGGTGCTTCTGCTAGCTTAACGTTTCTAGGTATTACAATATAATCATCGTTCTCTAAGTTTTTAAATAATTTATCTTCAAAGTGTTTAGTCAAGTCTGAAAAAACTTGTTTTGATAAGTTGTTTTGCGCCGTAAACATTGTTGGTAGAAAGCCCTTAATAGAGAGTTTAGGGTTAATTGTTTTACGAATCAAACGCACTGTATTTAGTAACTGAGCAAGACCTTCTAGTGCAAAAAACTCACACTGAATAGGGATAATTACTGAATTTGAAGCTGATAAGGCATTAATTGTCATTGGCCCAAGAGCCGGAGGTGAATCTATAATAATATAATCAAAATCTTTGACGACCTTATCAATAGCCTTCTTTAAAATAAGTTCACGACCTTTTGTGTTTTTCGCATCATAAAACTCTTTTTCAACACCTACAAGACCAATATTAGAAGGCGCAAGTGAAAGTGTTGGCAAAGAAGTTTTTAAAATAATGTCATCTAATTTTTTTGTACCAATAAGTACATGATAAATATTATATTCGTAATCGTTTCTATGATAGCCAAGCGAGGTTGTTGCATTGGCTTGAGGGTCCGCGTCAATAAGCAGAACTTTTTTTTCTGCTACGGCTAAGGATGCTGCTAAGTTTACGGCAGTTGTAGTTTTACCTACCCCACCTTTTTGATTTGCTATTGAAATTACTTCACTCATCGTAAACTATATATCCTTTGTCCATTGACGTTCAAAGAGCCATCTTCATTTAATGAAGCATTCTCTAGAGAAATTTGGTTGTCCCTAAAATGTGTATAATGATTTTTACTAAGTGCAAATTCTACCTTGAACTTGCTAAAAATTTGCTTCCATGATGGCTTATTTTCAATCTTTTTAAAAAATTTGTCTAATAAGTCTTTTTTATTTATCTTTATATCTAAACTTTCAAAGCCATCAGGGGCTTTTTCAAGATTTAAACCAATTCCACAAATCAAATCATCTTTTCTCAAAAATGTAATAGTTCCCCCGATTTTGGCTTCTTTAATATAAAAATCATTAGGCCATTTAAGCCAAACTTGTGATTTTTCTTCTTCTAAACACTCTTTTAAGATATAAGAAAAATAAATAGATGAAGATTCTAGAGAAAGATCATTAGGAAGATTATGACGTGCAATAGCAAACGAAAAGAAAAGGTTACCCTCAAGCCCAATCCAAGAGTTTCCTCGTGAGCCAATACCTTCACTTTGAGTAGAAGCAACAACTGCGATAGGGGAATGTAAATTCCCAACTTTGAGTTGTTCTTTTAAGTAGGTTTGTGTTGAACTAAGTTCATCAAACCAAAGTATCTCCACGTTTTAACCTTTTTCCATTTTGATACGAGGCAACATCCATCTCTTTTTTTGATGGAGGCTGAAGACGATCTACTCTAAGTGAACCCTTTTTACATCCCACTATAAAAGAATTCTTAGTCACAATTAAAATTTCACCTGCTTTATAATGACCTTGAGCAGACTGCAAAGAAATTTCTTTAAACTTAAGTCCACTTTCTAGATAAATACCTGGCCATGGTGTAAAGGCTCTGTATTTATTAAAAATATCAAGTGCATTCTTGAAGTCAATTAAACCATCTTCTTTTGAAATCTTTTTACAATGTGTTGATTCTTCGTCCACTTGCTTAATAGGGGTAATTGTCTTAAAATTTTTAAGCACATCTAGTGTTAAATCAGCCGCTATATGCGTTAGGGCTTCGAAAAGTTCTTCTACCATCATCTTTTCAGGGATATCCATTGTAGAAATTTTCAAGATATCACCGGTATCAAGACCCACATCCATAAGCATCGCCGTTACACCTGTTTGCTTATCTCCATTAAGTAAAGACTGTTGAATAGGACTAGCCCCTCTGTACTGAGGTAAGATAGACGCATGTAAGTTAATACATGGGGCAATATCTAAGATGTTTTTAGGAAGAATCTGTCCATAAGCGGCTACCACTATATAATCAGGATTTAAAGACTTGATTTCGTGCTCTGTTTCAGGTGCACGGAGATTTAAGGGTTGATGAACCACTATATCATTTTCAAGAGCGACACGCTTTGTTATAGGCGCGGTTAAAACTTTTTTACGTCCCACAGGTTTGTCAGGTTGAGTATAAACCGATAAAACATTTATCTCATCATCTTGAACTAGCCTTTGTAAGATAGTTGATGCATAATCCGGTGTCCCCATATAAACTATATTAATCATTGAAAAAGTGTCCCGCCCTTATGTTCATCATCTAATAAAAAACTTCTAGCGCAGTCTAGATTAAAGCCTGAGGCTAAAAACATCTTCTGACCACGCTTAAGTAAAAAGTCCGCTGCCTTTAACTTTGTAACAATTCCACCTGTTGCAAAGTCATTATTTGCCGTTGACTTACTTTGAAGTTCACTTTCTTTTATAGAAGGCACTAATTTATAAGCTTTGGCATTAGGGTTTGTTCTAGGGTCATGATCATAATAAGCATCTATATCTGAAAGAATAATTAACATATCCGCATTAAAATAAAAAGCTGCATAGGCTGAAAGTTGATCATTATCACCCAACATAAGTTCATCAATTGAGGTTGCATCATTTTCATTAACTATTGGCAAAATCTTATGATTAAGAAGTGTGTTAATAGCATTTTCAGCAATCTTTATCTGCTCAGAAGTATTAAAATTAGAAGTCGTTACAAGAACCTGAGAGGTAATAATATTATATTTTTCAAACTTCTTTTTATATCGGTGCATTAAAAGAGGTTGTCCAATAGCCGCTAAAGCTTGTTTATTTGCAAGAATTTTTTTATCAAGTTTGAGTTCGGTGTAACCAGCGGCAACCGAACCTGAAGTAACTAAAATTACCTCATACTTTTCACGTAGATCTACAATCAAGTCGACCAAAGCTTGCATACGCTCTCTTGCGATATGATTTTGCTCTGTTAAAACAGCAGAACCGACCTTTATTACAAGGCGTTTCATCTCTGGGTAGAAACCAATTCAAATAGCGCTTGAGAAAGAGCCTTTGTATTTTTATGTGTAACAGAAGAGATAGGAACCACAACAAAAGGAAGTGTGTTATCAAACTGTCCTGCGGCATCTGGTTCTTGCTCAAAATAAGAGAGTTCATCATTAAACTTATGTCTCTTAATATGTGTAACTTTAAGGCCTAACATCTTAATAAAAGCCAGTGTCTTTGTTTCTGCTTCTTCTGGTGTCATCGCGTCTGAACGTGTTAAAGCAATAGCAAAAGAGCGTGTAGATAACGTTTTAGAGAAGTTTTCAAGTTCAACTTTTAAAGTATCATATTGATATTCCATCTCATGATATGAGGCTAAGTCAATCATAAATAAAAGTGTTTTTGTTCTTTCAATATGCTGAAGAAATTGAGTACCAAGACCCTTACCTTCAGAAGCTCCACCAATAATACCAGGGATATCTGCCATTACAAAAGAATCATAATCACCAATATCAACCTGTCCAAGCTTAGGAGTAAGTGTTGTAAACTCATAATTTGCAATCTCTGGACGTGCATTTGAAACCGTCGAAATAAGAGTAGATTTGCCAACATTTGGAAAACCAACAAGTCCAACATCTGCCATAAGTTTAAGGTCTAAAATCACTTCTCTTGTCTCACCCTGAAGACCTGGCTGACAATAAGTAGGTGTTTGGTTTGTTGATGATTTAAAGTGAGTATTACCTAATCCACCTTTTCCACCATGTAAATAAACAAACTCATCTCCATGTGTGGTCATATCACAAATAATCTCACCCGTTTCTTTATCTACAATTTGAGTTCCAGGTGGAACAATTACAAATAATGTTTTACCCGATCTACCGGTACAATTATGTATCCCACCTGGTGCTCCGTTATCTGCCTTTGCATGATGACGACCACGAAAATGTGAAAGCGTATGAGTGTTGTTGTCACATCTAAATGCGATATCAGCACCTCTACCACCATCACCACCTTCTGGGCCACCTTGAGTTACAAACTTTTCTCTACGAAATGAGGCACAACCTGGGCCACCGTTTCCTGATGATACTTTTATTTCTACGCGATCTACGAACATATTTTTCCTTTAGAAAAATTGGGAAACGGGCAAGAAGGAAACTGAAAGTGCTTCATACTTGAATGTTTCTAAATTAATTAAATATTTAAAACTATATTGCTAATTATTAAAATTATACTATTAAATATTGAATGTTTAAAGAGTGTTAATTAGTTTAAAAGAAAAAATCTTCTTAAAGATTTTGAAGTACGGCGATTACGCTGACGTGAGCCTTCCGCTGAGGAAGACTAAGTGTCAACGTAGGTAAAGGAATTACTTCCTTTGCCGTTCCTGGCTACGCCGGGATAATACTTACTTGCTTACGCTTTTTGTCGTAACGCTCAAATACTACAACACCATCAACTAGTGCGAATAAAGTATGATCTTTACCCATTCCCATGTTTTTACCTGGGTGAACTTTAGTTCCGCGTTGACGAATAACAATGTTACCCGCTCTAACAACTTCACCACCATATTTCTTAACGCCTAAACGACGTCCCGCAGAATCTCTATTATTCTGTGTACTACCCTGACCTTTTTTGTGTGCCATAGTTTGTCCTTTATTTAGTTAATGCTTATGCAGATATTTTTGTAATTCTAACTCTTGTGAAATCACGACGGAAACCACGTTTAACCTTAGAATCTTTACGACGACGTTTCTTGAAAGTAATTACTTTCTTATCACGACCTTCATTGATAACTTCTGCAGTAACAACTGCGCCATCAAGATATGGAGTACCAAATTTAAGTTCACCAGCGTTAACTGCAAGAACTTCTTTAATTTCGATGATAGATTTAGCTTCAAGAGACATTTTATCTAATAAAAGAATATCACCCTCTTCAACCTTGTACTGTTTACCACCATTTTTGATAATTGCGTACATTAATTTTCCTTGTATTTTTTAGAGTTCTCAAAAAAACGCTTAGTGTTAGGTATAGACCTATTTATCACAAAGTCATAACATGACTTCTTTTCAGAAAACTCTAGAGCAATATCCATAAGGAAAAATCATTCTAAGTTAAACAGTAGCGATAATCAGGCCTATGCCAGTAAAGAGAAGGAATTTCACCCTCTCCGACACCAAGAATTATAAAAACCCTTTTAGTCTTTGACAGGACACTCGTGATGCCCTGAGTTAAAGTTCGCGAATTATACTAAATTTTACTTTAAGTTTACTTTAAATAACTAGAATTACTTAATTTCTTTTGTATTGTCAAATTGGTATACCGCACCTTTCTCATAATTTTCCACCAAAATACTAAGGCAGTCAGCCATTTCTTTTATGGTTTCAATATTAGGTTCTATATAAATTTTATTTTTACTTTTTGTCATCCTAATAATCTTAGCATCTTTGAGTTCTTTTAGATGTCGTGATATTGTAGGTAGTGCAAAGTCAAACTGGTCTGCGATATTAGAGACACAGGTTGCTTGAGCAATAATATCGTCTTTTGCTTGGCTATCATCTATTGAACAAGCATATCCCCCTGTAAAAATATTTTTAAATATTTTAAATCTTGTTTCATTTCCTAAGGCTTTAAAAAATTTTACTTTCTCATCCATGTTAATCATTGTTTRCCCTGTTNATAATAGTTAGTGAATTATAACTAAAGAATACCTATTTAGCAATTTAGACAATTAACTTTCTTTTAAGTACTTTCATCTTAGAATCTTAAAGCTATTTAGCTAATAAGCTAAATATCAAAAAAGGATTTAATCTCATGAAAAAAATATTAGCAATTTTAAGTGCAAGCCTAGCTGTATCCTTATGTTGTATTACCCCTATCTTAGCTGTACTAATAGGTTCAAGTAGTCTTGCCTCTTCATTTTCTTGGTTAGCACCTTATCATAACTATCTTATCGCCTTTACGCTTATACTGCTTGCTTATGCATGGTGGGACAAATTAAAACCTCAAACGGATATTTCTTGTGAATGTGATGAAAAAAGTGGATTCTTTTCAAGTAAAAAATTTCTATTTATGGTTAGTATCTTTTCTCTGATTCTACTCTCTTTTCCATTATGGGGAAATAAGATTTTCACTTCTGTTCCTAGTGCAAAAAGTTGTTCTACTGGAGTCTGTGATTCAAAAGAAGAACATAAARWARAAAAGCTAATCCCATCTACAAATGAAAAAGTAGAAAAAAAAGAAGAAGTAATCATTCCTACCCAAGCCCCTATTATTCAATACCTTAAGGATGAAAAAGCACATCCTACCCCATGTAACCAAGTTTCTTGCGCGGGAACAGGTCGACTAGAAGTCGATTATCTTCTTACTTATGCTCGCCAAGATGTTAAAGAAATCAGTCCTGCTGTCCTTAAAAAAATGATAGATAATGAAGAAGACTTCATCTTACTTGATGTTAGAGATCCAATGCAAAAAGCAGAAGGTGAAATTTATACGGATGAGATTGTTTATATCACACGAAATGACTTAGAATTTGATGTTATGAATGCTATTAAAAATAAGGAGGCTACTATCATTGTATATTCACGTATGGGATCTCGTAGTTTACTTGCAGCTCAAACACTAAAAAAGCTAGGCTATAAATATACCTACAACCTTTCGGGTGGACTCAATGGCTGGGCAAGAGCAAGTTACCCTATTGATACAGCCTTAGGTGTTATTATTAAAATTGAGCAGGAATAATTATTATGTCTGATACTAAAGAAATCATAAAACTTTATTCACAATTAGCAGATAGCCCTGAAATAGATTTTGGATGGGACAAGGGTTTACAAAATGCAAAAGAACATGGATATGATGAAAAATTCTTTGAAAGCTTACCTCCTGAAATATGGGATTATTGCGCTGCAGTAGGAAATCCTTTTTCTCTTGGCGAAATTCACACAGGAAGTACAGTGGTTGATTTAGGGTGTGGCGCAGGGATAGACTTACTTATTTCAGCTTTGAAAGTGGGAGATAAGGGTACAGCTATTGGTATAGATATTACCCCTAAGATGGTTTCCTTGGCAAAAAAACATGCTCAGCTCGCTAAACTCAATAATGTAAGGGTATTAGAAAGTGACTTTGAGAACATTGACCTTGAAGATGAATCTGTAGATTATGTTATTTCAAATGGTGCGATAAACCTCTCTTCATGTAAAGAAAGTGTGTTTGCTGAAATATACAGAATTTTAAAACCAAATGCCAGGCTCTATTTTTCAGACATGATTGACATATCACCCGAAGAGATATCTTCGTCTACTGAGAAAACATCATGCTGTGAAACACGTGAAGACGACTGGGCAAACTGTGTAGCAGGAACGCTAAAAGAAGATAAACTCATAAACATTATCAAAAACTCTGGATTCAAAAATGTTCAATGCACAAAACACACCCACTATACAACAGCACAAACTACTCAAGGTGCAAACTTCAAGGCGACAAAAATTCCTTCAAATATTCTTAGACAAGACCATTGGGACAAACTCTTTAAGACCCTAGACTATACTCAGGTATTATGGCATCAAAACAAGCCAAATATTGAGCTTATTAAGGCATATACTGAACACACCAATAGAATTATTGATGTAGGTTGTGGAGCTTCTTTGCTTGTTGATGACTTACTTGAAGATGGGTATCAAGATATTAGCTTATTAGACACCTCAGCTACGTGTTTAGATATTGTTAAAAAAAGACTACACACTACAAAGGTAAATTACCTATGCCGTGATATCTTAAGCTTTTGCCCACAAGAACCTTATGATCTCTGGCATGATAGAGCTGTTTTGCATTTTCTTGTGCATAAAAGTCAAAGGAAACAATACTTTCAAGTTTTAAAAAATAGTTTGAAAGAAAACGCAAAGGCAATTATAAGTAGCTTTGCAAAAGAAGGGGAGATAAAATGTGCTGGACTAGATATTTTGGCTTATGATGAAGATATGATGAGAAACGAACTTCCTGAAGGATTAGAACTTATACAATCACAAAGTTTTGTTCATACAACACCCAAAGGTAGTGAACAAAAGTACATTACCTTTGTTCTTAAAAAGAATAATCTTCGCAACATACAGCAATAACTTCAATCTCAACTAGAGCATTCTTAGGTAGCGTTTTTGCAGCGACTAAAGAACGTGCTGGTTTATGCGTTCCAAAAGCCTCTGCATAAATTTCATTCACTACTGCAAAATCATTAATATCAGCTACAAAGGCCATTACTTTTACTACATTATCTAAAGATGTTCCGGATTCTTCAAGAACGGCTTTTAAGTTTGCAAAAACCTGTTTAGTTTGAAGAACAATATCATCTCCTAACATTTCACCCTCAGGTGTCAAAGCAATTTGCCCTGATGTATAAATCATTCCATTAACTTTTACTGCTTGTGAGTAAGGGCCAATTGCTGCTGGAGCCTTGTTTGTTGCTATAAATTCCATTTTCATTAGAAGGTATCCTTTTTTATATAATTTTACTCAGAAAAACTATATTCGTTCGTCTTAGTATTCTTTTCTACCGAGCTTATAATCTACATCATCTAAAAATGAGATATAGTCTTCTATATTCCAATATCCCATCACTTTTTTAATGATAGGTTTTCCCTCACTGTCTAAAAAGTAAGTTGCAGGTACCCCTGGTGCTACAAGTGCTGCTGGATAGTTATCTTCACCACGCGTTACATGAACAGAAATATAATCCTTATTCATCCGCTTGATAATACCTTCATCTGTTAAGGTCTCAGATTCTAATTTTCGGCACCATCTACACGTGTGGCTTGTGATAAGAAGCATTACATTCTTATTTTCAGCCTTAGCTTTTGTTATCGCATCTTTATAAGAATCTGCCCAGTTTAGTTCAGCACCAAACACACTAAAAGCAGATAAGTATAGTAATACTAGTATTTTTTTCATCAAGACTCTTATAATTTAGTTCATGTATTCTAGCATAAGCCTTTTGAGAGTTAGCCAAATAAGTAAGGAAGCATAAATAACTTCATAGTATATGCTCCCTTACATATGTTATACTTATTATTAGACATCTTTAAAAGTAGGTCTATTATGCAAGATAGTATTGAGATTAAAATTTCAAACACAGCCTATACTCCTTTTATCCTTTCTGCTTTTAATCAGATACAAGCATGCCTCTTTCAAACTAATCTTGCACCACTAAAAGAAGCCTTAGATATTCTTCTAAATAATGTTATAAAACATGCTTATGAAAAATCTTATGAGATTGACCTACGTGTTCATTTTCATATATTTTCATGTGAAATTCGTATCGACGTTGAAGATGCGGGTCTGCCCTTTGATTTCACCCCTTATCTAAGTCAAACACTCGATCAGAAGTATCAAGAGCATACAGGACTTTACCGTATTTATGAGCTTGTTGATTCTCTTGTATATCATGATCTGGCAAAAGAAGGAAAATGCCTAAGTCTTACACAAGAGTTCAATTTATGTTATGACCTAAAAAATGAGAGTGTTAGCCTCCCTAAATATCAAAAAGTTGATGTTTTAAAGAACCTCAAGGTGAGAACCTTTCTTATAGGTGATGGAGATGGTATTGCTAAACTCATTTATAAAAACTATAACTTTTCTTATTATAAGGATATTTTCTACATTCCACATAAGGTTAGAGAAGCTAACTTGGATAAGAGTGTGACCTCTATTGTTGCCTATTATCATAAGGACCTTATTGGTCATTTTGCCCTTTTAAAGTCGCAAGATTCTAATATCGCAGAGATAGGGGTGGCCTGTGTTGACCCTCGTTTTAAACGCATGGGAATTATGAATTTAATGTTTGATACACTTATCCAAACCGCAAAAGATGAGGGCTTGGCTGCTATTTATGGAGAAGCCTTAACTATGCATCCCTTTTCACAAAAAGCCAACCTTAGACACAAGATGATAGAGTCAGCCATCTCTTTAGGCATAGTACCTTCTAGTATGGAGATAGAAAAAAGTATTAAAACTGCACAAAAAAGTGGAGCAATGATAGCTTATTTACTTTTTAAGCCCTTTAATAGAGTTCTTAATCTTCCAAACCTTTATAAGAATGAGATTTTAAAGGTATATAAACGAGCCAAGCTTGAAGTTTCTATGATAAGCCCTCAAAAGGAGATTAGGCAAGAACTAAGCATCAGTATCAATACCATGCTTAACTCTGGTACCATTATTATCAATTCATCTTTTAAACACTGCGACTTTTTAAGAGTATTTGAGCCACTTAGACATGAGCAAGTCGATATGATATTTGCAGATATAAACTTGCACCATATTAAAGATATAAACAGCATTATAAATGAGCTAAATAAGCTTGGTTTTTTTTATTCGGGACTTTTATTTGAGTATTATAAAAATGAGGACTACCTTAGACTGCAATATATTAACAGTCTAAAAATAGATATAAGAGAGGTGATTTGTTATTCAGATGACGCAAATGAGATGATGCGCTTTATCCAAAAAGATTATCAAAAAGTATCTATAAGCTCTCTAAAAACCTCATAAAGATTTTGTACCTCTTGTTTAGAGGTTCTTTCATTAGGGGCATGAATAGTATCATTTCTTACACCAAACTCAACCACATCAACCCCGCAAGGCGCAATAAAACGGGCATCTGAGGTTCCACCTGCAGTTGAATGTTTTGGTTTAATACCTGTAATCTTTTCAATAGCCTTGTCCAAGCTTCTTACTATATGTGTGTTTGAATCCGTCACAAATGGATAAGCTGACTGGTCTAACTTCAAAGTATAGTTCAATTCTTTGAAATGCTTATGCACAAACTCTTCTATTGACTTCTTGTCTGTCTTGGTTGAGTTTCTAACATTAAACATCATTTTTAGCTTACCCGGTGTTACATTCGTAACTTCCATCCCTGCTCTGATATCTGTCACTACAAAAATAGAAGGTGAAAAGTATTTATCTCCATCATCTAAGTGAACCCCCGCCACCTTATGCAAGACCTGAGAAACCTTATGAATAGGGTTAATTGCCTTTTCAGGATAAGCGGCATGACCTTGCTTCCCTATCTTCTCAATAACACCATTGATAGAACCACGTCTGCCTACCTTCATAGCATCACCAAAAACATGTTCACATGTAGGTTCAGCTACGATACAAGCATCAGGCATAAGATTTTTTTCTTTGAGTATTTCAAGAACCTTAAYCGTACCATTTTTAGCAGGGCCTTCTTCATCTGAGGTCAACAAAAGAGAAAGMGTTCCCTTAAAGCTCGAAGTATCATGAACCGCTTGGATAAAGGCCGATAAACCGGACTTCATATCTTGAGCCCCACGACCATAAATATAACCGTCTTTTTCTATGGCCTTATAAGGGTCTGTATCCCAACCTTCTCCCGCTGGAACAACATCAACATGTCCTGCAAAACAAAGGTGTTCACCCTCACCAAATTTCTTATAAATAAAAAGATTTTGTACTTCTTCTATATTTACTACTATTGAGGTATAACCCTCTAAATACTCACTTATCCAAGAAAGCGCACCACCATCATCAGGGGTTTCACTCTTTCTTTCTATCATCTGCTTAAATAGTTCTATAACATCCATAAATTTACGCTAGCCTTTTGGGTTTTCAAAAAAGATATAAGTTGAATAATCACTTATTTCAAAATAAACTTTTTTTTCACCATTATCTTGTATAAAGTTCAAGTTTTCATCTAAAACACCATAAGAATAACGATATGCCCTAGCTTGATTATCATTTGAACCTACTCCTGTAGTTAGTTTATCTACTTTAATAAAACGTTTAATAAGCTTTTCGCCTGCATATACTTCCAAAACCCCATTAATCCCTGTCCAGTTTTGAATAGAGCGACCAATCTTATTTTGGCTTTCTTGAGTACATCCTGTTAAAAGTAATAATACAGTTGCACCTATTAATAATATTTTTTTCATATGTTAAATCCTTTACTTGAGATATACTCAAATTATTTTCACTAAGGTAATTATAGCAAGTCTTTAACCTTCTTCTATCCTTTTAAAAAACTAAAGTTTAATAAGTATAATATTTTTTAATACCTAGATAGATTATTTATTTTATTATTAATACATAAAATCATCTAAGAATTTAAAATGAAAAAACTTTTCTTGCTCTTATGCTCCACTGCCCTTATAGTTTGGGCTACATCCCTCTACATAAATGGAATTAAGAAAATGCTTGATGCGGATGAAGATTTTTTTCTTATTGATATTAGAGCTAGTAATCAAGTAGAATGGGGTGAAATTTATTGGATAGACAGTTTTATGATTCCAAGGGGTTACCTTGAATTTAGAGTTGAATTCAAAATTCCAAATAAAAATGCAAAAATAATTCTTTATTGCTGTAGTGGAAAACGAAGTATATTAGCGGCTAAGAGTTTAATGGATATGGGGTATACAAATGTAGCCCACCTTCACGGAGGTATCAGAGAATGGGTAGAACAAGACTTACCTCTTGATACAACTTATGGGGAAATGCATAGACTTGAAGAACCTCAAGAAGAATAAGTTTTAACTTAACTGTTCCTCATATTCTAATTCAAGTCTTGTAGAGGTTATTCTAAACCTTTAAGCAGAGTCTTTCCCTTATCGATATAGTGATCTATGCATAGAGAAACAGGATGATGTTTATTCTATTGGCAGTTTTGAAAGAAGTGCCTATAAGGCCAGCTTAGTGTGCCATAAAACTTATAACACAATCCTAGCTTATTTTCGAGAACTTAATAAAATCTCACTTTGAATATTTTTTGTTTTCAAGCTTTTATTATAGGCTTTTGCAACCATAGAGTTTGAATTTTCAAAGCTTGATGCTCTGGCATTTAATTCATTTTCTAAACTCTTTTTTTTCATTGTATAGGTTGGAGAACTTGTTAGATCGCCTAAGAGCATAAAGGGTAATCCGGTGGTAAGTCCAAGAGAGAGGAAGGGATTGTCATCTATATCACGTTTTCCACTTTGGATGAAGGCTTTAGTATTTTCAAAAGGGTTCAAGTTATATAACTCTTCTTGAGCCTCTGCCCTTCTTTTCGCTTCTTTTGCTCTCTGCTTTTTCTCAGCTCTAGCTAGCTCAGATCTTTTCAACCATTCTTGTGACTTTGTACTGCTTTGTTCTACACCCTTACCTGTTTGATAAAAACTGGAAATTGTCTCCATAGAACTTATATTTCCGGCCTCAGCAGAAGAAAGTACTTCTTTGGCTTTTTTCACTTCGGCTGTATGTTTTTTCAGTGCTCTCTCAGAAGATGCCTTATCTTTCCACTTTTGTGACTCCAAAGCATCTTGTTTTACACCCTTACCTTCTGCATAAAATCTTGAGATCTTATCCATTGCTGATATATCTCCAGCCTTAGCCTTACTGAGAACTTCTTTGGCAATTTCTTGTTCTTTTTCTCTTTTATTTTGAGAAATCATTTCACTTGCTTTATTACTCCAGTATTCTGCCTTGCTAGAACTCTGAACAAGGCCCATACCTTCTTTATAGTACTTTGAAATATTTTTCATCTCTTTAATATCTCCAGCCTGAGCCTTAGCCAAAGTTGCACTTGCTTTGGCTTTTTTTGCCTTGGTATTCAATTGAGAAGAAGAAAGTTGTACTTCAACTCTCTCAGGTGACCTGTCGTACAGATGAATGTTTTTTTCAAAAACTCTTTCATGATCTGTATCTACCTTTATCACTGCACGTAGTCTTATATCACCAGCCGCAAGGCCGATATCTCTAGGACATTTACCCTTATGTACCCCATTAATATAAACCTTTGCACCCTGGCTTGAATCATCGCAGGTAATGCGTAAAAGAGACAAGGCATTTGCCGTGGACCAAGCCATTAGTAAAATTACTATTTTTGGTATAAAACTATTTTTAAACATTTATTCTTCCTTTTTTTAGCTCTGAATACTTTTTAATGATTTTATTATACTTATCTTGCGCTTATAAGTCTTTGATTGTGAACATTTTCAATTCCAAGCTTTTTATTATACGCCTTTGCTATCATTGAGTCTGAGTTTTTAAATCTTGCTGCTCTAACACTTAGCTCTTCTTCCAATCTCTTTTTCTCCATAGTATAAGTTGGTGAACTTATCAAATCTCCTACTATCAAGGCGGGTGAGATAGTAAGGAATTGAGTAAACTCAGAAAATTTATTACCTCCATCATAATCTAACATTCTATGTCTAAAGTCTTCAAAAAGATAAAAAAGCTTTAGATTATCTAACTCTTTACTTATTCTTTTTTGTTTTATCTCTTTATTCTTTTCTTGTGTTCTAAGCTCTGCTCTTTTAAACCACTCTTGTGACTTTGCACCACTTTGTTCTACACCCGTACCTGATTGGTAAAATCCAGCAATTTTTTTCATAGAAGAGATGTCTCCAGCCTCTGCAGAGGTCAAAGTTTCTGTAGCTTTTTTCACTTCAGCTGTATGTTTTTTCAAGGCTCTCTCAGATGAAGCCTTGTCTTTCCACTTTTGTGACTCAAAAGTATCTTGTTTTACGCCCTTACCTTCTGCATAAAGCTTTGAGATTTTATCCATTGCTTGTATGTTTCCAGCCTCAGCCTTACTTAGTACTTCTTTAGCAATCTTTTCTTCTTTTTCTCTTTTATTTTGAGAAATGGCCTCCGTAGCCTTGTTTCTCCAAAATTCTGCCTTTTTAGAACTCTGAACAAGACCCATACCTTCTTTATAATATGTGGAAATATTTTGCATCTCTTTAATATCTCCATTTCTTGCTTTCAGTAAGCTTGCACTTGCTTTGGCTTTTTTTGCCTTGGCTGTCAATCGTGAAGAAGAGAGTTGTACTTCCACTCTATCGGGTGATCTGTCATACAGATGAATGTTTTTTTCAAAGACTCTTTCATGATCTGCATCCACTTTCAGTACAGCACGAAATTTTATACCACCAGCTTTAAGACCAATATCTCTTGGACATTGACCCTTAGGTACGCCATTAATATAAATTTCTGCACCCTGGCTTGAATCATCGCAGGTAACGCGTAAGAGTGACAAGGCATCTGCCGTGGACCAAGCCATTAGTAAAATTACTGTTTTTAACATAAAACTATTTTCAGACATTTGTTTTCCTCTTTTTCTTAACACTTAATGATTTTTAGTGATTTGATTATACTTATCTAGCACTTACAAGTTTTTGATTTTGAATATTTTGAATTCCAAGCTTTTTGTTATAAGCCTTTGTAATCATTGAGTCTGGGTTTATAAATCTAGATGCTCGGGTATTGAGTTCATCCTTAAGTTTCATCTTTTGTGTTGTTACAAAGGGTGCTTGGACAGTATCAGAAATTGCTACAGCAATGTAAGGAGTAATAGCTACCGTCATTATAAAAGGTGATGGACTATCATTGCTTCCTTGTATCTCTTTTGTTAGGGCCTTTGTTTGTCCAAAAAAACTTAATTCTGACAACTCTTTTCTTTTTTCTTCTTTTTTTATTTTTTCATCTTCTTTATGTGTTGCAGCTTCTGCCTTGGTATACCACTCTTGTGACTTTGCACCACTTTGCTCTACACCTGTACCCGATTGATAAAAACTGGCAATTTTTTTCATAGAAGAGATATCTCCAGCCTGTGCAGAGATCAAGATTTCTGTAGCTGTTTTCACCTCGGCTCTGTGTTTTTCTAAGGCTCGCGCAGATGATGCCTTGTCTTTCCATTTTTGTGATGCAGAGACATCTTGCCTGATACCTGTTCCAACTAAGTAAAGCTTTGAGATTTTATCCATAGCCAGTATACCTCCAGCCTCAGCCTTCATTAGTACTTCTTTGGCAATTTTCTCTTCTTTTTTTCTTTTATTTTGAGCTATCGATTCAATTGCTTTATTACTCCAGAATTCTGCTTTTTTAGAACTTTGAGTGACCCCCATACCTTCTTTGTAATACTTAGAAATATTTTTCATCTCTTTAATATCTCCAGCCTTTGCCTTAGCTAAGCTTTCGCTTGCTTTGGCTTTTTTTGCCTTAGCAGTCAGTTTAGAAGAAGAAAGTTGTACTTCAACTCTCTCAGGTGACCTGTCGTACAGATGAATGTTTTTTTCAAAGACTCTTTCATGATCTGCATCAACTTTCAGTACAGCACGAAATTTTATACCACCAGCTTTAAGACCAATATCTCTTGGACATTCACCCTTATGCACCCCATTAATATAAATCTCAGCACCCTGGCTTGAATCATCACAGGTGACGCGTAAGAGTGATAAGGCATCTGCTGTGGAGCATGCCACAAATAAGATTATTATGTTTACTATAAAGGTATTTCTCTTTTTAAACATCTATTTCTTCCTTCTTTTTAGTACTTTAATTATACAATGATATTTAATCATAAGATACAATCTCAAAAAGTGCAGGTCTATCCTCAAAAGTATCAACATGATAACATTGACTTTTTGACTTAATCGCAACCCTTCTAGATAAGGTCTGTATAAAATACATTCCATATTTACCCTTTATTTTGGTACATCTATATTGTTCCCTTGACTTAGTAAAACAGTCCGTCTTTAAATAAGGAATTTCAACAGACCGACTTAAACAAAATGCATTTTTTCTGTCTATTTTTTCGTTTTCTCGTTTGGCATCTTTACTGATTTGTTCCCTTTGTCTATCTCTTCGTTTTACATCTCTTCTTGCTTGTGCTCTTTGTTTGTCATCTCTTTTGACTTGTTCTCTTCTTGCCTGTTCTCTTTGCCTGTCGTCTCTTCTGACTTGTTCTCTTCTTGCCTGCTCTCTTTGTCTATCTGCTCTTCTAGAATCTGCTCTTCGTCTTTCTTGCTGTGCTTGATTTGCACGTCTTTTCTCTTTTTGTGCATCTGCTCTTCTTTGAGCATTTAAATAATTCTGCTCTTTTTGTGCTTGTTTTTGAGCCCGTCGTTGACGATTTGTATCTTCTATACTTCTACGTAGGTCTTGCTCCATTTTATAGTTTTGCTGTTTCAGGTGTCTGTTCACATTATCCAAGGCATTGATGATAGAAGCTACCCCACTGCTACTTGACTCTGACCTTCGCGCATTATATCGTTCTCTTTCTAATCTTTGTCTGCGTTTCTTCGCGGCTTTTTTCGATTTTTTATCTCTTGCCTTACGTGCTTTTCTATCTCTTCTTTCTTCCTCTTCTGCAGCTTCTCTTTGTCTACGCAGTCTGTGCTCATACCTCATTTCTTCTATCTCAGTATTAAGATCATTACTTGCATAAGAAAGGGTTTGTCTTTGTCCTTTGTTTTTTGCAAGCTTTTTAGCCTTGGCAATATTTTTTCTTGAACAGTTAAACTGGCGTTGTGAAGTACATTTATAGGCTGCATCTATAGCATCTTGAAAATCCATAGAATCAAGAGAGTCTAACATATCAAGCATCTCTTGCATTTCTTGCATTTCTCTTTGCTCTTGTTCTGGGGTGATAGCTTCTAAGCTAAGACTTAGCATAAAAATTATACTGAGTATAGTCAGTAAGACATTGTGTTCTTTTTTCATTTATTTACCTTAGCCTTTGATGATAATTTTTTATATGCATTAACATTATTTACACTTTCCTTCCAGTAGTGCATCGACACTTCAACGGGGATCCAATTTCTTGGATCTAGCTCTTTCATTTTCATTCTAATATATTTTAGACTCATTCTATTTTCAGATTTTGAACATGGGAAAAATTTCTTTGCATTATAACTTAGAACTGAAAAATCCGGTATTCCTTCTTCTCTCTTTATGGGTTTAATTAATGCTGTAATGGGGGTCAATATACACTCTGAAAACACCTTAAGTTCCTTCACATTAAGTTCTCTTTGCATATATTTATTAATGCTACTGATCTCATTTTCATTAAAATAATATGACATCTCCCCTATCATACGTGTCTCAAATCGAATAATAGAAAGCTCTTCTAATAAGATTTGAGCATTACGTAGATACCTCTCTTTTTTTATTCTTTCAAAAAAAGATTTGTCATTTAGAGTATTTTGATAACGCTTGAGGGGGTCAATATTGATATATTCTTCTAAGCTTGAAAATTCTGGATTATTCATTGCCTTATGAACCATTTTTAAAGCCCTTTCATAAGCAGGCTGAGTACTTGGAAAATAAAAGCCTTCTTCTTCCGCTTTTTTTAAATCTTCAAGTTTTTCGAAAGCACTTAAAGGTGTTTCTCTTAAGGCTTCAAAAAAATTATCAGGACGCCAATAAAGCTCATCCATCCTTGCATTCTCAGAAAACTTTTGCCACATATACTTTAGGGTATTTTGCATTAAGGTAGAACAGTTTTTATTCAAAAACTTGTAATTTCCTGAATATTCCCAATGGATCTCAGACATATCCCTAACAATATCTTCTCTCTTCTTTTTACTTAAGTGTAAGGGTAGTGAATAAAGATGGCGAAACTCACTGATGGTATATTCTTGATATATATCCATAAAATCATTGGCAAAGAGATAGGCCCTGTAATCTCCCATCAAGCCTTTGATTGTACTTACCTTAAACTCATTTACGTGTGCTCTATAGCCTAAGACCAAATGTTCATAAAGGTTTGTATTACACCCTTCCTCGCTGTAGTCATCTTCAGGGCAGACTATCAATCGCATAGAGATATGTCCAAATTTTGAAACCATACCATCCCCGTTTCCAGCAAACAATATATGAATCGAGCTGACTCTGGCTGGGTCTAGCCAAAATACCTTTGCAGCACTATTTTTAGATAAAACATTAAAAGGAACCTTTCCTTTACATTTCTCTTGTGTATCCTTATAACGATCTGCAAAATATTGGGAATACAAAGGTTGTTTACAAGAATAGTTTTTATCATTTAAGTATTTAAAGAGTGCAGATGCATAAGAGTAAGAAGCTTTAGCTCCTGTAATCTCCTTTAGTTCTTCAAATTTATCATCGGCTAAAAGTTCTTTTTTATCTGTTTCTAAAAGAAGATAAGACAATGCTTCTTCTGTGCTTTTACTCTCTTTGAAAAAATCTGTACTTTTCTCTTTTTCGGCTCTTGAATCTAAATATATTTCTTCTTTTATCAGTTCTTCTAAAAGCTTTGATCTCTTATGCAGGAGTTTCTCAATTTCACTTTTTTGTATCTGTGAAATAGGATGCATCTCTTTATTTTTCAGACCTGCACATCCACCTATTAAAAAAGATAAAGAGAGTGCAAACAAGAAAGTTTTCATCTGTTCTTTAACTGCTCTTCATATTCCAGTTCTAAACCTGTAGAGGTCATTCTAAAACCTTTAACTACAATCTTTCCATTATGAATTTCATTATGATGGTCTTTACACAGGGGTATAAGATTATGTTTATGGTCTTGATGGAAATGTCCTATAAAACCAGCTTGATTGGCCTGAGCTTGATGGGATATATGGTGAACCTCTTCGGCAATATTTCCACAAATAATACATTTTGTCACGTATAAATCTTTGTTGTATTTTGAACGTTTTTTCTTTTTTACTAAGAGTTCTAGTTCATCATAATCATTAGCCAAACGTTTTCGTATATTATTTGCCACATCTAAGAATTCTTTATCCATATGCAAAGACTTTGCAAATTCAAGCCCGTAGATACTACTTCCACTTCCACTTTGCAAGGTTCTGTTGTACAGTAGTTTATCACTGTCTTCATCATATTCCACTTCTAAATGAAGGTTCACTACATTTTTTAGTTTAACAACCTCATCCATAGTAGAGAGTTGATGTAAGTGCGTTGCAAACAAGAAAATAGAACGTATCTTTGCAAGTTTCATAATAGCAGAGGCTACAATAGCAACACCCGAAAGTGTTTCTGTTCCGTGACTTACCTCATCTCCAAGTATCAAAGACTTTGTCCCTGCTCTATTAAAGATATTTTTCATTTCTAACATTTCTACTGCAAAGGTTGAAAGTCCTTTTGAAAGGTTATCTTTTGAAACAATGCGGGTGAATACTGACTCAAATAAAGAAAAACGCATAGCTGATGCTGGTACAAAAAAGCCTGACTGTGCCATTAACACTGATAAACCTATACTCTTCATTAAAGATGACTTACCTGATGAGTTAATCCCGTATAAAAGAACTCCATGTATTTGATGTCCATCATGTACCATGGAGTCAAGCATAATAGTCTTAGGATGAGGAAGGTCCATATATTCTCTGTTCCCCATTACTATATCATTAGGTACATAAATGCCTTGGTGCTCTTGAACTTCTATCAAAGGATGTCTAAGCTCTAAGATCTGTAAAAAGTTTTCATCATCATGTGTTTTAACCAGCATTGGTCTTGCGTAGTTATACATCTCTGCTGTCTTAGCTGTTGAAACAGCCACATCAATATCTGCAACATAATGAATCATTCTTTCAAACAAAAGGGTATATCGACGTTCTAACTGATGTTGTTTTTCTATGAACTTTTCTTTTGCTAAAGCAACTATTTTTGTCTTATTTCGCATAATCTTATCAGAAAGGTTTTCTATCAATTCACAGGTTATTTTTACATTATTGGTTAATTTTTTAACATGAAAGTCTTTAAAGCTCAAAAACTTCCCGTCTATATCTACACCTGTACCTGAGAATTCAGACTCAATCATGGAAAAACGATTTTTAGACATATTAATAAAATAGCCTTCTTTATCAAGTTGTCCAAGGCTAACTAAACGATTTTCACTTTTATTTGCAACAGAACTTACCATCTCTTCAATCTTATCCATGATAATTGACATGGTCTGAAACATCTTAGAATTATCATCTGAAAGTTCATCTATATGAGGATCAACTCCACGGGCTAAGAAGTTTTCATCTACTGCTTGAATCGTATACTTTCTTGTTACCTCTAAATTAAAGGTCTTTTCTATCTCTTTAACAAAGACCAGGACCTCATTTTCAGAAAAAGGTGTTTTTGAGAGCTTATGCTTTTTAATATAAACCATAAGCTCCGTAATGCCTAAGAGAGAATCATAAATAAAATTCATCTCAAAAGGATGCAAACGCCCTAGGTTAGTTCTACGAGAGAGTCTTTCTAAGTCATATATATTTCTAAGGTTTTCTTCTAATAGCTTCACATGAGAGCTTACTTTTTCTGCCAAATTAAAACGTCGAGTAAGTTCTTCTTCATCCATGATAGGGTTAAGCAGTCTTTCTTTTAATAAACGCTTTCCAATAGCCGTTACTGACTTATCAATAAGTCTAAGAAGGGTAAGTTCATCCTTATCCTTAGAAATAACGCCAAGTTGTTCAAAGGCAGAATTTCCAAGGTACATATACCTTCTATTATCAATAAGAGCAGGACGTGAAAGCTTTTGAATGATATGAAAATCATGTTCAATGACAAAGTGTACGAGAACCGCTAAGGCCTCCGATATCATAGGGGTACGCTCTAAGTCTAAATGCTCAATGGGAGAAAGCAAGGACTGTATTTGATACACCCTTTTAAAGAGCTCATTTTGGTAATCAATTTTGGGTCTTTGTGTATTCACAGAATAGGTGTAATGTTCATCTATCTCTAAATAACGTAAGATATGTTTTTGATCGTCTACCCCTTCTAAGAAACTAAGCACCACTTCTGAGGTTTTATATACTTGAAGTAGATTAAAAATCTCATCCAAGGCAAAATTTTGGTCTTCACTGGTTCCATGTGCCTCATATAAAAAGGTCTTTCCTGTTGTTACATCAATGGCGCAGTAACCAATAGAATATATATCTTTGTGCTTATCAACAAGTAAGGAAACAATGTAGTTATCTTCACTATCAGTTGTATAGTCAAAGTTCGTACCCGGTGAGATAATCTTATCTACATACCTAGTCACCGTAGGAGGTTCCCCTCTTTGCTTAATATATATGATGGTGTACTTTTGTTCTTGAATTAAACGACTTAGGTAGCGTTCAAATGAGATAGTAGGAACGCCTGCAAGCAAAGGATTTTTAGTGGAGTTTTCAATAATCGTTTTATTTTTCTTAGTAAGTTGAATATTGAGAAGTTCCGCCATTTCTTTGGCCTTACCAATACGCATCTCATCATTATTCACCTCATATACTTCTACAAAGGTGCCAATTTCCATAAAAATTACTGTATTTGAGCCATACTTAGCCTCAAAATGTTCTTGAAGTTTGAAATATACCTCCGTTAAAAGAAGCTTTTTATCATTTAAAAGCGCATTGACATCATCAGCTAACATAGACCACCATTATTGAATATAGATAAATTAATTACGCGTATTATAGCGCAGAGTCTAAAAAGCTTCTTTAAACCTTCTCTTAATTCATAAAAATAAAAATCTCTAGTTATCTATGGTTATTTAAACTATAATAAGATAAAATATAACAAGAATTTTATAAATCGGGGAAACACATGACCAGACCAGAACCATTAGATCAAGAAATATTTTTTGATGGAAGATCTTTAATATCAGAAACTGACACAAAGGGAAACATTGTATATGTTAATAGAAAATTTGTTGAAATGTCAGGTTATTCAAAAGATGAGGCCATAGGCCAAGCACATAATATACTTCGTCATCCAGATATGCCTAAGGCTGCCTTTCAACAAATGTGGAAGACCATTCAAAGTGGGAAAATTTGGGAAGGTTATGTAAAAAATCTTAGAAAAGATGGAAAATTTTACTGGGTTATTGTAAATATCGTGCCAAAACTAGATGAAAATAGTGAGATTACCGGATATATCGCTTCTAGAAAGGTTCCTGCTCGTCATGATATTCAAAAAACAGAACAAGACTATAAAGCAATGCTAGCCATCGAGGTTTAAACTAAAGCTTTAAACTCTGCAAAAACCTGCTTCAAAAGAAAAAGAAGCAGGTAGACTCTATTTAATAAGATGTTCCACAAACTTACTTAGATTACTTCTCTTTTAAAACTTTAATCCATTATAGACACTATATACGCAATCACTCTTTACAAGCATACTATAATAATGTAACAAAGTAGTAATATTTAATAATTTAAAACATAAAAACTCAATAAATGTATTAATTTATTTATTTTTCTGATAATATTCTAGACAAAATTATCAAAAGGAAATAGTAATGAAAAATATACTTTACCTGCTATTGACTACATTTGTAGTATCAATGCAAGTACATGCTTCTGAATATGATTTATTCATTGGTGGAGAGGCAGGTCTAAGTTGGGCAGATTTTAATGGGCCAAATGGGGAGTACCAAAACCCTGAAATTACTACTTATGGATTAAAGGGTGGTCTTAGCAATGATAGCGCTAGAATGTACTTATCTTACAAGTATATAGACGCGTTTGAAGATTCCTCAACACGTAAAGGTCAATACCAAACATTAACTGCAAATACCGATGCTTTTACAGACTACGTAAGTATCTTTAACCTTTTTGATCTTGCATTTTTTATAGGTGCTCACGCAGGAGTTATAAATCTTACTGTAGAAGCTGATTTTGGAGAGACTGATGAGTATGCATTCTTGTATGGTCTTCAAACTGGTCTTATTGCAGACTTCAATTCGCCCCTTACTCTTGAGGTTGGATACCGATATTCATATAGTAACTTTTCTGAGCAAGGAACAGACTTAGATAGACTACAGGTCGCTTATGGTGGCATTAACTTTAGATTTTAGAAAGGATATTTATCATGAAACTTAAACAATTACCTTTATTTACAATAGGGTTATTTGTAACAGCCCTATTAACAGGTTGCGGAAGTGACCCAAAAGAAGACTTACCTACAAATAGCACAAAAACGCTAGTGGGTGCTAGTAACTATATCATCAATCCAGCTACTACTTTTCAAACTGTAGAAGAGGCTAATGGTATAACCATGAAGGCAACAACTACAGGTGGTTCTGAATCAATTGGGGGGTTTGCAATACAAAAAAACATATCTAGACCCCTAGCTACTCCTGTAGATGGGCTTATTACGACAGGGGAACTTCGTGAATCAATTGCGCTCATTACTGCACAAGGTTACCTTTCAAGCCTTTCTACAATAAACGAGCAGGTTTTCACAAAATATATTGACTTTACAGTTGGTGATTATACATTAACTACCGCATCTGCTCAAAGTCCCATTACCTTAGCTAATCAAATTTTAAACACCTTAGGAGCTACTTCTATTAGCTTAGCTGCAGGAACAGGTGTCACTAGTACTTCTTTTCGTATGTTTATGACAGTTAGCTCATTTAATAATAACTATTATTATACGGTTTCAATTTCACCAAGTTCAAGTGCTATTTTTGAAGAAAACTTTGCACTTATGACGGCTTTGGCAAGTGGAACAAACTACACTGGACTAAATGAACGTCTTGTTTCCAATTCAGAAAACTTTTCAGGTGTTGCAGGAGCTTCAAATCAAGCCGACTTTTTATTTGTTATTGATGATTCAGGGTCTATGGGAGATCAACAAGCGGCCCTTTCCGTAGCAGCAACAAATTTCGAAGCAGCCCTAAATTTGGCTGGAGTCAATTTCAATTTGGCCCTTATAACAACTAGTGATGGAGCAGAAGAAGGCTCAACCTGTATAGATAACTGTTATGATAGATCAGTACAAAGTGCAGGAATAATGACTGATATTAATGTGTTTAAAACTGAAGTAGACACAGTTGGTATAAATGGAAGTATAATAGAAACAGGTATTTATAACGCTGAACAATCTTTAAAACGCACTGCATATGGGGATAGCTTTAATGGTCTGTTAAATACAGGTGGTCGGATTTTTCCAAGAGAGAACACACAACTTAGTATAATTATTTTAAGTGATGAAGTCAGTCAATATTCCTCTCGGTCTGGAGGTACTAATTTTAATCCATCTAATAACCTTTTTATACGAGATGGTTTTTTAGTCAATTCAATTGTTGATATTGGTCTTTGTGGTGACGGTTCTTTTTACCCTCCAGGAGAAGAAACAAATGCTCAGTATGATGATTTAGCTATTGCAACAGGTGGTCTTGTAGGTAATATTTGTAATGGAGGAGCTACACCAAACTTTAGTGCAGTGATGCAAAATATTGTATTTCAAGCTGCAGGAAAGTACAAACTACATCAAGGTCATGCTAAACCTAATAGTATTATTGTAACAGCTGATGGTGTAGCCTCAAGCCCAAGTATTAAGCAGGGGTACATGTTTATCGAAGGAACTAATTCAATTGCATTTTTTGGAATACTTCCCTTAGAAGGTTCAAATATTGAAGTGTATTATGAATATCCAAAAGATATTAACCTCTTTACTAACGACTAAGATTAAGCCCTAGGGCTTAACGTATAAGATGCCCTACAAATTTACTCATATTATCTAAGATCTTTCCACCACGTCTATAACCAAGACCACAGGCTTCATAGGCGAAAAACACGCCTGCTTGATAATAGTTGCCTTCTTTATCTTGAGGAAATTCAACCGCTTCTTGATAAACAGACTTATAATGTCCGTATTCTCCCTCAGTCTGAGCTGAAATAGAACCATCAGATTCTACAAAGGTCACATTTTCCCCTTCTCGCCCAAAAACTTTTTTCTCTACATAAGCCTTATTTTCTAAAGGTTCATAGGAGGTCTCAAGAAGGTAAGGCGAATCAGGGAATAAATCCCATAATATTTTAAGCATGCCCTTTGATTGAAAAAGAAGGGTATAGGCAGGATTTAAAATAATCGCTGATTGAGACCCTAATATATGCTCAAGCGTTAGGGCTAATTCACCCTCTTGTATAGCAATGTCTTCCCAAGGAAAAAGCTTAAACCAGTACTCATAATCTTGATTTTTAGTATCTGATATTCCATCTTCATCAAAGGAAACATCTTGTAAAAATTCAAATCCTGTTAAAAAACCAGCATCATCTGCCATACGTTTTAAGAGTTTAGTGGTAACTTCTTCTTCATCTATACCTTCAATAGATGAAAAAAGTATTCTCCAACCTGCATATCGTTCTTCAAAATTAGAAGTATCATCAAAGAGGGTAATAAGGCGCTTGAAATTATCTGAGATAGACTCATATACCGTATTAAACTGTTTTTCCTCATCCATTTCATTTATCTTAAGTATAGCCCACTGTACAATGGCCGTTTCAAAAAGTCCTGTGGGTGTGTCTGCATTAAATTCGATAAGCTTAATAGGCTTACCATCAATACCACCGGCTAAATCAAAGCGACCGTATAAATGCCAGTGCACATCATTTTCCCAAGACTTTTTGATACTTTCTACTAGGTTAAAGGGGATACCAATCTCGAAAAACAAGTCATTTTCTATCACATATTCAGCCGCTGTTGCGTACATATCATAAAGCTCATTWCCWGCYTYATAATARGCYTCWGCCTCSKYYTSASTTAYTTGWACMARYTCATCASYWACRTAMKWKGTMCCATCTGWRTCTGTATGCCAAGAAAAACCTATCTCTTCTAGGGTTTCATTATCAATTGGCTTAACCTTAGTAGTTTGTATCATCCGCCCCAACCTGAAGTTCTTCCACTTGAGCTTGATCTCTTAGAAAAGAAGCTTTTCTTTGACTTTGACTTAGAAGCAGAGGCTTTTTTCTTTGCATGATATGAAGACTTATTCACACGATTTGCATTTTGAGAAAAGTTTTTATTTCCCATTAATGAATTAGCAATCATATTTCCCATTAATGAACCAGCAGCTACTGCTAAAATAGTACCTCCAAGTCCCATTCCTCCACCGCTATTTGGCTGAGTTGTTTCAGAGGTTCCATTTTGAACCTTCGAGTACTCTTGTTCTGCAAGCATCTTCATTTCAGATTCATTCATAAAGCGTTCTATAACTTTTCCATTTTCGTCACGTTCTCTAATTATTGCACGAGACTCACCCTCTGTTGGATGTTCTTCTACTACGGTATATTTTCCATTAGCATTTTGTTCAATTACTAAAAATCTATTTTTAGGTTCTTCTTGCTGCTGAGCACAACCACTTAAGGCTGTCATGACAACTAAACTCATAGACCCAACACCAATAGCTGTTCCTGCTTTTATAAACTTATTCACGTATCTTATCCTTTTGTATTTCAATGATTTTCTTCAATTCTTCTTCATAAAACCAGATGGTACTTCTGCCCTCATATACAGTCTTTCCTATATAAGTGTATTTACCCTCTTGTATAACCTTACTTGTTTCTTCAAACATCATTTGGCCTGCTTTAAAACCTATACTTGGAATTTGAGTCAGATTGACGAAAGCAAAACAAATTCCAAATATTATAGTTGCTATCTTCGGACTTGGGAAAAATAAAAACAAATATCCAAAGWWTWYWWCTAANKSKAWAWRAWAYKWGWTRGCYTTNNYKWTCAGCAAAAAGAATATTATAATAGACATCTATATCTTGAGCCTGTATATAATTTAAAAACAAACCTAAGACAAAAAAGAAGTCTAAAAAAAATGCAAAAAACACACCTGTAATAAATGCTGTAGCAAGCTTAGAACCCATTAACGCAACCTTCTCATTTTAATTTTACCAAGTTTATAAATTGAAGATGATTCACCTTCAAACAAACCCTTGATATTTTCAATAATTATATCAGATGAAGCCTCGGCAAATTCTTTATTGTAAGACAAGGCCTTTTCATTTGCTGATGTTGAGTAAAACCACCCAAAGGGCTTAATAAATCTTGCATGGTCTTTATCTTTAACCACACGAATTGCCTTATTATTGCTATACACAAAGGTCTGTTTTTTTCCTCGTCTGACTGTATTTTTATGAAACAAGGGAACACGAACCATAGTTTTTAAGGTCTTAAATGTGGATGTAACTTGGACAAAGGGTTTATGAGGGGGACGTTCTTTAATCTCAGCCAAGGACTGAGAATTTTGAGATAAGAAACCGACTGTTGTATCGGTTTGAACTAAAAAAACCTTATTGTTCAAGATAATCTTGAAGAGGTACTGGCTCATTCCAGTTGTCATTTTTCATCTGAACTAAGGCTTCAATAGTAGCTCTTGCGGCGGAAAGTGTTGTGAAGTAAGGAATACCTCTACGAAGCACAATTTGACGAATCTTAACGGCGTCATCCTTAGCTGTTTTATTATCTGAAGTATTAATCGCCATGGCAATTTCACCATTTGTCATAACGTCTTCAATATTAGGACGGCCTTCAGAGATTTTAAGAACCACTTCACAGTCTATGCCTGCTTCATTAATAATCTTCGCCGTTCCCTTTGTTGCAATAAGCTTAATACCATTATCACTCAAACCTTTTGCAATTTCTGCCGCGTGTTCCTTATCCATATCAATAAAAGATAAGAAACATTTTCCCTCAGTAGGAATAATATTTCCTGCCGCCATTTGAGATTTTGCAAATGAGGTTCCAAAGTTCTTAGAAATACCCATAACCTCACCCGTAGATTTCATCTCAGGACTCAATACTAAATCCGCTCCATAAAGTTTGTTAAATGGAAATACTGCTTCTTTAAGAGCGATATGGTCTTTAAGACGTGGCTTTAAGATACCATCACCTTGCATAACCACATTATAATTATCATAAAACTTAAGTGCGTCAGCAAGCTTTTCACCCATCATAACACGAGTAGCCACCTTAGCAAGAGGAATACCCGTTGCCTTAGAAACAAAAGGAACCGTTCTTGAAGCTCTTGGATTTACCTCAATAAGATAAACCTCATTTTGATAAATTGCGTACTGAATATTCATTAAACCAATAACACCTAAGCCAAGAGCAATTATTTTAGTTTCTTGTTCGACCTGAGCAATTAATTCATCCGAAAGATTCATAGGAGGAAGACAACAGGCAGAATCACCTGAGTGAATCCCTGCTTCTTCAATATGTTGCATAACTGAGCCAATATAAACATCTGTTCCATCACAAATGGCGTCAACATCAAGCTCAATGGCCTGGTCTAAGAACTTATCAACAAGAACAGGCGCATCATTTGAAACGGATACTGCGACATCCATATAAGTACGTAGTTCATCTGAGTTATAAACGATACGCATTGCACGTCCACCCAGAACAAATGAAGGACGAACAAGCACAGGATAAGTAAGTCTTTCAGCAATTGTTACGGCTTGCTCTTTAGTTGTAGCAAGACCATTTGCAGGTTGCTTTAATCCAAACTCTTCAACAAAGGCCGCAAATTTCTCTCTGTCTTCTGCAAGGTCAATAACCTTAGCAGGCGTTCCAGAGATTTTTGCACCAATAGCTGTTAATGAGTTAGCAAGTTTTAAAGGTGTTTGCCCCCCAAAGTGAACGATAATCCCATCTGGCTGTTCATACTCAATCACTTCTCTTACATGTTCAAAGTCAATTGGCTCAAAGTATAAAACATCAGAAGTATCATAATCTGTTGAAACCGTTTCAGGATTACAGTTATACATAATGGTTTCAATACCCATCTCTTTTAAGGCAAAGGCAGCGTGAACACAACAATAATCAAACTCTATACCTTGACCAATTCTATTTGGTCCACCGCCTAAAATCATAACCTTCTTTTTATCCGTATTAACACGGTTAGTAAGATTTGGAAGCTTCGTAATATTTGTTGTTGAGTAAAGATAAGGAGTCAGTGCTTCAAACTCAGCTGAACAAGTATCTACTTCGTTATATTCAAAATGAATTCCTAAGCGTTTACGTGCATTATACACATCGTTTTCGCTTTGATTGATATTTGAATTTCTGTTAATATGTTGAGCAATTTTCATATCTGAGAAGCCCTGAGTCTTAGCCAGTCTAAAACGTACCTCATCATTTAAAATATCAATATCAATTGTTTTTTCAAACTCCACAAGTTCTTCAAGTTGGAAAAGATACCAAGGATCAATCTGACAAATATCAAAGATTTCTTCATGGCTAAGACCACGACGAAAACCTTCAGCAACATAAAGCATACGCTTAGCATTAGGACGGCGGATTTCATGAATGATAAAGTCCATGTCCCCTGCTTGACAATCTAAACCACTATAATCTTCTTCTAAAGAGCATAAGGCCTTTTGAAATGATTCTTTAAAGGTACGACCAATGGCCATAACCTCTCCAACAGACTTCATACCCGTTGAAAGGGTAGAATCTGCTTCAGGGAATTTTTCAAATGTAAAACGAGGAATCTTTGTTACAACATAATCAATAACCGGTTCAAATGAGGCTGGTGTACCAGTAATATCATTAGTAAGTTCATCCAGCGTATAACCGACAGCAAGAAGTGTTGCAATTTTCGCAATAGGATAACCCGTTGCCTTAGAGGCAAGAGCAGATGAACGTGAAACCCTAGGGTTCATTTCAATTACAATCATCCTTCCCGTCTTCGGGTCAATTGAAAATTGTACGTTTGAACCACCTGTATCCACACCAATCTCTCTTAAGATATCAAAACTAGCGTCACGCATTCTTTGATATTCTTTATCCGTAAGTGTAAGTGCCGGTGCCACCGTGATAGAATCACCTGTATGAACACCCATAGGATCAAAGTTTTCAATAGAACAGATGATGATACAGTTATCTGCCTTATCACGAATAACTTCCATCTCATATTCTTTCCAACCAAGAAGAGACTCTTCTACTAGGATTTGTGATATTGGACTTGCGTCTAAACCACGCTGAGCTAGAGTCTTGTACTCGTCAATATTATAAGCAACACCTGAACCTGCGCCTGCTAGAGTAAATGAGGCACGAATGATAAGAGGAAAACCTATTTCTTCTGCGGCTTCTAAGGCTTCTTCAATAGTATGTGCATACTTTGAATTAGGAAGGTCCATTCCAATTTTAATCATTGCTTCTTTAAAAGCAACACGGTCTTCACCCTTATGAATAGCTTCAGGGTTGGCACCTAAAAATTCGATACCCTCTAACAAGCCTTGTTCATGCATGGTCATTGCAGCATTTAATGCTGTTTGACCACCCATAGTAGGAAGTATGGCATCTACCTTTTCTTTTTTTATAATCTTTGAAATGATTTCTGGTGTAATAGGTTCTATATATGTTCTGTCTGCAAACTCAGGGTCAGTCATGATGGTTGCAGGATTAGAGTTAATAAGGATTACACGATATCCAAGCTCTTTAAGGGTTTTAACCGCTTGTGTTCCAGAGTAATCAAACTCACAGGCTTGTCCAATAACAATAGGTCCTGAACCTATTAGTAAAATGGTTTTTATATCGTTTCGTTTTGGCATTGTGACCCTTTAATACTAGTTATATTTGCATAATAAATTTGGTGATTATATCTATTAAGGGCTTAAAAATGGATGAGAAATACACTAAGTCTTGTCTTTTACAAGTAAAAAATATCACTAAGGCTAAAATACAAGAAAGTTACTCTTACAAAAAGTATATTAAAACTAAAAAAGAGAAGGCAAGTTCTCTTTTTTGACACTATTTTTTTTCTTAAGCTTCTGAGTTTTGATTATATATATCTTACTCACGTTTATTGAGCTCTTTTTTTTAAGCTTTATTTTCTATTTGAAGTGCTTCGATTTTTTCAATTAAAAGGTTCAAATCAGAAATGAACATGTTTATTCTTTAATAACGTTTCATAATTACATGAAAGTAACCCGGGTCGGTCACATCAAAATAAGGCTCAATAAGTGCACTTTGAAAGCCTTGAGACTTAGTAACTTCTAGAACCTTTCCTACTCTTAAACCTCTAAAGAAAAGATTATCAAGTCCTGAGGTAAAAACTTTATCTCCTGCTTCTATTTTAATCCAATTAGGAATAAATTCTACCACCATCTCTTTAGTGTTTTTTCCATGAACAATACCAGGAGCTCTTTTTTTGCCTATATAAACAGTGTAGGAACATTTATAATCAGAATTTAAAAGGGCCATGGGTTGACCATGCTTAAAGGTTACTATACCTGCACTTATCCCTTCACTTACAAGACCATATACCTTTGAGGTATTATAATCTTTCATATCTAACCAAACACGGTTAATATCACCAAATTTTGCATAAGACAGTGTTTTTACAAGCTGAACCTTAGGCGATATTTCAAGGTCAGAATTATGTTCTTTAAACATAGCATTAAGTTCAGTTGCAAATTCTTGTGCTAAAAGATTATTTTCTTTGTATTTCTTGTTTTCAATTTGAAGTGCAATAATAGTTTCTTGTTGAGAAAAGTGTTCATCAATAGAGCTATCAATGCCTTCAACACTCTCATGGTAAAAGTTTTTTACAGAATTCAAGCCACCAATGAAAGGGTCTTGAATCCAGTTTGTAAATTTCAGCACACCAATAACAATGGCAAATGCTAAAAATAAAAAGCCTACAAGCTCTTTATTCATGCTCGAAGAGTTCCTGAAGAAGATCTATCTCTTCAAGTGCGCGTCCTGTTCCTTTTGCAACAGCTAAAAGTGGCTCATCTGCCACATAAACAGGTATCTTTACTAATTCAGATAAGAACTTATCAAGTTGACGGATCAAGGCTCCACCACCTGTTAAAATAATTCCATGGTTTACAATATCACCTGCTAAGTCTGGAGGCATAACCTCTAAAACAGCTCTTAGTGCTTCACCAATCTCTTTTAAAGGATCACGCATAGCCTCACGGGCATCTTCACTGGTTAACTCGATTGAGCTTAACAGTCCTTCAACCTGATCACGACCATTTACTATCATCGTCATCTCTTCATCTAAAGGCATAGCCGTACCAATAGCAATTTTAATCTCTTCAGCAGAGCGTTCACCAATAAGCAAGTTGTACTTACGTTTAACATAATCAATAATAGCTTGATCAATCTTATCACCCGCAACACGAATAGACTTAGAAAGAACAAGACCACCAAGAGAAACAACACCTATTTCAGTCGTACCACCACCAATATCTACTACTAAGTTACCCTGAGGTTGACGAATATCAATCCCTGCTCCAATAGCCGCTGCCATTGGCTCTTCAATTAAGAAAACCTCACGTGCTCCTGCTGAAAGTGCTGATTCACGTACGGCTTTTCTTTCAACTTGAGTAAGACCATAAGGCACACAAATAATAATACGAGGGCTAATTAAAGCCGATCGACCATGTGCTTTTTCAATAAATTTTCGAATCATCTTTTCAGTCATATCAAAGTCAGCAATAACGCCATCTCTCATAGGACGAATAGCCTTAATATTACCCGGTGTTTTACCCACCATTTCTTTGGCTTCTCTACCAACAGCTAAGACTCTTTGATGGCCAAAACGTTCTGTCTTAACCGCTACTACTGAAGGCTCATTAATAATGATACCCTTGCCTTTAGCGATAACAAGTGTATTTGCTGTCCCTAAATCTATGGCTAGGTCATTTGAAAAAAGTCCTATAAATTTATTAAAAATCATTGATTATCCTAAGCTGTTTTTTTCTTGTTTTGTTTGATATAAATTGGTTTTTCGTCTGCATCTACCATCTCTTTAGTAATAATTACCTCATAACCTTCGTACTCAGGAAGCTCATACATTACGTCAATCATCATTTCTTCCATAATTGAACGTAGTCCACGTGCCCCTGTTTTACGTTTAATGGCTTTTTTAGCAATGGAGATAAGCGCCTCATCTTCAAAGTTTAATTCAACCCCATCAATAGCAAAAAGCTTTTTATACTGACGTACTAAAGAATTTTTTGGTTCTGTTAGAATTTGAATCATCGCGTCTTCTTCAATTTCGCCAAGTGTAGCGATAATTGGTAAACGTCCGATTAATTCAGGAATAAGACCGTATTGAATTAGATCTTCTGGTTCTACCATATCAAAGGTAGGTTCTTGTTCATCTTTAGATTTTTTCTCATGTCCAAAACCAAGAACATTTGCGCCTTGCTTTCTTTTAAGAATATCTTTCATACCATCAAAGGCACCACCACAGATAAATAATATACCTGAAGTGTCCATAGATATGAACTCTTGATTAGGATGTTTACGTCCACCCTTAGGTGGTAAGTTAACCTGAGCACCTTCGATAATTTTCAGTAAGGCTTGTTGAACGCCCTCACCTGAAACATCTCTAGTAATTGAGCGGTTCTCACTCATTCTTGAAATCTTATCAATCTCATCAATAAATAAAATTCCTTGCTCTGCTTTTTCTACATCTCCATCAGCTGCTTGAAGAAGACGTGTTAAAATATTTTCAACATCTTCACCAACATACCCAGCCTCTGTTAAAGAAGTTGCGTCAGCAATGGCTAAAGGCACATTAAGTACTCTTGCAATAGTTTGAGCCATTAAGGTCTTACCTGAACCTGTTGGTCCAATAAGTAAGATATTTGACTTTGCTATTTCTGTATCATCATCTTCTATTTCATGCTGTTTAAAGATACGTTTATAATGATTATAAACCGCAACTGAAAGAAGCTTTTTAGCATTTTCTTGACCAATAACATATTCACTTAGATGAGCATTCATCTCTTTTGGTGTCATTAACTTACCATCAAGGGTAGGTACAACAATACCGGTTTCACCCTTTTCATCATCACCAAACATAATTCTATAAGCAGAAATTACACAGTTTTTACAAATGTAAACACCATTTCCTGCAATAAGAGGGTTTTCCTCTGTTTCTATTGCCTCACAAAAGCTACAATTTCTATGAATCATTTGCTTTCCTTTCATACGCGATACCACGCTTAGTTTTTATAACAAAGTTTGCTAAATCTTTAGCATACTGATTTGAGCTTTTATCTAAGATTTCTTGAGCTGCTTCTTTTAAAGGACGACCCTTTTCAAAAAGTTCTCTATATGCAGACTTAAGTTCATTAATGTCTTCACGTTCTACTTTTCTTCTTAGACCCGTTAGGTTAAGCCCACGAAGAACGGCTCTGTTTCCTTCAACCATACAAAAAGGTGGAACATCTTGAGAAAGTGCTGATGCACCTGCTACCATTGAATAATCACCAATATGTACAAATTGATGTATAGGTGTCATTCCACCCACAACAACATGGTCACCAATTTCAACGTGTCCTGCTATTGTCGCTGCATTAGCAAAAATACAATGAGAACCAATGATAGAATCATGTCCTACATGTACATAACCCATAAAAAGGTTATGTGAACCGATGATAGTTTTAGAGCCACCACCTGCTGTTCCTGGATTGAAAAGTGTAAATTCTCTAATGGTGTTATTATCACCAATGATAAGTTCGACTTCTTCTCCATTATATTTTAAATCTTGAGGAGCCGAACCGATAACTGCATGTGAAAAAATTCTATTATTTTTACCAATAGTTGTTTTCCCATAAATATAAGCACCTTGGGCAATGCTTGTTCCCTCACCTATTATTGCTTCACTTGAAACAAAGGCAAAGGGAGCAATAGTAACATTATCACCAATTTGTGCACCATCTTCGATAATTGCTAATTTTGAAATTAAACTCATATAAGACTACTTATCTACTACCATGGCTTTTAGTTCAGCTTCAGTCACTAATTTACCATCAACAAAGGCCTTGCCTTTTAGAACCCAAATAGGGCCCTTGTTTTTAAGTACCGTAATTTCATAATCTAATCTATCTCCAGGACGAACAGGAGAACGGAACTTTGCCTTATCAATACTCATAAAGTACACAACTTTTTCAGCTGCTTCTTCTTCTGTCATATCCATGCTTTTAAAGGCTAAAATACCACCAGCTTGGGCCATACCTTCAAGAATCATTACACCAGGGTAAATCGGATGACCGGGAAAATGGCCTTCAAATACTTGGTCACCAATACTTACATTTTTAAAACCTAAAAGTTTCTCGTGATTAACAACTTCTGTAACTCTATCTATTAATAGCAGGGGATATCTATGTGGTAATATTTTCTGAATTTCTACAACGTCCATCATAGGGGCATAGCCTTTTTATAAAATTTAGCTATTTTATCAAAAATTATGTTAATTATGCATTATTTTTTCATATACCTGAAAAAATAATGTTTATGAGAGGAAAGAGAAGCCTATAAGTCTGCTATATTAAGGGTAAGTCCTTTAAGATGTGTTATTGGATAAGAATAAGTAATTCCTGCACCATCTCCAATAATATCAAGGTCAACCATGATTTTTCTAATCATGCCATCTACGTTTTTAGTGGGTGTAATAAACATTAAGTTAGAATCAGTTTCATCTGAATGAAGTCGATTATAAAAATTTTCCATTTTATCAAGACCCATACCATGAGCACTCATAATAGTAACACCTTTAGCCCCCGCTGCTTTGGCTGCTAAAACGGCTTCTTCTTCTTTATCCTTAGGAACAATTACATGAACAGCTGAGAATTGTACTGCGTAAGAATGTCGCTTCCCTGTGCCGTGTATAGTTACCGTTGATAAGCCCATGTCTTCAGCTTGTTCAAGAGCTTGGCGAAGTTCATCTATATGCGTAGCTGCAAGTTCATGTTCACCTTTGATACCCATTCTTTGCGTAATAACGCCATAAACCATCACCGTAAGCATTGGAAATAATGAGGCAAAGGCCACCAGACCAAAACCATCAATCAAAGGATCTCGTCCAGGGATGTTTGTTGCAAGTCCTAATCCAAGAGCTGCTACTAAGGGGACAGTAACGGTAGAAGTAGTTACGCCTCCACTATCATAAGCAATGGGAATAATATACTTAGGGGCAATAAAGGTCAAAGCAATAACAAACATATATCCCGTCATAATATAATAAACAATTTCACCACCATTTACAATTCTATAAGCACCTAGGGCAATTCCTATGGCAACACCCGTAGCAACAAATAAACGTAAAACAAAATCATTTATTTTTCCGTCACTAATTTCCATTGCTTTTTTTGCAATAGCTGTTAAAGAAGGTTCGGCCATTGTTGTTGAAAAACCAATAGCAAAAGAGAAGGCATAAATGATAAAAACACTGTCATTTTGTGTCAGTTGAAAGGCCATAGACTCACCCAGTGCAAATAGACCCATTTCAAGACCAATAATAAAGGCATCTAAGCCAAGAACAACAAGGCCAAAACCTATTAATACCTCTTTCATATTTTCAACAGGCTTCTTTAGTACTACATATTGAAAAAAGAAGATAATGGCTAAGATAGGAAGAACATCCATGGCCACAGACGCAAAGCCTTTTAAAAGTTCTAAGGGTTGTAAATGAAAGGCAAAAGAATGTGCTTCAACAGCCTGAGTTACTGGAGCAACCACCGTAGATACTAAGGGTGCCTCCATAAACTCATACACAAAGATTCCGTAAAACTGTACAAAAATCATAGGGGTTAATGAGGCAAAGGCAATAAGACCAAAACCATCAAGAACAGGATTACGTCCTTTGATGGTTGAAGCTAAGCCAATACCAAGGGCAGCTACTAAAGGAACTGTCACGGTAGATGTTGTTACTCCACCCAAGTCAAAGGCAAGTCCTACAATTTCTTTTGGAGAAAAGGCGGTTGCTGCAACCACTAAGATGTATCCAGAGATAATATAATAATGGATAGGGTGACCTTTTATAATCCTCCATACCCCAATAACAATGGCTAAACCAACAGAAAATGCGACCACCATTCTAAGTGTAAAGGCGTCAATACGACCCGAACTAATGGCTGCTGCTTTTTCAGCAATTACAAAAAGGGCGGGTTCTGCAACGGTGGTTCCAAAACCAATCATAAAGGCAAATAAAATGGTCCATAAGGTTGAACCCTTACGAGCAAAATCGCTTGCAAGCTTTTCTCCCACAGGAAAAATACCTACTTCAAGTCCTAAAAGAAAAACGGCTAGACCAATGGCAACAATGAAAAGTCCTATCGCTGTATTAATCCAATTTTCAGGGATATTTTGAATAATGGCCAGTTGAAAAAATAAAATAACTAAAACAATAGGCAAGAGGTCTCGAAAAGACTCTTTAAGAAGCTTTAAAAATGACGCAAGATTTAGCATATACACCCTTGATAAATATAATTAAGGAAGTGTATCTTTGAATGAATAAATTCTAGGTAAAAAGAATATAGTTTATAAATAAATCACTTAAACGTGATAAGCAATAAGGTCCTAGTTTAAATTATGTTTACATTCTGTTAACTATTCAAAAGGTAAAATACTAAGAATCAAGAGATAAGGAAAAGAAATAATATGAAAAAAACATCACCATTTATACTCATTGCAATAGCACTTATATTTTCAGGATGTGGAGTGAAGACATATGTAGATATAAAGTCAAAAAACTATGCGACCCTTCAACTTATTCCAAAGAGTGAAACCCTAATTTTCACAGATGACTATTACACCATATTGTATGATATATCTAAAGGTTGTAAAAATTCAGTTACCTTAGGAGCAGTAGAAACGGACAGCGACACCCCTAGTAGAATTGTAAAAATACCTGTAGAAAAAAAGTTACGTATTCACCTTGCATATAAAGTTGAAAGCGGGAATTCTACATACACAGAATATACAAACTATGTTTTAAAACCCAAGAAAGGAAAACATTACATATTTGAATATGCAAAAAAAGAGATAAGCTTTTTCAAAACACTTTCTGAGTTTGATGCTTATATGATGGAAGGCAAGGAAATAGTCCGTATTCCAAGTAAGCGTATAGGTAATTATGATGATGAGTGTAAATAAGAACAATGATGAATAAAAACTTTATTTATACACTCAATTTAATCATTCTTAGTTTCTTGTTTACGGGCTGTGTTACACATTATAAAAATGTAAAAAGTAAACAGCATGCAAGCTTGCAACTTATTTCAAAAAGTATAAGTGATGACTCAGACTATTATTATGCCGATATTTCGGACTATTCAAAAGGATGTCAGGATATGGTTTCTTGGGGCTACCTTGTTGCAGATACACAGACCTCAAGCAAAACAGTTAAGGTTCCTGTAGACAAGGCCTTGCATATAAATGTTAGGTATACCATGAAGCCTCATGGAAACATCACCTTTATTCTTAGACCTCAAAAGAATAAACATTATATTGTTGAATATATAGAAAAAGAGAAAACGTACCATGTCTATAGTAAAGAAGGGAATAAAATTTATGATGTACCAAAGTCAAGGTTACGGATGTTTCATGTAAGAGAGTGTTTATAAAGCCTGAGAATTTTACCTCAAGTTTTGGGCTACTTTAAAACTAAATATTCCCTATTATCTTCATAAGTTTTCGCATCTAAATAAATATCAATCTTTCCTTCAATCACCTCATCAAGAACAAAAATAGGACTTAAATCATAAGGTGAATTACATAATTTTTGTCGAACTTCATGTTCACGCTGCGCGGATATAGGATTGAATATCATCTCTTTTACTGAATTAAAACTACTTGAAGAAAGTGTATTAAAGGTCTCAAGGCTAATAAACTTTACCTCTTCTCTGTTCATAAAATACAGACCTTTAACTTCTTCTTCTATCCGGCCATTCGCTTTTTTTCTTGGTAAGGTTGAATAAATAAGAGCGTGAGCATCAACAGGTTTTTTAGAAATACTTAGCTTCAAAGAGTATTGTCTATAGTTCAAAAATTTTTCTCTTCGTAAGCTATATTCTATATTTTCTTCTTCATAATCCATTCTGCGCGTATACAACTCTAGTCTATCTTCTATGGAAGCTGGAAGAATTTGATTACCTATAGGTGAGAACATCTCATCCATTAACTTACCCTGCTGGTCTCTTTGCATAGTAAGTCCATATATACAACCACAATAATCTTGTCGGTAAAGTTGTTCTTCTTTCGTCACACGGCTTTGGTCTTGAGAACCTCCACCTTTACGGTAATCTACGGCTATAAATTCAACCCCATTTTTTTCGAAAAATTGGTCACCCACACGTTTAAGTTGTTCTTGAGACTTTAAAGGAGAGACTAAAAGAGTAGTAGTGATTTTCTTTTCGCCTAATTCAAGTGCTTTTTTAGCAGACACATCAAAACGTCTGTCAAAACAGACCTCACAACGTTTGCCCTTTTCAGGTTCATTTTCTAAACCCGTAACTAAAAGTCTCCATGTTTCGAAATCGTACTCGCCTTCAAGTAGGTCAATACCTAGTTTTTTACAGCTTCTTTGAACATCCAAGTATCGCAGTCTATATTCAGAATACGGATGAATATTTGGATCATAAAAAAAGCCCGTGAGTTTTTCATCAGGGAAGTCCTGTTGTAGCTTTTCTAAAAAGAAATGGCTATCAACGCTACAACATATATGGACTAGCATCTACTACTTCTCAGCTAAAATTTCGACTTTTTCAATTGCGTCTTGACCTTCAATTGAGTCAAGAACTGCCATTGAATCTTCGTCATCTTCTGCAATTCCACCAAAAACAGTATGAACACCATCTAAGTGAGGTGTTGCTGCAAAGGTAATAAAGAACTGAGAACCACCTGTGTTTGGTCCAGCATGCGCCATAGATAAGGCTCCCTTACGGTGCTTAGAAGTGTTTAAAGAAGTTTCACATTCTATTGCGTAACCTGGGCCACCCGTACCTGTACCTTGTGGACAACCACCTTGAGCCATAAAACCAGGGATAACGCGGTGAAAATTAAGGTTATCATAATAACCCTCTTTTACTAAAGATGCAAAATTAGCTACTGTATTTGGAGTTTCATCTGCATAAAGCTTTAACCAGATAACACCCTTAGACGTTGTCATCTTAGCCCATTGAAATGTTGCTCTTTCTTCTTCTGAAAAATCGTATGTTTTTAAAGACATTGTTTATCCTGTTTATAATATTTTTGAAATTATAATCTAATATTCTTAAGTTCAGAATTTTAATAATAAAATTAAAGCTTAAGTGCAAAAATTTCTGAACAAATTTTCTGAGTAATTTTATTTAAGTAGAGGTATAATCTTTTTTATGTTTTCCTTTAAAAATAATTATTTTCAGCATCTAACTTTTTCAAAAGTACAAGGTTATGCCACCTTTGTTATTTTATTTTCTACTTTAATTTTTTCTTATTTACTTTTTCAAGATGAATACAGTGTTTATGAGAAACAATTACAAAAAGAAAGTCTTAGAATTATGAAAGAAGATAATAAAAATCTTGAACAAACCATGCAAGAAATAGAATTTTCGCAAGAACAAAAAAAGAAATTAAAACAACGTCATATTAAAATTATTTTAGAAATAACAACCTTAACCTTTATTCTCTTTGGAATTATGTTTGCTATCAATAAAATTGTAAGTACTTTAATTAAAAGAGATATTGAAAACTTTTTGAGATTATTTGAAGCCGCCGCCCATCAAGAAAAACCTATTAGCAATAAAAGCATGTTTTTTACTGAGTTTCAAAAAATGACCCATTATACAAATGAGATGTTAGAAACAATTTATCAACAAAAAAACTCATTAGCAAGACTAAACCTTTCACTAGAAAAAAAGGTTTTAGATAAGACCTTAGAACTTCAAGAAAATAATAAGACCCTTCAAAAAGCACAAGATTTTTCTCAAGAATTACTTCGTTCACAAAAAGAGTTCTTACGACACACTGTGCATGAGACCAATACTCCCTTAAGTGTTATAATTACAAATATTGATTTATTTAATATGAAATATGGAAAAAACAAGCAACTCTCAAAAATTGATGCTGCGGTTAAAAATATTTTTACCATTTATGATGATTTAAGTTACCTTGTAAAAAAAGGTCAGGTTACATACCCTCGCCTTCCTATTGCCTTTAATGCGTATCTTCAAAGTCGTATAGATTTTTTTGAAGAGGTCGCTGAGCAATCTCACTTATCTTTTGATTTTAATCCCTGTACAAATGAACATTATATTTATTTTAATGAAACCAAACTTCAACGTATCATTGACAATAACATTACCAATGCCATTAAATTCACCTTGCATAAAGAAATCATCCATATAAAAACATATTATGATAGACTAAATATTGTCTTTGAAATTTTTAGTAAGTCAAAAAAAATAGATAAAACAAACATGATTTTAAAACCTTATTATCAAGAAGATGCAAAGATGGAAGGGTTTGGCTTAGGTTTGAACCTTGTAAAATCTATTTGTGATGAGGAAGACGTTATAATCAAGATTCAATCCAATGAAAATAGAACAAGTTTTAAGTATACGTTTAAGGTAATGGGTGCATGAAAATATTTTTATTAGAAGATGAAGTGATGCTTAATGAGTCTATTGAAGAATACCTTCTTGCCATTGGGCATCATGTGGAGTCTTGTTTTGATGGACTTCAGGCCTTAGAACTTCTAAAAAATGAAAGCTATGATCTGCTTCTACTGGATATTAATGTCCCAAGTATTGATGGTCTAAGCCTTCTTGAACGCTTACATAAATTATGCATTCACACCCCTACTATTTATATTTCCGCCTTAGTTGATATTGAAGATATCTCAAGGGCTTATGACTTAGGCTGTTATGATTACTTAAAAAAGCCCTTTCATCTTAAAGAACTTTCCCTTCGCATTGATAAGATAAAATTATCAACTGAACTACCACAAGTGCACCTACGTCTTTCTTTTAATTACAGTTATGATCAAGAACATAACCATTTACTCTTTAATGGCGAAATTCAAATCCTTAGTAAAAGACAATCGCAAATCATTGATCTACTTGCACGAAACCGTGGTCGAATTGTGGATTTCGAACAGTTTCAAAATTATGTTTGGGATGAGACTATTGTTGATAATGCAACCATTAGAGCTGAAATAAACCGTCTTAAAAAGTCCCTAAAAGAAGAATTCATTCAAAATATTCGTGCCCAAGGTTATATGATAGACATCCCTTCAAGCCAAAACCATTAATAATTAAATCTTATAAAATAATGTTACTTTTATTCTCAAATTACTATTTTTAATCCTAAAAACTGCATTTCTTTGTTCTTGCTACGTTCATGCTACACTCTTTATTTATGATAATAATGTAATATATTTGAGTGTTGGGAGACGCTCTTTAAGGAGAATAAATGAATAAGAAAATAGCTTTTAGTCTGGCTTTTTTATTAATGATTACACGTCTGTTTGCAGGCACAGATGGGATAACAACCAAACTAAAACATGGGGAAGATGCCAAAACTGTATCCACAGAATATAAAGAAGTAGAAAATTTGAGTGATATGTTTACTCAAGGAAAGGCAAGCGGTCAAATCCGTATGTTTTATTTAGACAGACGATATCAAGGAAGTTCAGGTGCTTCAACACATCGTGACTCAACTGCAATTGGGGGACATTTAAAGTATGAAACAGCTACCTACAATGGCGTAAACCTTGCCGCAGCTTTTTATACTACAAATAAGATTGATTTAAACCAACATGGTGTTCAAGACCCTTCATTACTTGGAACAGGTTTAGAATCTTATTCTATCTTAGGTGAAGCCTACGTGGGATATGACTTTTCCCAATACGGTTCACAAACAAGTCTAAAATTAGGACTTCAACGTTATGACACACCTATGATTGGTTCGGATGATGCGCGTATGCTTCCTAACACCTTTGAAGCCTATAAACTTGTCAATAAGGACTTAGGAAACACTTCCATTCAAGTAGCTCATCTTAATAAGATTGCTTATGGTAGTTTTAGTAACATTTATTCAGGAGGAATGCTAGCCTCAACAGCGGGTTATCCCGCAGCTGGAAATGCTGGCACAGGAAAGTACCTTAATATGGGTGAGGCAGCAGCTGGAAAGAATACATCTGGCGTTACCAATGCACAAGTAAAGTATACAAGCGATAACTTTCACATGAAAGCCTCTAATGATTATGCTTGGGACTTATATAACACCCTGTATCTTGATGCGGGAGCTTCTTTTCAGCTTGAAAATTTTAAACCCTTTATTCAAGCACAAGTTATTAAACAAAACAATGTTGGAAATGCGTATATGAAAGATTCTAGCCTAGGGGGAAATGGTGATATAGATTCATTATATTGGGCTGCTAAAGTAGGTGCTAAAATAGATGCTTTTACAGCTTATATCGCTTATTCTCAGACCACCGATAATGATGAGACAGATGCTTCGTATAAAAATGCTATACTTTCTCAATTTGGTGGTATGCCGGCCTTCACTCAAGGTATGGTAACACGTCACCAATTTTTAGCAGGAACAAAGGCTACTAAGGTAGCTGCTTCATATTCCTTTAAAAAACGAGGGCTTAATCTTTCAGCAGCGACTTATTATGCTTCTTTTGACATGGATGAAAATTCAGGTTATGGGGTAGCAAGAACAGCTTATGAACCAGGTTTTGATATCAAGTTTTACCCGGCAGCTATTAAGAATCTTCAACTTCGTTTTCGTGGAAATTTTCCAAGAAAATTTGCAGAAGGTACTTCTGGTAACACAGGTTGGGATGAGTACCGACTTATCGCTAACTACAATTTTTAAAAAAGGATTTCAATTATGACAAAAGAACAAGTCGAGTCTATTAAAAATGACCCTAATTTTCAAGAACTAACAAAAAAACGTTCCACCTTTGCATGGAAATTAACCATTTCCATGTTAATCGTGTATTTTGCCTTTATTCTCACTATCGCCTTTTATCCTTCACTCTTAGGTACACCTATAAGTGAGGGAAGCGTAACGACACTAGGTATTCCAGTAGGTGTAGCAATTATTATTTTTGCTTTTACCTTAACCGGTATTTATGTAAGACGTGCAAATTCTGAATTTGACGGACTTACACAAAAAATCAAACAAAAATTCAAGGAAAATCAATCATGATATCTCGTGTTTTTATATTCTTAAGCCTATGTATGGCCGGTGTTTACGCTTCAGGAACCATTGATGGCGAAATTGAGAAACAAGCCTTAAACATGTCTGCCATTGTTATGTTCTTACTTTTTGTAGGGGCAACTCTTGGAATTACCTATTGGGCAGCTAAAAGAACCAAAACTGCCAAAGATTTTTATACCGCAGGTGGTGGAATCACAGGTTTTCAAAATGGTATGGCAATCGCAGGTGATTACATGTCAGCTGCCTCTTTCCTTGGTATTTCTGGTCTTGTTTACCTAAAGGGATATGATGGTTTAATCTATTCTATAGGTTTCTTAGTAGGATGGCCAATCATTCTTTTCCTTGTTGCAGAGCAACTTCGTAACCTTGGAAAGTACACCTTTGCAGATGTTGCATCTTACCGTTTACGTCAAACACCTATTCGCTCACTAGCAGCAGCGGGTTCAATTGCAACTGTTATTCTTTATCTTATCGCTCAAATGGTTGGTGCGGGTAAACTTATTCAACTCTTGTTTGGTTTAGAATATGAAATTGCTGTTGTTCTAGTTGGTGTGTTAATGATTCTTTATGTAACCTTTGGTGGTATGCTCGCAACAACTTGGGTTCAAATTATTAAGGCATTTTTACTTCTTTCAGGTGCAACATTTATGGCCATCGCTGTTATGGCACATTTCGACTTTAGTTTTGAAGCTCTTTTTACAACAGCGACAGAAATGAAAGGCATAGAGATTATGAGCCCAGGAGGATTGGTCGATGATCCTATTTCAGCCATCTCTCTTGCCGTTGCTCTAATGTTTGGAACCGCAGGTCTTCCTCATATTCTTATGAGATTTTTTACCGTTGGTGACGCAAAAGAAGCACGTAAGTCTGTGTTTTACGCAACAGGTTTAATTGGTTACTTTTACATTTTAACCTTCATCATCGGTTTTGGTGCCATTGTTATGGTTTATCAAAATCCTGAATACATAGACCTAGCAAAACAAGCAATTAATAGTGGGTATCCAATTCTTGGTGGTAAGAACATGGCCGCGATTCACCTTTCTCACGCAGTGGGTGGAGACTTCTTCCTAGGCTTTATTTCAGCCGTAGCCTTTGCAACAATTTTAGCCGTAGTTTCAGGTCTTACACTTGCAGGTGCTTCGGCAATCTCCCATGACCTTTATGCTTCTGTTTTCAAAAAAGGAAAGGCTGATGGTCAAAGTGAAATGAGAGTGTCTAAGATAGCAACCGTAGTACTTGGAATCATTTCAATTTTCATGGGTATTGCCTTTGAAGAACAAAATATCGCTTTCGTGGTAGGTCTTGCCTTTGCTATTGCAGCTTCGGCGAACTTCCCTATTCTTTTCCTTTCTATGTACTGGTCTAAGCTAACAACACGTGGCGCAGTCGTGGGTGGAAGCCTTGGTCTTGCAACGGCGGTAACACTTGTAATTCTTGGGCCAATTGTATGGGTTCAAATCTTTGGTTTTGAAGAAGCGATTTTTCCTTACAAATACCCTGCATTGTTTTCTGTAACGGTATCATTTGTTGGTATTTGGTTATTCTCAGTTACAGATAAGTCAGACTCAGCCGCTAAAGAAATCGAAGCCTTTGAAGCACAATATGTACGTGCTCAAACAGGTATCGGTGCTGAAGGCGCTGTTGATCACTAGGGATTATCCCTAGTATAAAAAAATATAAGGAGTAGTCACAGATGAGTATTTATGATCAACAACAGCTTCTTGCTAGTGTTCATCCCTTTTCTCTTTTAAAGGCCGGCGTTATTGAAACACTTAGTGGATCAATGGACATTGCTTATTATCCTAAAGAGTCCGTACTTATCTCAAAAAGTATCGGAAGTGACTATCTTTATATTATCATCAAGGGTATTGTTCATGAATACCTTGATGATGAGCTCCATAATGTTTATAATGAAAGTGACAGCTTTGATGCTAATGCCCTTATTTATTCTGATATAAAATCACATTTTGTGGTTCAAGAAGACCTTATTTGCTACCTCCTTCCAAAAGAGATTTTCTTAAACCTCATACAAGACCACCAAGCCTTTAAAGACTTTTACATGAAAGACTTTATTGCTAAGCATCAGTCCCTAAAAGAACATGAACTTCAAAATGACCTTACCCCTTTTATGATGGCAAAGGTATCTGATATTTACCTTCATGTAAAATGCCTTGTGCCCAAAAGCACTTCTATTTATACTGCCCTACAAGAGATGCAAGACCTTCGCGCTAAGGCCATTATTGTTCAAGATAATGAAGATTATGGAATTGTCACTGACAGTGATCTACGTCAAAGACTTTTATTAGCGCAACTTCCTTTAAGCACCAAGGTTAAAGATATCGCAAGTTTTCCACTTATTTGCATTGCTAAAAGTGACTTTCTTTTTAATGCCCTTTTAATGTTTTTGAAACATGACATTAAACGTATGGCCGTACTTGAAAATGGTGAAATTGTTGGTATTTTAGAACAGCTTGACCTCCTTAGTCATTTTGCCAATCATTCCCACCTTATTGCCGTTCAAGTGCAAAAAGCATCTTCTATACAAGACTTACAAAAGATTCAAAAAAACCAACTTTATCTTGTTGAATCCTTACAAGCAAGAGGGGTTAAAACCCGCTATATTTCCAAACTTGTAAGTGAGCTTAATGCCAAAATCTATACTAAGGTTTATCAACTTAGTGTGCCTTTAGAGCTGCAAAACAAGGCAGCACTTATCCTTATGGGAAGTGAAGGAAGACAAGAACAAATTTTACATACAGACCAAGATAATGCCCTTATCATTGATGATGATACAAAGGCAGAAATCTTTGAACCCTTCATGCTTACCTTTTCTTCCCACTTACAAGACTTGGGTTTTCCTCCCTGCCCAGGAAATATTATGGTAAGTAATACCTTTTGGAGACGAAATAAACGTCACTACAAAGAACAGGTTGATATATGGGTAGACACCTTAAACAGTGCCTCGCTCCAAGAACTTTCAATTTTCAGTGATGCCTTATATATTTGTGGGAATGAAAACCTTTTAAATGAAGTTAAAACCTACTTACATCAGCGTTTTATTGGGCGAGAAGACATACTCGCGCACCTCGCGAAATCCGCACTAAGTTTTGAAACGCCTTTAAGTTTATTTTCAAATTTTGTTACCAATAATTCCAGCTATAAAAATGAGATTGATCTAAAAAAGGGGGGTATTTTTGCCATAGTGCATGGTATACGAACCCTTTGTTTAGAATATAATATTACAAACACAAATACAATCTTAAGAATTAAAGAACTTAACAACAAAAACATTATCGATAAAAACTTTGCAACAGAACTTGTTGAAGCCTTCGATACCCTTCTTTCAATGAGACTAAAGGCCATGTTAAAACATCCTAATGATTATGAACGCGCTAACTTTATTGATCCTTCTAAGCTTGAAAAGTATGAACGGGACCTTCTCAAAGATGCTTTTAAAGTCGTTAATAGCTTTAAAAAGTTTCTTAGTTTTCATTTTCATCTTAATGTGGTGACATAAATGTTTAATCTCATTAGAAAAAAACTCAATCGTAGAAATTTAAAAGACGACAATTATGCCTTTTTATTTGACGATTATAAGGGAAAAGAGTGTGTTGTTTTTGACACAGAAACAACAGGTTTAAACACTAAAAAAGATGAAATACTTTCTATTGGTGCGGTGACCATAAAAGACAACAAAATTTTAAGTTCACAAACCTTTGAAGTCTTCTTGAAGCCTTCAAACACAATCTCTGAAAAAAGCATTACCATTCATAACATTCGACCTTGTGATTTAGACAATGCCTTAGAACCCCATAAGGCTATACATGATTTTTTACATTATATTGGTTCAAAACCATTAGTCGGGTATTACTTAGAGTTTGATATTAAGATGATTAACCGTTATATTAAACCTTGGCTAGGGATCGTTTTGCCCAATAAGGCCACAGAGGTTTCTGCCATTTATTTTGACAAAAAAATAAGTTTAATTCCTCAAGGAAATATTGACTTAGGCTTTGATACAATCATGCGAGATCTAAATATCCCTAATATGGGAAAACATAATGCTGTAAATGATGCCATTATGACAGCAATGATGTACTTAAAACTACAAAGATGGGTTCCCGATAGAAGATATTAGTCTTTTATCCGGAACCCACCTTTACTAAAAATTTATCATAAACAAGGATACCAAATGAACGTAACTAAACAAATTTTTCAACCTAACCCAGAGTTTCAAAAAACTGCACGTATTAAAAGTATGGACGAATATTACGCTCTATGTAAAAAAGCCGAAGATAATTATGAAGGCTTTTGGGGTGATTATGCAAAAGAAAAGATTACATGGAAAAAACCTTTTACTAATGTTTTAGATGAGTCTAATGCCCCTTTTTATTCATGGTTTGATGGGGGTACGCTTAATGTATCTGAACAATGTATAGACCGGCACTTAGAAGACAAGAAAAACAAGGTAGCCATTATATTTGAAGGGGATAAGGGCGATAATCAAATGATTACCTATCTTCAACTCCATCATAATGTTAATAAGTTTGCTAACCTTCTTAAAAATAAGTTCGGGGTAAAAAAAGGTGACCGCGTGGTTATTTATATGCCAATGATTCCTGAAGCAGCTTATGCAATGCTTGCATGTGCAAGAATTGGGGCTATTCATTCCATAGTTTTTGGCGGATTTTCGGCTGAAGCCCTTAAGGACAGAATCAAAGACGCTGATGCTAAGGTAGTTATCACCGCCGATGGTGCTTACCGTAAGGGTAAGGCATATATGCTTAAACCTGTTGTTGATGAAGCACTTAAGGGTGATACACCTGTTGAAAAAGTTTGTGTTGTTCAAAGAAATTATGAAGATGTTACTTGGGTAGCAGGTAGAGATTATTCTTATAATGAGATGATAGATAATGAATCGAGTGTTTGTGAGGCCGAAGAAATGGACTCTGAAGACCCCCTCTTTTTACTTTACACCTCAGGTTCAACGGGTTCACCTAAGGGTGTTCAGCATAACACTGCAGGATATATTTTATGGGCTCAAATGACGATGGAATGGGTCTTTGATGTTAAAGATAATGATACTTTTTGGTGTACAGCGGATGTAGGTTGGATTACGGGTCATACCTACATTGTTTATGGTCCTCTTGCTATGGGGGCCACCACACTTATGTTTGAAGGTGTTCCTACGTATCCTGACGCAGGAAGATGTTGGAAGATGGTTGAAAAACATAAGATTAACCAGTTTTATACCGCCCCAACTGCCATAAGAGTACTGCATAAGATGGGTGAAAATGAACCATCCAAATATGATATTTCAAGTCTTAAGGTATTAGGAACCGTTGGTGAGCCTATTGATCCTCCTGCGTGGAAATGGTATTACGAAGAAGTTGGAAATTCCAAATGTGCTATTGTTGATACCTATTGGCAAACAGAAACAGGAGGGCATATCGTTTCTCCACTCCCTGGAGCCACTCCTATTAAACCTGCTTGTGCCACCTTCCCTCTTCCTGGAATTATTGGAGAGATTTTAGACCCTGAAACAGGGATTAAAGTAGCAAAGGGTGAAAGTGGTTATATGTGTATCACTAAGCCTTGGCCATCTATGATTAGAGCCGTTTGGGGTGACCCTGAGCGTTTTAAGAAGTCTTACTTCGGAGATGTTAAAAAAGATGGAAAGCCTGTGTACTTTACAGGTGATGGCGCGAATTATGATGAAGATGGTTATATCACTATCACCGGTAGAACGGATGATGTTATTAATGTATCAGGTCATAGAATGGGAACCGCTGAAGTAGAAGCTGCTCTTAAGAAAGACCCTAATGTAGCTGAAGTAGCTGTATGTGGAAGACCTCATGAAATTAAGGGAGAGTCAATCTTCGCTTATGTCGTCTTAAAAAATGCACTTGATGAAACCCGTTTTGAAGATGATGTTGCTATGGTTAAAGAACTCAATAATATCATCAAAAAAGAGATTGGTAATATCGCTCTATGTGATGACATCATCTTCGTACCCGGACTTCCAAAAACACGTTCAGGAAAAATAATGAGACGTTTACTTCGATCTATCGCTAAGAAGGAAGAAATCACTCAAGACATTTCAACCCTAGAAGATCCCGCAGTAGTTAAACAAATAGAAGCTATTGTCAAAGGATAAAAAAGCCTTATGGCTTTTACTTCGACTTTGAAACTAAAACCCCACCTAAAACAATCAATCCTATTCCTGTAAATGTCCAAAAATCTGGAAAGGCGTCTCCTAGCATGTAGCCAAAGCCTATGGCAAAGGGGATGTTGGTATATGATATCACCCCTATAATACTTGCCTTAGATAGGCTATAAGCCTTAGTTAAGAAGTATTGAGAAAGGGTTGAAATAAGAGACATAAACACAACTAGACCCCATAAGTGCCACTCATTATGCCAAGACAGACCTGTAAATAAAAAGGCCAATGCCTCAGGAGGACTCGTTACCCAAAATGAAAGTACAAAAAGAATCACAGGAAAAAGTGTTCCAACTCCCATAAAAGAAAGCATAATCACACGGGTATCATAAATATCTTTTATCTTTTTAATCGTTGCGTAAGCCGCCGCTGCAAAAAAGCCTCCAAGAACTCCATAGAAATGCGCATAAGAGATAGATAGACCCCAAGGCTTCGTAATGAGTATTACCCCAAGAAAACCCACGCCTAAGGCTAACATCGCTTTTTTACTTAGGTGCTCTTTCATAAGGTAAAAGGCGAGTATTGAGACAAAGAAAGGAGAGGTCTTGTTTAGTGTTATCGCCTCGCCTAAGGGAATAACCGTAATCGTATAAAAGAACAATACCATAGCCGAGGCACCAAAAACACCTCTTAAAAAAAGCAAATGAAACTTTCCACCCTTTAGTTTAGGGGCAGTGTGTTTTAAGGTATAAACAATTATAAAAACCCCTATAAGGTTTCTATAAAAAACAATTTCAAGGGCAGTAAAGTCTTGTGAAAGCACCTTTGCAACGGCTCCATTCAAGGCTGAAATAAGCGCTGAAAGAAGCATAAAAAGCACACCACGGTCCATATTTTTAATCATTCGCAATTGTATCTAATATCTGAATTTTTTGCTTTAATATTTTTAATCTTATCCTTTATAAGCCTGAATGATTTATACTTTTCATTATGAAGAAAATACTTTTGATTTTGATTTTTCTTTTATTCAACCCTTCTCTTTATGCAAATACTATGACACATCTAAAAATCCAAGGCGCTATCAGCCCGGCTACGAGTGCTTATATTTCAAAGGGATTTGCCTACGCTTATGAAAATAATTCTACTTCTATACTTATCTCCTTAGATACACCAGGTGGCCTTTCTAGTTCTATGAGAGAGATCATACAAGAGATTCTAAACAGTCCAATACCTGTTATTATTTATGTATCTCCAAAGGGTGCAAGAGCGGCAAGTGCAGGTACTTATATGATGTATGCTGCTCATGTTTCTGTTATGGCGCCCGGGACTAATTTGGGTGCAGCTACACCCGTTAGTATGATGAAACCACCTGATGTAAAAGATCTAAATATATCCACAACTGCCATGGAAAAAAAGGTTATCAATGATTCTATTGCTTATATTAAAAGTCTGGCTCAGTTAAGAGATAGAAATATCTCTTGGGCTATCCAAGCTGTTAAAGAAGGAAAGAGTTTATCTGCTGAAGATGCTTTAAAATATGGAGTTATTGACTTGATGGCAGACAACGAAGATGAGCTTTATAAGGCCATAGAAGGGAAATCCGTTATTATCTCAAATAAAAAAATTAACATATCTGAAAAAGGGGTTAAACATCTTTCTTATCAACCCGATTGGAAGAACAGAATCTTAAGTATATTAACAAATCCAAATATCGCTTATATCTTATTGATGCTAGGCGCTTATGGGATATTTTTTGAACTCATGAATCCAGGTTCGATTTATCCTGGTGTAATAGGTCTAATCTCTGGGGTTCTTGCCTTATATGCCCTTAACCTTTTACCCTTTTCTTACGCAGGACTTTTACTTATTTTTATAGGTATAGCCCTAATGATAGCAGAGGTCTTTCTCTCAGGATTTGGAATACTCGGCATTGCAGGGGTAGTCTCCTTTGCCCTAGGTTCCTTACTTCTTTTTGACGCTGACACCTTAGGCACAGATATATCCTTACCCCTTATCTTGGCCTTTTCTCTAACTTCTCTTGCTTTTTTTATCTTACTTCTTCGTTTCCTTATAAAATCTAGACATGCAAAGGCAGTCAGTGGTATAGAAGAGATGATAGGTATGCAGGTACAAGTCATCTCAAAAGAAGGAGATCTGTATAAGGTACATTGTCACGGAGAGATTTGGTATGCAAGTTCTAAGACAGAACTCAAAGCTAAGGAGACTGCTTTTGTAGAATCATTATCGGGTCTTACCTTAGAACTAAAGAAATAAAAAGGATTGTATTATGTTTTCAATGACATTTATTTATAGTTTAGTTTTTATTATTATCTTATTAGCACTTTCAATACGTGTATTAAGAGAATATGACAGGGCCGTTGTCTTTACCCTTGGACGTTTTACAGGAGTAAAAGGACCAGGACTTATCATACTTATCCCCGCCATTCAACAAATGGTTAAAGTAGACCTTCGTACTATAGTCTTAGATGTACCTACCCAAGATGTTATCTCTCATGATAATGTTTCTGTACATGTAAATGCTGTAGTGTACTTTCGTGTGATTGATCCGCAAAAGGCTATTATTCAAGTAGAAAAGTTTTATGACGCGACCTCTCAATTAGCTCAAACAACATTAAGATCAGTTCTTGGACAACATGAACTTGATGAGATGCTTTCTGAAAGGGAAAAACTTAATGCCGATATTCAAGAAATCTTAGACAAGCAAACCGATGCTTGGGGTATTAAAATATCAAATGTTGAGATTAAACATATAGACCTGGATGAAAACATGGTAAGAGCCATTGCCAAACAAGCTGAGGCAGAAAGAGAAAGAAGAGCTAAGGTTATACACGCTCAAGGTGAACTTCAAGCCAGTCAAGCCCTTTTAGATGCGGCTAATATTTTAAGTAAAAATCCTCAAAGTATGCAACTAAGATATCTTCAAACTCTAAGTGATATCTCAAGTGAAAAAACAAATTCCTTAGTCTTTCCCTTTCCTATAGAGTTTTCACAACTATTTAAGACTAAAGACTCATAAATCCGAAGCATGATAAGAACTTCTAACTAAGGGGCCTGAGGCAACCGCCTTAAAACCCATGCTTAAGGCCTCAGCTTTTAGTTCATCAAATAAACTTTGAGAACAATACCTCTTTACTTCTGCATGTTTAGGGCTAGGTTGAAGATATTGGCCTAAGGTTAATTCAGTGACGCCAACATTTAAAAGGTCTTGCATAGTTTCAAGAAGTTCTGAATTTCTCTCACCAAGCCCTAACATCAAAGAAGACTTGACAATACTTTGACCGTGTTGTGCGTAATACTCCAAGGTAGCAAGACTTCTATCATAAGAGCTTTGAGGGCGAATTTCCTTAGAAATGCGTCTTACTGTTTCTTCATTATGGGCAAGCTTTTTAACCCCTGTTGAAATGATAATATCAAGAGCAGAAGTATCTGCCTTAAAATCAGGTGTTAAAAGCTCAATTTCCACCCTTGGACATTCTTCTTGAATTTTAGAGACACAGGCTTTAAAATGACTTGATCCAAAATCTTTTAAGTCGTCTCTATCGACTGAGGTAAGGACTACATAATCCAAGCCTAAATCATTTATAGCCCTTGACAAGTTCAAAGGTTCATCCTTATCTATATCTTCTCCCTTTCCCGTTTTAACCGCGCAAAAGTGACAGGACCTAGTACAGGTCTTTCCTAAGATCATAAAGGTCGCTGTTTTATGGAAATAGCACTCGGCTCTATTGGGACAAGAAGCTTCTTCACAGACGGTGTTAAGTTTATATTTTTGTAAAATATCTTGGGTTTTAGAAACTAGAAAAGGGTCAGGGGCCTTAACTCGAGGTTTATAAGGATTCATCAAAGACCTCACAAACAAGCCTTATGATTTTTTCATTAACCTCAGCACACGAAAGGCTAAGGTCTTCATTTTTTAAAGAAGTTGAGCTTATATCTTTTAGATTACAGGGATGAATTTTGTTATGAAAGCTTAGCTCAGGGCATACATTTAAGGCCACTCCATGAAGAGACACTCCTTTTTTATACCTAAAACCAAGAGATAAGAGCTTTGCATCTTTGAGATAAAACCCAGGTCTGTCTTTATCATAATGCACTAAAGGTAAATGACTTTTAAAAAAGCTTCTAAATACTGAAAGTACCTTAGAAAAAAAACGTGCAGGAAAGGCGGTTTGAAAACAAAAATAATATATATTTTGTCCAGGGGAATGAGAGGTGATAGAACCACCCCTGTTTGTTTTAAAGGTTTCTACCTCAAAACTTTGGTCTTCATCTTGACCTAGGGTATAAATAGGAGGGTGTTGGCAAAGTATTAAATGGTTTTGTCCATCTTCTAGGGCTATAGAATGTACCTCTTGCATTTTTTCATAGGCAAGCTCATACTCAAGTAAACCCCAGTCATGGATTATCATAATCTAAAATACACTCTTTCTAATGCTTCAGCAAAACTAGGATGCGCCATAATAGTCTTAGAAGCTAATTTAGCGTCCATTTCTCCAGCTAAGGCCATAGCTATAGGCGCAATCAATTCTTCCGCGTCAGGAGCTAAAATCTCAGCGCCTACTATAAACTTATTCTCATCCGCGTACACTATCATAAGACCTTCTTTAGCCTCATGAAAGTTTGAGGTTGTAAAGGTGTTTAAACGTACTATCCCCTCAGATAATTTATTTGTATCAGAGGGCATTTGACCTATAGAAGCCACAGACATAGGAAGAGTATGAATAAACTGGACCACTGTGCTTAGGTCTAAGACAGGTACTTTTTTTCCTAAGATTTTTTGTGTTACATTTATGGCTTCGGCCTTAGCCGCGTGAGCTAGTTGAAGCTTACCATTACAATCCCCAATGGCGTAATGGTCTTTTAAAGTCGTCTCAAAATATTCATTTGTTCTTATTCCCTTAGTTACTTCTATCTCTTGTGTATCTATCACACTAAGATTTGGTTTTCTACCTGAACATACTAAGAGCATAGGGGTATGAATATCATCTTGATTTTCTAAGCTAATAACAACCTCATTTGAATTTGAAACAGCCTTTATAATATTATGGTTTTCTAAGAAGTTTATCTTCATATATTCAAGCTGTTTTTTCATTGCTTTTTGAATAAGAGTATGCGCCTTTTTTTGTAGACCTTCACTTCTAGAAAGTAAACTAACCTTTACCCCATTTGAAGCAAAAAACGAAGCCATTTCCAAGCCAATTGCCCCCACTCCATAAATACATATTTCTTTTGGAAGTTCTTGTAAGTTTAGAACCTCATCACTGGTAATTATCTTTTTTGCATCATAAACTATCCCCTTTGGAATAAAAGGAGAAGACCCCGTGCCAATAACAATATGTTTAGCCTCATACATCTTATCATTAACACTAACCTTATGTGCTTCTTTGATAATACCTTCACCCTCAATAAGGTCAATATCCTTACACTGAGAGGTGACTGCTCTTGCCGCACTGGAGAGTAACTTATCTTTTTTAGCAACAAGTGTCTTCATATTTAGACTTATACTACCTTCAAAGACATCATGTTTACTCTGATGCGCAATTTGAGCATAATGTAAAAGCATTTTTGAGGGTATGCATCCCTTATGCAAACACACACCCCCTAACTGCTCTAAATCTTTTTCAATAAGGGCTACCTTCAAACCTTTTTTAGCCGCCATTACAGCTCCTGCATAATTAAGGCCTCCCCCTATATAAATAATGTCATACATTCTTAATTTCCTCTTTGAAAAATTCTTCTTCTAAGCATATCTCTTTTACCCTTTGCATAAACAAAGCCGCCTCATATCCATTAATCAATCTATGGTCTAAACTCAGCGTTAAAGAGATACGTCCTTCTTGACTTGCCCCAATAGCTGCAATAGAGCTATCGTCTTGGTTTATCATCGCGTCAAATCTATGTATCCCCGTCATTCCTAGGTTGGAGAGTCCAAAGTTAGAGCCTTGCATATCTTCTAAACTCAAAGACAAGGTTTGTACCTTCCTTTGATGTTCCCTAAGCTTATCTTTTATGCTTTGAAGATCTAAAAGGTTTACGTCTTTTAGCACGGGCATAAAAAGTTTTTTATCTTCTTGCATAGCTATGGAAATGTGGGCATTAACACAGGTATAAATAAAATCATCTTTGATGCTTGAGCGAAAGCCTTCAAAGTCCATCATAGCCCTTGCAAAAATCTTCATCAACCAAACCGTCACCCCATATCTTGAATACTTTTCAAAATACCTAGCATCCATATAATCATAAATATGATATACCGCTCTTAAAGCGGACTTGTCTAAGTTTTTAATAAGGGCCTTTTGGAAAGAGGGTATCTTTCTTTTTATAGATATATTTTTATTTTTAATATATTCTAAGACAGCAAAAGAGTCTTGCTTCCCCTGCACTTGAATCTCATTTATATCCAAGCCATACTCATCTATCAATAAAAGAGCCCTTAGTGTGAAAAACTTCTTTTTATGATAATAAACTATATCTTTTTCATGGCTGGGGACAGGTAGTTTATGGATATCTTGTAAGGCTTGTATATTCATATCCAAAGTCTGTGCAAGAAGCCTTGCCTTAGGTGAGGCTATGGCCTTTGTTAATGAGTACTCAACTTCGACTGTCTTTTCTTCTAGTTCTTCTTCTTGTTTAAGACCCTCACTAAGACCACTGATTTCCTTATCCAATAAAATACCCGCCATAACGGTACCAACGGGAGCAGATTCACCTTCTTTTATATATAAGCCTTCAACCACTCCATTTTTAAAACATTGTACTTCCATTATCGCCTTGTCTGATTCCACCTCAGCAATAACATCACCAATCTTGACCTTATCATTTACCTTAACCATCCATTTAATAAGTTTTCCCTCATCCATCGAGTCAGATAGCTGAGGCATAAATATCTCATAAACCACTTTGTCTCCCCCAGTTTATAATGTCCTTTTTAATACTCTTAGGTGTAGGAATAGATGCTAATTCTAGTTTTCTATTATAGGCTATAGGTACATTTTTCCCACAAAGTCTAAGAGGAGCTGCGTCAAGAAAGTAAAACAGGTCTTCAACTGCCCATGAGATTATCTGAGCCCCATAGGAGCCCATCTTATGACCCTCTTCTATGACTACTAATCGTCCTGTTTTTTTAATCGAAATTTCAAGGCTTCCAAAGTCTACAGGATTTAAAGAACATAGGTCAATGAGTTCGCAAGAACAATTCAACTCTTTTTCTATCTCTTCTAAAACAGAGGCTGTATCATCTAACATCTTCAAGTACGAAATAACCGTAACATCCTTTCCCTCTTTTACTATGCGAGCCTTAAAGGGGTCAAGGTCTTCCTTTAAATCTATCTCTTCTTTTTTATTATATAAGAGTTCGTGTTCTATAAAAATAACAGGGTCATCCATCTCTATAGATTTTTTCAGGGCATGATAAGCGTAGTTAGGACTACTTACTGCAAAAACAAATAAGCCAGGAACAGAGCTCAACATATTTTCATAATTTTCAGAATGCTGTGCTCCTAATTGTTTACTCACACCCTGAGGCATTCGAAGAACTATAGATAATCTTATCTTACCCGCACTCATAAAATGAAGTTTTGACATATGATTAATAATTTGATCAAAGGCTAAAAGCGAAAAATTCGCCGTCATAAGTTCAACGACAGGGCGTAAACCACCTATGGCCATACCAATGGCGTTACCCACTATACTTAGTTCAGCTATGGGGGTATCAATGACCCTAGTATTTCCATATTTTTCTAGCAGCCCTTCTGTCACTCTAAAGGTTCCCCCTACTCCCCCTATATCTTCACCCAGTAAAACAATATTAGAATCTTCAGACATTTTTTCATCTAGCGCAAGATTAATAGCCTCTCTATAAAGCATGTTTTAGCCCTTCTTGTGTAAACATATATTTATATAAATCTTTTAAAGAAGGCTCAGGACTTTCTTGTGCGAAGGCCACCGCTTCTTCAATCTCTTGTATCACTTGTATTTCTATCTTTTCAGAATAGTCTTCATTTATAAGTGTTTTTAACTTTTTAATAGGGTCAAGGTCCTTACATTCTTTCATCTCTTTACTGGATCTGTATTTGTTGGCATCACTAATAGAATGACCCTCAAACCTACAGGTCATTGCCTCAATAAAGATAGGTCCTTTTCCTTCTTTAATATACTCACCTGCTTTTTTTATGGCTTCATATACGGCTATAACATCCATGCCATCAACCTCGACTGTTGGCATATAAGCTTCAACCTTCTTTGCCTGCTTAGTAAAAGAAGAAACCTTATCGATGCGTGTACCTATGGCGTACTGATTGTTTTCACATAAAAAGACCAGGGGAAGTTTTTGAGCTGAGGCTATGTTTATGGATTCAAAGAATCCGCCACAGTTTGTTGCTCCATCTCCAAACACAACTAAGCTGCCCGTTTTTTTACCCTGATACTTTCTCGCATAAGCGCAGCCAACTGCATTAGGGATATGCCCACCAACAATAGCGTCACCCCCATAAAAATTGAGCTCAGGACTAAACATATGCATAGACCCACCTCTTCCCTTGCTCACCCCATCAATCTTACCAAAAAGTTCCGCCATAACAGTCTTTGCAGACATTCCTCTTGAAAGGGCCATGACGTGTTCTCTGTAAGTGGTAAAGACATCTCCTTCAAAGGCTTTCATGACACCTACACTTAAACCTTCTTGTCCTATATCTAAGTGTAAAAAACCAGAAATACTTCCTTGGAAATAGTTTTCTTTAGCTGCGTATTCAAAATACCTACCTAAGAGCATTGAGTAATAGAGGTCTTGCATGAGGGTCTTATCCATAAGATATCCTTGTAGATTGTTCATATAACTATATAAGAGGAATGTTTTAAAGTTATATATTTATATAACTAAATGTTTTTTTTAATATTCCTATTAATAACAAAACATTATAGTTAATAAATTATAACTAAAAAGGAAGACAATGATATACTTACCGAAACTACCATTTGCTGAAGATGCTCTAGAACCTTTTATCTCTAAGGAGACAATTCAGTACCATTATGGCAAGCACCATACAACCTATGTTAATAAACTTAATGAACTTAYCAAAGGAAAAGATTTAGATGAAATGTCTTTATCTGAAATTATTCGAAGTTCGGATGAAGGTCCTGTCTTTAATAATGCGGCTCAGGTCTTTAACCATACCTTTTACTGGAACAGTCTAAGTCCTAGTAAGTTAGCTCCAAGAGGAAAACTTCTGGAGAAGATTAATATGGATTTTGACTCTTTAGATAAACTCAAAGAAGAATTTATTCAGGCGGGAGTAACACTTTTTGGTTCAGGTTGGGTTTGGTTGGTAAGAGGTTCTAATGGTCAGTTGACACTTGAAAAAACATCAAATGCGCAGACACCAATGTCTTCAAATATGATACCTTTATTTGTTTGTGATGTTTGGGAACATGCTTATTATATTGATTATAGGAATCTAAGACCAAAATATCTAGCAGAGTTTTGGGATCATATTAACTGGGATACGGCCTGCGAACTCTTTGAGAAAACAGATAATGAATCTTATGTTGGTCTAAAATCCTGTAAAGACATTCATGATCCTTTTTGCCAGCTCTTGGATGAAATTCTTTCGGATGAATTAGACGAAGAGTAAAGACAATACTACTACTTAAAAGGACTATGGTCTTGAGTTTATACTCAAGACTAGTTTTTTTCTTAAACCCCTATCCCACATATAAAACTCTCGATAATATTTTCATAAAGTAGTATAAAAGAAAGTTAATTTTTGACTTCTTTTATTTTATAGGTTTAAGTATGTTAGAGGGTGAAAAGGTAAGAAGACCCTATTCCCTAAGGAATAAGGGTATATAAAACTAGATAGCTTTTAAAACTGCTTCAAAGTCTGGAGCGGTAGAGATTTCAGGAACAGTTTGTTTATAAGTAACTTTTCCATCTTTGATTATAAAAATAACGCGCGCTTCAATGCCTTTAAGAATTCCATCTGCAATTAAGGTACCGTAAGCCTTTCCAAAGGCCTTAGTTTGGAAGTCAGAAGCAACAATAATGTTATCAATACCGTGAGCCGCACAATAACGTTTACCTGCAAAGGGAAGATCCATAGAGATAACAATAATTTTTACATTTTCAAGTTTAGCGGCTACCTTGTTAAAGTCACGTGCTTCTTGATCACAGATGGGAGTATCAATACTTGGAACAACTACAAGAACTTGAGTATGAGAAGTCTTACCACCAACAAGAACTTCTTTAAGATCAGAAGTAATAAGTTTAACCTCGGGAGCAGTGTCACCCACATTAATAGCCGTACCACTTAGATGAACTATGCCACCCTTTAGTGTTACCGTTTGTGTTGTTGGGGATGCATTTAAAATACCTGCACTCAAAAGACCTGCGAGTATTAATGAAAATAGTTTCATGTTTATTCCTTAGTTTATTTTGACTAAGTCTATCTAAGAAATATTTATACTAGCTGAAGTAAAAGTCCCTTTAGATATAGGCTATTAGGCGTATTTAGTACATAAGGATGATCCTTATCTTGATACATATGCTCTAAAACTTTCAATTGCTTGCCTGTGTCTCTTGAAGCGTCTAAACAAATTTCTTTCAAGTCATCCATACTCACATGATATGAACATGAGAAAAGCGCGATTATCCCACCCGGTTTACACACACGAATACCATTTAATATAAGGTGTTTAAATCCTGAAGTCGCTGCCTTCGCTTGTTCAGCAGTTTTGGCAAATGAAGGGGGGTCAAGAACGACAATATCATAAGATTCTTTTTTGTCTGATAATTCTTTAATATAGTCCATTGCATTAGCCGTTACTAAAGTTGAGCGTCCATCATCTGAAAATTCGTTTAAAGAAATATTGTTTTCAACCTGCGCCATCGCTACTGCTGAAGAATCTACAAAGGTTACATGAGAAGCACCTGCATTTAATGCGTGCATTCCAAATCCACCTGTATTACAAAAAAGATCTAACATGGTTACATCTTCATTTACATATTCCGTAATGATTCCATGATTAAATCTTTGGTCTAGGTAAAAACCTGTTTTTTGTGAGTTCTTAAGGTCTAAGCCAAACTGACATCCAAACTCAACCACTTCAATAAAGTCAGGAACCTTCCCATGAATCGCGCCTTCAAAGGTTTCAAGTCCTTCTTTTTCTCTAGCATTTGCGTCAGACTTTTCATAAATAGCAACAGGCTTAATAATTTCAAGTAAAGAACCAATAATCTCTTTTCTTAATCTTTCCATCCCTGCTGTGTTGATAGCAACACTTAACACACCATCATAAAAGTCTACAATTAAACCTGCAAGCCCATCTGCTTCAGAATGTACAAGTCTAGCTGAGTTTGAATGTTCTAAAATAGAGTTTCTTGCGCCAATAGCAATTTCAAGCTTCTTTTTAATCCATTTTGCATTAATGGCTACTTTTTCAAAGCTAAGCATACGAAGCGTAATCACTGACTTAACATTAGCATATCCCACTCCAAAACAGGTACCTTTTAAATCAACTACTTCAACGATTTCACCCTCTTCAAGGCCTTCAGGTAGCATAGCTATCTCATTTTGATAGACCCAAGGATTAAATAAACGCAGTTTTTTAGCAGCAGAGTTTTTTACAACAAGTTTTTTCATGAATTATTCCATTATTTTATAAGTATGACATTGTAACCAATATCAAGGGTATTAGAAGTAAACTCTTTTTTAATCACAAAGATATTATTTAGTTACCAAACAACACGAGCTCCATTAAACAATATAAATATAAGATAAACAATAACATTAAAATAAGAATAGAAGGTATTATTTAAACAATCTCTATATTTTCAAGAAAAGGCATAAATGCGAATTTTACATACATCAGACTGGCACTTAGGTCAAAGCTTTATGGGTAAAACTCGTGAAGATGAACATCAAGCTTTTTTGTCTTGGCTTCTTAAAACTATTGAAACACAAGACATTGATGTGCTTATCGTTGCAGGTGATATTTTCGACACAGGAACCCCTCCTAATTATGCTCTTGAACTTTATTACAATTTTTTAACTAATCTTACTTCTTCTGTATGTAAAAACATTATCATTACCGCAGGAAACCATGACTCTATTGCAACTCTAAAGGCTCCTCAACAACTTTTAAAAGCACTAAATGTACATGTTATTACATCAGGTGATGAAAATGAGAATGAAATTATAAGTATCTATAAGAATGAAGAACTTGAGGGTATTGTTTGTGCGGTTCCCTATCTTAGAGATTATGTAGTTCGTCAGTCCCTTAGTGGAGAGAGCTTAAAAGATAAAGAAAATGCCTTATCCTTAGGTATTAAAGAGCATTACAATAAGGTTTATAAAGAAGCCTTAGCCCTTTGTAAAGATAAAAAGATTCCTATTATTGCTACAGGTCATTTAACTACGGTAGGATCAAAAACTAGCGAATCCGAACGTGATATATATATTGGCGGAACCTTAGATATAGACAGTGACTTTTTTGGAAAAGACTTTGACTATGTAGCCTTAGGCCATCTTCATATTAACCAAGTGGTAGGAAAAGACCATATCCGTTATTCGGGTTCACCCATACCTCTAAGCTTTAGTGAGTCAAAAACTCAAAAGAAAGTGAATATTGTTGATTTTGATAAAAAAGATGTAAAGGTGACTGAGTTAGATATCCCTTTACATAGACCTCTTTTATTACTAAAAGGAAATGTAGAAACAATTATAACAGAGCTTGAAAGTGTAGAAAATAAAGAAACATGGATAGAGGTTCAACTCAAAGACGATAATCCTTTTTATTCAAATCAGGTCATTAGAGAAAAAGCAGAAGAACTAGAGCTTATCCTTTTAGCAGTAAAGATTGATAGAGTTGAGGCAGTTCTTAGTGCAGAAGACTTTGATGTTGTAAGCTTAGATGAACTTAATCCCTTAGAAGTGTTTGAACGCCGTATAGAACAAGAGGGTTTGGAAAATGAGGCTTTTACAAAAGAGTTAATTACTAACTTCAAAGATATTGTAAATGAGGTTCAGAACTCATGAAAATACTTTCTATAAAAGCACTCAACATTAACTCTCTTAAAGGTACAACAGAAATAAACTTTGAAGAGCTTACTAAAGACAATGCCTTATTTGCCATTACWGGRCCAACWGGCTCAGGTAAAAGYACTATTCTTGACATWATATCTTGTGCCTTGTATGGACGAACCGCGCGACTTAAAAATCCTAATGATTTAATGTCACGACATTGCGGTGAGGCTTATTGTGAAGTTGAGTTTAAGATTAAAACTAAATCCTATCGCTCTTCATGGAGTCAAAAAAGAGCTCGTAATAAACATGATGGAAATTTCCAAACGGCTAARATGGAACTCATAGACTTAGCAGATGGAAAACCTTTACCTCTAAAATCAAGAGAAGTTCCAAAAAAGATAGAAGAACTCTCAGGTTTGGACTTTGGACGTTTTACTCAATCAATGATGCTTGCTCAAGGTGGGTTTGATGCTTTTTTAAAAGCAGATGAAAAAGAGCGTTCAGCCTTACTTGAAAAACTAACAGGCACACAAATATATGCAGATATTTCCATAGCCATATTTGATAAACATCGTGACTTGCAAAATGATATGAGTTCTGATCAAAAGATTTTAGAGTCGATTGAATTCTTAGATSTTGAACTCCTAGAACAAAAGAAAAAAGAACTTGAACAAAACATAAGTCTAAAGAAAAAGAGTGATGAWGWACTKAAAGAWMTWAMCTTAKYKYTWAATTGGATTCAAAGACTTGCAGAACTTAGCTTAGAGAATCAAAAGCATGAACAAGAGTTTATCGAGGCTTCTAAACTAAAAGAAGAACATAAAAGCTCTTTTGTAAAACTAGACTTAGCAAACAGAGCACTCAATGTCTCTTCCACCTTTAGTACACATGAACAACTACAGCAAAGCCTAGCCAAAGATAAGGCTACATCAGTTACATTTACTAAAGAGCTAGAGACTTTAAATGAAGAGATAAAAGAAAAAGGTGAAGTTTATGCTCTTGTCAAAAAAGAGTTTGAAAAAGAGAATGCAAACTTTGAAATACAAAACCAAAAGCTAAAAGATGCCAGAGAAATTGCAACGCAAGAACAACAGATTACAGAAAACATCACAAAAGCAAAGGTTTATTTAGAAGGTAAAAAAGAAAACTCAGGTGAAATAACTAAGGCCTTAGTCAAGATTGTTGAAAACTACAATCAAATCAATAAGCAAATCGAAACAAAAAATACTTATTTACTTAGTAATACTAAAGATGAAAAACTTCTGTCTGCTATTGGAATTATTAAACAAAATATTACACAGTATAAAGAAGAGGAAGAAGACACTCTTTCTAAACGAAAAACTCTAGAGGACTTAAACATTGTCCTTGAAGAAGAACAAAAAAATCATAAACTTGTCAAAGAAGAAGTTGAGAAACTATCTCTAATTTTCACAGATAAAGAACTTCAGTATAAAACACTTCAAACGCGTAGTGTAAATGAGTTAAAGACAGAAGAAAGTCTTCAAAAAAGCCTAGAAGATACACAAGCCTTATTACGAACACTACAGAGTCATTCACTTCTTAGCAAGAAAATACAGACTGAGCTAAAAGAGAGTGAAAACAACACCCTTCAAGAAAAGTCTCTTTTACAAATGCAAGCTATTTCACAAGAGCACATAGCTGAGATTAAAAAGCATATTCAAACCCTTAGAGAGAAAAAAGAGAAAGAACAACAACTTAAAAATTATGAAGAAGATAGAAATAAACTTGTTGAGGGAGAAGCCTGTTCTTTGTGTGGTTCTACAAGCCATCCCTATGCAAAAGACGGTTTACTCGATATGCACGTCAATGAAACAGAAGCAAAAATCACATCTCAAATAAAAGAGTTGGAAGAAAAAGAAAAAGCCTTAAGAGACTTAGAAACACACTTAGTGACCGCGCAAACAAAGCTTGAAACATCTAAGCTAGAACTTCAAAAACTAAATAAAGAGTTAGAAGCCTTACAAGCTACCTTCAAGCAGTACTCTTTTGAACTAAGAGATGATAGTGAAGTAGACCTCAAAGATAAACAAGAAGAGTTTACGAAGCATCTTCAAGAACTTAGGAAAGACCGCAGTAAAAAAGACGAACTTCTTAAAGAGAAGGACAAGGCCAGAGAAACACTTCAAAATAAAGAAAAATCATTTACTGAATTAAACCTGTCTTTGCAAAAGCAYAAGAGTGAAGAAGAACAGTTRTCMTCAACACTTAAGTCTAATCAATTAAAAATYGAGGCCTTAGTAAAAAGCCTMAGYTCACACTACAAAGAGTTTAACTTAGAACTAGACMTCAAGACAYTAGAYACTCARTATCAAGAGCTTGTAAAAAGAGAAGAACAGTACACMCAGACTAAAGAGGCTTTAARAGTMTTAGAATCAGACTTAAACAGCTCTAATGTAAGGAARAAAGAGAGTGAGACYAAACTTAGTTCAATAAGTGAAGAGATAAAAACATCTACACAGAGTTTAAAAGAGCTAGAAGAAAGTATTAAAGACTTGTCTTCTAAACGCATAGAGATACTTAATGTAGCTGACTTAGACGTGCATGAAAAAGAGATTACTGCAAAATATAAAACAGCTCAAGAGAAAGAAAAACTTTCACAAAGAGAACTTAATGCCCTAATGACAAAAAGTGAAGAACGTTCCACTCATAAAAAAGACTTAGACCTAAAAATAGTAGGTGAAGAGAAGAAACTAAGCGAACTAAGTACTACACTTAAAGACTTGTATAAGAAGAATGATTTTAAAGATACACAAGAGCTGAAAAATGCAAGTTTGAGTAATACAGACAGAGAAGAACTTTCAAGCTTATGCAAAGACATAGAAGAAAAGTTTAGCCAGACTCAAACACTGAAAACTCAAACTTCAAAACAATTGGAAGAACACCAAAAAGAGCCTCTAACGACTAAGGCTCTTGAAGAGCTAGAAATCACTCAATCTCTTCTTCAACAAAAAGTAGATGAACTTTCTCAAAGTATAGGTAGTGATAAAAAAGAGTTAGAACTCAACCAAGAAAACAATGATAAGTTTAAAGAAAAAATTACATCTTTAGAAAAGAAAAAAGAGGCCTTCAAAGTCTGGGTGAAACTAAACGAACTCGTAGGCTCAGCCGATGGAACAAAGTTCAAAAAATTTGCTCAAGGTATCACCTTAGATCAACTCATAAAACTAGCCAATAAACACCTAAATGTTTTAAGCTCTAGATACACACTATCAAGAAACCAAGACAAACTCTTAGACCTTGAAGTAATAGATGCCTTTCAAGGTAATGTTATTCGCCCTGTTGGGACGCTCTCTGGTGGAGAAAGCTTCATTGTAAGCCTTGCCCTTGCCTTAGGGCTTTCAGCACTTGCAAGCAAAAAGATAGCTATTGACTCACTCTTTTTAGATGAAGGATTTGGAACACTGGATGAAGAGAATTTAGAAACAGCTCTTAATGCCCTAAACCTTCTTCAAAGTTCAGGAAAGATGGTTGGTGTTATCTCGCATGTGGAGGCTTTAAAAGAACGGATACCTCTTCAGATAAGGGTTATTCCTAACGGGGATGGGAATAGTTTTGTTGAGATTGGGTGACACTTTAATAGGCTGATGAATTATAGAATTTAATATATAAGGACAGTAAATGAAAATAAAAAAAATAAATATAGAAAACTTTAAAAGTTTTAGAAAATTAGAACTTGAATTAAATGATGGTGTTAATATTATAGTTGGTAATAATGAGGCTGGAAAATCAACAATATTAGAAGCTATTCACTTGGCATTAACGGGACTTATTAATGGGAAATATATTAAAAATGATTTAACTGAATATTTATTTAATATTGAAACAATCAAAGAATATATTGTTGATTCAACTAAATTACCTTATATATTAATTGAAGTATATTTTCAAGACGGAACTTATCCCCTCTTTGAAGGTACTGGAAACAGCTATAAAGAAAATGCATCTGGTGTATCACTTAGAATAGATTTCGATGATAGATACTCATCAGAATATGCAGAATTACTTAAAGATGGAAATATTAAAACATTACCAATAGAATACTATGATGTTTTTTGGACTAGTTTTGCCAGAGATAGTATTACCTCAAGAAGTATTCCTTTAAAATCAGCATTAATTGATTCTTCAAGTAACCGTTTTCAAAATGGGTCTGATATTTATTTATCAAGAATAATTCGTGAAAATTTAGAGCATGAAGATATAGTTAAAATTTCACAAGCACATAGAAAAATGAGAGAAGTGTTTAGCGAGGATGATAGTATAAAAGCTATTAATACAAAAGTGAAAAGCTACTCAACCTTGTCTGATAAAGAGTTGGAATTATCAGTAGAATTAGTTTCAAAAAATGCTTGGGAAACTAGTCTAATGACTTATTTTGATGAAATACCTTTTCACTTTATTGGTAAAGGTGAACAATGTATCATTAAAACCGACTTGGCATTAAGCCATAAAAAAGCATTAGAGTCTAACCTTCTTTTAATTGAAGAACCTGAAAATCACTTGAGCCATACAAAACTAAATAGCCTTATCAATAAAATAAAATCAACTAATAATGATAAGCAAATTCTTATTTCTACGCATAACAGTTTTGTCGCAAACAAACTAGGTCTAGATTCATTAATTCTACTTAATGACAAAAAAACGATTAAATTAAACGACTTAACAAATGAAACAAATAAATTCTTTGAAAAGATTTCAGGATATGATACTTTACGATTAATTTTATGTAAAAAAGCAATTTTAGTTGAAGGTGATTCTGATGAGTTGGTAGTTCAGAAAGCATATATGCTAGAAAATGGTAATAAATTACCTATAGAAGATGAAGTTGATGTAATTTCTGTTAGTGTGTCATTTTTAAGATTTTTAGAGATTGCAGAAAAAGTCAATAAAAATGTAGTAGTGGTTACAGATAATGACAGTGATATGGATGCTATCAATAAAAAGTACGAAAATTATTTAAATGGTAATGCAAAGCCAAATATAAAAATTTCTGTTGATGAAACAATTGATAGTGGAAGCTTAATAATTGGAGGGAAACCTTTCAATTATAATACGTTAGAACCTAAAATGTTAAAGTCAAATAGTTTATCAAAATTAAACACTATTTTTGGAACAGGATATACGACTAACGATGATATTTTAAAATATATGAAAAATAATAAAACAGAATGTGCTTTAAAGATATTTGACACAACTGAAACAATGGTTTTTCCTGAATATATTCTAGAAGCAATTAAATAACATGAGTAAGATTAATAAGCTTATGATTGCAGCAGCTGGAGCTGGTAAAACTACTTACTTAGTTACTAAAGCTTTAGCGCAAAGTGAAAATGTGCTTATAACTACCTATACAGAGGCTAATGAAAAAGAAATAAGAAAAAAGATGATTGAAATAAATGGTTTTATTCCAAAGAATATTACAATTCAGACATGGTTCTCTGTACTTATTCAGCATGGAATTAAGCCTTATCAGAACTATCTAACAGATAAGAAGATCAATGGTATGCTTTTAGTTAATTCACAATCAGCGGTTAAGTATACTACTGGTAGAGGCTTTTCTGTGTGCTATCCAGAAAATGAAGTAGATAAACACTATTTTAGTAAAGATTATAAAATATACTCGGATAAACTATCGAAATTTGTATACAAATGTAATGAAAAAAGTTCTGGCGCAGTATTTAGTAGGCTTAGTAGAATTTATAAATATATTTTTATAGATGAAGTTCAAGACCTAGGGGGATATGATTTGGAGCTAATAAAGCTTTTTTTTAAAACTGACTCAAATGTAATTTTAGTTGGTGACCCTAGGCAAGCGACGTACTTAACACATAATGAGAGAAAATTTGGAAAATATAAAGATGGTAAAATTAAAAACTTTATAGAGGCAGAATGTAAAAAAATTGAATATTCTATAGATGAATCTACATTAAACTGTTCGTATAGAAATAATGAATTAATATGTTTATTTTCTTCAAAGCTTTATCCCGAATACAATGCTTCAATTTCTAACCAAAATGATAATATGGAACATAAAGGGATATTTTTTGTAAAAGCAGAGGATGTCGATAGTTATTTACAAATATATAAACCTCTTCAATTAAGAGTTGATAGACGAAAAAAAATTAATAATAATTATTCTGTAATGAACTTTGGAGAATCAAAGGGTTTGGGATTTGACAGAATACTGATTTATCCAACACAACCTATTTTGGACTGGATTTTAAAAGATAAAGCTATTGAATCAACGAGTCGAGCAAAGTTTTATGTTGCAATTACACGAGCAAAATACAGTGTAGCTATTGTATATGATTACTCAGCTAATTTAAATATTGATGATATTTGGTGTTGGAAGTTAGAATCATAAACCTCTCTAAATCCCTCTACACCAAAGCCATACAATGCCCCAAAGCACTATGGCTAAAAAAGTACAAAAAAGAAATCCTTACACCTCCTGATGCAACAGCCCTTTCAAGGTTTGAAACGGGAAGTATTGTAGGAGACTTAGCCTGTAAGCTTTTTCCTAATGGTAAAGAAGTTATTTATAATCCTGATGATTTTGATGGGATGATTGAAACTACTAAAGAATGGATGGATGAGGGTTTAGAACATATATACGAGGCTGCGTTTTTATATGAGAGTATTTTAGTTTTAGTTGATGTTTTAAAAATAACACCTGATGGTGTAGAAATATATGAGGTGAAAAGCTCTAGCTCAGTAAAAGATATTTATCTACATGATGTTTCTATACAACTTTATGTTCTTAAACAGCTTGGTTATAAGGTCTTAAATAGTTTTATTATCCATATTGATGGCTCTTATGTTCGAGGGGATGAACTTGAGTTAAATAAGCTTTTTAAGATTGTAAATGTTAGTGATGAAGTGAATGCTTTGCAAGCTGATATTCCTAATAAACTTAAAGAGTATGAGACATATTTAGCTGATAAAGAAAATGAACCCGATA
>NVXJ01000053.1 GCA_002733885.1 Arcobacter sp. | reverse complement strand
ACTCGCAGGCTCATTATGCAAAAGGCAGTCCGTCACCCTGATAAATCATAGGGCTCCGAATGATTGTAAGCTAATGGTTTCAGGTTCTATTTCACTCYCCTCRCTGGRGTACTTTTCACCTTTCCCTCACGGTACTTGTTCACTATCGATCTGTAAGTAGTATTTAGGATTAGAGGGTGGTCCCCCTAGATTCAGACAAAATATCACGTGTTCCGTCCTACTCAGGATACCAATAGAGCTATTGAARATTTCRATTACRGGAGTATCACCYTCTACGCTTTASCTTTCCAGSTAATTCATCTATCTTCTTTAGTCTCAYATCTTGGTCCTACAACCCCCWATGCAAGCATWGGGTTTGTCCTAATCCCAKTTCGCTCGCCGCTACTATGGGAATCTCATTTGATTTCTCTTCCTCYGGTTACTGAGATGTTTCACTTCACCNRGKTTRSCYCTCTTTCGAGNTAACATGAWTCRCWYCATGCTGGGTTGTCCCATTCGGAAATTCMYGGATCAAARCTTCTTGACAGYTCCCCRWGACTTATCGCAGTCTAGTACGTCCTTCATCGCCTCTTACAGTCTAGGCATCCACCATTAGCCCTTAATAGCTTATTAATAAATAGAGTTAAACTCTATCGCTTTTTGTAATAATATTCCTTGGCTACTATCTTATTAAATATACATTGATTTATATAAATACAAATCATATACTCTAATAATTTAGTTGTGTTCTATCTATAATTGAATTTCTTAGAATAAATTCTAATTGTTCTTTTTTAGATAATAAAATTTTTTTGTTTTTTTAATTATTAGTCATACACAAGATAAATCTTATACACTTCTTTTAATTAAACGAAAAAATTAAAGACTTTAACATTAAATTTTTAAATATCATTCTAAATTTCTTTAGACAGTTTTGATCACTACGACTCGGAATTTAGTTCCTCGCTGCATTGCACTTTAGTGCTTAAAAATCAAATATAAATACTAATTCTTTTTAGTACTTATATTTGAGCTTTTTATCAAACTTTGATCAGCTTCTATAAATTATAAATAATCTTTATAAACTGAACATAAAACTCTTTTTTATTCTTTGTTTGAGTTTGTGAAACGAATCACAAACTCAATTCTCTGAAAGGAGGTGATCCAACCGCAGGTTCTCCTACGGTTACCTTGTTACGACTTCACCCCAGTCGCTAAATCCACTGTGGAGGGTAGCTACTTTAGCATCCCCGCTTCGAATGAGTTCAACTCCCATGGTGTGACGGGCGGTGAGTACAAGACCCGGGAACGTATTCACCGTAGCATTGCTGATCTACGATTACTAGYGATTCCARCTTCAWGKASTCGAGTTGCAGAGTCCAATCCGAACTGAGAGACGCTTTATGAGATTAGCTCCACCTCGCGGTATCGCAACTCTCTGTACGCCCCATTGTAGCACGTGTGTAGCCCAAGCCATAAGGGCCATGATGACTTGACGTCGTCCTCACCTTCCTCCTCCTTGCGAAGGCAGTCTCGCTAGAGTGCTCAGCCGAACTGTTAGCAACTAACGACGAGGGTTGCGCTCGTTGCGGGACTTAACCCAACATCTCACGACACGAGCTGACGACAGCCGTGCAGCACCTGTTTTCATGTTCCTCGAAAGGCACTCCTGTATCTCTACGGGATTCAATCAATGTCAAGGCTTGGTAAGGTTCTTCGCGTATCTTCGAATTAAACCAGTTTGGAATATGGTTGGTGCATTGTGGTTGCTACCGGCACTTGCTCGCTACTTGGTGAGGCCGGAAAAATATGCTGGTAAGTAATTAGCAGCTATTAGAAAATAAAAAACCCCGCAATAGCGGGGTTTTTTATTGCCTGAAATATATGGTTAATTAGACTTGGCTATCAAGCTTTAACGGACGTACGGTAGAAGTTGTTGCAACAAATCTTTTATTTTTTGGTTTGAGAAATATGTCCGATAGGTGTTAACCGCAAGGTCATCGAGAATTGTAGATTCGCTCTCATCAATAGCAAGTTTGATAGCCTCGGCGATCTCTTGGGGCTGGCCAGGATTAACCCAGTAAATACCACAGTTTGAAGAGGGTAGTTCTTGTGGGTATGCATCGCAATAAACTGTAATGAGTGGCCGGTTACAAGCAAGGCTCTGGTAGGCCTTATTTGGGATCACTCTTTTTGTTTTCTCGCCAGTACCAAATACCCCCAGGCAAATAGTTGCTTGTCTAATTCGGTCGCCAAGTTTATCGATTGGGACCCACTGCTCGAATGTTACTTCTATGTTTTTATTTTCCGTGTACTTAACTATTTCAACGCATTTTTTCCTATCTGGCCCATCGCCGAGAAAACACAGTTTAATTGGTTTGCCTGAATAGAACCCAATGGCTTTAGCAATATACGTTGCACCTTGTAGTGAAATGAAGGTACCAAAAAAAAGTACTTCTGGCTTTGTTTCACTATTTATTAGATTAGCAGATTGTTTTGGAAAGAATAATTGCTCTTCCGCGGATACCGGTATCGTATGGACTTTTCGTAGCGGGCATTTTAATGTGTCAGTAAAAAACTTTTTATGGCAATCAGTGTCTGCTACCAAGTAATCCGCTTTCGCAAACAAGTTTGTTTCCCAAGTTAATAGTTTGATTGCTTTGTTTGAGCCGGCGGAAAACTTTTTTCTCTCGAACACTTGCTTATCATAAGAGCTGATTAATGGATCAAATATCACGGGGATGGAGTGTTTGCTCGCCCATTTGGCTGCGCTGTTTAAATCCCTTTGTCTGAAACATGGCACCCATAGCACATCGATATTTGATAGCCCTTTKAATCTTGCTTCTATGATKGCGGTTTGTGAAARCCGAGGGCGGAACTCAATGACTTCRTGTCCGAGCTCGTTWAGRCACTTTAATAACGTGCGATTTCTCGGGTAGTCCGGACCGTAATTTCCATATTTCCCCCACCATAATATTCTCATTTGGATGGGATGCTGCGCAATTTTTTTAATACAGGGGCATATATTTGCTTGTTGATATTAGGCAGCACTTGGATAAGTTTTTTTTTATTTACTGATACATCACCGATAGATTCTATTGGGTGTCGCTCAATAAACCCACTGGAATCATATTTTTCCAGTGCGTTAGCGTCGTTTTGATCAGGTTGATAAACCTTTGGGTGCAACGTGTATACTTTCTTTCCAGAATAGATCGCTTCAGAAACCATGGTTAAACTGTCTTCGGTACAAAATATTACTTCAGCTTCTTGTAAGTAGCGGCTCGTTACCTTTTCAGGTTTACGCCCATACAAAGTGAGCTCTTCAATGACGGAAGGTTCGTTTAGTTGATCAAGCAGTTCTTCAATAAATACTCCGCTACGGCGAGATGTGGTGATTAACCACTTTATGTTGTGACTAAAAGCGATTTCTTTAATCGCAGTAACTAATATCGCCCAATCTTTTTTCGAATATTGATAGCCTGCACCGTTGCCACCAATGAGCAATGTGTATATGTTTGCTGAGCTACGCGGCATGATTTTTTCAATGTTAACTGGAGGTAGATCAAGCACCACATTATTCGCCAAATTTGGTATCGGCACCACTGTGTAAATCAAGTCGATCATCGACGGGTTAAACTGCTTGGGTGAGCCGCTGTAAAGGTTTAAACCACCGGTCAATGATTTAAGGACGATGCTGGCATAAAGCGTGTKYMMWMMNGSAGSASAKMAKGATTGGGTTATGGTAGTTTTTATAGTCACCATTGATGCGGTAAAACACCGGTAGTGTCGGGATCAGTAGTTTGTGAGGGAGGGTGTTGACTAAATACCGCATCAAAAAGCGTAAACTCTTAAAACGAACAGATATCGATATATGATGATGCTGTGCTTCAATACTTGAGTCTAACGCATGCCCGATGCCAAGGCTCTGACTTACGTGGCCTGGTTTATCATCAGTGAGGACAAGTACGTGATGTTTCGCTTTAGTCATAGGTTTATAGCTGGAGGTTAAGAGTGAAAACTCTAAAGTTCGTATAATTAAATTATTTTCGTAGCCCGCGTTGACCGTGTTTCATGCGCATGCGAAAGGCGAAAAAATTATCTTTCCCTGATATTTTTACGCGCTTCAATTCGAGTAGGTTGTTGGTATTTAACTCACTTATACCTGCTTCGGTAGTAACGGCGCTCTCGAAGTTCGCTCGTTTGGTTACACGTACATCATCTTGGCTATATATGCCAAAAGGGTATGCAAAACTGCCAATATTGGTTTGGAATAATTTTTCGAGCTGCTGTTTTGAACCAGCAATTTCTGAAGTTTTTTCAGCTTCTAATAATTGCGATAGGTTGGGGTGCGTTGTCGTATGCGCGCCCAACTCAAACACACCCGATTGCAGCATTTCAGTCACCTGAGTATCCGTTAGTTTTGGTTCCTGCATTAGCTCCCCAGAGTTGTGGTGAGCCTTTTTATTTGTCGACCAATCTCTTTTATGACGATCTACCACCAAATATAAAGTACCTTTTGCACCATACCTTTGCATTATGGGTAGAGCGTTTGTGTAATTGTCTTCAAACCCATCATCGAAGGTTAACGCTACTGACTTACGTGGCAGTGTATTTCCGAGGATGACTAGCTCGCTCATAGTAACGAAATTCCAATCGTGTGATTTTAGCCAGTTAAGTTGCTGTTCAAATGCTTCCGGGGTCACTCGAAGACCGTTAAATTTAGCATTATTTTTATGATCACTGATCATGTGATACATCAGTATACGTGGGTTTTTGTAGTCAACGGCGGTTGCCCACCATGCGTATCGAAATGAAAAGCGTAGAAATAATATTACCGCAATAGAGCAGGGGATTATCCACCAATAGCTCATGCCGCACCTTTTAATTGCGTTACTTTACGGTACAGAGCCAGCGTTTGAGTTTGCATGTTTGAAAGAAGAAAAGAGTCATTGGGTATGATTTTATCATGCTCTTTTTTCAAAATACGTGCGGTTATTTCCAATAACTTATTTTTGTTATTTACGGCTACGGCACCTTCGGGGAATAGCATTCGTAATATTTCACTAACCCCTCCATGGTCATAACCAACGACTGGTGTGCCCATACTGAGTGCCTCAAGTACGGTTCTACCAAATGATTCTGGTTTGCTGGAGAGAGAAAATACAATATTGGATATAGAATAAATTTCACGCATATCTGAGCGGTGGCCAGTAAAAATAACCTGTTCGGATAAAGCTAAATGTTCGACTCGTTCGCGCAGCTCTTTTGCGTACTGTACTCTTTTGGGGTCTTCATCACCGACGATTAACGCGATAACTTCGGTATTTTGTTGTTGTAGTTCAGCAAACATTTCCAAAAACGCCAAATGCCCTTTTAATCGAGTTAAGCGCCCCGGTAGAGTCAGTACTAATTTGTTTTTAGTCTGAGGGAATTGCGCATACCAGCCATTTATCCATGTAGCGCTTGCTTGATATTCTGCAGGAAACTTCTCTGCTTCAATGCCGCGATAAATCAGATTAATTTTGTCTGCAGAGCAGTTTGGATAGTTATCCAAAATATATTGCTCAATGGATTCGGATACCGCGATGACCTGTTCGCCGCAGGTCATGATGGCGCTGTACTTACTGACTGAATGCATACCATGCACTGTGCTGATTAATTTGGGTCTGGTTTGCGGGTCCATTTTGTTCCATGCCATCCATATTATCCATGCGGGCATTCGAGAGCGTACATGCACAACGTCAAATTTTTCAGCCTGTAACCATTTTCTGATTTTTCGTACTTCGAATAGAGTAAGCAGTGATTTCTTTCCGATATCCCAACAGATATGGGTTGAACCTTGTTGCTCTAACGGTTGAACCATACGGCCGCCCGCTGACAATACAAAGGATTGATAACCTGCGGATACTGCCGCACTGGCAATTTCTAGTGTTCCTTTTTCGACACCACCGCTTTCAAGGCCGGGTAATACTTGCAGTATCTTCACGGTAATGCCTCTTGCTGAATGCGCCCTAATAACCAGCGTGCTGCGCGATCGGCTTCCCATAATTGTTCTGTGGGCTCAGTGAGTTGAAGTTGTTTTTTCCACTGAGCGAAAGGGGTGACCATGTTGTTGTTAATTAATTCCAAAATGCCTGAATTGATACGGTTGGTTTTATGGTTTTTAAGATTAAAAACTCCGGTGGGTACTCCAGAGGTCATGGCCTCGTACACCATAGATACACTGTCTGGCGTTACCCAAATATTCGAAGCAGACTGAATTTGCAGCGGTAACCATGTAGCATCTGTTTTTTGATGCTCAATTAGAGTGAGATTTTGTGGCGCTTGTGCCGCAAGCTTTTGCATGAATTTTTTTGGTGTGCGCCGGGAGTTACTCAGCGTCCAGTGTTTGCACGAATCTTGCTGCAGGACTTCGATTACTTGCGAAATAATTTCGTCGT